>CAMKMD010000021.1 GCA_946413815.1 uncultured Ruminococcus sp.
AACGCTTCTTCTGACAGCAGCCAATCTGCATCCTCGCATAACAAAACTTTCATAACCGTCCTCACAAATCCCGATTTTTGTCAGTAACAATTATAGCACATCATCTCTGTACTGTCAATAGAAACGCCATAGTACTTCTGACCTTACATCAGAAATACTATGGCGTAAAACTTCTTTATGCGTACCGTTCTTATCACCGGAGAGGTCATGATTCATTTGAGTATTATCATCTTGAGTATGCCGAGCACAACGAGGTGAGCCGGATAGAAGATATAGAAGAACCACTTGTTGAATGCACTCTTCTTTCCGCCCTTGCCGTTGTAGAACAGCCATATCATGACAGGAACGAGAAGAATACCGAAGTTGTACCATTTTCCGGCGAAATCCATTGTCCATCCGCCATTCCCGTCAGGGCCGAGGAAGGTTATGAGGTTGAAAAATCCGTAGACGAGACCCACAGAGACATATCTTGCCGGCTTGTTATTGCGGAAGACATAGAGGAAGAAGGGTCCGAGTACGTCCATTATCGGCCAGTCTCCGATGATCGAGAAGATACAGAGTCCTATGATGGCAAGTATCTTTACAGCCTCAGGCGTTTTCTGACTCTCCCATATCCTCAGTGCCGTGATGCCGAGGAAGAGAGTGAAGATAACGCTCTGAAGGAAGAACATCGCAAGGTTCTCCATTATGTTAGGCGATATCTCAAAGAAGACAAAGGGTATCCAGGAGATAAGAGCGAATATTCCAAGTCTTGCCTGATATCTGCCCTTGTCGGAGGTGTATTTGTAGCCCTCGGCAAGGAAGAATGCCATGGTCGGGCCTGTAAGTCTTCCGATAAAGTGCATGACAGCGCAGAGCGTGCTGCCGAGCTGCTCCGGAAAAGCCCATGCAATATGGTCGATGACCATCGCCACGATAACGATGTATTTCAGCGCGTTCCTGTCAAGCACCTTCATGCCTGAGCCGGATGTCTGCTGAATTGCTGTCTGTTCTGACATAGTGTTTACTCCTTTTTGTATAACGATTAAATGACATGACTGATAGTATATCAGTTGTGTATGTTAAAATTATATCACCACCGCCGCTATTTGTCAATATCTGTCCGCCGTCTCATGACAGCCGTGTTTACTCTTATACAGTGTCTCCGGCGGAAAGACAGCGGGGGCGTTGCCCCCGCACCCCTGCCAAAGAGGCAGAGCCTCTCTGGACTCTCATTCCAAAATCCCCCCTCCCCATTTATGGGGAGGGGGGATTTTGCATTGGGATTCCTAAGGGACTGTGTCCCTTAGGCGGGAGTTTGAGGGCGGAGCCCTCAATATCATTCTGTCAGAGATACCATGTAAGAGTAGAATACAGCTGTCACGGGGCGGTGGACAAAGGTGATGAAAGATGGTATAATATAGGAAGTAAAAAAGGAGGTCATGGAAATGGCAAAGGAGCTTAAAACCAACGCAATGCGTTTTCTTGACAAGAACAAGATAGACTATGAGATAAGGACATACGAATGCGATGAATTCATCGATGGAGTAACGGTAGCCGAGGCCCTCGGCCAGCCTGTTGAGGAGACCTTCAAGACACTCGTTGCGCAGGGAAAAACCGGAGCGTTCTATTGCTTCCTCGTCCCGGTGGCACTCGAGCTGGACCTTAAAAAGGCAGCCCGCAGCGTAGGGGAGAAGTCAGTCGAGCTTATACACGTAAAGGACATCAACAAGGTAACAGGCTATGTCCGTGGCGGCTGCACACCCATCGGCATGAAGAAGCAGTTCCCGACCGTGATACACAATACAGCAGAGCGGCTTGAGAAGTTCTTCATAAGCGGCGGCCGCATAGGCACTCAGATACACCTTTCCCCGGCCGCACTTGCGAAGTCCATACGTGCGAAGTTTGAGGATATCATAATGCAGTGACCGGCAGGTTACCGCAGCACAGGAGAACGTTATGAATAAGGAATGGTCGGAACTGAACAAGGAGTTTCAGAAGCAGACAGATAAAGAGTCTTCATTCAGACAGGGTATAGAAACGCTTCTGGAGCTTCGCATACAGCTTATGGATGTACTCATGTCCTTCCGCAGCGAGCTGGAACGGGAGGACTTCAATGCAATGCCGTTTAAGAATGCGGAAGGCTATCACAGCAAGACCATTGCCTATTCCGTATGGCATATCTTCCGCATCGAGGATATCGTAGCGCATACGCTTATATGCGGCGATGAACAGGTATTCTTTTCGGGCGGTTACAAGGAGCGCATCAACTCTCCTGTCATAACAACGGGAAACGAACTTACCGGCGGGGAGATAGCCGGCTTTTCGGCTCAGCTCGATATCGATGAACTCTATAACTATTCGGCTGAGGTCATGGAAAGCACCGGTCAGATGCTTAAGAGCCTGCGCTTTGAGGATATTAAGAACAGGATATCTGCACAGCGAAGGGAGAATCTGCTCCTGCTGGATGTAGTGAGCAGCGATGAAAAAGCTGCATGGCTGGTGGATTACTGGTGCGGTAAGAATATTAAGGGGCTTCTCAGAATGCCGTTTTCAAGACACTGGATAATGCACACCGAAGCAAGCCTGCGTATCGCTGCAAAGCTGAAAAAGCGCTGAGAGCTGCATCTGCGCGTTATGGATCCCATGATCTGTCCGCCTGTATCATCCGGCCGGACACCCCGGCAGACCGGGCGGCAAGCTATGTGACAGCTGCGCCATTTGGCGGAAAAGGGGTAAATACTACAGAAGGAGTTTTCTTATGAAACAGATCGTAATATACATCCACGGCAAAGGCGGAACTCCAACCGAAGCGCAGCACTATAGGGCGCTCTTCCCGGACAGCACCGTCAAAGGCCTTGATTATATCTCACAGACTCCGTGGGAGGCAAAGGAGGAATTCCCGCAGCTTTTCGACAGCATGACCGCCTCCTTCGGCAGCGTGATACTTATAGCCAACAGCCTCGGCGCGTACCTTGCCCTGCATTCCCTTGCGGCTAAGCCCATAGCGAAGGCATTCCTCATCTCTCCGGTAGTCGATATGGAAGCCCTTATCAAAGGCATGATGCAGCAGGAGGGGATAAGTGAGGATACTCTCCGCAGCCGCAGAGAGATACATACCGCAGCAGGGGAGACCCTTTCGTGGGATTATCTGACCTATGTCCGTGAGAACCCGATAAACTGGCATATCCGCACCTCAATTCTCTGCGGCAGCAAGGACTTTCTTGCACCACCCGTCACTGCGGAAGCCTTCGCCGCGAAGACCGGAGCCACACTTACTGTAATGGAAGACGGCGAGCACTGGTTCCATACAGCCGGACAGATGGACTTTATTGATAACTGGATAAAGCGGGAGATGACAGCAGACTCCATGAAATAGGGCAACCGCTCATCAACTCCGGAATACTGTGTATGATCCGGCTGCCCGCCTATTATTCATACAAAGACAGCATCCGGGGAATACGAAGCAAATACGGCGCACCGGAAGACTTCAGCATCTGTATAAACCAGCCCACCGGCAGCATATAATATAAGCGGCAATAATTATACCACCTGCCTGCAGAAAAACTCCTGCCGGCACATATCCGAAGCCGGAGCTGCTCTGAACCGCCTCCCCTATAAATCCGCCAAAACCGACCCGGTGTAAACAAACCAGCTTACTCCGCTCACCGATTAACAATAGACTGCGCAAACATGGTCCAGACCTAAACCACTATCTGCACCGGTATAAACCAGCCCTCCGGCAGCATATAATTTAAGCGGCAATCACTATACCACCTGCCCGCAGAAAACACCTGCCGACATATATCCGAAACCGGAGCCACTCTGACCCGCCTTCCCTTTGAATCCGCCAAAACCGAACAGGTGTAAGCAAACCAGCTAACTCCGCTAACCGATAAACAACAGTCTGCGCAAACATGGTCCAGATCTAAACCACTATCTGCACCGGTATAAACCAGCACCCCGGTTGAAAACTATATAAGAAAAACAAGCGAATCAAAGCATCCGGGCGCATATATAACACGGGATATAATTAAAATATAAAAAAATATAAAATAACTATTGACATATACTTCCCGAGATGGTATAATAAGTAAGTCGTCTGATGAAACATACAAAACGTGAGACGGACGACAGAAAATACAATATCGCGGCGTGGAGCAGCTAGGTAGCTCGTCGGGCTCATAACCCGAAGGTCGTTGGTTCAAATCCAGCCGCCGCAACCAGAATTTTGGCACTGTATTGCAAAATACAGTGCCTTTTACTTTTGCCTGAATATAGCCGAATACCGGACATGAATAACTGCTCTCAGGACTGATTGAACATCATCTTGCGAGCAGTTATATTTTTTGATTATGTGCAATTTTTGCATTTAGTGCACCAATTTTACACTAATTGAAATATTAAACCAATATCAATTCGGGGCTGATCCCCCGATGTTAACATGAACCTCAGGAAGCAATATATTTCATTATTCTTATAGAGTTATATACAAAGCAAAATGCTCCATGACCGATGAATAGATTCGGTCATGGAGCATTTTGTATTATTGTATCCTGATCCTGTCGATCTGTTCGTTTATGTTATCGCGTATCTTATTGAAATATGGCATAGAAGAAACAGCATCCCGCAGCTGATGATATATTTCTAAAGCCTTATCTGTGTTACCTGTTATTTCATACAATTGTGCACGTTGTAGTGTCAGTTCGATGATGTTCAGATTAGACTGCCCTGTCATACTATCAAAATATCTGCGGCGGATATCAATGGTTTCTTCGAGAAAAGTGATGGCAGCATTGTATTGTCCGACAGCAGTGGCATATTCTGTCTTTCCGACATTCAGATAACTAAGAAACAGGGGGCATTTACATTTCTGATATTCTTTTTCCGCAAGACTCAGATATTGCTCTGCCTGCTCTATCTGTTTCCTTTGTAAAGCTATTCTTGCAAGATCACGATATGCAGACAGGCAGCTTGTCATAACAGGCGGATACATTCTGACCAGTGAATTCCGGATACTGATAGTTTCCCGGCATAACTCCTCAGTTTCATCAAGCAGGGATGTATCGCCGCTTTGTTTGAATCTAAAAAGGAGATAGCTTTGCAGAACGAGATCAACATCTGAAAGGTACAGTAATTCATCATCATTTAGACTGATCTTCTTTAGCATACTCCTGCCTTTCATAATGTGTTCATAAGCACCCTCAAGACGACCGCACTGCCTTTCGTTGCAGCCGATACGGCAAAGCATTCTGACGGTTTTAAAGTGAAGCTCACCATACTGCTCAAGATACAGAACATGAAGTTTTTCGGCAAGAGAGAGTGCTTTTCCCGGTTTATCACAGTGGGAGATTATCAGCTCTGTCCATTCATAGAAATCACAGATATCGAGCTCCGGTTCGGGGAATGAACTATAAAGGTGTTCCGCGATAGTATAGATTCTGGTTTTTTCATCTGCCTCGGAATGGTAGCAGTACAGGGCGGAATACTTTTCTGTCATCTGTCTGATGAAACTCCAACAGTTCTTCAGATCCGGCCTGAAGTTTATCTGTACCGTCTCATTTATCAGCGGATGCATCGTTATCATATCATCGTTCTCACGCAGCCATGAAAGCTGTACAAGCTTATTGAGCTCAGAGTAGTTTTTCAGTTCACAGAAATCTCGTACATTTCTCCGGCTCAGACCACTTTTCGGCATCAGCGCCATGCAGCAGAGAATGTATTTCTGTGTTTCGCTCAGCTTTGTCATATTGAAGATCTGTCTGATATGACGTGTCATGCTGAGGGAATTGCGGCTCTTATTCGGTACGATGAAGCCTTCTTCAAGCTCTTCCTCGCTGTGTCCGGAAAGCCTCTCATACATTTCCTCAGCTGTCAGTTCGCTTGCTTTCATCTGCTTTGCTGCAAGCTCAAGTGCAAGAATATGGCCGGAGAAATAGTCTATGATCTTTTCAATATACTCGTCATCACTGACGGGCTTGCCGTAGTATTCTGCGAATATCTCCTTGCCTTCTTCCATACCGCAGATCTCGTCCACCGTTATCGTTTCATCGTTGTAAATCGCCTGATAATCCCAGCGGGTAGTTACGATGACATGACAGAGACCGTTCAGAAAATCCGGCAGTTTATCGTCCTGCACATCAACGTTATCCAGTATGATAAGTGTACGTTCGTTGACGGTGCAGCGGAGTGCTGTCAGCTTCCTCTGATAGAATTCCTCGTCCGTCTCGGGCGTACCGTCAATGTTTATCAGGCGCTCGGAGATAAACGGCTTTATGAAGGTGAAAATGTTATTATCGTTGAAAAGTGCAGTAAGGGAGCTATTGAACTCTGCAAATACGACCGCATCATATTCCTTGCCGTATACTTCTGCATACTTCTTTGAGGTCTCGGTCTTTCCGATACCTCCCATGCCTTGCAGGAAGACAAAGTGATTCCCCTGCATAAGCCTGCTGTGGATATCTTTTATCAGCTTTTCATGTCCGATATAGTGCTTGGTCGCGGAGACTGGATGCGGCAGAAGCCTTGTATCAGAGGTCTGCACAACAGGACTTTCTTTCTTTTCCTCCGCATACAGGAAGGAGAGCATAGAAATATTATCGCCGAATATCGCCCAGAGTATCAGAAGCATAAGTGATTCTGTGTCTTCGGAATCATCAAACTTCTGCCCGATCTTTGCCGCAAGGGCAGAAGGCATTTTTGCCTTATCGTCTTCAAATAAAGACAGACATTTTTTCTTTAGTTCAGCATCGCTGTTCTTTATGGCAGCAATCCTTTCAAGCAGCCATTTCTGAGTATCTGCTTTTGAAAGCCATTTTGCCAGTTTAGTACAGGTATTCTTCTGTGCATGGCGGATCTTTCCTTTCTGCAATCCGGCGATACGGGCAAGAAAGCTGCCTTTTACAGCATCGGCTTCCGCCACATTCGGGACTGTAAAGGAGTAGAGCAGAGTATGGCCGATGAACTTTGCTTTTGTATCATTTTTCGCATAGGAGAGCAGCTCTTCACGTTTTTCCTCTTCGATAGACGGATCATTTTCGACAAGCGACCTCAGTTTCCGGACAAGTCGTTTTACAGATTCCTCAGAGGTATTGCTGAGTATATTCTTCTGAACAGTTTCCTCAAGCGCATCTATTACCTCTTTTTCATAGGCAAAGCGCTGAATGTCCGTAAGAATGTTACCGCCTGGTTTCCTGTTCATGATATTACTTGCGGTCTTTTTGTCAACGGGGATGCCTCCGCTTCGCCTGCATGGCAGGTCAGCGGGTTTTGCGACAATATCATACAGCGAACGGATCAGATCAGGATCCGACATTTTCTCGCTCATGGCGTTCTTGATCTCTTTTGCAACCGTGCTGAATACCAGTTTACTCATCATATCCCCTCCGTTCTGTTTTGTACCCAACTTGTCCCCAACCTGTGTCTAACGACTTTTTATGTGGGGCATGGTATGATAATTACAGTAAGAAAACCAAATTGCCTTACTAAAACAAGTATATCATATACCTGTTTGAAAATCAAGACAAGGAGGTGGTTACGATAGGCAGGGGACGCAGCGGTCTGAGGTATCTCGGACTGTTACTGAGACTGATCCTAAACAGACTGCGGATAGCACTGCTCACAGTTCTGAGCAATGCTGTCGGAGACAGTATGAAGAAGGGAGATGATGCCGGGATCCATGAACGGCATGGAAAAGATGAAGAGAACTGACAGCAGGGAATGGCAGAACAACTTAAAAAAATACTATTATAAAAAGGAGAATGAATAATGAAAAAGATGATGAGAAGACTGACCGCGCTTATAAGCTGTGCAGCAATGATGATCAATGTATACACACCTTCTGCAATTGCAATGGACAGAGGGGAAATCAGGGAGCAGCTGATAGCAAGACTTTATCAGAGCAGCGGCACAGTGAGCTGCGACTTTGACAGCTACAAAAACACCAGCGGCCGACATGAAGGTATCGATTTCACTAAGTCTGCCGGAGCTACCGTGTATTCACTTATTGACGGAGAAGTCGTAAATGTTGCAGTAGCTTCAGGTGGACTCAGCACAATCGCTATCTATGACAGCGCAAACGACAAGACTGTAGTCTACCTGCATACAGCTAATATCCTTGTAAGTACAGGTCAGCACGTTTCATGCGGACAGGCTGTAGCACATGAGAGCAATGCAGGAGCTACTGCTGCACACACTCATGTTGAAGTGCGTGACGGACTCAGAACAGCTGCGGCAAAGAGTGTAGGCGACTATACCCTTGAGAACGAGGATCCCTATCCCTACTGGGAGCTTGTACTGACAGGCGAGCAGCCGGTGAATATCGAGTCATATCTCTTCAATGCCGATTTCTATTACAGCAAGTACACCGATCTCAGGAACGCATTCGGAGATAACAATGATGCACTGTATGAACACTGGAGAAACAACGGTATATCAGAGGGACGTGCCGCAAGCGTCTTCCTTGACCTCGGCTACTATGTAGACAGATATCCCGACCTTGCCGCTGCTTTCGGTGACGACTATTCAGCCGCCTACGATCATTTCCTCAGCCACGGATGTGAGGAAGCACGCGCCACATCACTGGTATACGACGGCGTTTACTACCGCGACCACAATCCCGATCTTGCAGGATTTTCAGGCACAGATCTTTTCCTCCACTTTGTAAATCACGGAGTCTACGAGGGCAGACAGGCTTCGGCTGAATTCGATCCCGCATACTACCGCGCCATGAATCCCGACCTTGATACTGCCTACGGCGATAACTGGTATAACTACTATTTCCACTATCTGGCGTTCGGCCATGATGAGGGCAGGAAATGTGTCGGCGCTATAAAATCTGTTGATATCAGTAATGTGACCTCGTCAGGATATACTGTTACTGTCAGGGTGGTTGACCAGAACAGAGTCGCCAAGGTTTGCGTGCCTGTATGGACTCAGGGAAGTGCCACAACTGACGCCAAGGCACAGGATGATCTCGCCGCTGACTGGCAGACACGTAATATAGCTAAACTCACCGGAACAAATACCTATACATTCAACGTAAAGACCTCCGACCACAAGAACGAGTCAGGCAAGTACTGCAATGACGTCTATGTATTCGAGGGCAGCGAGATACTTGACAGATGGTGCATAGAGACAGGACACCGCACCTACGCCAATGTTCCTGCAGCACCTACGCCTGAACCTGCAACAACTGCGGCAAAGCCTGTCACCACGACCAAGGCAGCCACCAAACCTGCTACAGTTACCACAACTACAGCCGCGCCCACAATGCCGCCAGCAACAACACAGAAGCCCACCGAAGCCCCGACTGCAGCGGTTATAACGGAAGCAATACAGGAAACATCAGGCGACGCCAACGGCGACGGAAGAGTCAACGTAGCCGATGCAGTGGCAGTCCTCCAGTATGTTGCCAATAAGTCAAAGTATTCACTTACGGAGCAGGGCGAGGCTAATGCGGACTGCGACGGAGTCAAGGGCATCACCGGCGGAGATGCGATTTATATTCAGAAGCTCGATGCGGGGATACTCTAAGAGGATATACAAGTGAACATTAAAACAGGAGAGCCGCTTTATGCGGCTTTCTGTCTTAATGCCATGATTTGATAAAGTAAAATTGTTAGAAAAAACTGGCAGTGAAAAACCTGCATAAACTGAAAAAAGCCGTATGCATGAAAATCCATGCATACGGCATTGTTATTAAATCAGTCAGGCTGTCTTTGCAAAGTACTCCTCCGCACTGTCACTTCCGCCTGTGGAAACGTAGGCATAGTATTCAAGTATGAGCGAAGCATCGCTTGAATCCACAAGTCCGTCGCCGTTGATATCGGCTACAGCCTTAGTCTCTTCGGGAACATCTCCGCCGCCGGTGGATACCTGCGCGTAGATCATAAGTATCTCTGAGGCGTCTGAGGAGTCTACAACACCGTCGCTGTTGAGATCACCGATCGATGTTGTCTGTGTCTCCTGTCCCCTGTCGGTGGTGACAGTAGTATCTGTAGCAGAGCCTTCCACTGCTGTTGTTGGAGTTA
The DNA here is from genome assembly GCA_946413815.1 of uncultured Ruminococcus sp. Lineage (GTDB taxonomy): Bacteria > Bacillota > Clostridia > Oscillospirales > Ruminococcaceae > Ruminococcus. The sequence goes on from CAMKMD010000021.1 coordinate 10,011, forward strand.
CAGCAGTGGTCGATACTGCCTTGGTGATTGTTGTAGTGAGTTCGGTCACCGTTGTAGTTGCCTTCTTTGTCGCAGAAGTAGCAGCCATGGTAGTTGTTGTTGCTGTTGCCTTAGTAGTTATAACTGACGCTGTTGTTGCGGGCTTTGACGCAACGGACTTCGTTGTAGTCGTCGTTTTAGCCGTAGCCACCGTGGTTGTTGTAGTCGCAGGCTTTGTTTCAGCTGCCGTAGTGGTAGTGGTAACAGGCTTCTCCGTAGCTGTTGTCGCGGGTGTTGTCTCCTTAGGATCGTACTTTTCTCCGCTTATTGGCTCAGGAGCAATAACATATTCGCCCATACCTACCACGAATACCTCAGCCTCTTCATCGGAGTCTGACGGGATGAAGTCTGCCCTGACTTCACCGTTTACGTCAGCAGTATACTGGCCAATGTAGAGCAGGTTCTGAATGCTGAGAGGTATTTCGTCCACGCGGGAGCGCATACAGTACAGATTATACACGTTATCGGGAATGAGACCTTCAAACTTAACATTCAGCATTCCTGTATCGTCGGCAACCTCGGAAACAGGGCTTGTTATGTCAGCGTCTGATAGACGAGGTGCCTGTGCACTTATAGATACATTTTCTGAGTTGATGAACGTGTCAGATACAGTTTTGACCACAAGTTCAGAATTCTTGAATATGTTCTCACTATAATTGAAGTGTACTGTAATGAAATGCAACCTGGTGTTATCTTTACCCTTGATAATAGCATTCCATTGTTCCTCGGTACCGGGATAATAAATATCTCTGAGATTGTAACAATCCATGAAAATGTTTTCGCCAAATTCTTTTACACTGAGAGGAATATACAGAGAGCTAAGATACCTCATATTGGCAAAAGCAAAGTTTTCGATTCTTGTTACAGTATCTGGGATTTCATATTCTTCAGCGCCTCTGAAAACCTTTGATCCTACGTGTATCAGCCTGTTATTTACGATTATTACAATTGGCTCATCTTTGCTTTTCACATGCTCTTGCCTGAGCCATTCTGGTCCGAATGAATTCTTATCAAAATGCTCTATATTTGTAGGAATATTAACAGGAGCGAGATTTGAACAACGCAGAAAAGGATCTTTTCCTATGCTTTTTATACTATCCGGAAGAAAAACATTAGTTAATGAGCTGCAATTCTCAAATGCATAATCGCCGATACTGGTAACACTATCAGGAATCGTTATAGAAGAAAGGTTTCCACAGCTTTGGAATGCATAGTTTCCGATACTTGTAACTCCGTAAGGTATCGTTACTGTTATTACTGGCGATTCGTTATAGGAAGAATTGTTCCCGGCGAAAGCATAGTCGCCTATTCTTGTCACTCCTTCCGGGATAGTGATATTACCGGAGCAGTTCTTACCGTCGATAAGTATTCCGTTTACTATGATAAACGGACTTTCCTTTAGCCTTGCTTCCTGCCAAGGTGTTCCGTAAAAGGCATCCTGTCCAATCTTTTCCACACTGTCCGGTATTGTTACAGATGAAAGATTTTTACATCCTTTAAAAGCTTCTTCCTCAATACAGGTAACACTGGAAGGTATTGTAACTGAGCAGAGCGGTGTGCTGGATAATCTATTCTGAAAATCCCATTCATAATCTTTATAATGCTCGAATGCTCGTTTTCCAATCTTTCGGACATTATCAGGTACAACAACGTTTTCCGGGCAATTATATACATCAAACAGAATCCCGTTTACTATCACAAAACCGTTATTTTTTCTGATTTCTTCCTGCCATTTTGTCCCACCAAATGCTTCGTATCCGATATCTACTACACTTCCAGGAACTTCAATTGAGGAAAGATTATCACAATCATAAAAAGCCTCATTTCCGATTGATGTAACACTACCAGGGATAGAAATACATGTCAGGTTGTCGCAGTTTTCAAATGCAGATATGCCTATTCTCGTTACAGTATCCGGTATCATAACAGAACTGATTTCTGACTGATTTATGAATGCTTCATCTGCTATTTCTGTGACTCCTTCAGGTATAACAACATCTCCGGTGCAATTGTGTCCGTCCACGACAACGTTGTCTATGATGATCAGATTGTTATCACGGTCCGGCATATGAACTCTTGCAGGATACCCGATACCTTCCCTATAAGGTGAAAGCTCGTTTCCTATGTAATTGGAAAATTCATCTCCCCACATAAGGAGTTCTCCGTCATCGGTTATTACAGATCTGAGATTCCTGAAATTGCTGAATTCAACATCTATGACACCCTCCATTGTTTTTTGAGGAGCATCGCTTGCTATCTTAGAGATGTCGTAGTTATGACCGTAATAAAAATTACCCCATGTGAAAAGCTTTCCGTTACCGGTAACGGCTCCGCCACTGTATTCGTCCATGGATACGGATACAACATTGCCAAGTATCTTGAAGGGTGTTGGATAGTCATGTCCTGAAAAACCGTCGATTCCTAATTGTGAAAGTCGATTATCTCCCCATGTATAAAGATTTCCGTATTTATCGATAGCAGCACTGGTATTTTTTCCAAGGCTGACAGAAGTCATATTTTCTCTTATCTTTATAGGCACAAGACTTTCTTCATATGTGCCGTTGCCAAGCTGACCTTGCTCATTATTGCCCCATGTATACAAACTGCCGTCTTTTGTTATTGCTGCTCCGTGCCCCCATCCAAGACTGACTGACGCTACATTATCCATGATTTTTGTCGGTGTACTGCAGTTCTCTTTTGAGCCGTTACCAAGCTGCCCGTGTTCATTATAACCCCATGTGTATAAGCTTCCATCTTTGGTTATAGCGGCAACATTACAGTATCCTAATTCGACAGATGCAACATTATTCATTACCAGAGCAGGAACTTCATAGCCTGTATTATCATCATATTCAAAGTAATGTATACTCTCGCCTTCACTACCGGTGAACGCACCTTGTATGTATAAACCACCATCCTTACTGATGATTGCAATATTATTATCGAAAACACTTACAGATTCAACATTATCCTTAAATTTTAAAGGATAACCAGTTACATTCTGATTGACAATGTATAAACTATCATCTTCCGTTATGATAAATGGAGAATAAGTGACAGCAACCTTCTTGACTTTTATTTCATTATCGTCATCATCCTGTTTAGTATGATCTCTATAATACTTTTCCTGGAATTTTGTATACTTGAATTCAACGGTATTGCGTCTGCCGTAGTGTGGAATACTTGTCGTTTCATCATCATCATCAAGTTTACACTGTATTTTGTATGTTCCGTCCGGCCAGTATTCTTTTATAACACCATCTTCATTTGTAGAAAGCGTCTGTGTTTTATTGTCCCCATCTGTAACAATGACCTCAGCACCCTGTACAGGATCGCCATTTTCTGTCACATAGATATCGATACGGTAGTCCTGATGAGGGCATTTCTTTAATCCGAAGTCGCCATAAGTGGCGGAATAGTAATAATCTGTGATCTTGCAATCCGGATCATGTTTGAGAATCTCGGACGCTGATGTACTGAGTTTCAGCTTTCCGCCTAAGATCTCGCCAAGGCCTGCACTTACCTTCAGATCGGCACTGAAATATAGTGTTCCCTGATGACAGTTTGCACAAGTGTGCCGGCTTAGTGAATTATCATCATTATGCGTGCTTATAATAGTGCTTTTGGCTTTGATTCCGCCGTATCCTTCAAGCTCAAACCCAATCTTATCTGAACCGGACAGTATATAAGCCTCCACTCCGGCATACAGCCCGATGAATCCTTCCGCCCTTATTTTTAATTCAGGATCGGTAAGATTAGCGTCAAGGATATGATTAACGAATAAACTCTGAGGAGAGATGCCATCACGGTACAGTATCGCCTCTCTCTTATCTGTAATAGATATATTGCTGAAATTTACCTCTAATTTCCCCTTAAACTGTAATCCAACACCAACAAGAGCAACAAACTTGCTCTTGGAATAAGTCATGCCTACTAAGATCAGCTTGCCATCAGCTTCAAAACCCATACCGCCTGATAGCTCCGACGTGATATCAGTTTTAAGGCTGCTGTAGTCTTGTCCGCAATCACTTCCGAAAACCTCGATGGAAAGCGTTCCTGAGACCTTGATCTTCAGATCTACAAATCCGTTAACTTTTCCATAGAATTTACCGTTTCCGTAGCCATTGCCAAGGTATTTTGATCTGTCAAGCTGATCCTTCTTTTCCTGATCATCTGTTTCCTGGTTTTCATTATTAGCCTTGAGAGATCCGTTTTTCCATGTAAAATTATATGCGATCGGTATTTCATACGGCTCACTCTCAGCCTTGCTTAATACTCTGCCGGAGTAGGGATCTATAGCTGCGGGAGTTTCATTCGTTTCCGGTCCGAGATATGTCACGCCTTCGCCGTAGGTCTCTCCGATCTCTGCATCGGGCGTGCCCTGCATAGTCTCCTGTATCCTGTACACTGAGAATGCATCCGAAAGCTTCATATCATCAGCTGCGACTATCCTGACATCAGTACCGCTGACAGTGATGCTCTTCACTGTGAAAGCCAGTATCTCATCCGGCAGTCCGTAGTAGACCACATCGCCCTTTTTAAGCGATGTGAGCTGCTCGTCCGCATTTGTGAAGCAGTAGATATTTCCGTCTGACTTCTCCACGTCCATGATGTTGTGAATGCCGTCATAGTCGATGGCTACGGTGTCATCCTGCAGGACAAGGAAGCTGTTGTCGGATTCCTCGTCCAGACGGACAACAAGCTCCTGATCGTAGTCATCCGGCTTTGCATTTCTGACCTCTGTGATGCTTTCTGTGTAGTAATTCGTAGAGTACTCCTTTGAAATCGGGGCATAACCGAGACCGATAAGGTATGCCTTCACAAGGAAGTATTCCGGTACATTCTCTGGCATATCGAGTGTGCAGGTCTGCTCATATTCTGCTCCCTCGTCATAGACAGGCCTTACGGCTGCACTGACGCTTGAATACATCCTCTTACCGTCATCCGAATAGAATGCGACTACAAGGTCGCAGCCGACCTCAGTGTGATAGCTGACCACAGCCTTGCCGTCCTCTATAACGACCTTTGATACGCTGTTCGGATTGCTGTCAGCTTCTCCTTCGTCATCGGCGGTATCGAGAATCATGTCACTGAGGGCGTTGCCGCCCTGAACCTCTGTTTCATTCACGATCTGCCCAGTATCGGCCGTCTCCTCAGCACTTACCGTCACTGGTGCTGTCAGCGTACCGATGCTTATCACTGCTGCTGTGATGAACGATATTATCCTTCTGAACCCCATATAAACCGTCCTTTCTGTGTGTTGCTTTAAGGAAAGCCTTGATGATTATATTTTAACATATTGAAAGGGGACAGTCAAGGAATATAGCGGTACTTTCTCATATGGATCAATTGTTGTGCTGAATTGACATTATGGCTTGAGCCTATGCAAAGAGTTTTACATAAAAAAAGCCTCCCGAAGGAGGCTGAGAAAGAATCAGTGGACATTGCCGTAGTGGAGCTTGTATGGTTTGAGATAGTCATCAACGCGCCCAGTAAGGATAACCGGTTCATTGCATACTGTCAAAACGCATAATTATGTAGCGAACATCAACTGTCGTTAATAGGTGGGCTTAGAGTATTTAAAGTACATTACCATAGTACCCAGGTGGATAGTGTGGCTTGGAATACTCCTCTAGAAATTTTTTGTAAAGGGGTGTGTCGATAAAATCAACAACCCTCCCTTTTATAACAATTGCTTCATTTTCTCCTGTGTCTCTGTTGTATCCGTAGAATTCAAGAATCTGATCTCCGGGGTTGAAGCTATTGACACCAGCGGCAGCGGCGTTACTGTATCCAAGCATCTGAGCCACGCGATCCGCAGATTTGCCAGGCCGGCAGTAACTCTTGATGTTAGCCTGCTTTAAGACGTCAAGGTTTGAACTACCCTGGTTGAAGTAATCCTGCGTGGCTCCTATAAGTGCATTGTGGAACTTGCGGCCTTGTTTTACTATCGTCTGAAGTGGTGAACCTGTACTGAAGTCCTGATCAATAAGCTCGTCTATTGCAATGGATAGAAAGCCATTATCATGTGACATCTGCCAGCTGAAGAGACTTCCGACCATCATGTCCAGGAGCTGGTGGTTGCTGTCACCGACCTCATTTCCGAGGTCGATAACGATTATCTTACGTCCCTGCAAGAACAGGTCATCCCAGGTCTGCTCCTCATATCCTATCTCTCCGATATCGTCAAGTACTGACTGAACGCAGTCAGCTACCTCAGCGCCGAATCCAGGTACTTCTTCCAGTTTTGAACAGAGGTCATTAAGGTCGATTGTGTATTCCTTGTTCTTGAGATATTCGGATAAGAAGCCTTTCAGTTTGCGTGAGGTACTCTTGTCGAGAGAGCCAGCAGCCGCTCTTAGAACGCTGTATATTGCTCTCTTTTTATCTGGAAGGGTTTCACATCCTCTCAGCGACCCGAGATCAACAGGAATCATATCCTTTCCAGCACCGACGTTGATGAACTTGAAGAGCTTCTCAACTACTTCCGTTGGGAGCATTTTCAGAAGCTTTTCCTTTGTGTAACTACCACTAACATCAAACACCACAACAAGATGTCCCAACATAAACAGCATTACGATAATCTGCGCAATAGCCCAGCTTTTTCCGCTTCCTGTTCTACCGGTACCGAAGTAAATATTGCTCTCTTCGGCGGAATAGCGGAGCATCTTTCCTGCATATCTTCCGTCAGCCGTTTTGATAAGCGGCAGGAAACCTTCGGGTATCTCATCGTACTTGAAAAGGAACGCTTCTTTGTCGATCAGTTCGAAACGTTGACGGTTTTCAGGTGTGATCAGATCAAAACTGATTGCGTGTGAATACAAGGTGTGTATGCTTCCCTCAGCGTTTATGGTGTGTAACCTGTGACACTTGCTGTTGTGCTCATTTACGTGGAGATATCCTTCATTGAACAGAGCGGTTGTTAGTGAGTCTGAATCATGGACGCTGTTCATTCCGTTCTTAATTATAAGGAAATTCTCATCAGGCTCGATGTATATACGGCTGTTGACTCTATCGACGATGAGCATATGTTTTCCGATGTTGAATGGCGTGACTTCTTTTGGGGAGGGCTTGAGAACTATTTTGAAATAGTTGTCAGCAATCTTTTGGTTAAGTATTTTGCTGTATTCGGAGCAAACTATATCATCGAGAGTATGCATTTCATGCTGTTGATAACATATCCACTTTTCAATTTCCTTCTCAAAATCAACATGGAACAGCTGCTTATCAAATATATCGTTGCATGTACGAAGTGTAGTGGTGAGGATAATGTAACTGCTTTTCTTTGATAGTGGAATATCTTCAGGGACAGCGTTTATTACATCTACATAATGATGTCTGAAAATATTACTGAATTTTGTTCCCTCATCTTCGATGACATATGTCAGATAATTGTCGAGTTGACGGCAGGCATTTCTGAACTGAATTGGTGTATATTTCGTTGAGTCATCATTGAATTCTAACAGGCAGAATTTATCGTGAGGAAAATACAGATCAGCATACCTTGATACGAGTGCGATTACATGGTGAACTTCATCACCATCATTTGTGACACCGCTGACATCATTAAGAAGAAGGTTATATCCCGCTTCACACTTTTTACGTTGATCAGCGCATAGACTGTCTATTATGACGACAACACCGTCATTTGTCCAGCAGAGATAATTATTAAGTTCTGTTATCTTAGGCCCCAAAGAAGGAACCTTATTGAAGTTTGTGTAGTGAACATTATTCAGTATTGACGATATAAGCAGAAAATCAACGTTTTCTGTCGGATGTACGACAAGAATATTATCCGGATAGACGCCGTTCATAGCAAAAAATGTTAGAAGCATACTTGATATCCTCCATAACAGAAGAACTAGTAAAGCGTCTGCACCACTGAAAAGACTCAACAGTGACACTGGAAGAGCCTTGGTAGGCTCTATGGTAGATTGGACTGCTTCTCGATGTTTAATAGATTTAGGCAAAAAATCTTCAATCAAATCTATATATTGTAACTTCGGATAAAAAGAAAATTTTCCGGTATGATCTTTTCTCCAGCCTTGCCCTGGGCCTATCGTAGCGTAGATAGGTTTATTCGACTTAAGATACTTGGAGATCAGACTGTAAACAAGCGGACCAGCCAATGCTTCTCCTTTAGGTGAGAGGTATGTGAGCCCCTTGATGTTGGTGAGAATACGTTTCGGCGAAAAATTATTAAATGATATAACTGCTAAATGCTTTTCACCATTTGCTGTATCGGTAGAGAATTCTATCAGGAGAAACTTGAATTCACCCTGTTTATGGTTGAATACGGTTATATTGAAAATAATGAATGATGTGATAGGTATTATATCACGCATCCGTCCTGAATCGAAGTTAATGAAAAACCATTTACTCTCAAAGGGGTCAGATATAAAAACGCCACCTTTAAGGCGTCGCAAAAACTCAGGATTTGTGATGAGCTTACTGGGATCAACGATTTTTGAATCGTAAATCTGTGGAATGCCGTTCTGGTCGAATTCAACTGTAATACCGATGTTCCGCATAGCATGAATTAGTTCGTTTGTAATCGGGCCACTTGCAGATGAACGTTGAGACTCAGCTTCTATCTCCCTAAGGATATTAGTGTTGGATGAGTCATCGGAAAGTGGTATCTTAGATTTATTTTGAAGGTTATCCATAAAACCTCCTCCATTTCTTGAAAAAATTTTTTATGTGCTTTTTAATGGGGTGGAGATTTAAAGCAAGTAACTGAACACCATGAAAAAACGGCCTTTTTCTGGGTGTCCAGACACGCAGTTTTCTTTTCTCCCCCATCAGAAGAGAACAGATAATTTTTTTGGAGCGGCGCAAGGCCGCTCCTTTCATTCATGGGTCGTAAGACTGTCGAGAAGCCTTACAGCTTCATATGCTCCCGAGAGATTTTCATGGGCGTAGAAATTCAGCGTGGTGCTGTTCTGAGCGTGACGAAGTATCCTTGCCGTTGCCACTGGAGAAGCTCCGCTTCTTATCAGCGAGCTTGCTGCATAGTGCCTCAGGCAGTGAAGTACTGCATCCGAAGGCAATCCAGCCTGCTCCCTGAGCTTAGTCCAGAAAGCACGATAGCGGTCGGGACTGACCATATCGCCGGTGTCCGGATCTCCGCATATAAATGGATCGGCTATGTAGACAGGGCACTTCTCAGCCTGCTCCGCCTGAGCTTTTATCGATGCCTGTATCTCCTTATATAAAGATTCGGGTATAGGCACAAGAGCCTTTGAGGCTGCAGTTTTCGGTTCGGAAAGCGTCCACGCAGTAGCGGATGAGTCTGTTACCGGTTCACGCTTCACAGCGTACTCAATATTCAGACAAGGCACTCCGTCAACAGATACAAGGGAAGACTGCCGAAGAGCCAATACCTCGGATGTCCTGAGCCCGATCGTTGCCTGAATCATGAGACCTATAGTGAAGGCATGAGAGCCGGCTGACTGTATGATTGTCTTGACCTGATCCTCTGTGAGCAAGGGACGCTTGTGCGTCTCTGCCCTCTTCAGACGGACTCCCTCAGCCGCATTGAGGTGAGTAAGACCACAGATGCGAGCCTGTTCCAGTGCTGCCTTCAGAAAAATGTATATATTGCGATGCGTCTTTGTGCTAAGATTCCCTCGCCCATCAAGTCTCTGAGCAGCGTTAAAAAAAATCTGCACATGATCGCAGGATAGCTTTGATAGCGAAATATCTGCGATAGAAGAGCGGGCAATATGCCCATCAACATAGAGGTTATAATTGGCTAATGTTGATGGGCGGATATAGCCTTCGCAATATGTTGCGATATAGTGGCGCAGCCAATCAAGCAGAGTAGTTTTTGTGTCAGTAACAGGTTCACCCCTGCTGATCCTGAACTGCTGCTCAGCCAGCCATGCCTTGCAATCGGCTATATTTCGCGAGTATTTGTAGCTCTTGCGCCCCTGAAACATTATAGCGGCTCTGTAGAGCCCGTCGCTACGCAGGATGATACTTCCCTCGTGGTTGCCGCGACGGCTCCGCTTACGATGTTTACCTGGCATAGGGAGGCACCTCCTTTCATAAAAAATGCCAGTTTGACTTGCGTCAATATCTGATTTGTGATAAAATAATAAAAATAATGAATCTTACTCATTTTTCCTGACGGAATGATCTGCGATGTAGCTATTGAGTGCTTCTTCGGTCACCCTTATAGATCGGCCTATGCGGAAACTCTCGAGCTCGCCGCTACGTATCAATTTATAAGTGGCTGTTTTGCCAATTTTCAGAATATCCATTACATCTGGAATTTTGTAAACTTTATTAGCCATTGTAGCTTCCTCCTTTCTTTATGTGATGATACTCAGCAGTAGCCGTTGTATCTGAGGAAAGTATATCATGGCTTTAAATCATTTTCCAGAAGAATTCTTTAAAATACATATTATGGATTATAGAATATTGAAAGGAGAAAATATGATTAAAAAATTTGATCTTAGTTATGATGAAATAGATGCTGAGGAGATGTTCGGAAAAAGTACCCAGACCATCAATACAGCAATAAAAAACCTTGAGAAACGATATTTTGCAGGCAGAAACATCTTTCGCAACAAAACCGAGAAATCCGATCTGTTATTTCGGTGGGAAATCAAGAATCTGTTGTTCCTTCTTATTAAAATAGAGATAGATAATGTATTCAGTAGTTCAAGGTCAAGTAAAACTGGAGTTACGGATATCAGTATTAAAAAGATTCTCGATACGTATGATCATACTAACAAGGAGACCACTCTACGCAACTATGAAAGATGGGTGTTGGAACAATCCTTCAGTACAATATCAAGCAAGGAATTTATTGAAGATATTGATGCTTTTGCAAAAGCCTTAACTAATTTTTGGACTCTGGTAGCGAAGTATTATGATTTGATACCAACAGATTACTTTAAACGCGTTGTAGCTGAGATCAACTCTTTCTCCCGTGGGATAGTTGATCATGCTAACAAGTATAAAGAATTAAATACCAACAGATTACCTAAGATTGCAGTTGATCAATACAGCGTTACTGCGACTCTTGTTTTTGGACCAACCAGGATTAATCTTGAGACTGCAGTTGTTAATGCGATTAATATAATATCTGATGCAATATATGATTTTGACAAAGACGGTTGTTGCAGTAGAAAGCAAATGCTTAAGGCTACAGCAAGTTTTAACGATACTTATATCACCATACACCAGACGCATCTTGAATATACAGATGATGGAATGTTAACTCAGGATGAAAGAGAAACCAATGACTATGATCTTGATAAGCTACGAAATAAAGTCGATGAGCTAATGGATGATTACTGGGCGGAAGAAGTTAGAATTCGGCGTAATGAGCCAGAAGATAACAGAAAGATTCCGGGTTTAGATTTTTACAAGCATAAGACCAATGAAGAGCTTGATGAGTTTATTAAGTCATTAAAAAAAGATGTGGAAATATACATACAGCTTTATTGCATTATAAAACTTTATGTGTCAGGTTATATGCCCAAAGAGCAATTTTACGCCTTACACAAAGATGTTTCCCGTATGAGTCTTTTTGAAAAATATGAAAATCTTAGATATGAATTGACAACGGTTAAATTAGCAGATCATCCTTTTCTGCCTGTGTTGTGTGAAATAGAAAGAAAAGTATGGCAGATTCTCAGAGAGAATCCCGAAGGTAGTGTTACTGACTTTAGTAATATATCAAGAATCATTTCTGATAAAGTTGATGATTTTCGAAAAGAGACAGATATCGTACGGAATCAAACTAATACGGAGTTTGCCAATATTCAGAATATGTCATTTAACGGAGATATTCTTGACGGAGTAAGCATCTTTTGATTAAACATCCCCAAACCATCCGGAAAGTATTTATACGTGTATGATTAAAACATTGACAAATATTCTCCGTTATGTTATAATACTACTATCTTAGCAGATTGGACATACCGTGCTGCGGTATAATACTTATGATCGGAAGGGAGAATCTTATGAAACTAAACAAACTGATAGCATTGCTTACGGCAATTGCTGCGGCTGGCAATGCTGGCATGACGACTGTTACTGCTGCTGAAACTACACCACCTGCCGGAACGCTTTACGGCGACGCAAATCTTGACGGAAAGATAAACGTTGCCGATGCTGTAGCGGTTTTGCAGTTCATCGCAAATCAGACGAAATACGCTTTGGAAGATCAGGGCAGGATAAATGCTGATGTTATCGATGCCGGAGAGGGCATAACCGGACTTGATGCCATGGCCATACAGATGATGGATGCGCAGCTGATAAAAGCGTCTGATCTCCCCATGACGGCTGATGAAATGAAGAAAGAAACAGGCAGGAAGGAAGACAAGCCTGCTGAAACATCTGAGCTTACACAGGAACAGCTTGAGCTTATGAAAACGAATCCGCTTATCGTCATTGACGGCGAGACGAATAAGCCCTTCATCTACGGCGACCTGAACGGCGATATGAAGCTCGATGAGAAGGATGCCGCAGAACTCGGAAAGCTTACCGCCGACGGTGCAGAATATAACAGAATAGCTGACCTGAACAGAGATGAAGCTGTAGATCAGGATGATGCAGATATACTTGATTCCTACCTCAAGGGAGAGATACCGTCGTTCACTGTATACGCATATTACGATTCAGACAATGACGGGCTGAATGACTTTGTCGAGACTGTCTTCTTTGACACCGACAGACTGCTCGCTGACACCGACGGAGACGGTCTGACAGATGCCGATGAGATCTACTCTGCAAATACCGATCCTAAAAACGCTGAATCTGCCGGAAACGGAGTCTCCGATGCGGAGGCCGACAACGATGAGGACGGCCTTACCAATATCAGGGAGACAGAACTCGGCACAGACCCGAACAGCAAGGATTCCGACGGGGACGGCTTTGATGACCAATACGAGATAAGCACTACAAAGACAAGCCCCGTAAAGAAGGATACAGACGGAGACGGTCTGACAGACTCTGAAGAGAAGGAACTGGGGCTTGATCCGTTAAACGAAGCAACGGACGGCACTCCCGATAAGGAGCGTATCATTACTCAGATTATCTCCGCCGATGATCCTGTATTCAGTGAGGTAAACACGGAGGATAATGCCTATGAGCTGTCAGTTGAGATAAATGCTGCCGGTTATGCAAAGAAGAATCTTTCGGTAAGAGAGAGCAGCTGTGCATATGTAATGCAGGATGGCTCTGCACTTGGCTTCATTCCGGAGTTAATTTACAACGATGATTACAAGGTGGAGAGCATTACCCTGAATTTTGCCGTCAGGGAACCATTCCGGGACAATGTGGGCCGCTTCTTTGACGGAATGGGCGGAGAGGAATATGTTATCGACGCAGAGCTTGACGGTATAAAGCGTCTCAATGTATTCAGGTATTTTGACAGCATCAATCTTCCTATGCCTGTATATACCGAATACGATCCGGAAAACAATATCGTAAGAGTCACGATAGACAGCTTTGAGACAGATGAAAACGGAGAGTCATACGGTATAGGCTCATATTCCCTTGTGGATCTTGAGGTATGGGGCAGACTGATGAGCGGGAACTCTGATGAGAAAGCCGATACAGTAAAGGATACTGCCGATATAGATACACAGGGATTCATAAGGCCGGCTGAAAACGTACAGATAACAGCTGACAATACGGCAACAGTAACAAAAACCATGCCCGAGCTTTCTGACGATATACGAGAGCTGATAGAAAAGAATTACAGCTCATTTGCCGATAAGAACAGAAGGACACCGAAGGTGCCTGTCAACAATACGAAGACACTCGTTCATCAGTGGAACGGCCACCGATATGCGTTTTATGAAACGATCTCTAAAGAAGATAAAAACAAGGACATTGCTGAGTTATGTGAAGAAAAAGGCGGACATCTGCTTGTTGTTGATTCCGAGCTTGAATTTGATTATTTATTGAACGGAGAATCAAAAGGTAAAGCATGGGTATTCTATAGTTTTGCCTTCCCCACAACAAATAATATTACAAGGGTTCCGCATAATGTTCTTGACTCGGATGGAATAAACGGAAATCGTGTAAGGAATTATTACGCAAATATCAAATACTCCGGAAGCATTGAATTACAGGGGTATTCCGAACCGGTTGCCGGTGCATCAATGGCATGCGAAAAGGGATATCCCGGTTACGACGCAGGCGACATCGTATATGGTTACATCTGTGAATGGGAACCTGACGATGAAATACTCGATGAGAATGTTTACTTAGTGTACGATACCTCTGTTCCGTTATCCGGGACGAAGTTCCGCTTTTCTGCCGACAGCGGTACAGATTCTGACAGAGACGGTATTACCGACTGGGACGAGATAGATCACGAGACTATTGTAAAGCTCGGAGGCAAAATAACAGATGCAGAAATACTGTGGAAAAATGCTCTGCAATATATAAACAATGCATTGGAGATAACAAACGAAAAGGCCATACATCTGTCCAATAAGATTAATAAGGTATTCAATGGCAACGGCGGATGCACCCCTGTCATATCTTACCAATATATGCCGGATACAGATAAGGATGGCATAAATGACGGCGACGATCCTTTTCCTAATTCAAGTTTTAATTCACATAATAAGCCCAATGGCTTCAGTTATACGATAGGAAACTCGATAAATGATTTCCAGATGACAAACAGGATCGAGAACGCAAAGGCTACTGAGGCTGAGGTCGAAGAACTGATCGTTAAAGAACGCTTTCCTTCAATATATAAGAACCCATACACATTACAAAGTATCAAGAGTCGGCTTTCTTCAGATGCCAAAGCATCAATAACACTGCTTCTTGGAGCAACAGGCGATATTATAATTAAAAGCACATCATCACAGCCTTTTAATGAATTCAAACGAAAAGTCACCGATTTTGAAGAAATATCATCTTATCGGTCAGATGGTTCAAGTATTACTATTGATCCTCTAATAGTAAAATCAAAGGATTATCCACTTTATTTTGTTGGCGTTGAATCTGAGATATACGGCGGAAATATAGGAGATATAGATCTTGGAGTTTCGTTTTTAAATCATTATCTTGAAAACCGAGGAGGAACAGTATTATTTGACGGTTCTGAAGTCGTTGATCACACATCCGGCGGATACGAAAAATACAGATATAATATCGGATATCTGAAACAGACGATAGAGAAATCATTAAAACCCGGAAAAAGCATAGTGTTAAAATCAACACCCGATTCCGCACTCCCCGCATGGACGCAGCCTGACGGAGCTCTCCTGAATATAATTCTGCCAAATGAACTGAATGAATTCCTGGCACTCAAAGAATGCGAGGCAGTAATAGTAGCCGCGGCATCATTTGACGGAGAGAAATACAGAGCAAAAGTCAGATACTATGTCGTAGACAGATACGATTTTGTAGGTAATGCAGATTACGGCGAGGACGGTGTTATGGCAGGTATTAAAAATGATGACTATGTTCTTCTTTCATATTATGATTACGCAGAGCCATTTGACAGCATCGGAGTTTATGAGGATTATCTAACATGGAAGAAGGAGTGAGAATAGCCAGAGTTTCTTAATGATGGCAGCGGTAACTACTACAGTATCACATGGCTTACTTCTCAAAGGGAAGGCTATACATTTACCGGATGGACGTCAGAGAAAAACGGTGGTATTGGTTTATGACAAGAACGGTAAGTGCACTAATGAAGACACTTACTGGCAGGATAATACTTATCGCTACAATGGTGATCTGACAGTATATGCTCAGTGGAAGGCTGATCCTGTAACAACAACAGCAGCAGTTACGACATCAAAGATAGTAACAACTACTACAAAAGCGCTACAGTCTACTACTACAGCAGCAACGACGTCCGTAGCTCAACTGTCGATCGATAAAACAAGTATAGTACTTGAAAACGGACAGCAGTATATCATAGAACCAAATCAGCGGAGCTGGTATTTAAGTCTAATAACAAAGATGTTGCTGTTGTTTCAAAAACAGGTGTAGTGACTGCAATAGGAGAAGGAAATGCGATCATATCTGTTATCAACAGTGACGGAGACAGTGTTCAGCTAACAGTTAAGGTTATACCTGTAAGAGTATCAGGAGATGCAAACAAAGACGGCAAGGTAAACGTTTCCGATGCGGTAGCTGTTCTTTAGTACATTGCAAATTCAGAGAAATATGTTCTATCGGAGCAGGGAACGAAAAATGCCGACTGTGACGGCGAGACAGGTATAACCGGTGGCGATGCAATCACTATCCAGAAGATAGATGCCGGCATCATCTGACATCGTGCATATAAAACAAAGTGCCGTCAATGCGGAGTGAATTCTGCATTGACGGATTTTTATCTTTGAGGATTCACGGAATGATATAGCTGTATTGAAAAAAACGGCTATATATGTTATAATGAAGCTGATAAACAAGCGGTATGATATGCTGTCTGATGATGCTGCACATTGTTTAACAGCGTAACACTGCACTGTATGAAACAGGAAGGGAGGAATACTTGTGATGAAGAAGTTCAGATCACTTTCACTTGCGGCTGCACTGATTTGTTTTACAAGTGCTGGTATGTCATACTCTGAAATCTGCGCAGCAGAAGAAATCGCTGCGGGTACTAAGCTGGACGAGATTCATGGCATAAATGACTCTGTATTCTGCATCAGCAGACCGGACTGCGCAGCTTTGAATGTTGTCAATGCCTCGGATTTCGGGCTCTCACCGGACGCCGCAGACAATACACAGGCGATGCGGGATACCTTTACCTATTGCCGTAATCATCCCGGTACCAAGCTTGTGATCGAGCAGGGAATCTATCATTTCAGTCCGGAAGAGGATATCTATCTGAATAAGCTGAAAGACACGCTGATCGATGCACAGGGGGCGGAATTCATTTTCAGCACTCCGCATTATTTCAAGATATATGCCTGCGACAACTTAGAATTGTGTAATCTGATCGTTGACTGGGACTGGGATTCGTTCCGGCTCGGTTCTCTTGTAAAGATCGAAAATGAAAACGATGCGGACAATACACTTGAGCTCAATTTTACAGAACTGGAGGAAGTGGATGCGGATATCCCGGTCATGAGCTTTATGCAGTATGACCCTGTTGATCTTGTAGCAGGTGTTCACGGCAGCTTCAAGATATACAGTCCCTTTGTAGATACGGAGTGTATCAAAAGCGTGGAAAAGGTGAGCGGGAAACCTAATGTCCTTAAGATCACACACAGCGGTGCATTGGATTATTTTCGCAATGACGAGGTATATCTGCTGCGGCATTATGTATACGGTGGACAGGTGTTCAACATCGTTGAAGAATCGTCGGACATCACCTTTGACAATGTGAGCATTTATGGTGCCTGCGGTATGGGATATGTATTTGCATACGGTTCACATCATTATCAGATCATCAATTCGTATATAGGACTTCGTCCGGGAGCAGAGGACAAATACAGGATCTCGACAACAGCTGACGGTATTCACATTGCAAATTCTAACGGATATTTCCGTATCGACAACTGCGATCTGAGCTTCTGCGGTGATGATATACTGAATGTGCATGATGATATGTTCTACATAGAAAGTATCGACAGCAGCCGGACAGTCATGAAGGGAACTGTTGCGATCAAGATAGTTGAGCCGGGGCATACACTCGGATTCAAGGATCTTAACCTCAGCGATATTGCGTATGAAGCGAAAGTCGCTTCCATTACCAGAAACGGCTACGAAGCTACGATCACGCTGACAGAGCCCGTACCGGAGGAGATCACCACGGATATGCTCGCATACAGCAAAACAAGAGCCTCTGAGAACTACGTGCTGACGAACAATTATGTGCATGAGACAAAGGGACGTGGATTCCTGATGAACAGCGACTACGGCCTTTGTGAAGGAAACACGTTCTATCGTACTTGTAGCCAGACATTGCAGGTACGTACGGATATTCCGTCATCACGGGTGATAGAGGGGACAGGTGCAGAGCATATACAGATCCTCGGCAATACCTTTACGGAATGCAATTTTGGCGGCAGGGGCGATGTAATCACGATTGAAAGCCTGCTGAACGGTGAACGAATGGCCAATACTCCGCTGGCTGATATCCGTATCATGAACAATGAGTTCAATGCCTGTAATCAGGCGCCTGTCAATGCGGACAATGTTGACGGGCTGACCGTTTCCGGCAATATATTCAGAGATTGTGATGCTCCTGATTTCGGGATCCATTGTAAAAATGCTGAAACATCTTCAAATCTGTTCCTTCCGCGAGGTGATTGCAATGCAGACGGCACTTTCAATATCGCCGATGTCGTTCTTCTGAAAAAATGGCTGCTTGCCGTTCCCGATACAGATATTGCAGACTGGAACTCCTGCGACTTATACAGAGACGGAAAACTTGATGCTTTCGATCTGTGTTTCATGAGGCGGGAATTGTCAGAGCTATAAGATATTTTAAAAGATCAAGCCACCCATCGGGTGGCTTGTCTGCTTAGTCTTCATGTTTATACGGCCTTATAATCCAAGTATCCCCGCATCGATCTTCTGTATCGTTATTGCATCATTGCCGCTTATACCTGCGACACCGTCGCAGTCCGCATTTGCAAGGGCCGTGGCTGTGAGAGCATACTTTTCCATGGCTATTTTTTGTTCTTTGGGGAAAAGCAGTTGGATAGATAAGAAAGCTGCGCACAGAAGTATTGAAAAACGGCGGAAAATGTGGTATAATCAGAATTAACAGAAAAAGTGAAAAATGGAAAGATGTGAAGAAACGCAGAGAAAAAATCAGGAGGTAAGTATGGAAAAACTATCATTTACCGCTATCTACAAGCTGCTCAGCTCAGAGCTTTTCAATAAAAAGCAGGTCAATAAGGAAATACCGGAATGGCTCAGAGTCTGTTTCATCGAACCCTTTCGGGAAAGTAATGCCACAGATCTTATAGAACTTGTCAAAGAATTTGATGCGCCTGCTTCCGGCAATAATTCAGCTAACTTTTTCAACAAGCGTCTTGATAGTAGCAATACGGATTTCCGTATTCGGCTTGCCGACTATCTTATGGCAAAGGACGGTCAGTCTCTTAATGATACAAATATCAATCGTTTAAAAACAAGTATCTCAGCCCAGCTTACAAAGAAAATCGAAGAATCACGCAGGTCTGGTGAGTTATATTCTAAAAGTGAGCCTGATGATACTATTGTACACAATATCGTTGAAAAGCTGTGCGGTTATGATTTTGGTTCAGCCGAAGATCTTTGTGGAACTATCCAGAAATTAAACAGGACAGACCCTTACTTGGCATATATGTTGATTACTATCGTCTCTCTATTCGGTGAGAAAAAAAGCGGTGAATTATCTTACAAGCAATCACGTCATACCATAGAAGCTGCTCAGAAATTTGAGACACTTTCAGCGTTGCTTACAAAGGAAAGCAAGCCAAAGCATGAGCTTATCAGAGAAAAACTGATAAACAGATACTACAACGGAGATGTGTTTCAGTTCAATTATGAATGGCAGCATTTTATCAGTTCCGGTGGAGAGCTCATAGGTATGTTTACACGCATAGAATTTGAGGAAATCCTGCGTTATGCTGTTTTTCTGAGTGAAAATATGAAAGATAATTTCAGTATTAATAACAACAATGAGCTTGCTTTAAAAATAACATCTGCTGGTATTGCTGCATCAATGGAAATGAGATCTGATATATCTGTCTGTCTTCTGATTTTGCAGTTGTATAATATAAATGTAATTTGTTTATGGCAAAAGAAGAATGTTTCACTGTATAGAAATGGATTTGAGGAAGCAAAAGAATACCACAGACAGGTACTTACAATGATCTCTGACAGCAATGATCTGTTTGATATGTCGGAGGAGACGAGGCAGAAAAGAAAACTACTTGAAAAACAGATCAGCAATGGTGTTCCGGTTACGATAAATTTTTTGTATAGAGAGGCTATTTTCTATTCTTTCACTTATCAGCTCGACAGATCTGTTGATGTCTTTTTCAGTTATATATCTGCGCTGAGCAGATATTCAGGGGACAATATAGATACGATACGTAATATGATCGCCAGTGCTGAAAATGATCTCGCTTTTGTTATGCTTAAATCAATCGATCTTGCAAATGCTGAAAAGTACTTTGAGCTTTCGCTTAGACACAGGATGCAGTTAATAACCGGAAAAGAAAAGCGACTTGCTGCAGCATATACCAATCTCGCCACTTTGAAATTAGCGCTGCATGAGTATGATGCTGCTCTTGAGAACGTTGAGAATGTTTAC
This sequence comes from uncultured Ruminococcus sp., assembly GCA_946413815.1. Taxonomy (GTDB): domain Bacteria; phylum Bacillota; class Clostridia; order Oscillospirales; family Ruminococcaceae; genus Ruminococcus. Next base: position 30,304 of record CAMKMD010000021.1, read on the forward strand.
AGTATAAGAAAGAAATTACTCGAGGCTCAAAAAATAGGGATAAGCAGTTTGCTACAGTGCACAGCAACTTATACAAGTATATACATACATATTGCATTTGAAAGTTCCGGAAAGAAAAGGAGCACATATCTTCAAAAGGCGAGAGAAAAGATGAATGAAGCTTTTCATCAGTATGATATGATTCTGAGTTCAGGATCTGAAAGCGGCATTTCTGTCAGTCGTCGGTATTATGTTCGTTGTCTGTATCTTGCAGGGGAAATAAAGAAACTGGAGGGAAAGACAGACGAAGCGATAGCTATGATGAAAAAAGCCTGCCAGCTTAATTCAGAAAGCTGTTCTGACAGTGTTGAGGATATGTATAATTATTATTTCAGGATGCGTGATATAAAGATACGATTGCTTTTATCTGAAATTCTTATTGAAGATGGTAGGATAGCGGAGATTGCTCCAGAGCTTGTAGTTATGAAGGAAGAATTACAGTGCCTCCGCAGTGATGCCAATCATACTGTTCCGGGGAAAGGCTTTACAACCGATGACCTTTGGGCTCTCTATAATATAATAAGTGCCAGATATCTTATAGAAACAGGTGCCGAGAAAATCGCTCTCAAGGAGCATATCAGTGAAGCTAAAGCAGCCGCTGACAGACTATGCACAACTTATTATACGTTTAATGACAGATACCGGAGCAATAATCGTAAAGCTTTCGGCAAACTTGCTGACTACGCATATCATGAGCTTCCTTTTATTGATAAGGGAAAGAAGTCATCCGATGACATCTTTTTCCTGCAGTTCTTTGTATTGTAACTGATGTGCGATATTGTAATATCATAGATTTGGGAATCAGTAGTGAGGGACATATGCTTTCAATCAGCGATAGTAATGTGTCTGCTACTTGAGGTACTGATAGTTTTCCTGTTCATATCAAGTATTGCAAGATATATACGCAGAAGAAATGCCATAAATATGAGCTGATATGATAAGAATTAGGATTAGTATAAGGAATTCAAAGCTGCATACTGGAATTGGCAATTAAGGAGATTGTCAGGCATACCGAGATGGAGAACTGAAAAACTGGATCAGGTAACAAATAAAAAAGACGACGGCGGGGTTATCCCCGCCGTTCAGGCTGTCAAAAAGTCGGTTTTTTGATTTAGGCTTGCGAAAGTCGATCCAAAAATGCCTATTCGACGTTAGCCCTTCGTGGGATTTTTATTTCTAAAAAGGGATTTTTTGATAAGCTGGGCCGGGCTGAATAGCCCGGATTTTTATGTATTATAACAACATCAAATAAGTTGAGCTTATGCTAAGAATGACTCTGACGATAAGGAAAAGCAAGATTTTACTCAGCCGTCAATAATTCCTTACAATTGCCTGCATAAAACGATATACGCTACATTGATGATGCCATTATAAACGCAAGAACAATAAGAGCCGTCACCAGGGACGGCTCACAAACTGTCTAAAAAATCAGTTTCTATAATTCTGGCTTTTGATTAACAGTCAAGAAACTCCTATTCTACGTTAGAACTCTTTGGAATTATTGGTCCGAAGAGGTTATTTAGAAAAAATCTCTATTTTAGCTATTCTCGGAAATACCTTTAATGGCAGTATTTATTTGTCAGCGAATCAATACAACGAATAATTCGAGCGCATTCATTGCTAAAATACGGAGAGGAAGATGTTGAATCATACAAGTCCCGATAGACTTTTAATGCCATTTCGATATTACCGGTTTTTTCATAGAGCTGTGCAAGTTGGTTCTTTTTTGCTATGTAATTCGTGGCGGAATCACCGGAGAGACCGTTTCCGAAATAAGGTTCACGATATATAAAAGCCTTCTCTAACTGTTCGATTGCAATATCATATTTTCCCATAGCAGTTGATAGCTCGGCTTTGGTATAGTTGAGATTGTAAAGACTGATCTGTACCCTGAACTTGTGATAGATATTCTCTGCATTGAGTATGTATTGCTTTGATTTCTGAAATTCTTTGCGTCGAGTTGATATTCTTGACAGTGCGAGATACCCAGTGAATGGCGTTTTATACTCAGATATATTTATAGACTGTAGATAATTACGTATTTCTATTAGTTCAGAAGCAAATCTTTCTGCTTGTATTAGTAAGCTATCATCTTCATTCTGATCATACATATTGAGATATAGTGATTGGAGGATTTCATCTACATCGGATAAATACATCAGTTCCTGATTGTTTTTATTTGATATCTGCTCGATTATGCTTCTTCCTTGATTCAATAGTTCTACAGCTTTCAGTAAATGATTGCAGCTTCGTTCATTACAACCGATACGACAGAGCATACGTGCTGTCTTGAAGTGCTTATCTCCTAAATGGTGTTTATATAGCGTATATAGTTTTTTTGAAAGATCAAGTGCGTTCTTCGGTTTGTCGCAGTGTGAAAAAATAAGCTCAGTCCATTCATAAAAGTTGCTCGTCTCCATTTCCGGTTCGGGATATGCGTTTTTAATGTGCTCTGCTATATTGTTGATGGTATGCTTTTCAGCTACTTCAGCATTATAACAGCGTAGAGAAGAAAATTCATCAATCATCAGTTCTACAAATTTCAGGCAGCTTTTCAAATCAGGATGACATACGATCTGCACAGTTTCATTTATAAGCGTATGCATAGTGATAACGCCGTCGAGTTCTCTGAGCCATGAACGTGAAACAAGAGCGTTGATGGCTGAATAGCTTTTAAGTCCGCAGAAACTGCGGACATATTTTTTCTCCAGACCGCTTTTGGGCATCAGGGACATACAGGAAAGAATATAAAGTTCCATTTCGTTCATATCCGTCATATCAAATATCTGCCTGATATGCTTTGTCATATTCATAGCTTTCCGGCTTTTGTTAGGGATATGGAATTCTTCTTCAAGTTCCTCTTCTCCGTGTTCTGACAGCGTGTTCCACATTTCTTCAGGTGAAAGATCACTTACAAGCATCTGTTTAGCTGTAAGCTCAATGGCGAGTATGTGGCCGGAGAAGTGCTCAATTATTTTTTCAGCAAACGGATCTGATGTAACGTCTTTCTTATAGTATCTTGAGAATATCTGCTTGCATTCCTCGAGGTCGGTGATATCTTCAAGGGGGATAGTCTCTTCGCTGTATACCGTAGATGAATCCCAGCGTGTAGTAACTATGACATGGCATAGACCGGTGAGAAAATCGGGAAGTGAAGGATCCTGTACGTCAACGTTGTCAAGGATAATAAGTGTGCGCTTATTTAAGACGCAGCGAAGTGCAGTCAGTTTGCGCTGGTAGAATTCCTCGTCTGTTTCAGGTACACCTTCTTTGTTAAGAAATCTGTCGGATACAAAGGGTCTGGTAAGAGTAAAAACAGTATTGTCATTCAGAAGATCAATGACAGAACTGTTGAACTCGGCGAAAACTATTGTATCGTATTCTCCGGAATACTTCCTGGCATAGCGCTTTGCTGTCTCTGTTTTGCCTATACCGCCCATTCCCTGTAGAAATACGAAATGATCTCCGTTCTGCAGCTTATCATGTATACTGTCGATAAGCTTTTCATGTCCGATATAGATCGGGTTTGCTGAGATAATATGCGGCAGCAGACGTGTCTCTGTTGGCGGTTCGGCTGTAGTCTGCCTGGTCTTGAATTCATCGCTGTACAGAAACGAGAGCATCTGTATGTTGTCTCTGAATATCGACCACAGGATCAGCAGCGTTATTGCTTCAATATTTTCATCCGCTCCGAGTTTCTGCTCTATCTTTGAAACCAACTCCTGAGGCATCTGCTCCTTTTCGTTCTCGTAAAGCGAGCGGCATTCATCCAGAAGCTGCGCATTCTGTGCTTCGATAACAGTTACTCTGCCGAGCAGCCATTTTCGTGCCTCACTGCCGGAAAGCCATTTCGCAAATTTTTCGCAGGTCGGCTTCTGAGCCTTTCTTTTCTGACCGTTCAGAAACATAGTAATTCGTTTCTGTATACTGTTGGTCATGACTGTTGATTCCGGCACATTCGGAACCGTAAAGGTATAAAGAACGGTATAGCCGACAAATCTGGCCATTGAATCAGAAGCTGCGTATCCGAGCAGTTCTTTCCGCTTGGACTGCGGTATCTGATCATCATTCTCTATCAGGGAAATGAGATCATCTCTGAGTTTTGCCTTATTGACATCAGATATGAATTCGAGCACTTCTTTCTGTGTCAGTTTTTCTATGTTGTCTGTGACCTCTTTATCATAAGCGTGATTCTGGATATCCTTGCGGATCTCTCCTTTTGCTTCACTGTTCATGACAAGGCTTGCATATTTCTTTTCAATATGAATACTGTCACATTGTCTGTTGCATAGCCTGAGAGGTTTTGCGACAAGGCTGTATAATGTAGCTACCAGATCAGGATCATTAGGTGCGTCGCTCATGGCCGACTTTATTAGCTTTGCGACTGTACTGAAGATAAGTTCACTCATTCGTATCCCTCCTTCACTTTTATGACCAACTTGAAACCAACCTGTGGCTAACGATTGTTTCCGGTCAGTGTGGTATCATATAGTCAGTAAGAAAAACAAACTTACTGATTCAAGTATAACACATACTTGCTTTGAAATCAAGGAGGAGGTGATCACGATCAGAAGCAGACACAATGTCCTGAGGTATATCAGGATGCTTGCCGGACTGATCCTTAACCGTTTGCGGATAGCTCTGCTTACGGTCTTGCTCAGACCATGGCGTATCTGCAGAAGGAACAAGAAGGGAAGAAGGAAATGATCAAGACAAGCCACAAACACGAAGGAAAACTGAGCAGGCAGTCAATGTACTGCCGGAAATAACAGGAGGTATCACTATGAATAAAATCAGAAGAATGCTCAGCTGCTTAATGGCTGCTGTAATTGTAATGGCGTATATAGGTGTCATACCGATAACGGCAGACGCCTCCGGATACAACATTTCTGCTGCAATAGCTTATGCTCATACATATTGGCAGAATTATAATCCGGCATATCATAATTGCAATCCCGATGGCGGAGACTGTGCTAATTTCGTATCACAGTGTCTTGCTGCGGGAGGTCTGGAAGAGAACGGGACATGGAATCCGGACACATCGGCGTGGAAGTACTGTCCTGATATGGTCAAGTACCTTTCAGGCAAATATGAAGTAATAGACTACGCTGATGCGAGTGACATCCAGCTCGGTAATCCGGTGTTCTACTGGAACACAAGCAAGGGCAGATGGTCTCATGCTGCGATATGTACGGGCTTTAACGGAGATACTCCTTTAGTATCAGCTCATAATAAGGATCATATTGATTATGACTGGAAACTTGGCGGTTCTGCATACTGGGGAACAGAAAGAAGACTGACAGTACTTATTAATGAATATGGGCCTATCCCGATCCCTCCGGAACCGACTCCCTCAGATGTCGAAGGTGCACTTTTCGATCATGTACTGTACTACAGCAAGTACTTTGATCTCTGGGAGGCATTCGGCGACAATGCAGAGGCGCTGTATAACCACTGGAAAAATAACGGTATACCTGAAGGTCGTGCAGGCAGCATTTTCCTGGATCTCGGCTTTTATGTGGATCAGCATCCGGATCTTGCGGCCACCTTCGGTGATGATTACGCTGCGGCTTACGATCATTTCCTGAATCACGGATGTGAAGAAGGACGTGCCACTTCACTGGTCTATGACGGTAACTGGTACAGGGAGCATAATCCCGATCTTGCAGGATTTTCAGGCACAGATCTTTTCCTGCACTTTGTAAATCACGGAGTCTACGAGGGCAGACAGGCCTCTCCGTATTTCGACCCTTCCTACTATCGTTCGTTGAATCCTGACCTTGATAAAGCTTACGGTGATAACTGGTACAACTATTATTATCACTACATGGCTTATGGATACGACGAGGGCAGAGAATGTGTCGGTGCGATTAAATCGGTTAGTATATCCGATGTGACATCAGCCGGATACACAGTAACAGTACAGGTGGTGGATCAGAACAGAGTGAGCAAGGTGTGTGTGCCTGTGTGGACACAGGGCAGTGCGGCAACGGATTCTCAGGCTCAGGATGATCTTGCAAAGGACTGGCAGTCAAGAAACAAGGCAACTCTCACAGGTACAAATACCTATACCTTTAAGGTCAAGACATCAGATCACAACAACGAGTCCGGAAAATACTGCAACGACGTCTATGTGTTTGAAGGTGACGAGATACTTGACAACTGGAGCATAGAAACAGGTCATCGTACATACGCAGAAGTTCCGGCAGCAAAGTATAAAGTGACTTTCGATGCAAACGGAGGTACAGTCTCCAAGGGGTCGAAGGAAGTTACCCGGAACAGTACATACGGCGATATGCCGACACCTACAAGGAGCGGATATGAGTTCGAGGGCTGGTATACTGCAAAAACAGGCGGCACAAGGATAATTGACAGCACTAAGGTAACGATAACGGGTGCTCAGACTCTGTATGCTCACTGGAAGGCTATCCCGGTCACAACGACAGCAAAACCTGTGACCACAACAAAGGCGGCTGAAACAACTGTGCCGGTAACTACCACTACAGCAGCAACTGAGAAGACTCAGCCTGCTACAGAAGCAGATACTCTTCCGGCAGTCGCTGCTCAGGAGACAGCCTGCGATGCCAATGAAGACGGCAGGGTAAATGTTGCAGATGCAGTAGCTGTTCTTCAGTATGTAGCCAACAAGGAGAAGTACTTTCTGACTGCACAGGGTGAAGCTAACGCCGATTGTGACGGAGTAAGCGGTATAACCGGCGGTGATGCTATCTACATACAGAAGGTAGATGCGGGCATACTGAATGAAGCTGAATAAAAGGTCAGTGTAATTACGCAGGCCTGCAATTTACAGTGAAGGGAGTGGTGCTTATGTGGAGCTTAACTTCAGATCTGAACACATTTAAATCAATTTGAGGAGGATATCACTATGAAAAATATCAAGAGAATCAGTGCTTCGGCACTCACAGTACTTAGCCTTGCAGCTTGTATGGCTGCACCTGTTTCGGAAAGATTTCCGATGTCCGGAAAGTATTCACTTATCATGACACTCGATGCAGAGGCAGCAGGTGGACGTCTTTACAATCAGAGTGCTTCAAACTGGAGTAGCGATCTCCGGAAGTCCGGTTGTGGCCTGTTTTCAATGGCGAATGCAGTCTATGCACTCAACGGAAAGAAGATGGACATGAATACTCTCGCAAGCTGGGCAAAGAGCAACGGATACTGGAAGCCTGGTAACGGCGGAACTTACCGTAACTCTTTGTATGGCAATATTACCGCAAAATACGGCAGTACATACGGCTTCAAGGTCGGTACAAAGAAGTATGGCAATATAAAAGACACTACTCTTATTAATCACCTCAAAAATGGCGGAGTTGCTGTTGCTCATGTCGGAAAAGCCGGTGTCAACGGTCATTTCATTGCCATTACAGGTTATAACAGCAGCAATGGCACCTATCATGTCATCGACAGCGTGAACCGTTGTGCGGGCAGCAGTGGAGATGCGTGGAGATCGGCATCCTTCCTCAGTTCCACAAGCAACAGCTCGTCCACAAGGGTTGATTGGTTTGCACTTATATCACGCACATCAACTCCTCAGCCCACGCCTTCAACCGGATGTTTCCCGAAGTATACGGGCTCCTCCGGAAGCATAGCTGAAGCACTTAATGCTGTAGGCGCTGATGGCTCCTATGCTTACAGAAAGACTATCGCTGCAGCAAACGGCATCAGTAATTACTCCGGTACAGCCGCTCAGAACACCACGATGCTGAACAAGCTCAAGGCAGGCACACTCAAGAAGCCGGGGACTAACAGTTCATCAGGCAATACCAATACTAAAAACTACTTCCCGAAGTACACAGGTTCTTCCGGTAGTATAGCTGAGGCTCTCAAGGCTGTGGGTGCTGATGGCTCTTATTCGTACCGTAAGACGATCGCCGCAGCAAACGGCATCAGCAACTACTCCGGTACGGCAGCTCAGAATACAACGATGCTGAATAAGCTCAAGGCAGGTTCTCTTATCAAGCCCTGAATACACATATAAAGGCGGTCTTAGTGACCGCCTTTATATGTCTTCTATAGTTGCTTTCGAGATATAATCTGTCAGGTACTAAGTATCCCCGCATCGATCTTCTGTATCGTTATTGCATCATTGCCGCTTATACCTGCGACACCGTCGCAGTCCGCATTCTCCAGCGCCGGACCAATGAGCGGATACTTCGTCTGATTGGATATGTACTGCATAACGGCAACGGCATCAGATACATTCACCTTACCGTCGCAGTTTGCGTCGCCTTTCATAGTTGCCTTCGGAGATTCCACGTCTTCGACGATGACTCTGCACTTGCTGCTTTCATCGCCGTACACCGCATAGATATCAGCCTCACCGGAAGCAACAGCCGTGATTATGCCGTCTTTTACAGTTGCTGTCTTTGTATTTGAGCTTGTCCATCTGACCTCCTCGCCTGACAGTCCGGGTATTATGGCCTCACAGCTGTCTCCCGGCTTCATTATGATCTCTTCGGGGACTATCCTCATAGAAGCAGACTCCGTGCCGGGCTCCGCTGATTCTGTGGCCGGTTCGGTATCCTGCGGAACTAACCTCCACCTCTGATCCCTGTTGTCCTCTCTGTATCTCTGAAGAGTAACATGGGTATAGCCGTTCCTCTCTGCAAGTCCGAACACAAGGCTCTCGTCACAGGCACTTGTTATAACGTATTCTCCGTCACCGACAGGCAGCAGCCTGAACTTCTGCGTATTGTTGTTTACGGTTTTAAAACCGGTTATATCACGCCCGGCTCTGACATCTGCTTCGGTCTCCGCCCATACATTGACAGAGATACTGCTGTCATAACCGCTTGCAAGCCGGTATACCCCGTCATCAAGAGCGGTAATGATAAACAGCTGTTCCGGTGAGTCGTCCCCGGTACAGGCTATCATCGGGTAGTAACCTCCGCCCTGAATCCACCCGTAGGCATAGTTCAGGTTCTTCTCAGCGCCGCAGTTCTCTATGATATATATACCGTCAGTGAGCGGAGGAACAGTATCATCATAAACGGGTAGGGTTATCTCTTCCGGTATGCTGTCGTATTCCGGCACTCCGTAGCCTATGATGTATGCGTCATCAAGAGCGTATTCCTTAGCCCTGACCTCATCAGCACTGTTACCCTCGATCGTGTAAACGATCCCGTCAGAGCAGCCGGACACTATGCCTACATGACTTGGCTTATTGACTGCATGATCATTGCTGAAATAGATGATATCTCCCTTCTGAGGCTCATAGTTTCCGCCGTAACCTGCGGCATTCTCCCACCGTCCTCTGTGTTTGAAAAAGTCTGAGCCTGTATATGTACCTGGAACTCTCGGGATAATATCCACCGATATACCAGCCTGATAAGCACACCACGATACAAAGGAATGACACCATGCATACCCGTAGCCGTCCGCCGGACAGTCCGGCAGTGAACCGACAAAATGGTTATACGGCGTTTCTCCTTCCGGGTCTTCATGATAGCCTATCTGAGTTTCAGCAACTGCTACGATGTCCTCACGCTGATCACCGGTATTGATGTGGGTATTCTCGAAATCTGCGAATGTACTGAGCGGTACAGCGGGGAAAGCTGTTATCATCAGCACTGCGCTCAATGCTGCGGCAAGTATTCTCCTGTTCATAACATACCTCCTGTAGTATAAGACTGCCTCCGGCTTTTGCCGGAGGCGTTCTTCGTAATGTCATCCTGCTTCAGATGTAACTCAGAATGACTGGATTATGCCTGCATCGATTTTCTGTATCATGATCGCATCATTGCCGCTGATGCCTTCCACACCGTCACAGTCTGCATTTGCAAGACCGGCATCTGTGAGAGCGTACTTTGTGTGGTTGGAGATGTACTGCATTACAGCGACTGCATCTGCCACATTGACCTTGCTGTCGCCGTTTGCATCGCCCTTCATCGTTGCCTTGGGGGCTTCTGTTGCCTTGGGAGTATCAGCCACGACAGTGACCTTGCAGCTGCAGCTCTCTCCGCCGCTTACAGCAAATATCTCAGCCTCACCTGCGCCGACTGCTGTTACTACGCCGTCCTTGACTGCTGCGGCCTTGGTGTTGGAGCTTGTCCACTTGACTGTCTTGTCAGGAGCGTTGAGAACGAGAAGCTCGTTTGTGTCGCCGGCCTTCATGGTTATCTCAGCAGGGAGTATCTTCATGGCAGCCTTTGTGGTTGCGGGAACTGTAGTTGTAGGCTTTGCTGTGGTAGCTGCGGGCTTTGCAGTTGCGGGAGCCGCAGTAGTGGTAGTTGCAGGCTTGGCTGTAGTTGCCGGAGCCTTGGTAGTTACGGGCTTGGGAGCCTCTGTAGCCTTAGGAGCATCAAGTGAGTTGAGCTTCCATCTCTGGTTCTTGTTGCCCTCGTTGTAGGTCTCAAGAACGATGTGAGTGTAGCCGTTTCTCTCAACGAGACCGAACACAAGACCGCAGTCCTGACCGCTTTCGATTACATACTCACCATTGCCTACGGGTACGAAGTAGAAGGTCTGTGTGTTGTTGTTCTCACTGCTGAATCCTGTGATGTCGCAGCCGGCCTTGACGTCGGACTCGGTGCCTGCCCAGACATTCATGGAGATTCCGCCGTCATATCCGCTTGTTACAAGGTACTTGCCGCCACTGAGATGCTTGAGGTTGAAGGTCTGCTCAGGTGAGCCGTCCTTATCACAGACTATCATGGGATAGTAGCTGTTGCCTGCCTTCCAGCCGTAAGCATAGTTCATGTACTTGCCGGTGCCGGAATTGATGACGTTGTACTTGCCGTCAGATACTGTAGAATTGAATGTGGGCTCGGGAGCGATAGGCTTTTCACCGTTTGCCGGCTGCATTGATGCCTCTACGCCTTCGAGGTTCCAGACCTGATTTCTGTTGTTCTTATCGTATGCCTGAAGAACTACGTGAGTGTAGCCGTTTCTCTCTTCCGTACCGAGAACGAGCTTGCTGTTCTGACCGCTCTCAATAAGGAACTCATCGCTGCCAATGGGGACTATGTAGAATTTCTGTGTGTTGTCGTTCTGACTGCTGAATCCTGTGATATCACAGCCGAGTGTAACATCTGATTCTGTAGATGCCCAGACGTTCATGGAAATGCCGCTGTTATAGCCGCTTGTGATGCGGTACTTGTCACTGCCGAGACCGTTTATATTGAATTTCTGCTCCGGGGAATTGTCCTTGTCACAAACAATCATGGGATAGTAGCTGTTGCCTGCTTTCCAGCCGTAAGCGTAGTTCATATACTTTCCTGTGCCCACGTTCTTGATGCAGCAGGTGCCGTCAGATATAACACACTTTCCGTCGGGCTGGGGAGGTGTGGGAAGGTCACCTGTGCCGAAATTCGGGTGGATGAATACAGTGAACTTAGACTTGTCTCTCGGAGGATCAGGAGTTCTTGCGTTGGGATTTCCGAAGTGATCTGTCCAGTAGTTAGTCTCGGCAGTAATTACACTGTTGCCGTTCACACTGATAACTATTCCTGTATGCCCATTGTCACTTGCTCCTCCAACATTCCTACCCTGAACGAATATATCTCCAGGTCTCGGATTATTATCCTTTGTCCATCCGGCAGGAAGGCTCCATGAAGCATACTCATATGCGTTGAGAGAGGGAACATTTTCACCTAAAAATTTACCATATGCATAGACAAGATCCACGCACTGACAACCCCATACACCGTCTGGATTTTCATGCCAGCCCTCGGCGACACGGGCCTTTGCCCAGTTGACAGCATCCTGCTGAGAGATGCCCGCCTTCACAGCCGAAGCAGTTATCTCAGTACCTGCAGTGTGCCTTGTGTTTGCGGGTGAGATGACTGATCCGAAGCAGATCATTGCTGCCATTGCAGCTGATACCATACGTCTGTAGTTTCTTGTAGTTTTCATAAGATTACCTCCATAAAATATAATTGTTATTTCGCTTACGCCTCTCTGAGACGCTCAGCGATAAGATCGCCTTTGGTGATGCTCTCCTCAAGGGAGAACTCGTCTGATCCGACAGCACTGATGAATACGCTCGTCCTTCCGAAGCATTCGTCAGCTACTATCTGTACACACCATCCTGTCCCGTTCTCTTCTCCGAAGAATACATATCCTATCTCCGGCGGGGTATCCTTGACTCCGTCTTTCAGCTCCGGAAATATCAGTTTCTCAGCGGATGCGCCGAGCTCCTTCTGTATACTGAACAGCCGGAGAAGGATATCTGCGGGATGGAGTGATGTGATGAATTCCGTGATCTTTTCACCTTCCTTCATGTTTCTTCACCTCCGTTCCTCTTGGTGTGATTCCATTATAGCTTTTGGTTTATGGAAAAACAACGAGGTTTTAAGGACTATTTTTCGTTCTTTGGGGAAAAGAGGAAAAGCAGACGGAAACAAGAGAAGGCTGCGGGCAAAAGTATTGAAAAACGGCGAAAAATGTGGTATAATCAGAATTAACAGAAAAAGTGAAAAATGGAAAGATGTGAAGAAAACGCTGGAAAAAAACAGGAGGTAAGTATGGAAAAACTATCATTTACCGCTATCTACAAGCTGCTAAGCTCCGAGCTTTTCAATAAAAAGCAGGTCAATAAGGAAATAAGGAAATGGCTGATAGCCTGTTTTGATCAGCCCTTCCGTGAAACCAAAGCAAATGATCTTATTGATCTTATCAGCAGTTTCAAAGATCCGGCTTCCGGAAATGACTCTGCCAACTTCTTCAACAAGCGTCTTGACAGCAGCAATACAGAATTCCGTATCCAACTTGCGGATTACCTTATGGAGAATGACGGAGCATCACTCAATAACGGAAATCTTAAGCTCATCAGGAACTGCATTTCCGATCAGCTTGCAGAGAAGATAGAAAAATCACGAAGGATAGGTGAGCTGTATTCAAGGAGCGATCCGGATGACACAGTCGTTAATGATATCGTGGATAAGCTTCTCAGCTATGATCTTGGTTCGGCAGAAGGTCTGAAAGAGCGTATACGGGATATGAACAGGACTGATCCCTATTCCGCCTTTATGCTGCTTACTATAGCATCCCTGTTCGGCGACAAATGCAGGGCTGAGCTCCCTGATACTAAGTCGGCATCAACTCTTTTTGCTGCACAGAAATTCGACAGGCTCGTCGAGCTGCTTTCAGAAGAGGAGAAATCTGCTGAGGAGCTTATCCGGTCAAGCATACTGACCTCCTTCTATAACGGAGACGAATTCCTCTTTAATGAGGAATGGCGGCATTTTCTGAAATCCGGAGGCGAGCGCATAGGGAAGCTTGCCGGGATAAGCCTTGAGACTCTGCTGCAATATGCGATAGAGCTGAACAATGAGAAGCGGGAGCATTTCAATGTAAAGAACAATAATGAGCAGGCTATACAGATATGTATCGCTTCGATAAATGCTGCTGCAGATCACCGGTCTGATATATCAGTCTGCCTTTACCTTATGAGACTTTACAGTGCTCTTGTAATAGGATGCTGGCATAAGAAGGATACCAAGAATTACAGCCGTTATTTCCATGAGGCAAAGGAATACCGCAGGCAGGTGCTGTCAATTATTTCAAGTCTGAATCCCTGCTTTGATATGTCAGAGGAGGCTGAGCAGAAGAGAAAGATCCTCGAGAAGCAGATGAAGAACGGTGTCCCTGCGACTGTCACCTTCCTTCAACGTGAGGCTATATACTACTCATATACTCATCAGACGGAGAAGTCCATTGATACATATTATAATTATATCTCAGCACTTAACAGCTATTCCGGTGAGCATATCGATTATGTGCGATGGCTTACCGCCTCTGCTGAAAATGATCTCGCTTTTGTAATGATGAAGGCCTTTGATCTCGCAAATGCCGAGAAGTATTTTAAACTCTCCCTGCAGCACAGAAAACAGCTGCTTGAGGACAGGGAGAGAAGGTGCGCTACAGCATATACAAATCTTGCACAGATAAACAAGATAATCAATGAATTCGACAAGGCGCTCGACTATGCCGAAAAGGTATGTGTCATAAGGGAGAAGCTGCTTGAGGACGGGATACTCGGCCCCGGAAGTCTGATGCTCTCCGAAAATACATATACAGATATTTACATTCGTATGGCTCTCAGGGAGAAAGGCAAAGAACGTAATAAGCTGCTCGCAAAGGCTAAGGAAAGGCTGAACAAGGCCTTTCAGCTCTATGATATGATAGAGAGTACCGGCTCGGAGGGGACGCTTTCGATCAGCCGGCCGACATATGTCAAGAGCCTTATCCTTGCGGGCGTCATAAGCAGTATAGACGGTGAGCATGAGCGGGCACTGTCTCTTCTGAACAGAGCGCTGGATATAAACAGCAAGCGATATACCGAGGGAGTTGATGAAGCGTTCAATCTGCCGTACATTAAACGAAGAATACTTATAAGGATTCTGATTGCTGAGGTGTATCTGAAAAGCGGGAAAACTGATGATGCCGGGGAGGTTCTTATACCTTCGCGTGAAGAGCTGTCCGGTTATCTCACCGATCCTGAGGAGAACGCAGAACGCCGGCATTTCGCTCCGGTACTTCAGTGGTGCCTCTGTAATATACTGTATACGCAGTACCTTATTGAAGAAGGCGCTGACAGGAAGGAGATACATGAGTACATAAAAGAAGCGAGAACGGCAGCTGACAGCCTCTGCTTCACGGATTATACTCTGAATGACCGTTATCGGGACAACAACCGCAAAGCCTACGGAAAGCTCGCTGAGTACGCAGATCACGTTCTGCCATTTATCGAGAAGGGGAAAGAGCCGGAAACGGAATTCCATTCGATATGTTTCCTGATGATGCTGTGAGCAGGTTATAAATGAAGAAACAGCCTCCCGAGGGAGGCTGTTTTAGCTTTATCAGAGAACGTTTCCAAAGTATCCGGGAGGATATTGGGGTTCTGTATACTTCTTCTTGAATTCGTCATAGAGCGGCGTGTCAACAAAATGTACAACCCTCCCTTTTATAACAATTGCTTCATTTTCTCCTGTGTCTCTGTTGTATCCGTAGAATTCAAGAATCTGATCTCCGGGGTTGAAGCTGTTGACACCAGCGGCAGCGGCGTTACTGTATCATAGTTTCTGAGCCACGCGGTCCTCAGATTTGCCAGGACGGCAGAAACTCTTCATATTCGCCTGTTTCATCACATCGAGATGTGAGCTTCCCTGATTATAATAATCTTGAGTAGTGCCTATCAGAGCTGTATGGAACTTACGTCCTTGCTTTACAATAGTCTGGAGTGGAGAACCAATGCTGAAGTCCTGATCTATAAGTTCATCTATCGCGATGGATAGAAAGCCATTATCATGGGACATCTGCCAGTTGAAGAGACTGCCTACCAGCATATCGAGTAGCTGATGTGTGCTGTCGCCAACTTCGTTGCCGAGATTAACAACGATAATCTTGCGTTCTTGTAAGAACAGGTCATCCTGAAGACTACTATGATGTCATCCAGGAAGGCGCAGATTCTGTTCTTACCAAGATACCACGTTCAAAGCAGTCTGAGATCATACCGAAGCTTCTGCTGTGGAATCTGCTTGCCATTGCAAACAGTGACGGCGAATATGCAGATACCGAGCGAAAGTTTCTGAAGTTTACTGCCAGAAAGCTCGATATCGACAAGAGCATCTTCCTTGAAATGGAATCGACAGTACAGACCCTTACTGCTCTGGAAAAGGAGACGGAATGGCTAAAAACCACAAACCGTCCATATATCGTGATCGAAGAAATGATAAATGAACTGGAAGACCGTAAACAGGTCATCAGAAACAGTATAGCTGAATTGCTTATGTGAGAGGAGGAGAGTTATGCCATTACCACTGTTATTCATCGGAATTGCCGCTGCTTCAGGTACGATCGGTACAGGAAAAACCGTCAAGGCGGTATTGAACACCCGTGAAGCTAAAAAGATTAATAAAGATGCAAGTACAAGCATCGATGAAGCGAAAGCACAGCTTGAACAGCGGCGCGATTTCTGTCGTGAGGCGCTTGAAAACCTCGGAAAGGAAAAGCTTTTCATTCTCAATTCAAGTGTTCAGAGCTTTATAGAAACATTTCAGAAGATCAAGAATATCGATTTCAGAGCATCAGAAGGACTGGAAGAACTGAGCAGGATGCCTATTGACAAGAAAGAGTTTGAAGAACTAAGGGAGATGGGCAGTTTTGCCATGAGCATAGTAAAGAGCGCTACCTTTGGTACGATGGGAGGAGCGCTGACAGCATTCGGTGCCTATAGCGCTGCATCTACCTTTGCTGCTGCCTCAACAGGAACAGCCATTGCCACACTCAGCGGTGCAGCAGCGACAAATGCAACGCTTGCTTTCTTCGGAGGCGGCTCACTTGCAGCAGGCGGATTAGGTGTTGCAGGTGGTACAGCTGTACTTGGCGGACTTGTAGCCGGACCCGCATTGCTTGTTATGGGACTGATCGGCGGGGCAAAGGCGACAATGGAACTGGAGAATGCGAAGTCGAATCAGGCACAGGCTCAGGTAATATGTGAGGAGCTGTATCAGGCTTCTCTTATGTGCGAATCGATCCGCAGACGCTGTTATATGTTCTATAATCTGCTTGCCAGACTTGACGCACACTTTCTTCCTCTTGTTTACCGTATGGAGGATATCGTTGCAGAGGAAGGCGATGATTATAGCTCCTATAGGCCTGAGTCGAAAAAAGCAGTTGCAGCCTGTGCTGCTGTAGTGGGCAGCATAAAAGCCGTTCTGGATACGCCTCTGCTTACTGAAAACGGTGAGCTCACAGAAGCATCTGAAACCATTGTTCAGGAAACAGGAAAATCTCTGGATGATCAGAAGAGAATGGTTGCTGAAAAAGACTGAATTAAGAGGATTTTAATAATCGGGGCTCTGCCCCGATTTTCTTTGCTTTTTATTGATTTATCACCGGAAACATGGTATAATCAATACATACATATGATCCAGGTGGTGAAGCTATGAACAACATCGGCAGAGAAATATTCAAAGCAATACATGAAGGCAAATGGCTTAGTATCGAATACCGTAACAAACAGGGCAGCGTTACAAAGTACTGGATAGGGATATATGACATGGATACACGTTATAAGACGCTGCGTGTTGAAGGCCTTCACCTCGGCACATTCCGGAATACCGAGCTGAAAATATACATAGAAAGCATAGAATCGGCAAAAGTGCTTGACGGAACTTATCAGCCGGTCAATACCGGACTTACAGAAGATATTAAGCTGAATCCGAATAAGTATGCTTTTATCTTCAATAATACTGCGAATCTTAAAATACTGAATTACCTTTCAGACTGCAACAAGCTTGATTCAATACCGTACAAATCAGAATATGATCTTATTGAGCGTATTGACGGCGATAAGCTGACACCGGAAGGATATATACTTGATGAAGAACAGTTCAAGGCGATCGTAAAGAGCTTCAGGCATCGCTTTGAGGGTGAGTATCAGCGACGCAAGGTAACACAGTTCTGTCTCAATCTGCTGAGTATCAACACAAAAAAAGGCCTGTACGTACTCGCATACCGCAGACTTGAGCTTGATGTAAGAAGCAGGACTCTCCGTCCTGAGGAAGAGATCACTGTATGCAAGGAGTTCACCATTGCAGGTGAAAAGGAGAGTATCCGGCAGTTCCTTGATGCAGATGATTACTATCTCCTTGAAGACTTTGAAAAGAATGCAGAGCTCATCAAGGACAGGATAACTGCATCAAACCGGCAGATAATCGGTGTTGATGATATGCCTTACCTTATCTGCATTGAAAGTGAACACCTTGTAGATCTTTCAATAGAATATCGCGAGATACTCGATATGTATGACGAGGATAGAGCGACAGTGCCGATTAAAGCCTTCTTCGGCGACCTGACAGCACCCTCACGACGCCGCAAGGACTATCCCATTACTCTTCTCAATAACAAGATAAACCTCGACCAGCTCCTTGCTATCCACAATGCCCTGAAATACCCTGTTGTCTATGTACAGGGGCCTCCCGGCACCGGTAAGAGCAATACCATAGTAAATACTATAATATCTGCTTTTTTCAATGACAAGACAGTGCTGTTCTCGTCATACAATAATCACCCGATAGACGGTGTGTTTGATGTGCTCAGAAGTATGAAATACCGTGACCGTATTATACCTTTTCCTGTTCTCAGGCTTGGCAGCAATAAGAAGGTTGAAGAAGCTATTGACCGGATAAGAGAGTTATACTCCTATGCAAGGACACTTACTATCTATGAGAGTACGTTGAACAAGAACAAAACAGATAAGACTGATCAGACTAAAAAGCTTACCGAGCTTCTGAAAAAGCATGAGGAGCGTATCGAACTGAAAGAGCGCAGAGATGCGATTTCCGATCTATACAAGCTGAACGATAATATGAACTTTCAGACTGACCTTGAACATCGCCAGCTCTATCAGGTAGAAAAGCGTTTGAAGGAGATCGGAACAGTTACTGACGAAGAGGCGCTGTCGCTTCTCACAGACGATCAGGAGATTTTCCGCAAGTATCTGTTCTATACTTCTGCAATGTATATCAAGAGGCTTGAAGAACCGAAATATGCCGACTTCATGGAAATACTCGGTATAACAAATAAAGAGGAGAGGATCACAGAATTCAATCGCTGGATAAGCGATGAAGAGAACCTCCGCAAACTGCAAAGGGTATTTCCTGTCATTGCTACGACCTGCATATCGGCTCACAAACTCGGTACGCCTGCACAGTATTTTGATATGGTCATAATGGACGAGGCAAGCCAGTGTAATACAGCTATGTCACTTGTGCCTATTATCAGGGGAAATAATCTGATGCTTGTAGGAGATCCGCAGCAACTCAATCCGGTCGTTTTGCTTGATAAGAGTGTCAATGACACTTTGCGCAGGAAGTATAACGTTGCTCCGGAATATGATTATATCGCCAATTCTGTTTATAAGACTTTTCTTGCCTGTGATGCTGTCAGTGACGAGATACTTCTCAGCTATCATTACCGCTGTGACAGGAAGATAATCGAGTTCAACAACAAAAAGTACTACAATGGCAGGCTCAAGGTCAAAACCGGAGAAAAGTCAGATACTCCGCTGATATTCAGCGATATACAGTACAATACGACCGATTATAAGAATACAGCACCTGCAGAAGCTGACAGGATAGTTCAGTTCATAAAGATGAACAAGGATAAGTCAATCGGCATAATAACTCCGTTTACCAATCAGCGTGACTGTATTCAGAAGGCTCTGCATGAAGCTCACCTTGATAATATAACCTGCGGAACTGTTCATGCATTCCAGGGCGATGAGAAGGACATTATACTATTTTCTCTTGCACTTACGGACAAGACTAATCCCAAGACCTATGACTGGCTGAAAAACAACAGGGAGCTTGTCAATGTTGCTGTATCAAGGGCAAAGGAACAGCTTATCGTTCTTTCAAGCATAAAGGAGCTTGAAAGGCTGCACCAACCGGATCAGCCTGATGATATCTATGAGCTTGTGAATTACGTCGGCAGCAACGGAAAGACTGAGGTAACCCCTAAGAATGTATCGTCACGGGCACTCGGAATCAAGCCGTACAGTACCGAGACGGAAGAGGCCTTCCTTCAGAATCTGAATCATGCACTGGATAATATTCTTCTGAACGAGGGACGATGCAGCGTAGAGCGTGAGGTTGCTATCTCACAGGTATTTGCTGATAACGTTTCCTGCTCAGACCTGTTCTATACAGGACGATTTGATTTTGTTATCTATCAGCGTGATTACAGCAGACGCAAAATGCCTGTTCTTGCGATAGAACTTGACGGCAAGGAGCATATCGAAAGTGAGATAGTACGTGAGCGTGACCGGAAAAAGAATCAGATATGCCGTGATCATGGTTTTGAACTTATACGTGTTGAAAACTCCTACGCCCGTAGGTATAACTTCATAAAGAGCGTACTTATCGACTACTTTGGGAAGAGGCGCAGGTAATAATCGTACATCGTACTATAATACAGTATAAAGCGTACAAGATAGCCGCCTTTGGCGGCTATCATAAGCGGACTGGAGTTAGAAATGGATAATAAATATATACCTGCTTTTTTATGGATAAAGAGCTATAGATCAATCAGAAACAAGGGTTTTCAATTTACAAATGAATACACTTATACATTTGATCCGGAGAGTAATACACTGACAAGAGTGAAAAACAAGGACTATGTCAGCGACTTTTATGGAGACAGTATAAGTATATCTGCTATAGTCGGGGAGAATGGTGCGGGAAAAACTACGATTCTGTCTGCTATTATGGAATGCTTTAATTTCTCTTCGAAGGATGCGAAATGTATTATTGTCTTTAGTAATGGAGCTGTTTGGAGTAACGAGGAAGAAATCAGTTGTTACGAGTTTAGTGGTGAAAAAGAGTCATTAAAGCTGAGCATCGAAAACCGTAAGGGAATGTATAGCTATTTTGAACCTAAGCCGCCGGTTTCTTGTTTATACTATTCACAAGCGTTAGATTGGTCGAGACTAAACTCTCAGAATTCATCGATTATTGATCTATCAAGCGGAAATCTGTTGGCGTATTCTGAAACAAAAAGAAACAGGAAGAGTTTAAGTAACTGCCGAGATTTCTTTACAGATGAATTTAATAAGCAACTGAGGTTTATAGAAAAAGCTGATAATATAACAAAGAAAGTTATAGGATTCAAATTGCCGTCATTAGTTAAAGTATCGCCTGTAGTCTATGACGTTGAGAATACAATAGAATCCTTAGTGAATTGGGCGAATGATAATTTGAAGAACGAGAATTCAGAAATTATTAAGAGCTATTATGCACTAAAGCAATATTCTATAGATATGGGATTGAGATGGCAGCAAGTGATTAAGTATACTAATGATCAATTAGTTGAAAAAGTCTTCAAAAACTATTTTGAATTATACATTGGATTATTAACTCAGAATCAAAGAACAAAAGATTCTTCATTTGAAAACTATTTCAAAGGTTACTTGTCAATTACTATGTTTTGCGTGTTATTCAATCTTTTTGGCAGTGGGTACGCACCTAAGTTTTCATATGACGATTTTGTTATGTCACTTTGTGAAACTGTTAAAGACAATCGTTTTTGTAAAAACGATTGTTGGAATAATCTAGGTATTCTGTATGAGTATGTTGGGAAGATTGTTGAAAAGATAGCAGATGAAAAGAATGAAAAAGATGTTAAGTGCATAAGAGAATTGAAAGCTTTGTATGATTATATAAATAACAATATGATTCCATCGATTAACACATCTTTTGAATGTGAGTTTACTGACTCGAGAACTTTTGATATATCTTATAATGACAACACGAATGAAAAAGTTCTTCCTTTTAGCGTTTCATTTAAAGATTTCTGGAAGAAATATGAGGGAGTGTCAAGATTCTGTGATGTTTTTGATTGCTCATGGAATCTCTCATCTGGCGAGATCTCAAGGCTTGAATTGTATTCAAGGCTATATGATGTGATTATTTCTGAAAGATGGCGGAAAGGCGAATTTCGTGTTTTATATCGTCCTACAAATAGTATTCTTTTGTTATTTGATGAAGCTGATATGCTTCTTCACCCTGAATGGCAAAGGAGCCTGATAAATGATATTGTTACAGTATTCCCTAAAATATTTCCGGGACAGTATATCAGCGTAATTGTTGCAACTCATTCTCCAATCATGCTTTCTGACATTCCGTAGCAAAATGTTCTTTTCCTAAAGAAAGAGAAAAATAAGAAAGACGACTGTGATACAGAGGAGAGAATAAATAAGGTAGATGGCTGTGATACATTTGCCTCTAATATCTTTCAGCTGTTCAGGGAAGGCTTTTTCATTGGCGATACAGGTATAGGTGAATTCGCCGAGAAGAAATTAAAGGATATTGTTGGCTATATTCACGGTAAGGAAGACGAAAATGGTAAGAAGCCTGATGATAAAGAAATAATAAAACTGATCTCTGCGGTCGGTGATACATTTCTGAGAAATAAGCTAAAGGAAGAGTATCTGTTATATTGCTCCAAAGCTAAAACTGTTGAAGAGAAACAGGCGGAGAAAATTGCAGAACTTGAATCTGAAAATGGAGATTTGCGCGAAGAACAGCGTAAGCTTGTAGAACAGAGAAATGAAAACTTACGAAAGTTAAAGAAAGCATTGGAAAAATATGAATTGCACGAAGAACCTTCATCAAAAGAAAGAATAGAATCTGAAAATGTTAGTGAAGAAAGATCTGGAGATATTCATGATTTGAATAAACCATCAGAAGAAAAGAATGAACTGCTTGATGTTGTTAGGGAAATAATGGACAAGATGGATAAGCAAGAGGAATTATTATGATAGGTTTAAATAGTTTCTTTGAAAAGAAATACTTGGATGAGTATTATGATCATATAATAAAACAATTCAAAAATGGTAAAATAACTCCCAAGAAAATTACAGTTGACAAAACAAAAGATGATTTTACAGTTCAGTTTCTTCCTGATATAAACTTATCTATGAATTACAGAATACAGTTTAAAACACTCCTTACCGGTTCTCGTGAAGAGGTATTGAAGACTCCAGGAATGGAACTGTATATGGATATCTGTCGGTTTCATGGTTGTTGTAATAATGATAGAATAGCTGAAAAAACATTTTTGGAGAACTTATATAGAGCTTATCCCGAAGAGATTGATAAAAAAGATACCTCAAAGGCTATAGAGTATGCTTTCAAAAATAATAAAATATGCAGTGCTTCTCGTCCCTCGAATCCATTTGTACAAGGCTTTGATAGTGTTATTGAATTTGTAACAAATAGGTTAGAATCAAAAGATAGTGATCTTTATGCAGATTGTCGGATTGAAGCGTTCTCAAAGCTTACTGGCAGTAATACCGTAACCGCTAAAAATCTACCCATAATAAAAACTTACCAGGAATTGAAGCTTTTGATAAACATTCTTTTTGATAAAGCAAATGAAATGCTTCTTGCGTCAGTAAAACGCGATAAAAGAAACGTTGATATCAGGTATACAGATTACTCATTGCTCAGTGATAAAAAAAGACATGATCTGATCGATTCGCTCGGACTCAAAACCTGCCCGTACTGTAATCGCCAATATATAACGTCATGGACAAATAAGGGCAAGGGTAAGACTACAGCAGACCTTGATCACTTTTATCCCAAATCATTGTTCCCGCTTTTTGCCTTATCTGCATTCAATTTTATTCCGTCATGCCACATCTGCAATTCGCTGATGAAGGGAGACCGGTATTTCGAGACAATATATCCATATGAAGACTCTTCTGAAAATGATGTAGAATTCAATATCAGGGTGAAAAAAAGTAAACCGAGGGATATTGTTGATATATGGCTTGGAAAGGGGAAGGATTCTTTACCTGATATCAGAAAAAAATGCGAATTGACGATCAATAATATTTGTACTGACATGAGCAGAAAGAAGCTGATAGACAACGAAATTGATCTTTTCAGACTTGAAGAACTATATAAGAATCATCTTGATGAAGCGATTAATGTGTTTCTGATCTTAAGAATTTACCTTGAAGAGGATTTCTACAGGAATAATATTAACAGTATCTGTGAAAAGATTGATATGAAAGTCACTGACGGCGATTCTAAGGTCACGAAAGAGGAGATACGCTGTTTCCTTCTCGGATTGGTTTCAGATGGACATGGAGAGATGGACAAACCTCTTGCAAAGCTGATCAGCGATATCTATAACAGAGAGGTGGATAATATATTTCCGGATGGCGATGATAAGAGCAGTACAGACAAGCAGACTTCGTAGTTAACAGAAATACAGTTACATACTGCTAAGTCTATATAGAACGTGTGATTCAAAATGCAAAATATGACGTATTTTAAAGCCATCTGCATAAGCTCTCAGGGGTAGCGTGCGCTGCTTCGAAAGCAAGTGTAAAAAGAAAACGAGGTGTAAAATGGAGCCGCATATCAGAATAATCAACAATGCTGCCGGGAAGATACTGAAGCCGGAAGGCCTTTTCCGTGTCGGATCAACAAGGACATGGATAGAAGATAATGGGTATTATTTCA
>CAMKMD010000022.1 GCA_946413815.1 uncultured Ruminococcus sp.
ATCTCCTCGAGACCAGCGATCATACGGAGAGTTGTTGACTTACCGCAGCCGGAAGGTCCAACGAGAACGATAAACTCCTTATCTCTTATGTCAAGATTTACATCTGAAACGGCAACTACTCCGCCCGGATATTTCTTGTAAATGTGTTCAAGTTTTAAGCCTGCCATTTAATGAGTCCTCCAATACTTTTCTTTTTGCTGACCGTTTGCCTGCACATTATCAGCTATATTAGTATTCTATCATATTTGCGCCTGATTTGCAAGATGCTTTATTGCCAAAGATGAAGTTAACGGTTTATTAAGATTGCCGAAAAAACAACAGAAAATTTATCGCAAAAAGCATCGAAATCCATTGGCCGGAACAGGTTTTCAACATCTTTGTGCAATAGTTCTACGCACTCGCCAAAGCCCAGTGTTTCGGGAAGAATCAAACCGCCGTAAGAAACTCTCATTAACTTTTCCACAGAGTTATCAACAGCTTTGAACATTCTCCTGACCTGATGGAATTTCCCCTCCGTCAGCTCAACAAAAGCCAGTTTATCGCAGTTTTCCGCTTGCCTGACCTTTGCGGGCAGGCAGGTCTCGTTAACATCTAATTTTATACCATTTTTGAATTGGTCAATATAATTATTTTGAAACACTCTGTCAAGTTTCACAATGTATATTTTGGGGATATGGCGGGAAGGAGCGAGTATCCTGTGAGCAAGCGCCCCGTCATTGGTAAGGAGAAGAGCCCCGAGGGAGTCCTTGTCAAGGCGGCCCGCCGGGAACATATCCTTCGCCCTCAGTTCAGGAGGTATCAGCTCCATGACGTTCTTTCCGTCATGCTCGCTGGTAGAGGATACATATCCCTCCGGCTTGTTGAGGAGGATGTATCTGTACTCCGATGCCCTTACCGCTGCCCCGCATACAGTTACGGAGGCAGTCTCCGGATCTATCTTCATATCGGGCGCCTTTGCGGGAACACCGTCAACTGTGACCTGTTTCCTGCGGACCAGCTCACGGATACTGCTGCGGGTATATTCTGTTCTTTCGGATATATACTTGTCGAGCCGTATCATGGCTTCCCCCTTCAGTAATAATCACGCCGCCGCCGGAATACCCTTTACCATAACATATACGGAGGTAAGCCATGCAGAAACGTTTCCTTGTCATATTCGCCCTTACTGCCGCCGCAGTCCTCGGTGCTGCGCTTTTGCTCAGCCGTCCGGACAGAGAGCCGCCCGGCGAGGCGCAGCCCGTTCCGGCGGGAACTGCCGGTGAGCGCATATCCTACTTCGCCCTCCACGGCTGGGAGGCTGAGGAGATAGCGCAGAAGAACATAACTATCCCTCTCACATTCACCGGTGCCTACGGAGAGTATGCAGACATACAGGACAGGCAGGGGCTCCCTCTCAGGAGCTTTGCGGGCAGGGATGCGGTACTTTATATGTACCGCATAACGAACTACAGCCCCGGCAGCAGAAGGATGCTGGCGGAGCTGATCGTATGCGATAAGACTGCCGCTGCTTCGCTGATATACAGCGAGGACTGCGGTTCAGTCAGGATGCCTGTGAGCTGATATTACTTGAATACCTTGAGAGCATCACCGAGTACGGGTATCTTTATAGCCTTGCCCTTGTAAGCGCCGTAAGCAAGACCTGCCATGCAGGCAAGAAGAGCAATAACGATAACTGTCTTGATGAGCCAGCCTACGAGCGGGATCTTTCCGATGATAGCAGAAATTACCCATACTGCAAGGAAGATTATCAGCCAGCAGAGCTGCTGATTTGCATGGAACTTGCAGAACTGGGAATTGTTGTCAAGAACGATCGGTACAAAGAAGAAGAACGGGAGAATATACGGAACTGCTCCGAGCCATTTATACTTCTCTGCATCCTCTGCGATTGCGCTCTGTGCTTCACTGTCATTGAAGTTGTCAAGGATGCCGTCAACGGTGTTTAAGAATTCATTCATTTTCTTCGTCTCCTTTAGTATTATTGATCTCCTCCGGAGCATCTCCGGCGGGTTTATGCCCAAGCTCGCTGATTATCGCAACGAAGCTGTCGACATCTGTAAAGTCCTCGTATACCGAGGCAAAGCGGATATATGCAATAGGGTCTATCTCTCTCAGGCGGCTCATCACGAGTGCGCCTATCTCCTTTGAGCGGGCTATGTTCCTCTGCTCGTTGGCAAAGTAGCTCTCTACATAATCTGCGATAGAATTGATCCTGTCGATAGGAACGGGACGCTTCTTCATGGCGGTGTATACGCCCTTCATCAGCTTGTCCCTGTCGAAGCTCTCGAGGGCACCGCCCTTCTTTTCGACCATCAGCTGCGGCTTTTCGACTATCTCAAAGGTAGTGAAGCGGGAACCGCATTTCATGCACTCCCTGCGCCGTTTGATGGTATCCTCCTTGGGTCTGGAATCTACTACCTTCGATTCCTCCCATCCGCAGTAGGGACAATTCATACCTCTTCCTCCTTCCGGCCGTACTGTCCGAGCATAGCGGCGAGGGTGCCGTATCCCGCGATCAGCTCGCTGATACCGCCGAAGCCCGATCTGTATAACTCCAGCACGACTGTGCAGTCCGGATTAAGCTTATAAAGCTGATCGAAGAACTTCCCGAAGCGGAAGCTGCCTCTGCCGATGAGAAGGCAGTCGCCGAGCTCACCGGAATCACTGATATGTACGTGTCTCACTCTGTTCCCCGCTGCCCTGAGGAAGGAGAAGGGATTCTCTCCGGCGCGGACAGCCTGTTTGGTGTCGAGCACGAAGGAGAATTCACTGCCGAGCATCTCCGCAGCCTCTCTTACGAAGGAAGACGAAGCGCTGGCGCAGCGCGAGACATTTTCAAGAGCGACTTCTATGCCAAACTCCTTACCGAGCCGCCAGAGCCTTGAATACCTCTCGCAGAACTGCTCCGTATCGCAGACGTGCTTGGGTCCGTGGAAAACAAAGAGATCCGCACCGACGGTATTCATAAAACGGAAATAGAGCTTATGGTACTCGAGAGCGTCGGTTATCCTCCGCTCGTAATCCGAGAAAAACATAAGCTGCTCCATCTCGCAGGTAAAGGGATGGACGGAAGCGCAGCTGACTTCAAAGCGCTTCATCATATTAGCCAGACCGTGAGCGAAGCTCGTTCTGAGCTCGGAGTGGGTATTGAGGAATATCTCAACACAAGGCACACCGTTCACGGCGAGGTCATAAAGCGCCTCCTCGACCGGTTTAGGGTAGAGACAGGCGGTAGAAACGCCTGCTTGCAAGCCGACAGCCTCCTTTGCATAGTTATCTACTTTCAATTATATCATTTTTTCTGTGAAAGTCAATAGATAGAAGTGAATTTCAAGAGAAAGATTTACGGGAAGAGATGACTTTTAAAAAGCGCTTGATTTTTTCGTAAAAATATTATATAATAGTCGTAAGCACCGCCGGTTACGGCGATGCAGATATGATATAAGGAGGGATCACTATGATGATCAGAAAAATGGCAGCGATACTCACAGCTGCTGCGATCACAACAACAGGCGCTGCATACAGCAGCTGCCTGAACAGCTTCACTACCACATTTGCTGCGGAGACCTCCGCAGAAAAATCAGAGACCTGCGGGGTAACGGTCTCCGTCATTGCATTCAACGAAGCCGTGCCCGAAGGCGTGAATCTGAAGCTCGTTTCAGTAAAGGGCGAGGAGCAGACAGAGATAGCTTCATGGGAGGCTTCTGCTTCTCCCGCAAAAGAGATAACCGGCCTTGAGTACAGCGAGGATGCTGATTACCGCATCATCATCGATGATTCAAGCCGGGGCTTCATGTTCCCGGAGGAGGCAAAGATAAGACTGGACGGAAAGGGCAGCACCGACAGGATAGTCATCTGCGGCTATCCCTATGGTCTTCCGACCTCTGATATGGCAGATTTCGAAACTAACATCGTCAGCGTCAGGTCCAGCTCCAGCTCAATTTCCGAAACTTCCGATCCGAAGTACTTTGCGCAGGCCGACATCATCGGCGAGGACGGTTACAGATACATCACCCGTACCTCCACCCTCGCGCTGCCGGACGGACACTATACCGCAGTTGTAAAGCCTGCCGAGGGATACAGATCCCTTGAGAAGTACAGCGGCTCTGCAAAGAAGGTCACGGATATGGACAATACTCCGCCCCTCGAATACTTCGGCAGCAGGGATTTTTCCCAGCCCGTTGAATTCGATATAAAGAACGGCTTCACCGATACCTGCCTTGAATTCTACGTTGAGAAGATACCCGCCGAGGCAGAAAGCGATTCCGCGACCATATCCGTAGTCGATGCGGATACAGGCGAACCTCTCAGCGGCTGCACTGTTATACTCAGACAGAGCTTTGATACCTTCTACAAAAGAATGGTATGGAACACCAATGAATACAATCCCCTGAAGATAGATACACTCGTTGACGATAAAGCCGAGTTCAATGTTATCAATACCCCCCCGGATATGAACCCTACGGCGAGTGTACCGTTAAATTCGAAGGCCCGGGCGAACACAAGGAAGGCGTTATCAAGCTGAAGCGCACCATGACAGACAAGGAGCTGAAGGCTCTGAAGCCGGTCGAGCTCCCGGCCGAGGATCCCGTACCCGTCGATGACAAGCACTGCGCCGTTACGGTGGCTGTCTTCGATTACAAGACAAAGGCCGCAGCTTCAAGCGACTGCACCGCAACCCTCTATGAATACCCCAACGGGGACAGAAAGAACGCTGTCGAGCTCACAAGCTGGGATGCAGTGGCAGAGCCCGTAAAGACCATTGACGATATCGAATACCACGAGGGCTCGACCTATGTCGTGGATGTCTCCTATGAAGGCAACGCCAACAACGACGGAAGAACACACCTCTTCTTCAGCAAGGGCGGAGATACGGACAAGATAGCTGTCCCCCTCTATCCCACTGAGGTATACCGCAGCGTCTGGATAGACTGCAAGCTCTGCACCGCAGATGCCTCCATGTCATCCCTCAATGATGCAGCAGTCTTCCCGATGGAGAATGCCGATCTCAGCTCCGGCGGTGTATATGACGACAAGGGCTTCCGCTATATATTCGCCTCCTACAATTCCTTCGGCGCAGGCGCTCTTCCGGACGGCGAATACGAACTCAGGGCAGTTCCCGCTGAGGGCTACCGCTTCGTATCCATGAACAGCGAGACAGCATCCATAAGTATGCTGAGGGAACGCAGCCACTTCAGTATGGAGACCACATACGAACAGCTCACAAAGAACGCAGAGAACGGAAAGAACGGCCTGGAATTCACGGTCAGCGGCGGCATCACCGACATCCACCCCGTTCTCTTTATCGAAGCCGATCCGGATGCAGAGAAGAGCTGCTCAGCAAGCATCTCCATAGTTGACGAGGTCACAGGCGAGCCGGTCAAGGGCGTCAACGCCGAGCTCCGCAGCAGGAACATCCCCGCGAACTATCTGAAATGGAACACCACGGATACCCCTGTCAAGACCTTCGATAATCTCTATTGCACCGGTTACGACTACACAGTATACGTATACGATACTCCCGAGACATACAGCAGCAGCTACTTCGGAACAAATTTCAGGTTTGAAGGATTCGGCGAGAATCAGGATATCGTGATAAAGCTCACACCGGCTGCTCCTTCTGCTGCTCCTGCCGCTGCTTTAGGCGACACCAACGGCGACAGCATCGTCGATGCCAACGATGCCTCCGAGATACTGAGTCTCTATGCACAGGTATCCACCGGAAGCGACGCTGTCACAGCTGAGCTGAAAGCCATCGGTGACGTCAACAAGGACGGGCTCCTTGATTCTTCGGATGCTTCGAGCATACTTGAATACTACGCTTACTCCTCCACCACAGACGGCGGGATAAAGTCCTTTGAGGAATTCCTCAGTGCGGAGTAAGAATGATATCACATACATAAAACACGGCGGGGCACCATGCCCCGCCGTAAGTCTGTCAAAAAGGTCGTTTCATCATTAAAACCAAACGGTTGGGATTCTAAAGGGGCTTCCGCCCCTTTAGCGGAGTCCAGAGGCAGAGCCTCTGGCAGGGTGCGGGACAGCGTCCCGCATATAGCCACAAAGCGCCCGGCAAGGGGTGAATTCAAAAACAGTCCGGTGGACTGTTTTTGAAGAGGGGACGCCCTGCAAGAGAGGGCGTCCCCTAAAAAGATGTAGTTTTTTGACAAGCCGACGGCGGGGCGCCATGCCCCGCCGTTATCTTTACTGTATCATGTTTTATGAAAGGGGTATAAGCAGCGTCACTGTAAGTCCAGTCCCGTCCGATGAGCATACCAGCTCGCCATCCATCTTTTCCATCAGTGCGCTCGCTATGTACAGTCCGAGGCCGCTTCCCTCCTTGCCCGCCGCCTTTCCGGCAGTGCCGCGGAAGAACTTGTTCGTGATAAGTGGCAGCTCCTCCTTGCTGACTCCGCCTCCGCTGTCCTTTATCGCCATCTCAAGATATCTGTCATTGATGCGGTAGCTTACCTGTATGGGCGTGCCGGCATACTTATAGGAATTGCTGATGATATTGCCGATAGTCTGTGAAAGGCGGATACGGTCAGTCCTTATCAGGCATTCCGGCACCGCCCCCTCCTGCACCATGGACTGCGGGTCGTGGAGCGACACCAGTTCATGCAGGACATACGAGTTCTCGTCACGGCAGTTGACTGTCATCTCTCCCAGGGAATCCAGCTCCGATGCAAGGAGGTCGCTGACGAGTATGTTCATCTGCTCCGCCTTGGTATGGATGTTCTTTATCTTCTCTACGGCATACTCATCCGTCAGCTTTACGGAGAGCAGCTCACACACCAGCTTGATGCCGGTGATAGGCGTTTTCAGGTCATGGCTCAGCTCCGCTATAAGCTCCTGCCTGCGCTTCCTCAGTTCATTCTCCCTGCTCCTTGAAGCATTCAGCTCCTCACGCATGATATCAAAGCTTGAGGTAAAGGCTCCGAAGAGGTTGTTCCTGTCCCTTGTGATGGGGATATCGAGTTCTCCGTGTGCCACCATGCCGGCGAATTTCTCCATTCTCCGGAAGGGCCTTATAACGGCGAATTCCACATATATCCGGAATATAGCCGCACACAGCAGTATAAGCCCGAGCAGCATCAGCCCTGCCGTCACTATCTTCTTCCTCGCATCATTTATGCGCCCCATTCCCGGCCTCGGCACCACAAGGGTGCAGATGTAGTCCCCGTTTTCCTCTACCGGCAGGCAGACATAGTCCTCCGCCGCAGCCTTTGCCGGCGAATCCACATCTATAAGGTACCCTGCCGGCTCTGAGGAAAGCCGGCGGCCGTTCTCTCCGAAAAGCACGAATTTCGTGCCCAGGTCCTCCTCCGTCAGCGACAGAAGCTCCGTCCGGTTATCCTTTATGATATGCACCGCACGGTTGAGGTCTACCGCATCGCTGCCGTTATTCTCCGGCATCCTTGTCAAAGCCACTGCCGCAATGACTCCTGAGGTGAATATCAGCGCAAGGATGATGAATATCCTGTTAAAGCTCTTCATGATACCGGCGTCAGCCCTCCTGCGGACCGATGATATAGCCCACTCCCCATACGGTCTTGATGATGCCGGGGGCATTAGGCTCGGTCTCTATCTTTTCACGGATATGGCGGATGTGTACGGCAAGGGTGCCCTCGCCCACGTACTCGTCCTCCCAGACCTTTTTCAGGAACTCCTCCTTGCTGATGACCCTGCCGCGGTTGAGAAGAAGATACTCCAGCATCTTATACTCCATAGCCTTGAGAGGTATCTCCTTTCCCTCCCTCACCAGCTTGTGTGAGTCGGTGTCCAGTACCAGTCCGCCGCTTACCTGCAATATCCTGTCATCCTCGCCGGAGGGCTCAGAAACGGCTTTAGCGGAGGCAGCATAAGCCGCCTCCGCTGCTCTCTCATACCGGCTGAGTATAGCCTTGACCTTCGCAAGAAGGATGTTGAGAGTATAGGGTTTCTTTATGTAGTCATCGCCGCCTATGTTCAGGGCCGTCAGGACATCGTCATCGCTCGTCCTTGCGCTGATGAACAGTATCGGCATATCATGCTCCCCGCGTATCTGCTTGCACAGCTCGAAGCCTGATTTCTCTCCCAGGTTTATGTCCAGCAGCAGAAGGGACACGGTGTTCTCCCTGAGGAAGTCCACCGCCTCGTCGTAGCTTGTGACATAAGCCGTCTTTATATCGAATATGTTGAAGTATTCAGCCGTAGTTTCGGCGATCATCACATCGTCGTCGATCATAAGGCACTGATATTTCATATTCCCTTCTCCTTTCAAGAGACAGTTATTTTTCCGCCGTCCTCGCCGAGGAAGACAATCTTTCCGCCCTCGGGAAGAGTAACCCTGCTGCCGTAATCCTTCATGTAGCTTGAATAGTGCAGCCTGTCAAAGCTGTCATAGACGTATACGGCTGCCTTTTCCGGTATCCCGAGGGTAACTGTCTTTCCGGCAAGCGACTCGCCTATGGTGTACCATGAAGCCTTCTTCGTCCTGAGGACTATGCTGTCCATGCCGTCCTCCAGAGCAGGTATGCTGTCCTCTGAGATGTATGTCAGATTTCCTGTCTCCTGCTTCAGCTTGTCTCCGTCACTGTCGCTGAATGCAGTTATGTCACTAAGGTCGCGGCTGCCGGGCATCACGGTATTGTAGGTGGTATGGTCCTCGTCCACGATGGTGCCGAGATTTGTATATCCGGGGAGCTCAGAAACGGTATTTACCTTCACGGAAGGATATCCGGAATACATAACGCTTGAATACTTCTCGCTGAAAAGATAGTACTTCTTTCCGCTTCTCTCCTCCCATGCCTTCTGGGCCTTGTCGCTTACCTTCACATCCTCAGCTCTCTGATAGGCATATCCGTCTGACGGGAAGTAACCGAGCTCTCCGTAATCGCTGCAGCTGCTGACGGTGAAGCAGTCCTTTCCGTCAAAGCTCGTGAGCTTCATGGTCATATGGTCCCTGGACTCCACAGCCTTGCCCTTTCCGATGTTTCCGTCCACCTTCACGAAGGAATCCTCCGTGGTGTACATATAGTTGCTGACCGCCGCCATTTCCTCGGTGAGGTCCTCGATGCACATATATTTAAGCTCCGGGAATGTGATGCGCACCACCGAGCCAGATGAAACGTAGATGCCCTCGTATGCCGCGTACTTCTCCGGCACCTCAGTAAGGATATCCTTCGCTTCCGGTGCAGGATGCTCCACCTTTATTCCCTTTTCCTCAAGCGCCACATCAAGGAGGGCCTTTGCCAGCAGCTGGTCTGCCAGGCTGTTGCCGCCTGAGGAAAGCACGGATACGCTTATCTCCTCATCGGGAGCGACCACCAGCGAAGCGTGCTGATAATTGAGGTCGCCGCCCTTTTCTATGACCTGAACGCCTGCCTCTGCATAGTCCCGGCTTTCCACGGTATCCCAGCCGAGACCGAACTCCTCTGCGTACTCTCCCCCGATGTTTTTCTTCTTCATCTCGTTCTTGGCCTTCTCCGAGAGCAGCTCCGTGTTGCCGGTAAAGAAGACCTTTCCGAAGCGGCTGAGGTCGGCAGCGCTCGATATCACGCCGCCTGATGCCGAAGCCATGCAATAGTCCTCAGCGAACCAGGAGCCTGCGGTATATACTCCCGCCTGACCGGGCGCACGGAATGCGCTGCCGAGTGCAGTGCCCGTATCCTTCAGTCCCAGCGGAGTGCAGATGTGCTTTTCTATGTAGTCGGAAAAGCTCTCTCCGCTGACCTCCTCTATTACCAGTTCAAGGAGGGTGAAGCCATCGTTGCAGTATGCGGAGAAAGCTCCGGGGTCAGCCTTCAGCTTCTGTGTGCTGAGCTTTTCGAGAAGGGTGTCATGGGGGGCGGGGTCTCTGTCGTCAAAGAGCATGAAGTCCTCTCCCGTAGTGCCCATAAGCCCCGAGGTATGACTGAGGAGCATTCGGATAGTAATGTCCTTGTAGCGGCTGTCAGCCATGCGGAAATCCGGAAGATACTCCGTGACCGGAGCGTCAAGCTCAAGCTTGCCCTCGTCTGCCAGCTGCATGGCGGCAGCTGCTCCGAAGGTCTTGCTGACCGAGCCTATGCTGCTCACCGCAGTGCTGCTCTCAGCCGAATGAGAGGCAGCCTTATTCTCGTCTGCTCTTATAACGGACGAAGAGACAGAAGCAGCAGTCATTATCACAGCCGCTGCCGCAGCAGCAGTCCTGAATCTGTTTTTCATATTCTCCTCCTTACTCTGACATAAGCTCATATACCGATATCTTCTTTATCTTTCTTGCGCCGAAGTATGCGCAGCCGAAGCAGAACAGCAGCATGATGATATCTGCTGCAACAAGCGCAGCGGGACTTATTACCAGCTTTCCTATCAGCGAGCTTACGGAACCTGTCAGCGCAACTGCCAGAAGGGTCCCGAGTATTACTGCGATGATGGTCGCCGGGACTATCCTGAATGCCAGCTGCAGCATAAGCTCGTGTGAGGTATAGCCCATACCCTTCATTATGCCCAGATGTCTGCGCTGCTTCTTGATGGTCGCAGCCATGAGTATGAATATTATTATCATTACTACCACAGCAGCGATGACAGTGAAGATGATGGATGAAGCGGCAGTAGCCTTTCCGCTGTTTGCAAGCTGTGTATCGAGTATCTCGGCAATGCTGAGGAAGGACTTCACGCGGAAATCGCTGTTGTTGCCTGTTATTACGGTATCGCCTGCGGTTATGGCGTATTCCACGCTGGTCACGCCGTATACAGACATAAGCTCCGCTATCCTCTTGTCGGCCGCAGCTCTTACTCTCTCCTCATAGCTTCCGGAGGCTTCTGCCTCGTCCTCCATATCTGCAAGGCTCCTGCCGTAGGTAGTCGTGAGGTACTCCCTGAATTCCTCCCTGTCAGCCCCCTCCCTGAGGTATATCTCAATATTATGGGGCTCGTAGGTCGGGATGAGTCTCTTCATGCCGTCCTCGGTAAGATAGATGTTTCTGCCGCCGTTTGCAAGGGATGAAACGATGCCGGATACCATAAAGGTCTGCTGATTGCTGCCGTCCTTTAATACTATGGAATTGCCCACCTTTACATTGAGCTGTATCTGAGCCATTTTTGTTATCATCAGCTCATCATCCTTTTCCGGATATCTTCCGTCAAGGAGACTGAGGCACTCGGTCTCCGAGTAATCACGGAAAGCCTCTGCAAAGAGCATGTCATTATGCTCCGGCAGCTCTATAGTGCCTGTTATCGGACAGTTGAGCAGCACCTTTCTCACCTCGGGGCGCTCTCTGAGTTCCTCCGCAAATGCCTCCGCATCTGTGGTATCAGTCACCTGCATACTTATGTCGCTCATCTCGATGCCTGCAATGGTCTTTATGAATCCGTTGTCCAGACCGAAGCCCACGAACATGGTAAGACAGGTGATGACAGTCGCAGCAGCCAGTGTCAGACAGGCTGCAAGGCCGAGGCTCTGCCAGATATTGTGCAGTGTCTCCTTCATGGCAAGGCGGAGATGTGCGCTGCCCTTCGTCTTCCGCAGGGGAAGGTGGTCCCTGCCGAAATGATGGTCTGAGATACCCTTGCGCAGAGCCATGACAGGCGGATACTTCCTTACCGACCATGACCTGATGAATGCTATGACTGAAACGAATATCAGAATGAATGCAGCCGAAACGGCAACGGGGAGCGTGCATCTGTCAAGAGTTCCCCGGTAGCCTGACATTATCTCTCCCATATGGAAGATAACTGGTGTCATTATACGGCATCCCAAAACTCCGGCCGCAATTCCCGCAGCAGCAATGATGATGTATTCAAGCATATAGGAGAATGCTATATTGCGGGAGGTATATCCGAGGGCTTCAAGCACTCCTATGGATTCAAGCTGTGATTTTATCTCCGTCGATATGCGGAACCATATCATGAAGGCCACGCAGACAGTGATGACAACAGCCATAAGTATCATCATTACCAGTATCTCTTTAAGTGCAAGGGAGGCAGTCAGATCCATGCTGTCATAGTCGATCGCCGTACCGATCACATCATAGAATCTTTTGCCCGTCTCCTCTTCAAAGCACTTTTCATACTTCTGCATTACATGAAGGCCGGCATTTTTATGATCGTCCTCTGTATTGAACAGGAGCATCTGATACCTGTCAAGCACACCGCTCAGGGTATTGAAATCCTTTTCGCTGACGATCAGCTTGTATCCTAAAGCAGGCATACTGAAGAAGAATGAATCATAGAAGCCTGCAACGGTAAAGGGGAAATGCCTTGTACCGCATACCACGTCAAAGGTGTCGCCGGCCCTGAGATCAAGGTTCTCCTTTGCCGAGAACGGAAGGTATACCGGATGATCAAGGGCTGCGATCTCCTCATCGGAGAGACAGCCGTAGCGGACGAGCTTCTCGGTCTTTGCGTCCTCCTCCTCAGTTATGAAAGCCATATAGAGAGCCTTCTTCTCACCCTCCTTGTCGATATAGCGTGTGGACATATCATAGATGATCTCAGCACGGGCTGCATCCTCCACATTGTCCTGGTTTTCAAGGAGAGTCATGAAGGAGGGATCGTACTCTCCGTCTGATATCATCATGAAGTTTTCCCATGCCTCAGTCTTTTCGATCATGTCCCTGAAGATGGTATTGGCGCTGGGAAAGGCTGCAAGGGACGAACCGAGGAGCATCATGCAGAACATGACGAGAAGTGCAAGGGATACGGCCTCAAATTTGTGCTTCTTTATATTGTTGAGTGAAAGCCTTAATATCTTTCCCATTATACGTCACCATCCCATCCTGTCAAGGAAGGCCTGGAGACCGTCACGGCGCTCCCTGATATCATCAGTGCCGTATTCCGGCATCCTGTGCTCGCCGACGATGTTTCCGTCCTCAAGGAAGATGACACGGGTGCCCCTGAGGGCAGTCTTTATGTCGTGTGTGACCATAACGATACACTGGCCGTTCTTGTGCATCTCCGTGAAGATATCGAGCACATCGGCACTGGCAGAGGAATTGAGGCTTCCTGTGGGCTCATCGGCAAATACTATCTCCGGATCGTTGATTATGGCCCTGACGATGCCTATTCTCTGGCACTCACCGCCGGAGAGCTGATTGGGATACTTCTTCCACAGCTCCTCGCCGATGCCTACCTTTTTCAGGAGGCTCTCCACCTTGCTCACAAGCTCCTTTGAGTTCTTCTGAGCGGCAAGAGCGCCTGTCATGACGTTGTCGAAGACCGTCATGCTGTCAAGTAGGTAGATGCTCTGGAATACAAAGCCGCATCTCTTTCTGCGGAACATGGCGAGCTGATCGGTATTGAGGCCGGAGATATCCTCATCCCCGTAGAATACCTTTCCGAGGGTGGGCTTGTCCATGCCGGAAAGGGTATACAGAAGGGTGGTCTTGCCGGAGCCCGAAGCACCCATTATGACAGTAAGATCCTTCTTATCTATCTCAAGATCGAGATTCTTTATTACGTGCTGCTGAATGCCGCCGTTTGAAAAGGATTTGCACAGCTTTTCCGTGCGAAGTACAGAAGAACTCATAATATCGCTCCTTTGGGTATAGTGTGGTTTAGTCTGTGATTATATTATACAACATCTTCCGGAAAAAGTCCTTATCAAAAGCCTAACAAATTCTTATCATTTTCTTATCTGTTAATAACAACTCTGTGTTGTAATCAATTATACCATCTCCACCCCCGTGCGTCAAGAATCCCCTGGCAGACTGATATTGAGGGCTCTGCCCTCAAACTCCCGCCTAAGGGACTCGTCCCTTAGGAATCCCACTGCAAGATCGGCCCTCCCCATGAATGGGGAGGGCCGATCTTGGAATGAGAGTCCAGAGAGGCGGAGCCTCTTTGGCAGGGGTGTGGGGGCAGCGCCCCCACTGTCATCCTGCCGGAGACAAAAAGAAAGAACCGCCCGCAGGCGGTTCTCCCTCTCTTGCTGTTATCAGTCGGTCTTGATAATACCAGCATCGATCTTCTGGATGGTAACGGCGTCGCCGCCTGTAAGGCCTTCGATGCCGTCAATATCTGAAAGTATGCGCTGCTTTGCTGTCATGGGGTACTTGTTCTGATTGGAGATGAACTGCAATACCTTTACGGAATCGGCAACATTGACCTTTCCGTCCGTATTTGCATCGCCCTTCCTGTCATCTGCGGTTATCGTCTCTTTCTGCTCTGCGGATGCAGAACCCGCCGCAACGGGATCTCCCTCAACAACACGGAATTTGAACCAGGCTTCGGAAGTCCAGCCGTTATCCGGGAGGGCGAAATCGACCTCTCCTCTGCAGGGTTTCCCGGGAATGATCTCATAGGTTGTGTTTCCGTTTTCACGGCTTATTTCCTTTACCTCAATGAAGCAGCCGTCCATATCGTAGGTAAAGTCATCGCTGTGTCCGAATACCCTGACCGTTATATGATGACCCGTGTCCGGTATGGTAACTGTCCTTGACTGACCTACTGCCATCTCAACATCCGGCAGCTTTTTCACATTTTCGGAAGTCTCCTGTGTATCGCCGGGTTCTTCGGCAATCACCTCAGGGACATCCTCGGGCTCCTCCGGAAGCTCTTCATTCACGGGCTCCTCCTCAGGCGCCTCGATCAACTCCCTCACCTCTTCTTCAGTGACTTCCTCCCTTACGTCCACAAAAACGCCGGAGTCAATTGTAACCATGAAGTTCGAGAGATAGAAGGCAGGCTCAAACCTGCATATCTGTTTAGTAGTGAGCTTGTATGTGGTGTAGTCTCCACTCCGGCTCAGTTCCTCGATCTCCACGAACTTGCCCTCAGAATCAATGGTATATTCGTCCCCCTGCCCATACACCTTTATCATCGGCCGATAGCCGTATCCGTAAACCATCATGGTCGTGAAATCTCCCACGATCACATCTTCATCCGGCTTCTGTACAATGTTTGCTCCGCCGCACTTTGTCGCCGTTGTCTCCTCCTCTTCGGGAACAACGATGAATTTCACGTTCTCATCCGTCTCCCTGTCATCGGAAGCAACGATAAGGGTGAACTCTCCGGGGGTATTGGCCTTCAGGCGATAGAAAGCCTCGTCGCTCTCCTCCCTCAGCATCTCGTAGGACATAACACCGTTATCAGTGCCACCCAGTGCGATATTCTCACCGGGCACGCAGATTATCATATCATCCCCCGCCGTGATAAGAGTGCCGTCCTCAGCTAAAAGGTCATAGGGCACAATGTTCTCGTCATCAACAACGATAGTCCTGCTGCAGGAAGTATTGCCCTCGCCGAAGCCTATACCGGTGCTGGAATCCGTATACACATAATAGTTTTCAGCCGCATCATGGCTGACAGTATACTGTCCCTCCCCCTCGTTCATGGGGACAGCTATGGTCACGGTGCCCTCGCCGCTGACCCATTCGGAAACGATGCGGGGCTCTGATGAATTATATCGTACAAGGGCCTTTATGCCGCTTACAGGCTCGCCGGCAAGGTCCTCGAAACGCACGTTGACAGTACAGGCAGTGATGTATTCTCCGGAGGCCGTGTCCCTGCAGTGTAGAGTTGTTCCCTCAGGGATAAAGGGCTTTTCGGAAATGCTGTTCCAGCCGTCGATGGTCCCCTCAAACCATATATCCGTGCAGCCGTCAAAAGCTCCCTCAGCTATGGCAGTAACAGGCCAGCTGCCGGCAGCTGTCTCTATCGCAGCAGCTATGTGTATCTCCGTACCGGGGGTCTCCATGCCAGTAACCTCCGAATGGTCGCCGTATAAAGCATAGACCGTGCCGTCAATGGTGACGGTATCTGCAGCGTCTGCTGCATAAGCAGACATCAGTGCGGGCGTCCTGCTTACCGTGTACGACGGTGCCGCCGTAAGTGTGAGTGCTGCTGCCATTGCGGCAGCAATTAACCTTCTTGTTCTCATAAGTTTTCCCTCCCATGAAATGTATTGTTTTCTACGGATAATGAATTATCCTTTCACCCGTTATAACGAACGATGACGGCGTTATGTGCGGTGATACGGAAAAACAATTAAATCTTTGTAGACCTGCCCAAAAACAAAAGCCCAGATTTATGCAGGAAGTACAAAAAAGCCCGTGCATCATAAGACGGATACCCATATAAAAGTTTTGCCCCTGAGTGTTACAAAGCATTCAGGGGCATTGTGCAAATTTATGCTGCTAAGATAAATCAGAATTCATCGTGCAAAAAGAAAGCAACTATGCTATTTACATAACGGCAGAGTATCCGTTCTTCAAAATATGCTGCTCCGATAACTGATATGACCGATAAAATTATATTCAACACCAAAAATTCAATAAAATGGAATATGAGAAAAATTGCAATGAAGGCAAGGATAATGAAACATAAAAAGTTTGTCAAACCATAAATAGTTCCTTTTTGATTCTCATTCATATCTTTCACCTCATAGCAGTAAATTCCCATTTATGTTAGTAACAATTATAGCACGGCATCGAAGTTCTGTCAATAAAAACGCCATAGTACTTCTGACTGCATATCAGAAATACTATGGCTATAGCTTCTTTATCAGCACCGTAAATACAACGCACGGACCTGCCTTTTATTTTTTCGGCTCCTGAAGGGCCTGCTTTGCGATATTGCTGTCAAGAGCGGCAATATTCCGTGCGATGAGCTCCTGCGGCTCCTCGAATCCGCCCTGCACCCATTTTGAGATGACCGCAAGACATCCCTGCGCGCGGTAGCAGCTGATAAAGGCCAGCTCCTTGTCGTTTATATCCCTGCCGGTCTTTTCGCTGCCGATCTGAAGAAACACACCCTCGATCATATGGCTGAGTTTACCGCGCAGCTGTCCTGTCGCATTCGGGCTGAATATCATGCGGTAGATAGTGCGGTTCTCAGAGACAGTGCTGAGAAGATGGGAAAAGAATTTCTCTGCCGGCAGCTCTGCAAGACTGAGCGCAAGCAGCCCGAGCTCCGTAAGTGTATCCGTCTCGATCCGGTCATAGAGATCATAGACATCAAGGAAATGCTTGTAGAAGGTAACACGGTTCACATCGGCCTTGTCAGCGATCTCCTGCACCGTTACCTTGTGCAGCTGTTTTTCGGTAAGAAGCTCCGCAAGCGCATCACGCAGGGCTCTCTGTGTTTTGAGCGTGCGGCGGTCAGTGGTCTTTCCTGTCATTTCAGGTTCCTCATTTCTGATTTGGTGTTATTATTATACCACATAACGGAAAAGGAATCAAGCGGCAGCATGAGAAATATGGCAGCTGAAAAGGCAGCCGCCCGTCAATGCCGGACAGCTGCCCCTCCTCGCCTGTATCTGTCAGATATCAGTATGATCGTACCATTCTTGCAAGACCGCCGTTGCCTATACGTATCTCATCGGGGGCGTCCTCAAGGATAGTGCCGCTGAATCTGAGAACTGAGCCCTCCATGAAGTTTACGGTAACGACTTCTGTGCCGCCTATCTCATCAGCGCTGAGCTTTATATTGCCGTATGCAGTGAAGCCGTTGTTATCCGTGTAGGTATAGCTGCCGTCAGAGCCGATAACCACTGTACCCATATCCTTTGCACCATTATCTACGGTATAGTTGCCGTCAGCTTCCTGATATGTCCATGTGCCGGGAAGCAGACCGAGGTTCCTTGTATCAGTCTGTGTCAGGGCCATGCTGCCGCGGATAAGGCGTGCCATGCCGCCGTTGCCGGTATACATCTCGTTTGGTCTCTCAGTCACATAGAGCACATGGAATCTTGTGACAGCGCCCTCAACGAAATCGAAGTAGGGCATATTCACCCCGTTCAGTTCCTCAAAGGTCTTCTTTATAGTGCCGTATGCCGTATTGCCGTCAGCGTCTGTGTATGTGTATGAACCGTCATTCTTTATAACGACTGCTGCAAGGTTCTTTGCGCTGATGTCTACAGTGTGATTTCCGTCAGATTCCTGATATGTCCACTCGCCTGCGATATCGGTGACATCAACAGCATCCACTCTTGACATATCCCCGCTCACTTCCTTCACAAGGGGCTTGCTGCCGCGGATAAGACGAGCCATGCCGCCGTTTCCTATGTGCATCTCATCGCTTACGCCCTCAAACCAGTATGCTGAGAATCTGTGGGATGCACCCTCGCTGAAGCTGATGGGTGTCAGCTTTGTGCCGCCTATTTCCTCAGAGCGTATCTCTATCGTTCCCTTTACGGAGTTTCCGTCCGCATCTGTATAGGTGTAGGTGCTGTCTGAGTTGATATAGACGTGAGCCACGTTCCTTGCGCCTTCTTCAACGGGATGATTTCCGTTTGATTCCTGATATGTCCATTCGCCGGCTATATCCTTTATATCCGGTACAGTTTCTGCCGAACCTGTTGCCTCCTCAGATGCAGCCTCAGTCGTTGTATCTGCAGATGCAGCTGTT
This sequence comes from uncultured Ruminococcus sp., assembly GCA_946413815.1. GTDB lineage: Bacteria > Bacillota > Clostridia > Oscillospirales > Ruminococcaceae > Ruminococcus. Next base: position 18,307 of record CAMKMD010000022.1, read on the forward strand.
GCAGAGGTCTCAGCAGAGCCAGTACCCGTGCCTGTACCTGTGCCGGATACCGCTGTCACTGTATCAGTAGACTCCGATGAAGCATCTGTAGCCGCAGGTGTGATGTTCAACTCATCATCCGAGGGGCTGCCGCTCCTGTGAAGGAGAGCAGTGCTTCCTGCAATGATGCCGGCAACCAGTACCAGTGAAGCTGCTATCCTCAGCTGAGAGAACCATGCAGGCCTTCTGCTGTGCTCAACACCCTCTACCACATCGTTCTCAGTCATTGTAATGCCCTTATTGGCCTTGTTGTATTCCTTTTCCATTTTCTTAAACTTCCTTTCGCTCATTGCAAGTATCTTATCAAGCTCTTTATCCGATATCTCCGGACATTTATCTATTAGTCTGTTCATAGAATCATTCTCCGCATTTTCAAGGAGATCAAATATATTCTTTTCTTTCATAACTGTGCCCCTTTCTTATATAGTCATTCCGACTTCGACAAGCATCGAACGCAGCTTGTCCATAGCTCTTGCACATCTCACCCTGACTGCGTTTGAAGTCATGGAAACGCTTTCGGCTATCTCTCTGGAATTGCGGTTATAGTAGAATTTCTGGATAATGATAGTTGAATCGGGCTCGCCCAGCTCGTCTATCTTATCGAGGAGCACACGGCGGAGTTCAGAACGGTCAACGTGTTCGTCAACACTGAAGTCCGAGGCAAGCATATTCATATCGTCCTCGTCAGCATCGCTTATGTGGTTCGCCCTTGCTGTCAGGCTTCTGAAGCTGTCTATCGCCTTTCTCTGCGCGATAGTGGATATGAGGTACTTCACATCATTTTCCGAGGCGCCGTCCACCTTGCATTTCATGAAGAGATCTGCAAAGACATCGCTGACGCATTCCTCCATATCCTCTTTGGTGCCGCAGCCCCTGAGCTTGTTGTAAACGATAGCATAAACGTATCTGCCGTATTCTCTGACGAGAGCTTTATGACATTCGGCGGGAGACTTCTGCATCATCTCCGCCAGTTCTCTGCTTGTCATTTTCATTCCTCCTTGAATTTGTGTTGTAAGATCGACCTTTCATAACCAATAATCGTAACACTGATACCGGGTGTTACAATTCTGCGAAAAAAATTTCAGAAAATTTTTATTTTCCTTATTCTAACACATTCCGCGGCCCGAATCAACGGTTCCGCTGCCATATAAGATTATATAAAGGAAGACCGCCGCCCGGATATATCTCCGGACAGCAGTCTTCTTTATATAAACTATATCATGCGGCACAAGGCCGTTCCCCTTTTCTGTAAACAGTATAGCACAGGAAAGATTAAAAAGTCCTTAAACAGCAATAACTTTTTTCAGCTCGCCTGAGGGCCGCTCCGGAGAACTGCTCTGACAGCAATATAAGTATATCATTCCTCTTCCCCTTTTCCGATCTGCCTTATGTACCCAGGCAGGCCGATGAAGTAGGAGAGTACGAAGAGCATCACCGACACGGAAGCCATGATGATGACTGAAAGAGTGCGGAACACTCCCGAGGAGGTCAGCTTCTGTATCATCTCAGCAGGATCCGTCTCCTTTTCCGGGAACATGATCTCCAGATAGGGGGTGATGTCGCCGAAAAGGAAATACAGGAAGGATATCAGGAAAAGGAATCCCAGAAAGGCACCCATGACCGCGCCCATTTTCTTCCTGCCGAACCATGCTGTCATTGTAAGCGTATAGGCATTATTTAACAGGAAAAGGGAGCATACGAAAACTATGACTGCAGTAAGATCCGTCTTGTAGGGCGCAATCAGCCTTCCGCATATATTTGCAGTCTCCGTGACCGCTCCGACAAATGTAACGGCTATGAAGCTTGCAGCATACTTCGCTGCCAGCACTCTGGGAACACCGGCAGGAGTGGTGGTATAGAACCTGTTCTGAGTGAGCGTCTCCTTCAGCGGGAACCCGATACCTGATGTTACAAAACCCATCAACAGCCCCCCCATGATGCCGGAAGCAAAAAGGCCGTTTCCAAGCAGCTGAGAGGCTCCGGTATCTTCTTCGATGGCGAAGGTCAGGGGGACAGGATCTATCAGTGCAAGGAGAAAACACAGGATGAGCATAATAACAATTGAACCTGTGAGTTCCGCCATTTTCAGCTCTTTGTATATCAGTCCTCTCATTACCTCATCCTCCTTTCAAGCAGCTTCACAGTGCGCCTGTATGAAAGATACAGTATAGCAGCAATGGCGACAGGGAAGAGCCACAGCCAGCGGCCGAGAAAACCTCCCAGCGCCCTGACCAGCCCCGGTATGTCATCCTCGTCCATGCCGAGCGCAGGCAGAAGCCCCTCAATTAATACGATGAATGATACAGGGAATAAAAGCACTAATACAACAACAGTGATCACAATGTACTTCAGCGCCTTCTCCTGATCGCCCACCTTCAGCACAAGATTGAAGAAAAGCCGCCCGATCACGAATATCACAGTAATGATAAGTATGCTTACGGCGACCGGCGCAGGATCAAAGGGCTGCCCGAACAGTTTATAGCACAGAAGGTCGAACACTGCTATAAAGGCGAACATACATACCGTCAGACCGCCGGCAAGGATATAGTTCGCAGCAGCATACTTCTTCATGGATACCGGAAGAGTGTATGCAAACCTGTTCCAGCCGGATCTTATATCACTCAATACAGCATCAACGTCAATGGACGCCGGAAGCATACCCGCCATAAAATTCAGCATAGCGATCATGATCCCGAACATCTCACTGAATTCCTTTTCAAATTCCGGATCACGCTCCGCAGCCATATCGTATATTGTCCTCAGATTGCCGCACTGAAAGCTGATGCCGCAGAGCAGTACTATTATGACCATTACCGCATTCATAGCGAGCAGGGCACGGAAATTCGGCCATGATACATAGACAAGGCGTCTTACAAGCCCCTTCATCTCAGTCATCACGACCACTCCTTTTCGCTGCGGTGTACGTAGTACTGCATGATATCGTCAAGGCTCGCGCTGTCGAATACCACACCGCTGTACTTTCTCTCACAGGCCTCACGGTCGGAAACCATTACCTCAGCTCCGAAATCCGTGACTCTTGCGCTGACTGCGTCCTCCTTCGATATCTCCGCATACTGCGCCTTTGTGCACTTCATTATGCCGTGGCTGAGGAGGATATCGTCCTTGTATCCCGTGAGGAGTATATTTCCGTTGTCAATGAAGGTAAGGCTGTCGGCGATCTTCTCAAGGTCCGAGGTGATATGGGAGGAGAGGAGTATGGAGTTATCCTCGTCCTGCAGATAACCGAGAAAGATATCGAGTATCTCATTGCGTACTACGGGGTCAAGTCCCGTGGTAGCCTCGTCCATGATCAGCAGTCTTGCATGGTGGGAGAGAGCAACGGCGATCTGATGCTTCATCTTCATGCCCTTTGAGTACTTGCCTATCTTTTTCTTCTCCGGAAGGCCGAATTTCTTCAGCATACCGTGGTATACCTCACTGTCCCATCCCTTGTACAAGGGCTTCATGACCTTCTCCACCATAAGGGGCGTGAAGATATCATGGAAGGGCGTCTCATCGAATACCGCAGCGATCTCCTGCTTTATCTCAGTCTCATGGATATCGGGATCCCTGCCCAGCAGGGATATCTTTCCGCCGTCCCGCTTGATTATGCCGAGCAGGGCACGTATAGTGGTGGTCTTTCCGGCACCGTTCTGCCCGATAAATCCCATGATGCTGCCCTTTGCCACATTGAAGCTGACGCTGTCCAGCGTGAAGTCGTCATATTTCTTGGTAAGGCCGTTTATTTCGATAGCGTTGGTGTAGTCAGTCATATCATCATCCTCCGTAGATCAGTTTCATGATCTCGATAAGCTCGGAAAGCTCCACGCCTCCCAGCTTAGCCTTTTCGCAGGCAAGAGCGATATAGTTCTCCGCCTGCCTGAGGTTCTCCTCCCGGAGAAACTCCTTGTTCTGAGCCCTTACGAAGCTGCCCCTGCCGGTGTGCGACTCGATGAAGCCGTCCCTTTCGAGCTCCTCGTATGCCCTCTTTGTGGTAATGATGCTTATCCTCAGCTGCTGTGCGAGATTGCGCATAGACGGAAGGGCGTCCCCCTCTGTCAGCTCGCCTGTGAGGATAAGAGCCTTGATCTGATCGCATATCTGCTCATAGATCGGCGTATCTGAAGAATTGCTTATAATAATATCCATAAGGTACCTCTCACGTGATATTGTATATATACTATATACACATTATACCATTCCAATATACATTTGTCAAGAGGGGAGCTAAAAAATCGGCGTTTGTAGGGGCGAATGCCCACATCCGCCCGCCTGACTTCTGCCATAACTGACCTTTTTACAAGCTGAGGGGCACACATATTGTGAGTCTGCCGTTATATATCGGTTGTAGTCTGGCGGTCCGCAGGGTAACAAACCAGTGTGTGAGATTCGGGCTGCCAGTCTTGTCATCAGCAGGCCCCTGGCTCATAAAAAATCCCCCGCATCTGCTGATACGGGGGACATAAGATTTTTATCAGACTCTTACAGGCCAGCTTGAAACTTCGTGGTGGAAAATGCAGTGGATCCTTGTAGCGAGCTTAGTCATAAACTTGCGTCCGCAGTAGCTGCACTTCCAGCGATATCTGCCGCCGTTTGCTTCCATCATCTGTGCTGTAGTCATTGTTCTCATAGTGATTCTCCTTTGATGTTATTATACTCGATAGAATTCTTTGTGACCGGGGTGTGTGATAGCGTGGCCGAGTGCGCCTACCCATGTGCGGAAACGGCTGTCGCATTTCGTACAGTAGTATCTGTACTTGCCGCCGTTGGCTTCCGTCATTTCTTTTGATGTCATAGTTCTCATAATTATTTCTCCTTTAGTATTATAAGCAGCGGAACCTGATATGATCGATGCCGTTTGAAAGAACATGACCGACTACAGCGACCCATGTACGGCATTTCTTGCCGCATTCGACACACTGATATCTGTACTTTCCTCCGTTGGCCTCCATCATTTCCTTTGAATTCATTGTTCTCATAATGATATATCTCCTGGTGAATAGTTTTTGTTGCTGTTGTTATATATGTTTTGTGATACGGCCGGTGTTATCAGCCGATCTTCTTCCAGCCTGCAATGCCAAGATGATTAGTGGCTATATGTAATATCATACCAACAGCAGTGCGTGCCTTGCTGCCGCAATTGGTACACTGATATCTGTACTTGCCGCCGTTAGCCTGCATCATTGCTTCTGAGTTCATTCTTGTCATGATAATTCATCTCCTTGTTGTGATTTAGTTGTGTCTGATATAGTTTTAAAAAGCGTGTATACTGCTCCCGCTGAGCCGCAGCATCAGCAGGAACAGCTTAACGGAAGCTCATCAGAGCCTGTGGTAGCTTGAAAAACCTGCGTGCCAGAGTACGATGTGAGCGATTATAGCAAACTTGGTCTTGAACTTGGCGTTGCAGCTGTCGCATTCATACTTCCATCTTCTGCCGCCGTTGGCCTGCATCATAGTTTCTACTGTCATGTTTCGCATAGTTTTCATCCTCCTTTTTATGATGTTTATTTATTTGAGCCGGTAAGCAGTGTGCACTCCTGACCGCCGGCTTAAATACGTATAGTGATAAGTATAGTGTCAATCTGTATTCAGATAAGAATAGTACAATCCCTTCTTTGCCAGAAGCTCGCTGTGTGTTCCCTCCTCTGCAACGTGACCCTTGTCCATTACATAGATATTATCGCATTTCTTTATGGTATTGAGTCTGTGTGCGATAATGATACAGGTCATATCCGAAGAAAGCTCGTCTATCATTTTCTGTATGCTTTTTTCCGTGATGACATCGAGGTTGCTCGTTGCCTCATCCATTATCAGTACCTCAGGCTTTCTCAGCAGTGCCCTTGCTATTGCAAGACGCTGCTTCTGACCGCCCGAAAGATTTCTGCCGTTTTCCTCAAGGACTGTTTCATAGCCCATGGGAAGAGAGCGGATAAAACTGTCAATGCCGCATTTACGGCAGATATCCTCCACCTCTTCATCGCTGATAGCTTCATTTCCGATTTTCAGGTTATTGTAGATGCTGTCAGAGAACATGAATATATCCTGTGAGATATAGGCTATCTTTTTTCTGACAGATGCGGGAGAATAACCGTAAAGGTCATTACCGCCTACGGTCACAGAGCCTGATTCCGGCTCTTCAAAGGCCATGAGCAGCCTTACAAGAGTAGTCTTTCCGCAGCCGGTCTCGCCGACGATCGCTGTTTTCGTGCCTGCTCTGAAGCACATACTTACGTCCTTTAGCACAAGCTCTCTGTAGCCGTATCTGAAATCCACGTTCTCCACCTTTATATCGGCGTTCATCATAGGCACCGCCGGTCCGGAATCTGCTTCCGTATCCACATCCATGATATCATTGAGACGCTCAGCCGCAACAGCTGCCGTCTGCAATTCGGGCTGCAGATTGATAAGGTTCTTTACGGGTGAGATAAAATATCCGATAAGATAGTAGAATATCACAAGGTCTGCCAGGGTGATGATGCTCTTTCCGCAGAGATATGCGCCTATCCACAGGAGAACTACTATGCCCACGGATTCTATTGTGGTCACGATGGATTCCTGTGTTATGTATATCGCAGCAGCCTTTACGTTCTTGTCTGCAAAGGCCTCATACAGACTTTTTGTCTTGCTTTTGGCAGCAGTCTCACTGCCGTATGACCTTATGGTCTCTATTCCGTCAATTGATTCCTTCAGATAGGATGTGACCTGCGCTTCGTCTTCCATAAGCACATGATTCACGTTCTTTATGGGCCTCCTGAACAGATACATCACCAGGGCATACAGAGCGATCATGCCTAAAGTTATCAGGAACAGTATCCTGTTGATCTTGTAGAGCACAACTCCGCAGGCAACGGCCATTATGGTGTCAAGCATGATGGTAAGTGTCGTAGTGGATATGGCATCCCTGATCTTTGAGGTATCATTGAACCGTGACATATATTCTCCGGTCTTCCTCGTGCCGTAGAAGTCCATGGGAAGATCGATAAGATGATCGTAATAGCTCGTTGTAAGTGAGACATCCACCAGCTTTGCAGTCCTTGCAAGCAGATATCCTCTGTAGATATTGATAAGGCATCTCAGCAGATACAGGAGTATGACTGAAATACAGACAGTTGCAAGGTTTTTGAAAATGATATCCGTTTTTTCCTCAAGCTTCAGGAACATGGAACCTACCTTGCCGAGGAATTTATTGTCTGTCTCTTCATCGCATTCCCCGTCGCAGTCATCATGGTCATGTCCTTCATGATCATGTTCATCGTGTATGCTTTCGGATGATTCAGCCGTCGCATAGTTGAACACGTACTCAAAGACAAATATTCCCGAGATGTTCACAAGGGTTACCACAAGTGAGATGACAAAGATAAACGCAAGCATTTTTTTCTGAACGGTTATGAATCTGAAATACTTTCTGAATGATCCCTTTACTTCATTGACACGTTCAAAATTCCTGTTGGGAGCAAGAGTGAGTATCTGCTCCTGCCATTGCTCCCTGAATACTCCGGTATCCATCTTCGTTATCTTTGCACGGCCGGGATCGCCCGTGACAACAGTATCATCGTCTATCGCATAGACCACGATGAAATGCTCAAAACCAAGTTCGTTGATGATCCTCGCTATAAAGGGGAACCGGATCTCGCCCTTGCGGATCCCGTCTGTGAGCTCCTCATAGCTGCCTTCAAGGGCCTCCGTATCAAAGCCAAGGCTGTTCGCGCCCTTTGTAAGGCCGAGGAAATTAGCTCCCTGAGTGTCAACTTTTATAAGTTCTCTGATCCTTGCTGTTTTATAGTTTGCTCCGTAGTAGCTGGATATCATGGACAGGCACGCTGCGCCGCAGTCGCATTCGTCGTGCTGCTGAATATGCGGGTACTTCATTTTCAATGATCCTTTCAAGAACTGACTCCTGACGGCATCGGCCGCAGGGTCCTGCAAAAACTGATAGTCTGATAAAAAGCCGGCAGTGAAAATCACCGTTGTATTTGTTTTCTACATTATAGCCTCAGGCCTCCCGAATAGTCAATAATTTTTAGGTAAGATGCAAAATAACGGTAGTATGTTGCGTTTTTTTATATGTAAGTTGCATCTGTGCAACTTTTCCTTAGTAACAGTAAGCCTGAAAATGTGAGGAAAAGAAAACTGCACTTTCCGCTGGCCCCCTCTGTGACAGATATATGCGTATACATAGCAGCACCGGTGCTGTTTATGTCCTGTTTCTTCTCACCTCCATACTATGCACATATATAAGTCAGTTATTGTATTATTATCAGTATACAGCATTCCCATGAAGGGATAAAGAAGAGCGGACAGCAGCCGTCAGCAGGAAGCTCACCGATAATATACGCCCCTGCTGCACAGGTTTTAAAGAGTTGTATTATGAGTTGTCACAAATAAGTCAATAATAATATGCGCAGATTTCAATATTTTAACGATTTTCTGTAAATACTATTTCATTATTCTGCAATTAGGTATACAATAGTATCAGCGGTCATTATGCCGTGAATAATTATCCGAGGAGTGGTAATATGAAGAAAAGATATGCAAAAATCATTGCCGCAGTTACAGCATCCGCAATGATCGCCTGTACGATGCCGGAGTATCCGTGCAGGCTTCCGGCTGCACCGGCAATCACTGCCTACGCCGACGGTGGATTCCTATACGAGAAGAATTACAGCGGTATCTGTATCACCGGATATACCGGCACAGATAAGACAGTAACTATCCCTGAAGAGATCGACGGAAAAACAGTAACCAGGATCGGCAAATCAGCATTTGAGAACAATACCGGTATCACCTCCGTTATCCTTCCGGATACGCTGGAAACAATAGAGGAATATGCCTTCAGGGGCTGCTCAGGTCTTACTTCCATAACCCTTCCGGAGGGATTGAAAAGCCTTGATGAAGAAGTATTCGCCGGCACAGGCATCACAGAGGTGATCCTTCCCGCTTCACTCGGCATCTGCGATTATGCGTTCAAAGGCTGTACAACCCTCAGGAAAGCAACCTTCGCAGAGGGTACAGAGGAAGTATCTCCGTGCATACTGGGATACGCCCCCTCCCTTGAGACAGTTGTCTTCCCTGATACAGTAACATACATAGGTCAGAGTGCATTCAGAGGATGCACCTCTCTCAGTGAAATCACCCTTCCCCCTGCACTTGAGCAGATGGGAGGATATGCATTCAGCGGCACATCCCTGAAAGAACTGACTCTGCCGGCTTCCCTCGTGGAATCCAAGTCAGAGAACGGCCCCTTTGAGGACTGTGACAGACTCAGGAAGGTGACCTTTGAAGACGGCATGGAGACTATCCCCGCAAGGATACTGAAAGGAGCTCACTGCCTCAGCGAAGTTGCCGTACCTGACTCTGTCACAGGTGTGGGGGAGAGCGCCTTTGAGAACTGTGTCAGCCTGAAGGAATTCCCCTTCCGTGAAGGCCTGACCTATCTCGGTCCTTGTGCCTTTGCAGGCACAGCGATAACCGAGTTGGTCTTCCCCCTCTCTCTTGCAGAGAATGTATCAAAAAGCAAGAGCGCATTCGCCGGCTGCGATACTCTCCGTAAGGTGACATTTGCTGACGGCATCGAAGATATACCCATAGACTGTATGTCAGGCACAAGAGGTCTCAGAGAGGCAGTGATCCCCGAATCGGTCACGGTGATCTGTGACAGAGCATTCTCCGGCAGCGGCATCAGGCATATCGACCTCCATGAAGGTATCGTGCAGATAGCTATGGACGCATTCAGCAATTCAGCCCTCACAGAGGTAACTCTGCCGACAACCCTGACAGAGGCAAGGCTCGCATTCAGGAATTCCAACAACCTGAAAAAGGTAGTATTCAAGGAAGGCGCCGACAGGGTGCTCGACAGCTGTCTCGCCGACTGCAAGAGCGTAGAAGAGGTCGTACTGCCCGATACCATAAAAACTATTGAATACGAAGCATTCAAGGGTACCTCATCTCTGAAAAGCATCACACTGCCCGAAAGCCTGGAAACCATCAGGATAAACGCATTTGAAGAAAGCGGTATTACGGATATCGTGATACCCGACAGCGTTACAGATCTTTCAACAGGCGCATTTGCAGACTGCAAGGATCTTCGGACAGCCACCCTCGGAAGCGGAGAAATCCTTATCGGCTCCGTATTCAATGACTGCACCTCCCTGAAAAAGGTAACGATCCCTGAGACCGGTGTAATGGCCATCGGCCGGAATGCTTTCTCCGGCTGCAGCGCACTTGATGAGATCGAATACTCCGGCGACCCGCTGATCATTGAAGAAAACAGCTTCAATGGCTGCTATGCTTTGCAGGACGAGAGATATGACTGCCTCGTCCATCCCGTATCAGGCCTCACTCCCGCAGTCAACAGCACCGTCACCGGCAACAGGGCTGAATTCACCGTCTCCTTTGAGGTGCCGGAGGATCTTGGTACAGAGGGCACTCTCCATGAGCTGGTGCTCAATATCCCCCGCGGCACTAACCTTATCACTGAGTCCATGACAGTAGATTCCGGTACCCTGAGCAGCAAGAGCGATCCTGATAACCTCAGAAGCTATATCTACTTCACCTCCCGCAGCGGAAGCGTGACCTTCTCCGTAGAGAGTGACAGTGCGGATAATATCAGTATCTCCGCAGACCTGAAGGTAAAGATCAACGGTGCCTCCACCACTCTGCCTGTCGGCATCGCTTCTCTCACGGTTGACGATCTCGTACTGAGGGTCCCCGCTAAAACCGGTTCTCTCAGGAACACTATCAGCGGACAAGGCCCGAGAGGCAAGAAGGTCGATATCCTTATGGACGGCAATGTCATCGCTTCTCCCGACTGCGATCCGGCAAACGGCGCCTTCTCCTTTGAAGCGACCCTCCCCGAGGGCACAGCAAGCGGAAGCAGCTTCATGCTCAGTGCAAGGTATGACGAAACAACGACCGAAGAGGCCGCACTTGTCTACAACCCTGACACACCGGTCATAAAAAGCGTAAAGATGCACACAGCCGACCCGGACAGCGATATCGACCTCACCCCTTCATTCACAGACGGAACGATACATTTTGTTCCTCTCCTGAGTTCATCGGATGTCCGCTTCACCCTGGATATAACCGATCCCGAAGAGGTTAGCAAAGCCGCTGTTATCTATACAAGAGACGGAACATCCCCCGAAATATACGAGGCAACATACGACAGCGAAAGCGGTTTCTGGATAGCTGACTGCGATATGGGCAGCTACAGCTACGGAAACGTTTACGGTATCAATGTTGCTGTCCTTACCCGGGAAGACGAAGCCGCAGGAAAGAAGATAGACGCAAAGAACTGCTGCTATTCCTCTCCCGCCGGTCTCAGGCTGTACACATACACCAGCGGTGCTTCCTACGAAGGTGCTCCCTCCAACAGAATTCCCTATGCAGAATTCACTCTTTACAAAGTGAACAAGGACGGCACCCGGACTCTCTGGGAAACGGACGAGTACATACAGAACAACCCGTTCATAGGAGACGGCAACGGCTACTTCGCATGGGGCTTACCTGAGAACGGCAGCTGGAACATCGTATGCAGGGCAGAGGGATATGAGCCCGCTGAGAGCGGTGTGTTCTATGTCGGCGACTCCTACCTCAATCTGCGGAAATACATAGGCTTTGTAAGCTATGACCCCGGTGAGGTCACCGATGTTGTATATGACAAGGAAAAGAACTGTCTGGTGATGACCTTCAGCAAGTATATGATACCTTCAACAGTCAGCAGCGATATCGTCTCCGCAGAAGGTGTTGAGGGCTTCTGGATAGAGCCTTCCTTCCATGCCAAGGACGAGGACGTGACCGATACCTATCTTATCCACGGATACTTCACAGAGGGCGACAAGGTAAACGTAAATGTCGGCACAGGCTGTCTCTCCTACGCAGAGGTCGAGAATACAAAGGAATTCAGTAAGACAGTCACCATCGGCGAGGATATTCCTTCCGAGACTGTAACAACTACCACAAATGCCGGTCCCTCCTCTGTCTCCACAAGTACAGAGGCAGCTCCCTCAGGCACAACAGTTCCCGTTTCAACAGAAGCCGCGACTGAGACCGCACCTGTAACCTCCTCCCTCCCCGCAGCTTCAACGGAGACAGGCCCCGTCTCAACTTCTGAGACTGTTCCCGCAACGAGCACCGAATCTGCCGCAGTCACTACTGCGCTCAGACCTGCAACTATAGCAGTTTTACCCGCAACCACTACAGCTGTACCTGCTGCTACAACAGCTATACCTTCAACAACCACAGTTATACCTGCCACTACTACAGTTATACCAACCACTGCTACAGCTGAACCCACAACTGCATCAGCTAAGCCTGCAACAACCGCGGTGCCGGCAACTACAACAGTGCCTGTGACCACAACTCCTGCCGAGCCGCCTGTCCCCGAGGGAACTCCCGGAGATGTAAACGGCGACGGCCTGATAGATTCATCCGATGCATCCGAAGTGCTCCTTGAGTATGCAAATGTCGCAACAGGTCATGAACCGGTGCTTTCTAAATATGTAGCCGATGTCAACGGCGACGGAAGAGTAGATTCGTCTGATGCATCCCTCATCCTTGCTTATTACGCACAGATCTCAGTGGGCGGAGATATAAGCTTTGAGGAGTTCATCAGGGAAAACACCTGAAAAAGGAGGCAGTAAATGAACAGTAAAAAACTCATATCCGGGCTCCTTGCAGCTGCCATGGGGCTCTGCTCTGCCGGCCAGGCCTTTCCTGCCGCCGCAGAGGACGAAGATGCACTGCTCCGGGCAGACAACGGATTCACAGCCGGAGAGATAGCCGCCTCAGAAATAAAGCCGAAAGCAGAGGCTACAAAGATAGTCCTCCCCGCCTCTGCAGCAGGCACAAAACAGAGGATAGCGATATCAGTAAGCGGAGCTGACAGGAAATATGCTGCTCTCGGTATGCACTTTGCACTTGACAGCAGGCTTGTTCCTGATATGAACCCCTTCGGCGACGGCCCGGATGTCAAAAACGCGGGAACTCTTTCAAACTTCGCCTGCGAAGCGGACGAGGATTTCCCCGATGGATGGAAGGGTATATTCTTCTCCGCTTACGATACAGCCGACAAGGGCACGGATTCTGAGATCGCCTCCCTTGTGGTGACTATTCCGGAAAACGCCAGACCGGGCGATGTATATCCTATCGATATCGTTTACAGGGAACTTGATATATTCGCCGCATTCAATTCTCTCAATAAAGTCAGCCAGCTCATGGAGGCTTACCTGTTCACACAGGGTATATACAACGAGGAATACAACAACAGCTTCAAAGCCGGCGCAGGGGATATAGCGAAGGTAAAGGCTCTTGCGGATATCCCCGGATACTGCGATGGTTATATAGCTATCGAAGATGCAGGCCCTGAAACTGCCGACGGCGGATTCACTCCGGAGCAGATAGAGGCTTCACCGGTAAAGCCGAAGGCAGAGCTTTCCAGGCTCGTTGTCCCTGCTTCCTCTGCCGGCAGTACTGTAACTGTAAGGCTCAGTCTGAATGACTGTGCCGGAGAGTACAGCAACTTAGGCTTCCATTTCCGTATGGATGACAGGATAGAAGTTGCCGTTGACAAGGACAGCGGAAAGCTCGGTATTGTCAAAGGCGATGCACTTAAAGACTGTCCTGCCCTCACCTCCGTCAATTACGCCGTCCCCGAAGAGGGCTGGAACGAATACGGCATTCTGAATGTTGATATGGAGAATAACGGCACTGACGGCGATATAGCAGTTATTACGGTTAAGATACCGGATAACGCAAAAGCCGGTGATGTATACCCCCTTGATATCCTCTATGAGTCAGGGGCAACCTTCACGAGCTATGTCAAGGGACCTGAGGCATCAGGGCTTATGCAGGCATACTTCTTCACAAGGGGTATTTTCAATAAAGAGTATAACAACAATTTCAAGGCACCGGCAGAGGATATCGCCAGGGTAAAGGCACTTGCAGATATCGCAGGCTACTGTGACGGATATATCGCAGTCGAGGATGATGCGGCGGCTTCAACTACTGCCGCAAGCACAACTGCCGCAACGACAAAGCCTACTACCACAACAACAAAGCCCACTACCACAACAGCAAAGCCCACTACCACCACAACAAAGCCCACTACCACAACAGCAAAGCCCACTATCACAACAGCAAAGCCTACCACCACAACGACAAAGACTACCACCACAACGACAAAAACTACCACTACAACGACAAAGACTACCACTACAACGACAAAGCCCACCACCACAACAGCAAAGCCCACAACTACAACAGCAAAACCCACAACCACTGTAACAAGTACGGCCATGACTACTTCCGCCACCGCCCCTGCAACAACTGACGAACCAAAGGCCGACGGCGGTTTCAGTGCAAGCGAGCTGGAAGGATTACTGATCAAACCCCAAGCATATTTTTCAAGCGATCTGCTCTATGAATCACGGGCAGGGAGCGAATACACCATTGAGCTCTCACTGTCAGGCTGTGAATGTGAGTACGACAGATTCAATCTGTATTTAAGAATCGATAACAGACTTGAGATCCTGAAGGACGAAAAAACAGGAAAATACCTCATCGAAAAGGGCGAGGCTATAGCTGATGCCGATGATTTCGGATACGAGATAGTAACGGATGAACATTCCGAGTACTGGACAGGCATCTATGTCCATTATTCAGGAGACAAAAAGAAGAGCCATATCGGTACAGCAGTAACGATCAGGGTAAAGATACCTTCATACGCTTCTTACCCTGATTCATTCCCGCTTGATATCGCATACACTCCGTCATGCTACTTTACAAACGGTAATCCCGATACTACCGCCGGCAGAATGATGCAGGCTTACCTCTTCACAAAGGGTATCCGCAGCAGGGAATACAATAATACATTTGAACCCCTCTCAGCCGATATTATGGGAGTCTCTTCCTACTGTGACGGATATATAGCTTTCCGCAGAGGTCAGGAGACTACCACGACCACAACGACCACTACCACCACAACAACAACTACAACAACTACAACAACCACAACGACAACGACCACGACTACTACAACTACCACAACAACTACGACAACCACGACTACAACCACGACTACCACTACTACCACAACTATTCCTGTCATAATCCCCGACGGCAAGTTCAGAGACGGTATCAATAACTGGGGATTCGGTAACTGGGATGAAAATTTCTTATATGAAGACTATAATTATTATGTAATGAATGTGGACGACTACAGCAAACTCATGGAAGGCCTATCTGATTCTGAGACGGATCGAATTAATCATGAAATATTTCTAAAATGGGAAGGTTCATGCCAGGGAATGTCAGCTCTTGCCGCACTTTCCTGCCACGGTATATTTGATCCGAATGAACGAGATCCGTATGCGACTACGCTGTATAACGCAACTGCTCCCCCGGATCTTCCGATTCTATCTGCAATAAACTACTATTATATGCTCCAGTTCACAGATGTATATATATATTGGGAAGAAGATGCAGACCGCCTCTCAGAACAAGTAAAAACCAGCCGTTTACTACAGGAAGTCGAAGCACAACATCCTGTTTTGATCGGATTCTATGCAGGGAATTATAATGAAGATGGAGAACTGGATTATTGGGGACATGCTATTGTTGGATACGATGTTGAAGATGTAAGCTTCTTGTTTAACGGAAGAGAGTATAACAAAAAAATAATAACCTATGATCCAAACTATATTGAATATAACGACGAAGCTTGTATTTATGTTGACACATCTGACGGCGCTTGGATGATCCCGGGTTATCCTGAAGCAAACTCTGATTTTTACGCCCAGCTCGGTTGTTGTTCTTCAAATCTCGGTTATCTGAATTATCACGGATTATTTGAAGATATAGAAACTCAGAAAACAATCATGATTACACCAACTTTAAGAGCACGCGCACTCAAAGCAGGTTATACAATGAAAAAGATCATTTTCAATAATGACGGAACGTATACAGTATGTCCTGATGAAGAACAGGATATACCGGCATTCACAGATAAGAAATATGGCAGAGGTTCAGGTATTCAGAATATCACGTTCTCAATAGACGATCCCGATACCTATTATCTGCTGAAGCCTAAAGAGAATGACAATGCAGACATTACGCTAAGCTCCTCAGAAGATCTTATTCAGCTTTGTTTTGAGAACACAGACGAAGTGATTATTGATCCATCCGGTATGATAAAAGCTGCCGGAGATAATTCAGCATTTAAAATCCACATGGTCTCAAATAAAGGCTATTCCCCCACAGACTGGAACAGCGTGGATATCTCCGGCGAAGGCGCACAGGTCGAATTCCGCCGTACCGATAACGGCTACATCCTCTCCGGCGATAATCTCACAGACGTCAAGGTCTCCGTTGAAGGCGACACCTACGAGCCCGCCTGCACCTTCTCCACCGATAAGAACACAGTCTTTATCCACGAGATAACCGAGGACAAGATCGGCATCTCAGTCGATGAAGACAGCAACGGCACCTTTGAGAAGGAGATCGGAACCACTGAGCTCATCATCACAAAGCTTGGCGATACAAACAGCGACAGGATCGTTGATGCAAATGACGCCTCCGAGGTACTCAGCCTCTACGCACAGATCTCAACAGGCGGAAACGTTTCCGAAGAGGCAAAGGCTGTCGGCGATGTAAACAAGGACGGCCTCCTTGATTCAACAGATGCCTCTCTCATCCTTGAATACTATGCACTTGCTTCCACAAGCAGCAGCATGAAACCGGAGATATTCTTCCGCCTTAGACAGGCAGCATAAGCGGCCGGTAAACCGGCGAAGCGGGATAAAAGCCCCGCTTCGCTTCAGGTTGTATGACAAACTGTCACAAGCAAGGCGGCTTCAGCCGCAAATAATTATCCGAGGAGTGGTTTAATTGAAGAAAAGATGTGTGAAATTCATAGCAGCTGTTACAGCTGCGGCAATGTTAGTCTGCAATGTGCAGGCTGTTCCGTTTCCGGATTTTCCGTCCATTACCGCCGGTGCTGCGGACATAATAGAAGCAGCAAACGGCTACCAGTACTTTGAAAATTCTGACGGTACCATATCCGTCAAAGGTTACACCGGTACAGCGACCGATCTGGTGATCCCCTCGTCAATAGACGGAAAGAAAGTCACCCGCATCGCAGACTATGCTTTCAGAAAAAGCGGGATAACAAGTGTCAAACTGCCTTCTACAATCACATATATCGGCGAGGAGGCTTTCGACAGCTGTAAGAACCTTAAATCAGCCGAGCTGAATGAAGGCCTTCAGGAGATCGATTTTGCAGCATTCGGGTACTCCGGACTTGAAGAGGTAACTATACCTACAACTATAAAGAAAACATTCCGCCCCTTCCTCTATGCAAATAATCTGAAAAAAGTCATCTTTGCCGACGGACTGAAGACTATACCCAACGAGTGTATGGAAGCTGCCGAAAAACTCGAGGAAGCAGTTATACCGCAGTCAGTAACAGCCATAGGCGAATCTGCATTCGTTAATTGTTATCTCCTTGATAATGTCACCCTTCATGAAGGAATAGAGAGCATCGGAAACGCTGCATTCGCTGCCATCAGACAGAAGGAATTTACCCTTCCTTCAACACTGAAGACCTGCACCCGCCCGTTCTCCGGTTCAGAAAAGATCATATTCGCCGAAGGCACAGTAAACATCCCGGTGGATTGTCTCAGCGGTGCTTCATATCTGAAGGAAATCGTTCTTCCGGATACGGTAAAAACTATCGGACAAAAGGCATTCTACTTTACTACATCCCTGAGAAGTATTAAACTCAACGACGGCCTTGAGGACATCGGCAGTGAAGCCTTTATGGGAAGCGGCATCAGGACCATCGAGGTGCCCGAAAGCGTAACAGGCATCGGAAGCAAGACATTCTCTGCCTGCAAGAATCTGAAGACAGTTGATATAAAGGGAAAGATCACCATGATACTTGCATCGGCCTTTGCCGAGTGTCCCAATCTTGAAAAGGTCATTGTTCCCGATACTGTAAACTATTTCACACAAAGCTGTTTCAGCGAGTGCAGAAAACTCTCTGAGATAGTGTTTTCCGGTGAAGCAAAGATCGGCAAATATGCCTTCAGCAAATGCTTCTCCCTCAGGGATCCCCGTTTTGTACATCAGGAATTCCCGGCATCTGGCATCACCGTGAACAGACAGAATACCGCAGTCGGTGATACAGTGGAGTTTGATATCAATTTCGATATCAGCGATATACTGGAGAAGACCTCAGGAGCTTCCGGAGCTTATCGTCTTTCTTTAACAGTTCCGAATGAGATGGAGATACTTACCGATACCTGCGAGGTAACTTCCGGTACCCTCACTTCAAAGGGTATGCTGAAGACAGGAACTGTCTATTACTTTGCCTCCGAGAGCGGCAGCGTACACTTTGCAGCACAGTTTACCAAGCCCGGCAACTATCATGTCGATACCGAGCTTGAATACAACAGCATTGCGAACGGGACCACAAGTCTTATTACCGATGCACTGGGCAGCGTGGCTGTATCAGTGAGCGGTCTTGATCTGAACGTACCCAGAACCGTAAACACCAGAGACCTGACCATCAGCGGTACAGGCCCTAAGAATACGGCAGTTGACCTGTACATGAACGATAAGCTCATAGCTTCTCCCGTTACAGACGGCAACGGAGTATACCTCTGCGAGACCACACTCCCTGATACCGCCGGCGAAGGCGATAGATTCTCCTTCTGTACAAAGTTTGAAGACCTGACCACCGATACCTTCGATGTTACCTATTCTCCCGCTCTCCCCGCTGTAAAGAGCATAAGCCTGAGATCGGACAACTACACGTACGATTCTGACGTAACCGATGCCTTCACAAAGGGCGTGGTACCGGCAGTCATGTCCGAGCTTCCCGGTCTGGTCATAGATATAAGCAACAGCGATCTTGTCAGCGAGGTCTATGTTGCAGACCGGCAGAACAACTCCTCCACACGTTTGATGCAGGCTGTATATGACAGCGAGAATGATGTCTGGGTAGCAAAGAGCTCCAGCTTATTGAATGAATTAGAACTCACTGAAACCGCTGTAAAGATCATCACCAAAGCGGACGAGGCTGCCGGGATCAATAAGGACACCGCTGTCAATTACTACTCTTACCCGGCACATTTCAAAAAAATAAAATCCAACAGCACTGTCTTCAGCGGAGCAGATTATTCCACACCGGTCAGCGGAGCAGAGGTCGCCCTCTATCAGGTAAGCGAAGACGGAACGGAAACTCTCTGGAAGCCTGCTGACTGTCTCTGTCAGAATCCGGAGTTATCCGATAACAAAGGACATTTTTTATGCAACTACCCGGATTACGACTGTGACTGGCGTATAGTATGCAATGCAGAGGGGTTCAAGCCATACAGGAGCGAGATATTCCCCACAAAGTCAACACCTGATATCCACCTTGAAAGCATCGGAAGCGAAGTGCCGGAACCCGGAACTGTGACCACAGCAACCGGCAGCGGTTCCTCCGTCCCCACTTCTACCGAAGCTGCTCCGGAAAGCACCGGTGCAGCTGAAACCACAGCAACATCCGTCTCCGCTGCCACAACACAGGTAACGAAAGCTCCCCTCCCCACAACTACAGCACTGTCAGCTGCAACCACTTCAGCAGCAGTATCAGCGACCGCCGCTGCCGGTACAGAGCCCCCGGCAACTGCATCAGAGCCTGCAGGCACAACCCCTGCCGGACCTCCTGTCCCCGAGGGTACTCCCGGAGACACAAACGGCGATGGTCTCATCGATGCCTCTGATGCTTCTGAGGTTCTCTTTGAATACGCAAGGATCGCAACAGGCAAGGAGCCCACTCTTTCTAAAACCGCCGCCGATGTCAACGGTGACGGAAGAGTCGATTCATCCGACGCCACACTTATCCTTGCCTACTACGCAGATAACGCGGTAGGCAGCGAGACAAGCTTTGAGGACTTCATCAAGGCGAATATATAAACAACAAAGCGGGGCTACTGCCCCGCTTTCTGCTTGTCAGAAAGCCTGCATCTGCTCAGAAGACGACATCCCCTGCGAAGCCTGTCCGCAGGATAGAACAGACATGATATACCGGTGCAGAATTAAGAATAATTTTACTATTTTTTCTTGCTTTTTCACTTGTTATGTTGTATAATTATTATATCAGAACCGGATGGAGGAGCAGAAGCCTCAGTTACAGCATAAGGGAAAGCTGCATACACACAATGACTGATGGCTTTGTTCCGACAGCAGTGAGAAAAGAAAACAATAAAGCAAGAGCATAATACATTTCATTATGCTCAACCGACATTAATGAAGAGAGGGATTTATTATGAGCAGAATCATCAGAACTTTATCAGGCAGCCTTCTGGCAGCCGCAATGCTGACCTCGTCCACCGCAGCCTTCACAGCACCTCTGACAGCTGACGCCGGACAGCTCCTCGGCCAGACAGACTTCGAGGACGGCACAGGTATACCGTGGCATACCTGTGAAAGCACCCCCGCAGTGCAGGATTTCGAGATCACAGATGACGGCAAGTACGTTGTCCGCATCGTGAACCCGAACGGAAGTCAGGGCAGATGGGATCTTCAGTTCCGTCACGATGGCCTCCAGCTCATAAATGGCCACAAGTACGAGGTCAAGGCTGAGATCACAGCTTCCGATCCGGGATATGTTTTCTCCAGGATCGGTGACTATTCCGGTAATGAGGATTACTGGAACGATATCGGCGACGGCGAGTGGAAGCCCCATTATTTTGAAGCCGGTGAGACCCTGAAGATCGATACCACCTTCACCGCTACGAATACGTGGGATGGTCCTTCTCAGTGGGCATTCTACTATGCAGACAACAACGGGATGTTTCTGGCGGATGATACCGGTATGCCTGCCGGCGCAACTCTCACATTCGATAACCTTTCCCTCATTGACCTGTCCGGCTGTGAATGTGACTACGAGAGGCCAAACGAGTTCGGTGCTATCAGACCTCAGTCCAACGTCCGTCTGAATCAGCTCGGTTATTACGAGGAAAACGTCAAGCAGGCTTCTTACGTAACAGATGAATCTGCACCTCTTACCTTCCACATCTATGATGCTTCAGGTACGGAGGTTTACCAGGACACAGCAAGCAAAGTTATTGCTGACGATTACGATTCCGGTACACCTTCTGATACAACAGCTACTCTTGATAAGGGTATAGGTAAAATGTACAAGGATACCGGTAAGTACGTTCAGATCCTTGACTTCTCTGACTTCACAACCGGCGGCGAAGGCTACTACATCGTTGTTGACGATACTGTCGGCGTATCAGGCACAAGATCCGGCAAGCTGGAGGGTGCTTTCGATACAACTATCGAAGACGGCAAGGTAATGTGGACAAACTGGAAGACAGGCAGTTCCTACCAGATGAACAGGTCACATCCCTTCGACATCAGTAATTCAGTATATGACGGACTCCTGAGAGACTCTCTCAACTACTTCTATCAGAACCGTTCAGGCTGTACGATCGATCCTGAATACATAACCTCCGGTGATAAGGAATCTCTCGGACACAACAACTACGGCCATAAACCGGACACAGCCTATGTTCAGCCGAAATGGGTAAAGTATTATCCGACTGAGTTCGACGGAGACAAGTCTTATTCGATAACAGCTACAGGCGGCTGGTACGATGCAGACAGCTTCTGCAAGAGCGTCGTAAACGGCGGATCGGCCGTCTGGACCCTCCAGAATATGTACGAAATGAGTCTGGGTTCCGGAACAGAAAGTATGTGGACAGACGGCAAGACAATGAGCGTTCCCGAGGGCGGTGACGATATACCCGATGTTCTCAATGAAGCAAGATATGAGCTTGACTGGATGTTCGACATGATCGTAAAGCCCGAGGATCCCTTCTTCGGCGAAGATGCTGGCCTTGTATACCACAAGATACAGGACAGTGTTTACACCGGTCTTGCGCTCCATCCGTGGATCTATGAAGGCTTTGATACCGAGAAGATCGCACGTATCGTCAAGCCTCCGACGTATGCCGCCACCTTCAATATGATCGCCTGTGCAGCTCAGGCATCCCGTCTCTGGCTGCCCTTCGACAGGGAGTATTCAAAGAAGTGCCTTGAATATGCCGAGACTTCTCTTGCAGCCGCTGAGAAGCGCATATCGAAGTGGATGGTCAGCGAAGGCTTTCCCCTTGAGCAGGATGATTCCTTATCCACAAACGTAAGAGGCGATGATCCTTACTTTGCCCCGCTTGATCAGGCGATAGGCGGTGCAGCCTACGGCGATACCTATGTAGAGGATGATTACTACTGGGCACTTTGCGAGCTCTTTGCCACAACAGGCAAGGAGGAATACTACACAAAGCTTATGCAGTACGATAACCGCAATGATTCGACCGGCATGGACAAGGCTCTCAGCCTTACGAACAACTTAACCGGCGGAGAGAATTGGGGTTCATTCAGTTCCTTCAACTGGGGCTGTACAGCCGGTTACGGCACTCTGTCACTCTATCTCAACTCCGAAAGAAATGTTCCTGCTGAAGACCATGAAAAGATCGTAGAAGCCATCGTCCGGGCTGCTGATTACTACATCGAGGAAGAGAGGAAGCAGGGTATGGGTATTCCTTACCACGGCTCCTCTTTCCAGGATGAGATCAGCATCGGACCTGGCTACACCGTTACAGGATACGAGAATCGCTCCAACTCCTTCGTTGTCAACAATGCTATGGTAATGGCCTATGCCCATGATGCTACCGGGAATCGTGATTACAGGTACGGTGCTTCCACAGCTATGGATTATATCTTCGGACGAAACGGAAATGATTTCTCCTATGTATCCGGCTATGGTGATGTAGCTCTCCAGAATCCCGAGCACGTATTATGGGCACACGGCGTAGATCCCTCCTTCCCGAAGGCACCGGCAGGCTGTCTCTCAGGCGGCCCATATTCAGGTCTGGCTGATAAATATGTCCGTGGACTGGGCATGAAGAGAGGCACACTTGCAAGCCAGAAATGCTATGCGGATTCATCTGAGGCATGGTCAGTAAATTCGCTTTCTCTTGATATGAACGCATCTCTTGCATGGATGACATTCTATCTTCAGAACAATCGATGGGGTGATTACGGAAGATGCGAACTCTGTGAGAAGCATTTCAGAGAAATGGCTACAAAAAAAGCTACAGAACCGTATTCAACACCTGGTACGGTTACACTCTGGGGAGATGCCAACGAGGACGGCAAGGTGACAATATCCGATTCCGTTGCAGTTCTCCAGTACCTCTGCAACCAGAACAAGTACAAACTTTCCGCTAACGGAATCGCAAACGCAGACCTTGTTGATGCCGGAAAGGGCATAACCGGTGATGACGCTATCGCTATCCAGAAGATAGATGCTTCCCTGATACAGCAGTCTGACTGCCCAATAGCTTCAGGTAAGCTCAAGGACTATAAGTAACCTTCAACAGAACCTGGAGATGATTGTGTTTATGAAAAAAAGAGTATTCGTAATACTGTTGTTATTTCTTCCTGTTTGTTTGTGTTCTATGAATACATTTTTTGGGAGGAAGGAAAAAACAGAGTTCAAAATGCCAAGGCTCATGATATTCATGTAATTATGAAACACTATCTTGAGTCTACAGAAACAGATAATCTATCAGACATTGTCCTTTCGAGTAATAAGAATATTGAGATAAATAATACATTGTTCAATAATACAAAACAAGAATTAAAAATGATTTCTGAACAATACAGTATGGATTTGCCCAAAGGAGAGTTTTATATCGAAATAAGGAATGGGAATATTTATAAAGTATTATTTGCCCGATGGAAATTCTCAGGTCTTACAGGTGAGAGTCCTGATGGTAATGCAATACGCAAAATCTACAATTCTGAAGTCAAAAATAGTTTGACAGATTTTAATCTGTATCTCAATAATCAATAGTTATTCAAGCCGGATGCCCCACCACGGAGCATCCGGCATTCTTTTTTCATCTGACGCAAAAGCATTTTTCATATCCCGCAGATACTACTGTTGCATCATATCAAACGGAGGTAATGTATGAAAGCAACAGGAATAGCAAGACGCATCGACATCCCCGGCAGGGTCGTCATACCAAAGGAGATCCGCCGGACGATGCGGATCAGGGAGAACATGGAAGATACATAACTATAGAATTATGCGGGGGAGTGTCCCCCGCATTTTTCACTCTTTGCAGTGGCAGAACTGATGAATAGTTGACACTTCCATGACAATTTGTTATAATATTACCATAAATCAATACTGTTTCCGCCGGACGGGGTGACATGATCATATAACGGAATTACAGGCGGAGCAGTTCTAACGGTATCCTGCATCTCCCATAGTGCAGGAAATACAGAAATAAAGGGTGGTTTATATGAAGAAAATATCCGCCGGAAAGCGCCGCGCTATAATAATAACCGGTGCTGTATTGCTGGCCATTTATCTTATTGTCAGTGTGGTCTTCTGGTTCACAGGAATGCCGAAGACATTTTTCCGGTACAAGGTAAAGGAAGACAATACCATAAGCATTGACTATTATTCCGGCTTCTTTCCGCTGCTGAGGATCCCCGACAAGATAGACGGGCTTCCGGTAACGGAGATTGATACGAGATTAAACGAGTATTATAAGGTAAACGATCACAAAGAAAGAACCAACTATCTGGCAAAGCTTACTGTGGCAGTTCATATCCCGGACAGTGTGGAAATCCTGCACTCCAACGCCTTTAATGGCTTTTCAAGTCTTACGTATGTAAACATACCCTCCGGCCTCAGATCAACAGAAAATGAAGTTTTTGCAGGAACAAAAGTCCGTAAGCTTGTTTTCCCTGAAGGGATCACAGAAATAGGAGTTGGATATGAAGAAAACGGTTTGAACTACGATTCATTTGCATATATGAAGCAACTGAGAAAAGTGGTATTCCCGGAGAGCCTTAAAAAGATCGGCAATAATGCTTTCTCGGATTGTCCAAGGCTCAGAAAGGTAACTCTTCCAGAAGGCCTTGAAAAAATTGAATTCGGTGCTTTTCAGAAAAGCGGTCTTACTGAGATCAATATCCCAAAGAATCTGAAAAAGATCGGCGGATGTCTTTTCAGAGAAACACCATTTGAAAAGAAGCTTGAAAATAAGACGGACGGAGATTTTATTATTCTCAACGGCGATACTATTTACAAATACATAGGCAAGGATGAAAACGTCATCATTCCTGATAATATCACATCAATATGCGACCGGGCATTCCAGGGCAGCCCGATCAGATCGGTGACAATACCTGAAGGTGTTAAGAAAGTCGGCGGTGCATTTGAGTTTTCCGGAATTGAAAAAATCGAACTGCCGGATACAGTCGAAGACGATGATCTCGAATTTTACTATTGCATATATCTGAAAGATATCAGACTTCCTGAGAATACCACGAAGATCCGTAACCGTGCTTTTAAGGAATGTTATAGTCTTGAGAATATTGTACTTCCCGAAGGGATCACAGAAATCGGGGCAGATGCATTTGATTCCTGCCGATCCCTTGAAAGAATAGTTATCCCCGAAAGCGTTACATACATCGGAAGCGATGCTTTCACAGGCTGCACATCTCTGAAGGAGGTCGTTATCAAGGGAGATCCCGTCATAGAAGAGAACGCCTTCAACGGCTGCAGCCTGCTCAGGGATAAGCCGTGACACAGTACTGTTCATAAGATATCTTCATGCTTCTGAACATACAGGAAAAAAGATAATATCAGCCTGCCCTGCATCTGCCTGCTCAATACTGCAAGGTCACTATAACTACTTCTGAGAATTACCCCCGAAAAAAGTGACTGTATCCAAAGACTTTCTGATCTCTGTAATAATCCCCCGTTTCCCGCAGATAATACTACTGCATCCATAATCAACGGAGGTAATATATGAAAGCACCAGGCATAGAAAGACGCATCGACGTCCCCGGCAGGGTCGTCATACCGGGGGAGATACGCCGGATGCTGCAGATCGGGCTGTCAGTCTTCTATTGACATCATTGACAGCGGAATACCGCTTCGGTCTTGCCCTCAGGATTATTGCGGATAGGGCGGGGGGAAGGTACATAAACAGAACCAGATGACCTGAATACCTGCCGCCTGCAGATCATAGAGATGACAGTTGAGCTGCTATACATTGATAATTCGTAAATACATAAGCCTAAATCACATTTAAAAAATTACGCACAAAAAGAAACATTATTAAATTACTATTTTTAGAATTACTTTCACGAAAGCTATTGACAAGTGAGAGTAATCATGATAGAATACATAAAGTTTCAGATTAATCATAATACGCAGCACCATTTTTATTATTCGCCAATCAACCGTCCAAATTACAATAATCAAGCAAATATTTGACTGTATATCTGAAATCTTTTTAACTTGTGAAATGATGGAGTTTTGACTGGCGGGATGATTCATAACGAACCATCCCATTTTATATTAAGGAGTTTAAAATGCTAAGAAAATATGCTTTAGTATTATCTACTACATTACTGGCGGCATCAGTTACTTCCTGTTCATCTGAGATAAAACCGGACGAACAGATATATGTAGAAAATAGCAGTAAGGAAAATGTATCTGTTTCCAATTCTGCCTCTGATCCAGAATCTGACTCATCAGCAGACATCGTTCTTATTATGCCTGTAACCGAAATGACTGTTGGCGTTTATAGGGATGTGGTCGACGAGTTCAATGCAGAAGATAATGGATACCGGATAGAGTTTAAATATTATGATGAGTACTATGACAGCACTATGGATACTGAAAATGCTTCAACTATGGAATCGTTTGCTCAGATAGACAATCAGATCGTTCTTGATTTTATTAAGGGCGAAAAAATTGATATTGTACCGGATAACTCTTTTACTGATAAGGGAAGATTCAATGAACTTGTAAAAAAAGGCGCATTTACTGACCTTAATCCATTTTTGGATTCTGACGAAGAAATAAACAGGGAAACACTTAATGATCATATTCTTGAAGTTAATGAGACCAACGGAGAACTAATGACTATACCGTTATTCTATACAATCGACACTTTGTATGGCGAAACGCAGTATGTCGGAGAAAAAAGGGACTGGACATTTGATGAATTAGCCGAACACTGGAACAGAATGCCGGAAAGATCCACCTTTAACGGAAGAACTACCAAAACCAGTGTATATGAAGGAGTGCTCAGAAGGAATCTGGCGTCATTTGTTGATATTCAAAACTGCAAAGCTTATTTTGACTCCCCTGATTTTCTGAAAGAACTTGAGTTTATCAATTCTTTCCCGCAACCGATAGGCCAGAAAACAGACCCTGATAATTCTGTTCCGGAATTTATCTCCCATGCTGAAATAGATTCTTTAGGTGCATATCACAGCCTGTCTTTCGATGACTATTTCAACAAAAGGGATATTACTATCGTCGGTTATCCATCTGACGATGACGGCGGTTCTTATCTTGAAACGATTTTCAGATTCGGAATATCTGATAAATCAACACCTGAACAACAGAAAGGTGCCTGGTTATTCATAAAACGGTTCCTGTCTTATGATTTCCAGTATGAACTTGGCAGTCATTATTTACCTGTGAACAATGCGGCGTTTTCTGATATATGCAAGGAGTATTATTCAAGATCGGGAGAAAGCTTTACTTATACGATCGAAGGTCAGGAATGCACTGGAAGTTACCCTGACTATGATGAATACTGTGAGTTTTTGGAATATATCGACAGCGTTAAAAAGCTGGATACCGATGTAAATAACGATATCACAAAAGTTATTGAGGAGGAGATCTGTGCAATGATCTTTGACGGGAAAAGCCCCGAGGAAACAGCTTCAGCAATTCAGAACCGGGTAGAAATACTTGTGTCTGAAATATATTAATTATCTAAGCAGAAGAAATAAGCGCTAAAACGATTCAGCCGGCTATCAAGCCGGCTGTTTTTCGCTATACAGTAACATCAGTCACTTTTCAGATTCGTCAGCAGAAGCCCCTCTGTATTCCCGTACAGGTCTTCGTTCCCTGACAGAAAGAACACGACCTTACACTTTGGCGACTTTTCTCCGCTCAGCAGCAGAGAAGTCAGCCTGCTGCGGTCATATAGCTTCTGTTCTGCTTTGGTGAGCCAGACCGCTATATAGCCCTTTCCTCCTATGAATAGTAGTGTATTTGTAAAAAGTCATCTGTCACAAAGTACTGTCAGCTGATGCGCGCATTCAACCTGAAGCACGTATGCAAATGAACTTGTTACCAAGTGGGATAAGTAGTAGTATCATCACGCCGTCTTAGTATGATGAATACAGCGATAATTGTCATAACTGCACCGACACCGATAATGATGCCTCCCCAGCCGCTTCTTGAAGCGGCTCTGTCCGGATCAACAACCTGAAAGAAGAAATCTGTCTCCGCTTCGGGAACGACCTCTCCTCCTCTTACATCGGGCGCACGCAGCTTGCCATCGTACTTCTTGGCAGGCTTCAGCACAGCGCTGAACTTTATACCGGTTTCCGGATTTGCTGCCCGTCCTCCTCCAGCACCCATACTCGGAGCAAGATCGTTTTCATTGGCATAGCAGTTATAAAGGGTCGCAAATGAATTCTTGTAACCATAGGGAACTGAAAATAATATATATTTACCGCCGAAAACACCCCAGTATTCATCATCGATGGAATCTGAAGAGGCGTATCCGGTATTGGAGTATATCTCGTGTACTGTTCCGGAGATAACATCTCCGGCTTTTTTTCCTTCAAGGCTATCGGTGATCACCGAGCTGCCGAAATCAGAGCTCTCGGCAGCGCCCTTTGCACAGAGGATTATTCCTGCCGATACCAGCACGAGCCCGGCAACCTTCATGATCTGTACCGGAAGACTGCATCTGATTTCCGCAGCTGCAAAGCTGACAAGCTTGTCGAAGTCGAGAGATGAATACTCAGAT
Source organism: uncultured Ruminococcus sp. (assembly GCA_946413815.1). Lineage (GTDB taxonomy): Bacteria > Bacillota > Clostridia > Oscillospirales > Ruminococcaceae > Ruminococcus. The sequence goes on from CAMKMD010000022.1 coordinate 47,268, forward strand.
CTTGCAGAATCTCTGAGAAGCTCATCCTTTTCAAGTTCAGCATCCATAATGAAGCCGTTGAAATTAGGATAGCCGTAGATATTCTTTATCCTGTCATCGATCATGCAGGACTTTATGCGCAGAGCATGAACTATAAAAACAGCAGCTATAGTCATTACAAGTCCCGGAGTGCTGAGCCTCCATATTGCCACACAAACAGTAAAGAGGGCTGCAAATCCGAGACCAAGATAGTTTCCTGCTGAGTCATGTCTGATACAGTGAAGCACCAGTTTGACAACTGCGATCAGTAGTGTCAGGAATGGTATAAAGCTCTTTTCAGACATAAGCGGCAGAAATACCGCATAGCCCAGGAGAATGTCAAGCACTCCCTGTAATATATCAAGAAAGCGCTTTTTCCTTGTCATTTTACGGAATCCGGTCTCCCGTATAAAAAAGAATTCTTTCTCTTCCTTTGTCATTAAAAACCTCCGAAATACTGTATTTTTTTCTTGTGTCTGATGACAGTTTTAATTATATCTTCTTTCCTGACCTGTGTCGATATTTTTCATGTAAATAACGTATTATTCCTTGTCAGCAGAATGAACTGATAACATATCTTTCTGAATTAACGTACAGAATATCTCCATTTCTTCGCTGATACAAATATCAACGTTTTTTCAGGAACGCCTCTTCCGCTTTAAGTACACCATAATAACCCCCTCAAACCCACCCCATATCAGTTCGGTTCCACATATTGACGCGTACCGGTATCTATGGTAATATAAAAAAGACAGACAGGAGGACAGATAATGAAAAAACGATTCTTAACACTATTACTCTGCACATCATTCACCCTCAGCTGCCTGACGGGCTGCGGAAGCAAACCGTCAGTTGATAACACGGTCACCGATACATCTGAGGCAGCAGAACCGCCCATAACAGGCTGGACAACCGAGAAGCTCCTCAATGCCACATCTCTCTGCGGAAAACAGCTTTCCTGTCCTCTGACCATCAATTCCCTGGGCGAGGGTTTCAGTATCGGTGAGGGTACTGAAATGGTGTATGAAAGCTCTGATGGTCCGAGAGTGGACGCAGAGCTCTTGTATAACAACGAGTACCTGGGTATCATCTATCTTGAAGCTGACTCAACAGAAGCGGTAAACAATGATACCGGGATATACTGCCTGGTTATAAATGAATACTCTGATGTATACAGGAACGGCAGCGGAAATATATCATTGAACGGTGCCGGCCTCGGAGACAGCAAGGAAATACTGACAGCCGCCCTCGGAACTCCGGCAGTGGATAATGAGGACACATATACCGTTATTTATAATATGATGAACGATGTTGATGCAAAACTGGTCATAAGCTATGACGACGATAATAAGATATCAGGCATGACACTGAGCAATTTCCGATAATATCTTAACCTGAAGGAATACCATATAATGAAAAAACGATTCGTAACACTGCTCCTCTGCACAGCTTTCACCTTCAGCTGCCTGACGGGCTGCGGAAACAGTAAGCCTGAGGAGGTTTCAGTACCTGACACAGCATACATAATGCCGCCCAGCAAAGTTTGCGGAGGATGCCGTCCCTGATCTGATGATCTGTGAGGAGATACTTCTTCCTTAGCCTGAAGTAGATAAAGACAGGAAAAGCAAAGAGCCGGGCTATAAGGAAAAGACCGCTCCATTACTCCAGATACCTGTTGTTCACAAGATGCTTCTCGTCAAAACCGTAGTCAAAGAAGGTAAAGGCCAGCCACATGAATGTCTGCACCATAAGTGCCAGCGCCACGAAACTATCGTTCTGCCGTCTGCTGTCTTTCATACATCATCCCTCCTGTGATATCTTTAAGTAAATTATAGCTTGCCTATGTTTCCGGTAAATCAGGAATAAGTGACGGTTATGCAGTAGTCTCAGCAAAGGACGGATCATTAAAGAAATCTGTTAATACAAAACCGACAGAACCAGAAACATCAAACGAAGGTCCATCTATAATACAAGGATACATTATGAAAGCGAGTGAACTCAGATCATATATTGACTTGAATCTTGAAGGAATAAACGATGCCGGAACCTATTCAATTCAGAAGAAACTTCAGAATAACTTTGTTAATAAGTTTGTCCAGCTTCACAATGATCATGTAACCGGCAAGCTTCTCTATTTAGATGATGTTAAGATGAGACTTTTCGTTTCTCAATCAGTAAAAGCCAGCATTACAGCAACACTTCCGCGTTATTACACAGACGAGCAGTACGTAAATGCGGTTGTCAATTTCTATCTTAACGGAAAAATCAGCAAGAATCAGGCAATAGAGATACTTGAAAGCTTTTTCAGAAACACGGCATTAAGAATAGTAATACCCGGTGATTTCACTCTCAGACCCGGCATCATTGATTCACACGAAATTGAGATACCGATCAGAGAGACTATAGAAAGGCCCTGGAGAACAACGATTGATTAAAAAACGCAGTCCGCAAGAGTACTATACGCATTGAAAAGGGAACGCCCTGCAAAAAATGGCGTCCCCTTAATAGATATAGTTTTTTGACAGACTGACAGGCTCACCCCGGTGAGCCTGTTTCTCTTATACTGTATGCCGGCGGTCTGCGCTGCCCTTTTCATAGTGCGGAGAAAGTATCCTGCGTCAAAGGCACTCCATACCAGACCGTAATAAACCTAACGTGTATCGATAAGGCTGTACTCAAAATCGCAGCCTCTGCTTAAATTATACACGAAGTACGTTCCGTGGTGCTTTCTTGTCAGATTCTATGCATTTTATCGTCAAATTATAATGCCATTATTTATGAGAAAGAAAAAAGCTCCCCGAGCAAATTCTTATTTGCCTTTAACGCTCGGGGGGCTTAACTATTTTTTTGTTTTAGCCTTTTTGCATCATATCCGAATTTGGCGCTTTATTATAGGAAGGTTACATATAATGATTTACTCCGCCCTCAGTGAATCAACGATTTGCATTCTTGAACCACGAAAGGCAGGATAAATACCGAACACAATTCCAATCAGAAAAGCACTCAGCGCAGCACCGATGAAAAATGGCAGGTCCCGGAGACGGATCAGAGTATGTGGTAAAAAACAACACACGTATCGTAAGCAAAGCAAACGCTTACAATACGTGTGTTTTTAATTATCTGCTTTCTCCTAGATTCAGAAGATCTGATGTCATCGAGTTGTTCAATAGCTTTGTTAAAATTCATAATTCATACCCCTTTTTATTGCGGAAAATAAATGATAATAAGTGCAAGCTTGTCTGTATCGTCTAAAGCCTTGTATCCGAAATGATAACGCATTATACCATTTTCTTTATATAAGATCTGGCTCTCGTTCACCCCTGTCTCATAATCACTGCCCATAGCGTCATACAGTTCTTCATGCGCAGCACCCAGAGTCAGCCCATCTTCGAGAGCCTTGTCTATTATTTCAGGTTCCTTTGAGAGTATGAACGGATCTTCCTGTGACTGCCACCACTTTGAATACGGTAGCTCAACGTGTCTCTGCAATACCTGATTGAAACGTTTTCTTGCAAGTATATCAAGGAGTATCTCTCCAGTTCTTATTATTCCGTCATAGCCTACAGGGATATGCTCATCACCCATTGCAAGTGCAGGGATTCCAAGCTTTGCAGCTTCGGGAGCAAGTCCCTGATGACGTATGATGACGAAATCCGTCTTTACTCGGCGGAATACTTGCGGAAGCTGGTATGCCTGTGTTTTGCTGACCGTATAATGTGGAATATCGCCATAATTGTCAACGAGATGCTTCAGCGAGTTCTGATTCTCACCGCCGCCGTCATAAACAGGATCGTGATGGAATACAACCGAGCCGTCAACTTCTATGCCAAGCTCACGGAGTACGGAAATAAGTCCGTGTGCATAAGCTGAACCTGTCATAATGAAGCCTTTCACACCTTTGAATTTCTCACGGAGTTCAAGTATTCTCGGTAACACTCTTTCGTGTTCTGACTTTATGTATGCTTCGGTTTCTTCTTCTTTGCCGACTATTTTTGCGATGGCTCTCAGCCATGCGTCAGTACCTGCAAAACCATAGGGCTGAGGAGCATCTATCTGCGGAACACCGAAATGCTGTTCAAGCACTGTTGCCATATATGAACCGAGAGTATGACAAAATGTTGAAGTAGCAACAGCCTCCGAAGCCTGTGCAAGTTCATCGTAATTGGCACAGTCTATCATATAATTCACACGCAGTCCGAGCGGTTTGAGGATATCCGTGAAGTAGTCCGTACCCCACAGTGCAACAATGTTTATGAGGTCTTTCTGCTTCTTCGGGTTCCTCTTTACTATCTTCTGTGCAACACCGTGCTGAGAGATATCAAAGCCCGTACTCCAGTGCTTTGAGCGGAAGCCTTCACATTCTCGGCATCCCGTACTGCACCCGTAAGCGTAGGCTGCGCAATGAACAGTTTTTCGGCAGCCTTATTCATTGACTGTGATTCTGATATAGTAAGAAGATAGTTGATCTGTTGTAAAGTCATAAAACACCTCGTAAAAAAACAGCCTCTTCGCGGCAGAAGAAGCTGTTTTGTAGTTATTATAAATGTATTTATTGGAGGTCATACACTTAATGGTTTCAGCTAAATTTTATTTCCCTGTAAAACATCGTGCCATGCTGCACATTCGGTCTGTTCCTCTCACGACAGAGCGGAGCATACCAAGCTGACAGGATATTCTTTTTTCCATTCTTACCGCTCCTTTCGTTTGGTGTGATTATATTATATCACCGGAAACGGCACTTGTCCAATGCAGAAAATCCATATCAGATTATAGAAAACAGTTATATCCGGATTCATTGAAAAGCCGTTATGTGTATGCTATACTTATTAAACGGGCAGGGACAGACTTCACAGCCCTGCGCTGGCTAAGCTTACGATATAAGCAGCATAACCGCCGTCTATATTGTAAACGTCATATTCCCGGTCTTCCAGTATCTCAGCGACTTCCCCGCTGAGGTCGCCCGTCCTGCACAGAACATAGACAGGCTTGTCCTTGGGCAGCTTTGAAAGTCCCGTTGATATCTCGTCAAAGGGAACATTCACCGAGCCTTTCAGACCGCTTCTTTCAAATTCTTCCCGGCTCCTTATGTCGGGAAGAAGCACTTTTTCAGTATCAAGAGCGGGAATATCAGCTGCATTTATACTTTTCATATCAATTTCCTTTCAGGAGGCAAAAATGGCTTTGACAGACGATCAGCTCGAACGATATTCGAGGCATATCACATTAAAAGAAATAGGCGTAAGGGGACAGAAAAAGCTCCTTGCCGCAAAAGTGCTCATCATAGGTGCAGGAGGTCTCGGAGCACCTGCGCAATGTACCTTGCAGCCGCAGGCGTTGGAACTATCGGCATTGCCGACTGTGACAGAGTGGAGCTTTTAAACCTGCAAAGGCAGATAATCCCACCACCGATGACGTGGGCAAGTCTAAGGTGCAGTCCGCCGCAGAGACCATCAAGGCACTCAATCCCGACGTTGAAGTCATCACATATCACGAATACGTAAACAGCAAAAACATCGCAGAAATGGTCGACGGTTACGATTTTATCATCGACGGCGCGGATAACTTTCCCACAAAACTCCTCATAAACGACGCCTGCGTACTTGGCCGCAAGCCCTTCTGTCATGCGGGTATCCTCCGCTTTGAGGGGCAGCTTATGACCTATGTCCCCGGTAAAGGACCGTGTTACCGCTGTATATTCGGAGCACCGCCCCCGGAAGGCGCTGTACAGAGCTGCCGGTCAGAAATCATCACAAAGACATGGCTTTCTATATGAATATTTTCCCTCCCTCCGCAGACAATACCTCTGAGCTGTCACGCACAGCAAAACCAAAGGAGGCTTTTTATGAAAGCAACAGGCATAGTAAGAAGAATCGATGACCTCGGCAGAGTCGTCATACCCAAGGAAATTCGCCGGACGATGCGGATCGGGATGTCAGTCTTCTATTGACATCATTGACAGCGGAATACCGCTTCGGCCTTGCGCTGAGGAGTATTGCGGAGAGGGCGGGGGAAGATACATAAACAGAACAGGCGGCCTTGGCCGCCTGTTATTCATATATCGTATTTCAAATCATTATTGATTGCCGTATCGGATAAAGAGATACTACAAGCTGAGGATCAGTAGCGCTATTCCGGATCAGCTCTTCTCACTGACAAGTATCTGCACACGATTCTGTATCATATCAGCAACCTCTTCCGCAGTTTTCTCGCCTGCAAACATCGAATATATCTCATCGTTGATCACCTCAAACACGTCATTATCAAGCTCGTTATTGACCTTTTTGATACTGTTTATAAGGTCGACAAGCCTGTCGTATTCTGCTTTCGTCAGATATCCCTTATCTATTTCACCTTCAGACTCTTTAACAATGTTAGGCTTTTCTT
>CAMKMD010000023.1 GCA_946413815.1 uncultured Ruminococcus sp.
TTCTGCAGTGCCATTGTTATACCTCCATTTCGTAAAGCACCTCGTAGAGCTTTTCGCTCTCGATCCAGCTTTCAGTTTTCGTGTAATAGATATTGTGCTGCGTCAGCACTTCTTCCACTCGGATTTCCGTATCGGGCGACTTTTCATCCGTATACAGCTCCACATCAAGCTGCTTGAAGCTGTGATACATCAGGTTATCCGCGCCGAAGGTATCCTCGCCGGGTGAGAGAAAAATAACAAAGGGCGGTTTCGGAGACTCGCCCTCGGCAAAATGATGATAGGCGAACGGCATCCCGATCTCCTGCATCATTTCATTGATTTCTTCATAGGTCATGACAGTGCCTCCTCGATCAACTGCGTGAGCATTTCCTCGCCATGCGCTTCCGCAGGGGCGATATGCGGCTTGCCGGATACACGTCCGCCGTTGCGCTTTGCATGACCTTTTTCAAGCAGGTGCGCAAGCTGATATCTGTCTTTGGAATGAACGGTCATTTCGAGTGTATGGCTGTTCTCCCGCGTTTTCTTGGTCGTCCAGCTCTTGCGGTACTTGCCACTGCGCTTCGGAGCATTGGCGGAGATTTCCTTTTTGACGGAGGTCGCTGTCTTTTTCACAGCGGCTTTCATGGAAGTATCCGCAAGGGCTGCATATTCCGTCAGACCGCGCATGATCTCCGCAGCCATATCGTCAATCGAAGTCATCCTGCTCACCAGCCTTTCGTGTACCTGCCGTGATTTTCATATAGTCGAGTGATTTATAATTCGGCAGCACACCGTTTATGTCATACACCAGCCCACGGAAACGCAGCTTGTGCGTGGTGGTATTGATGCGCTTGGTATCGGGTGTCTGCCGGACAGTGAATTCCAGCGATACGACTTCCTGCGTCACGCCAGCCTCGGTTGTTTCCGTCGATGTCTTTACGGACACGGCAGCCCAGCAGGAGAAGGCTTCCTCCCACCGGGCTTTGTGGTTGCCGATGCCGTCTATCTTCGTGCTGTGTTCCAGAAAGGCGATGCGCTGATTCAGCGTTCCGATCTCCATCAGATCACCCCTTCACGCTGCGCAAATAACAGCGACCGGAGTGTCAGCGTCAGTTTGTGGTAGTCAGCACCGTTGCGGTTCTCATAGAGGTAAGAAACAGTATACAGCATAGCCTGCCGGGTGGTTTCCTCATTGACCGCAAGTGCCTGCTCGTCCATTCTGCCGACGTCCTGCACCAGCCGCTTGGCAGTGTCGATCAGTGAGAGGATGAGCTTGTCATCCTCTGTATGATCCACACGAAGATAGTTTTTCGTCTCAGCCAGAGTGATCATGCACCACTGCCACTCTTGACCTTGAGTGTCTTGATTGCTTCGGGGAGAATGAGCTTGCCGTCAAGACGCTCCATTGCAAGGAAGCCGACCTGACCGGTCATTGCGAACAGTTCATTCAGGCGCTTGAAGGTACGACCGGAACGGTCAGCGATCCAGTAGTAGCTGAAATCGCCGAATGCCATACACTTCTTGCCAGCGCCGATCTCCGGAACATAGCTGGAAGTCTTGTAGGGACGGTTGAGGATCGTATCGGGAACGCCTGCCGCAACGGAAGGCTGCCAGATGTAGTTACCGTTGCCGTCCTTGAGCTTGCGGAGTGCCTTGACAGTGCTGTCGTTCAGCACCCAGACTGCCTTCTTGCGGTAAGGGCTGCGGAGCGAATAGAAAAGCTCCATCACATCATCGAAGGTGATGCTTGCGCCTGCTGTAGTCGCGCCGTCCTGTGCGCCGCCGGTTGCATTGAAGATGCCGGTAGGCTTACCGGTACCATTGCCGATGAAGAAGGCTTCCTCCTCCTTTGCACCGATTCTGCGGGCAAACTCACGGGCGATGTAAGACGGAAGGTCGAACACGCTGTCGTTGAGAAGCTCCTCGGAGATCTTGATCGCTGTACCGAGCTTATATGCGGAGAGCGATGCCTGACCGAAGGTGTCATCGGAAAGCGTGTACTGCTCCTCCTCATCCATCCAGACCGCATCACCCTTCGATGTGACGATCGGAATCTTGCGGTCGCCGCTGGAGGTCTTGATGACGGTCGCCATCTGGCGGAAGATGTTCTCCTCCTCAAGCGCCTCGATGAGCTTGCGCTCGAATTCATCCGGCACAAGATAGCCGCCCTCGGTGTCCGTGCCGACATGAAGATCGTTACGGACATCGATCCAGTTGCGGTTGCGAATGCTGTTCCAGAAGGCATCGCTGTATGCCGCAGATGCAGTTCCGGTCTTTTCCGGCTCGGTGTTCTGTGCCGCAGGCGCAGTCAGAATCGGAGAAGTGGTAGCCTTCGCCATATCCGCCTCGATCTCTGCCTGACGCTCCATGCGCTGGATCTCCTTGCCGAGGTTCACGATGGTTGCTTCCATTGCGTCATAGGTCTTGCTGTCCTCCTCGGAAAGCGTACCGTCTGCCTGACGCTTGCTGTCGAGGAAGTCGCGGGCGGTGTCCCACGCCTTCGCTCTCTTTTCACGAAGTTCCTGAATAGTCATTTTACATACCTCCAATCAGTATTTCAGAAGATTCAGCCGACTCATCAGCTGATCTACGGGTGTACCTTTGTGTTCTGCCGAGACCTTCTGCATCAGGCTCTGCATGGTTGCTGCACGGGAATAGGACATCGCCGTGAGAGTGTCCTCCTTCGGCTCATCCTCATCCGGTGTATCTTCATCGGGTTCTTCCTCCGGTTTCGGCTGCGGCTTTCCGCTTGCAAACAGGATACCGTCCACCAGACCGAGGGACTGCGCCTTTTTCGCATTGAGCCATGTTTCCTCGTCCATCATTCGGGCGATCTTACTGCGGCTCAAACCGGACTTCTCCTCATAGGCATTGATGATGCTCTCCTTAACCTCGTCAAGCAGCTCTATTGCCTTCTACATCGCTTCCTTATTGCCGAAAGCGACCGTCGAAGGATTGTGGATCATCAACATACCGGTCGGTGCGATGAGGGTTTCGTCGCCAGCCATAGCAACGACAGAAGCGGCACTTGCCGCAATGCCGTCGATCTTGACCGTGACCTTGCCCTTATGATTGCGGAGCATCGTATAGATCTGCGATGCCGCAAATACATCCCCGCCGGGAGAATTCAGCCAGACGGTGAGATCACCGCTGACCTTTGAAAGTTCGTTACGGAACATGGCAGGCGTGATCTCATCGCCGAACCATGTGTCTTCCGAAATCGGTCCGTTGAAGATCAGCTCGGCAGCGCCGGTGTCTTCATTGCGTACCCAGTTCCAGAACTTATTCATCTGCATTTCCTCCTTTCTCTGCGAAAGCGCCTGCGTCCTCCAGCTTCGTGAAGCTGCCGTTCACCAGATACAGATTGCCGCCTTCCTCTTCGGGAATCGCGTTCATATCCTCCAGCTCACGGATATCGTTGGCGGACATCCAGCCGTTCTGTCTTGCAGTCGCATAGCCCTGCATACGGCTTGCGTAATCGCCGCGCAGCAGACCTTCCACATTGAATTTAATAAAATAGCGCCCCTTTTCGGAATCGGAAAGAAGCGCTTTCTGTAGTCCCTGTTCCCATCGTACCAGCCACGGATCAAGGGTGTATTTTACGAATTCGAGCGACAGATGCTCGATGTTGCTGAATGTTGCATGGTCGAGGTCGCCGATCATATGCAGTGGCACACGATACAGGCGGGCAATTTCCTCGATCTGAAACTTTCGGGTTTCGAGGAACTGCGCCTCGTTATTCGGAATGGAGATGGGTGTGTATTTCATGCCCTCCTCCAGAATTGCCGTCTTGTGCGCATTGCTGCTGCCGTAAGCCCGCTGCCATGCTTCGCGCACACGCTCCGGATTTTTGATGACACCCGGATGCTCCAGCACCGCCAAAGGTGCTGCACCGTTCGCAAAGAAGGATGCGCCGTATTCATCGCAGGCGACCGCAAGTCCGATCGCATTCTTCGCCATTGCAATGGGGCTGTATCCGACCAGACCGTCAAAGCCCAAGCCGGGAATATGCAGCACCTGTTCCATCGGCAGAATGATCTCGCCCTGCTGCCTGAAATTCGGGTTGTGTTCGTCGTACCGGCTGTAGCGGTAAATGAGCCTGCCGCGATCGTCACGGTCAACACGCACCTTATCCGGCATCAACGGATACAGTCCGATGACATCACCTCTGCCGTTTCGGATGATCTGCGCATAGGCATTGCCGTAGATCAGCAGGTGCGCCATGAGCGTTTCCCGGAACACGAAGGATGTCATTTCGGGATTCGGCTGGTCATGCAGCAAAAAATAAAGCGGGTGCTTCGGCACTCGCTCTTTTCCGCTGTCGGTATATTGGTAAACGTGCAGGGGCAACTGTGCAATCGCCTCCGACAAGACTCTCACGCAGGCGTAAACTGCGATGATCTGCATTGCCGTGCGGTCGTTGACACGCTTGCCTGCGTGTGTCCGTCCGAAGAAATAACTGTAGGACGGCGAATCGTAGCTGTCCTTCGGCTTATCCCTTGACCGGAACAGTCCGCTGAAAATGCCCATGTGCATCACTCCTTTTTAGGATTGTATTTTCCAATAAAATGTGATATAATAAGAGAAAATGGAGAATATCCGCCACAATTCGGTATCTATGGAGGCTTTCATGAAAAAAAAATTAGGAATTACATTACTGATGTGTGTGCTTGTACTTGGTGCGTATTTTGTAATAAAGGAGTACAAGGCGCGTATACCGGTTATTACCGTAAAACAGTTTGCTTATAATGCTTCGGTGGGAGACACAATCGATACTCATGATCTGATTGATTTGAAAGTAAAAGGCAAATACGAATATAAATGCAACCTGGAATATGGTCGTGAAAGCTGTGATATGGATGATAACGGCGTTCTACATATTCTTGATAACGGGAAAAAGGCTGTGAGCACTATAGAGTTAGAATACGTTGTCACAGGAAGTGTTAAAAAATCGAGCCGTGCTTTGGTCCATATAATCGTGGAAAACCCAATGAATGAAAACAACAGCTATGAAACGTCAGTTTCAGATGTCAGTTTCCGCGTGTATAATAATGTGACAGACCAGGGAAAAGGTGTTTTTACATGCTATAACAAACCGTCGGTCGATTATTACGAAATTGTTTTTCATTCCGTAGATACTGTAAACAGTATGGACGAGCTGGAGAAAGAAATCAAAAAATACGCAAAAGAGACATATTTGCTAAACGAAACAGATAGCGATTATAAATCGGAAGATGTTGTTCTTTCTTCAGGTAAAAAAGCAAGAAAAATTAATTTTTCAGCTCTTCGTTCAGAGGGGGAATTCGTTCCGCCCAGAGAGTCGAGTGGTCTCTGCATATATGTAACTGTTTATGCTTTTGGCGAAGGAGACAGATATTTCTTCATTGACGATAACCATCCATGGTATTCCACATATGAAATGGAACAGATCGCAAATTCTGTAACATAATCGAGTGTAAACGGATAGTTTGATAATTCAATATTTCGGCAAATTCTGTTCTGATTTGCCCAATTAACTACAGCACCAGTAAATCTCTTTCATCATAAATGCTATCGCCGGAGTCGTTCCCGCAGCGGATTGCACGGTCAAGCGCCATAATTGTTGCAACAGATCCATCGATTTTTTCGGTGGATTTTTCCTTGTCCGGCTTGATGTTGCCTGCGGGATCACGCTTGATGAAAATGTTGTCCATGTTCCAGCGCAGAACCGGATGCCCGTTGTGGGCGATCTTCTGCTCCAGCGTCAGCTTCATCAGTTCTTTGGTCGGCGGCGACATATCACGGTAGCCCTGACCGAACTGCACCAGTGTGAAGCCCAGCCCCTCAAGGTTCTGCGACATTTGCACTGCGCCCCAGCGGTCGAAGGCAATCTCCCGGATATTGAACCGTGTACCCAGCTCGTCGATGAAGTTTTCGATGAAGCCGTAATGCACGACGTTGCCCTCGGTCGTCAGCAGGTAGCCCTGCCGTTCCCAGAGGTCATACGGAACGTGATCACGGCGTACACGGAGGTCAAGCGTTTCCTCCGGCAGCCAGAAATACGGCAGAATATAATAATGGTCGTCCTCATCGGTCGGCGGAAATACCAGCACGAAAGCAGTGATATCCGTCGTGGACGAGAGGTCGAGACCGCCATAACATACACGCCCTTCCAGCAGCGATTCGTCGAAATCGACCTTGCAGGCGTCCCACTTGTGCATCGGCATCCAGCGGACCGTCTGCTTTACCCATTGATTCAGACGGAGCTGTCGGAAGGCGTTTTCTTCACCCGGGTTCTGCTTGGCGGATTCGCAGGCTGCTTCCACTTTGTCCATGCCGATGGTCTCACCGAGCGACGGATTTGAGTTTTTCCAGACCTCCGGAGAAGTCCAGTCGGCATCATCGGGAGCGCCATAGATAACCGGATAGAAAGTCTTGTCGATCTTGCGCCCTTCGAGAATATCCTGCGCCTTCTGGTGCTGCTCGTAGCAGATGGAATTGGTGTCCGTGCCAGCCGTCGTGATAAGGAAATACAGCGGCTGCATTCGGGCATCGCCGGAACCTTTTGTCATAACGTCAAAGAGCTTCCGGTTGGGCTGCGTGTGCAGCTCATCGAACACGACTCCGTGGATATTGAATCCATGCTTGCTGTAAGCCTCGGCGGAAAGCACCTGATAGAAGGAATTGGTCGGGACGTACACGATGCGCTTCTGCGAGGTCAGGATCTTCACTCGCTTGTTCAGGGCGGGACACATCCGCACCATATCGGCGGCGACATCAAACACGATCGCCGCCTGCTGCCTGTCAGCAGCGCAGCCGTAGACCTCGGCACGTTCCTCGCCGTCGCCGCAGGTCAGCAGCAGGGCGACCGCAGCGGCAAGCTCGGACTTTCCGTTCTTCTTCGGAATTTCGATGTATGCCGTGTTGAACTGCCGGTAGCCGTTAGGCTTGATAACACCGAACAGGTCACGGATGATGCGCTCCTGCCAGTCGATCAGCTCGAATGGCTTTCCCGCCCATGTGCCTTTCGTGTGGGCAAGGCACTCGATGAACCGGACTGCGTAGTCGGCGGCGGCTTTGTCGTAATGGGAATCCTCTGCCATGAACTTGGTCGGGGTATAATCTTTCAGCTTTCGCAAGTGCCTCACCTCCATGAGAAAAGCGGCTGCCCTCCGGTAGCCGCCTTCGTGTTTTTAGTTGTATTCGTGCATCAGGATCGCCAGCGCCATTTCCGCTGCCTCGTTCTGCGGTGGAACATCCAGCCCCCGGTCGTAGTTGTAAACAACCTCGCCGCTGATCTTCAGCGTTGCCTTGCTGATCCTGCCGCCGTCGATCCCGTACTGGCTGCCCTCGTCGTAGGCTTTCACCCAGTAATGAACGACCGTGTACTTGCCGTCTACCTTCGGGACTCCAATCGTACCTTCGTGCCACATAGTGTTTTCCTCCGTTTTTCGTAGTTTTCGGTGGGCTTTGCCCTTCCGTTGTACACATATTAACTCTAAACGGCGGATATATCAAGTGTGAGTAATAACAATGATCGCTGCGGTATTTTCCGCTTGTTTGTGTACTTTACGCCCGCCCGCAGGAGCCGCGTAAATGCGCTGTGTAGGGCGCTATTTCTGCTGGCATCCGTTTGCGCGGAACCTGCTGCCCGCGCACAGGGCGGCGTTGTGCCGCCCCGGTGGGGCGACCGGCTCATCTGCCGGTCATCCATTCCCATTCGCTTTCGCAGGCGGCTGCGTAGTCTTCGTCAAAAAGGGCATCGTCGTCGATCCATTCGGTTTCGTACTCGATCTCCTCGATGCCCTCGAAGGTCGTGCCGTTTGCGGCTGCTTCCTCCTGCGCAAGGCTGTCGGCGTTCTCCTCAACCCAAGCCCTGAAGTCTTCTGCGTCGAGGTCGTCCTCGTTTTCGATCTCCAGTTCGTAGGCTTCCTCCTCGGTGTCGTACCAAAGGATCGTCGCGCTCTTGATTGCCTCGCGCTCGTTCCAGTCGTCTCTGCCTGCCGTTGCTCTTGCCTTTGCCATTCCGTAGCTGATCATTGTTTTTTCCTCCGTGTTTCGTACTCCAAGGATGATATCGTTCTCAACGGTACGGGCACTCTCAATGTTACCTCATACTACGGCAACGGTATCACCTGCAAGGACGATATGAAGATAACAGGCGGCACATACAATGTAAAATCGGCACTGGACGCATTTGAGGCTAACGAAACTATCTCCGTTTATGACGGAACATTCAATGTTACCACCAACAAGGACGGCTTCCACTGTGAGAATGATGAAGCCGAGGGAACTATCACTGTTTCCGGCGGCACATTCACTATCAACGGAGCAAGCGACGGCATACAGGCCGGTGCAGTTCTTCAGATAGACGGCGGAGATTTCGATATAAATGCAGCAGAAGGACTTGAAGCTACATACATCGTTATCAATGACGGCGATATCAATATAAATGCCAGCGATGACGGCATCAACGCTGCAGCAAACACAAACGCTTACGAAACAGCTATTGTATTCAACGGCGGAAATGTAAATGTATCCATGGGACAGGGCGATACAGACGCCATCGACTCCAACGGCTCGATATATGTGAACGGCGGAACTATCAACGTCACAGCGCAGATGTCAGCCTTCGACTGTGACAGAACAGCGCAGTTCAACGGCGGTACTATCATAGTCAACGGACAGGAAGTCTCAGAGATACCTCAGAGCATGATGGGCGGCGGTATGCGCGGCGGCATGGGCGGAAACATGAACGGCGGCATGGGCGGACGCGGCGGAAGAGCTTTCTGAGAGAAAACAAGATACCGGTCTCTCCCCACTTCCGGGCAACAGAGAAAGAACAGGATGTGATAATATGAAGAAAAAAATATCTCCCGTACAGATAGTCAGGGCGGTAATTCAGCTTATAGCCTTTATTACCGTACCTGCACTGTTTATCACAATATTCTCGTCAATAGGCGGACTCATAACCTCAATTGCAGACGGCAGCTTTGTTCTGATTGACAACTTAGGCAGTATAGTGCTCGTACTGGCGGTCTTCCTCATAACACTTGTCTGGGGCAGATTCTTCTGCGGCTTCATCTGCTCTTTCGGTGCAATGCAGGACCTGCTTGGTGCGATGGGCAGGCTGATACCCTTCAAGATAAAAGTTCCTGAAAAGGCAGATAAATGGCTGAAGCTTCTGAAATATGCGGTACTTGCCTTTGTGGCAGCCGGCGTATGGGGCTTTTCAGTCACAGGTGATATCCTATGGAGCCCCTGGACAGTTTTCGGCATATACAGCTCTCTCAGCGGCTGGAGCAGTCTGAAATATTTCCTAACCCTCGGCGGAGCGCTTCTGCTGCTTATAATCATAGGTTCGCTGTTCATTGAACGCTTCTTTTGCAGGTATCTCTGTCCCCTCGGAGCGCTGTTCTCACTGGTATCACGTTTCAGGATATACAGTCTGGACCGGAAGCCTGATAAGTGCGGAAACTGTAAGGTATGTACAGCAAAGTGCTCAATGGGCATACCTCTTTACAGGTACGACGAGGTACGCTCAGGCGAATGTATCAACTGTATGAGATGCACTTCGGCCTGTCAGAAGGAAAACATATCCATGGATATCATGCGGGCTATAGCCGGAACAGTTGCCGCAACGTCCGTTGCAGGTCTTTACTATGCGGGTATGTTCACAGCATCGCCTGATCCGGGAAGGTCGGAGGAGAAGCCTGAGGCCGTGAACGTGACAGCAACAGAGAACGCTGAGGAAACAACGGAATACACCGGTGACATCGCCGGATATGAAGTCCCGACAGAGGTCATCACCGAGATCGCAAGTGAGATCGCCGGACAGACAGAGGGCGGATTTGCTGACGGCGTTTATACAGGCACAGGAAACGGTTTCAGGGGAGCAACAAATGTGACTGTAACCGTTGAAAACGGAGAGATAACCGATATTACCGTTAATTCATACAGTGACGATGAGCAGTTTTTCAGCCGCGCTGAGAACGGAGTGATTTCTTCGATCATCAGGTCTCAGAGCACGGATGTTGATGCGGTGAGCGGCGCAACATTCAGCAGCAACGGTATAAAGGAAGCGGTTGCCGATGCTCTCGGTATTGAGTTCACAAATCCAAACAGCACGCAGCAGAAAGGTCACGGCGGCAGACATTCCCACTGAAACAAAGCGCTCTTTACAAAAGGGCGCTTTTCATGTATAATTATTATAATAAATTTGCGGAGGTGTACCATGCCGAAGATACTGATAGTTGATGATGAGCCGAATATAGTAACTCTCATAAGCCGTTACGCTCAGCGTGAGGGATACGATATCGTTACAGCTTCTGACGGAAGAGAAGCAATAGACAAGTGCAGAACCGGGAATTTCGATATTATAATCATGGACGTTATGATGCCCGATACAGACGGCTTCACCGCCTGTAAAAAAATAAAGGAATTCAGGGATATCCCTGTGATAATGCTCTCCGCAAGAGGTACGGAGTTCGATAAGCTTTTCGGCTTTGAGGTTGGCGTTGACGATTATGTCACCAAGCCATTCTCGCCTATGGAGCTTATGGCGCGCATCAGGGTGGTGATCAGCCGCAAAGCTGTATCAGTACCTGTGAATGACAGCGGACATATCACTTACGGCGGGCTTGATATCGACACGCTCGGACTGACGGTCACTGTTGACGGTGAAAGGGCTGATCTGACCGCAAAAGAGTACGCACTCTTGCTGCTATTAGTGAAGAATAAGGGAATTGTCCTTTCCCGTGACAGGATACTCAATGAGGTATGGGGCTATGACAGCTTCGGCGTTGACAGAACTGTTGACTGGCAGATAAAGCTTCTACGCACCAAGCTTGGTGACTACCGCGACAGTATAAAAACAGTCCGAGGGGTGGGATATAAATTTGAAATGTAAAACAAATTCATTCCGTAAAAAACTGATCAGCTGCTTCATGTTTTTTACTGTTGTCATATTCACTGTTCTGTGGCTTTTGCAGACGGTTTTTCTGCAAAAATTCTATAATGGCATGATAATCAAAAACACTGTGAAGGTCGCTGATAAAATAAGCGAAGAAAGCCGGAACAGTGATATCACGTCGTACATCGACGATGTATCCCGGAGTAATACAATACTTGTTTTCGTGACTGATACTGAGGGGAATTTACTATACAGCTCCGATGAGTACAAAAAGGGACACAAATTCAGAAATGACCGTATGGAAATGGCAGAGGACCACATGGGAACGGAAAGGTATGACCATTACAGGGAACTGCCGGTGAACTATGATGAATTTCTCAGTGCTGTCAATTCCTCCGACAGCGGAGAAGCCGGGATAGAGAACGGGGACAGCTATGTTTACGGCAGACTGATCGACTATTACGGCTATAATGATAAGGCTGTTCTTTACCTCAGTACGCCGCTCAACGCAGTAGGTTCGACTGCACGTATCATCCGTATACAGCTTATATGGGTAACACTGCTGTCAATAATCATCGCTTTTGTTCTTGCACTGTTTATGTCAAAGAGTTTTTCAAAGCCTGTGGCACAGCTGAACGAAAAAGCGCATAAGCTGGGTGAGAAAGATGATGATGTGGATTTCAGCGAGGGCTTCTGCACTGAGCTTGACGAGCTGAATACTACTCTTGATACGACTTCCGAAAAGCTGAAAAAGAACAGGGATTTCCAGAACGAGCTGCTCGCAAACGTCTCCCATGACCTGCGTACTCCTCTGACTATGATAAAGGGATACGCCGAAATGATAAGGGATATCTCCCGTGAGGACGAAAAGCAGTGTGCGGAGGACGTTGCAGTTATCGTAGAAGAAGCAAACAGGCTCACTGCTCTTGTGAACGAGATACTTGAGTATTCCGAGCTTCAGATGTCTGACAGCGAAACCGTAATGAATGACGTTGTTCTCAGCGATACGGTAACATCTGTTGCGGACAGCTTCGAGAAGCTGTATTCAAAGGAAGGCTATGTCTTTGAACGAAATATTGCCGATAACATCCATGTCAGGGGAAATGCCTCACGTCTGCAAAGAGCAGTATATAATCTGCTGGATAATGCCGTCCGCCACGCAGGGGAGGACAAATGGACAGGTGTTTCGCTAAGAACGGAAAAGGGGAAAGCTGTCATAGAGATATCTGATCACGGCAGCGGAATTGCTCCCGATGAGCTTGAACATATCTGGGACAGATACTATACCAGGCGTCAGCGCAGCGGTAAGGGCGTTTCCGGTCTTGGACTTGCTATCGTAAAGCAGATCGTCAGCCAGCATAACGGCATTTGCAGGGCTGAATCCGGTGAAGGCACGGGCAGCGTTTTCAGTATTGAACTAAAAAGCTTTTAAAGCAGAGAAAAAAGCAAATGGCAGGTTCAGCCGATAGGATACTGATTGTTGAATATTGAACTATAAGCATTTCCGCACCACTGAAATAGTCAACAGTGGTGCGGATTTCGCTTTATATTACATTCAATCGGCAGATCTCTGAATGTTGGCTCCTGCCCGGTCTCACGGACATACCCGAATACGGATATGCCTGCGATGAGACTGAAGAAATGCTTACAGATCACAGTCTGCTCCGAGGAGCTCTCAGAGATGTGAAGTACATACACGGAGAAGACGTGTATGGGAGTTACTGCGGAGCTTTTCAAGTCCGCAAAATATAATATTCCGGGTTACCATTCAACTTTTATCTTCGTTTTTGAATAATAGTTGTCAGGGATTGCAAATTCGTATTCAACGTTTATGTTTTCCATTTCATATTCATTATAATATCTCATGTCCTTTGTATCATCAGCATTGAGCTCGATTTCTTTCATGGTATTTGATTCAAAATCGAACTCAGAGGTATGAAGGTCAAATGTATTGCTTCCTTCATTCATTACAGGGACCTGAACAATTACCCGTTCATCGCTTACATAGAGAGATGAAACCTGTGGATTGAAGTCCGGTTCGAGAGTTATGAACTCCTTGTTTTCTTCATCAACAAGGTATAAGCCCTTTGATGAAGTCATGAATGTCTTTCCGCGCACATTAAACAGTCCGAAACCATTTTTCCTGCCCGGACTTGACAGATTCCTGCGGCAGCACTGAGTAATATCTCCGGTAGCCTCATCTATACGGAATACAGCAACATCTCCGGCGTATGGTTCTTCCATAGTACACCAGTCGTATTTTCCGATAACATAAACACTGTTATTCTGATGATCTACAGTTACATCACCGACGTACACAGGTATTTCACTTCCGCTTTCTATCAGCTGCGATAAGTATTCATCACGCATTTCACCATAAGAGCTTTTACTCCCTTCTCCGATCCTGAAGTTTTCCTTTAATTGGATAATATCAAGGTCATTCGGCGTAAATGTCACGGAATACCCGGCATTAAATGCTTTTGCATCAGCAACGTCTGTAGCTGATGCAGCCGAAGCTGTTGCTGCAGCGGTCGTTGCTGTAGTTGAAGCTGCTGGTGCAGCGGTAGTAGAAGAGGCAACTGTCGTTGTTGTTTGAGACTGTTCTTTTTCAGAAAACTCCGGGCTGTTATTATCACTACATGATGTAAATATCGCCATACATAACATGGCTGCTGAAATTACTTTTTTCATACGTGGCTCCTTTATCGTTTTTCGCATATAAGAAGGCCTGCGATGTGGATTGTCTCAATGCCGTTGTCATAGTTAATGATCAGATTTCTTTCCTTCTTATCCATGATTTAACGCCTCATAAACTACGATTCAGCGAAGAGAGTCCCGTGCCTTCACTATACAGGAATTATAGTGCAGATGTTATAATCATCATGATTCCCCTCAAGAATACAGACAGGCATCACTTATCCAATTATATTCAGGATTCCGCAGACCTGTTTCACAAAAATACATAACGATATCTTTCATAACATCCCTGTCATAACACATCATACGTTCTTCCGGACAAAAGTTGATGCACAGGGCGACAGGTTCTGTATTTCCGCTTCCGTTGTCGAAATAGTATAGTTCCTCATCGCCGCTGAGCCAACCGATAAACGCATTTCCATCCGGTGAAAACTCAACTTCCAGACAGTATTCGTTAATCTTGCAGGAAAAATGGTCTTTCTGAAAGAATGCAGTGATATCTTCTTCTTTAGAAATATTCTGCCCGTTGATTATCAGATCTTGATTTATCATTTTGCTTTACCTCTCTGATGCGGTTCTCGTACCATACCATTATACCATAATCCTGCCAATTCATCAAGTCAGGACAGGAAAAAATAACGGCTCACCTGAAGCAAGCCGCAGTGCGAGCACTCTGTAACTTTATTTGTCACAGTCGGATGCCTTTCAGTACCGGTGCATTCTGATACGGCAACTCCGGTATATGTCTGCCACAAATCGAGTGATGTTTCACTGCCGAAAACACTGCTGATATAAGCCCCGATAAACATGGACCGTCTTGACAGTAGTATGTTAAAGTGTTATAATAATATATATTAAAAAATGCCTGTATGAATAAAGGATGGTGTTTACATGAAGAAGAAAACCGGAGCATCCGCCGTTTCGATCGGCATTGCAGTTTCACTCTGCGTCTTTATCTTTGGCGGGCTCGGATTAGCAGTTTACAATTACATGAAAACAGACCGCTCATTGCTTGCTTCCGAAGGAGATAAGCTCTCGGAGAAGGACTTTACACCAATACAGCACCAGTATATTCCCGGACTCAATATGCCTCTTACCCGGTCGGATAACTGGCATCAGATAGCCTCAGAGCCCCTTCTTGAGCACAAGGACTTTGCAGGCATAGACGGCTCGACTGCAACCCTGCCCATTACAGCAGAGCTGGCAAGGCAGTTTTTCGGTGTCGCTGACGAAGAGATATTCGGTAAATATGCCATGCACAACAAGACCGATGTGGCTTATGATAATCTTATCCATAAGAATACCAACAGGATCACCTTGTCCAAATCTGATGACCCGAACGATTTTTTTGATGATTCCGACGATGCCCTCGAGAAAGAGGTACATCTGATATTTGCTACTCCGCCCTCTGAGGACGAGATCGCCACCGCAAAAGAGAACGGTGTAAGCCTTGATGCAAAGGCTGTCGCACTGGACGGCTTGAAGCCAAAGCTGTTCAAGGTACATTTAATACTCTTCGTCCTCCTGGGCATTTATGAATACGTCTGTGTTATTGCCTCTTCAATAAAACTCTACGGCGGATATGCTGCAATAGGTTATATTTTTTTGGGAGTGGTATTATGGATTATAAATCTCATTATCTTCGCAATAGCATACAATTTCATAAAGACTATCATCAGGCAGAAAGAGATACAGGATGAAAATGAATACGATGCGGATGATACCGCTCACTGATACGCAAATGACAAAGACCTTCTGCGGATATTCCGCAGAAGGTCTTTTCTGTTCCGGAAACGTCGGAGGCCCGTTATTTCCAGTCATTTATGATTTTTACAGGAAAATTCAGAAAACCTCTTGACAAATCAATTTATATCTGATACAATATAGTTGTACCAAATATAAAGTGACGGAGGTGTATCCGGTTGGAGTATGACTACAAGGAAGCAATGAAGCTCGGCAATCAGCTTTGTTTCCCGATATATGCGGCGGCACGGGCTGTCACCTCAGCGTATACGCCGTATCTGAAGAAGCTCGGACTGACCTACACACAGTACATTCTTTTTCTTGTGCTGTGGGAGAAGGACGGCCTGACAGTCGGGGAGATCTGCAAACGGCTGATGCTTGACAGCGGCACCCTTTCGCCTGTGCTTAAAAAGCTGCGTCAGGAGGGATATATCGAAAAGACGCAGAGCACGACGGATGAGCGTTCTTTTATTATCTCGCTGACCGAAAAGGGGAGGACACTTCAGGAAAAGGCCAAGGAGATACCTCTTCAGGTCGGAAAATGTATCAATATCGCACCCGGAAAAGCAAAGCAGCTCTATGATCTGCTTTATGAACTGCTGGATCTGCAGTCCGGCGAACCGAAAGGAGAATGACCTATGAAAAACGTATATGATTTCACTGTGAAGGACCGTAATGATAAAGATGTGAGCCTGAGCGAATATAAGGGGAAGGTGCTCCTGATCGTGAATACTGCGACAGGCTGCGGATTCACGCCCCACTATGATCCGCTGGAGGCAATGTACCGGGACCTGCGTGACAAGGGCCTTGAGATCCTTGATTTCCCCTGCAATCAGTTCGCAAACCAGGCGCCCGGAGATGCGGAGGAGATATATAGCTTCTGCAAGATGAAATTCGGAACGGAGTTCCCGCAGTTTGCCAAGATCGATGTGAACGGCGAGACTGCTGATCCCTTATTCGCCTTCCTTGCATCTGAAAAGCCCTTTGAGGGCTTCGGCAAGGGACTGAAAAATGCGGCTCTCAACAAGTTCGCAGACATGAACAACAAGAAGTTCGGCGACAAGGCTTATATCAAATGGAATTTCACCAAGTTCCTGATCGGCAGGGACGGAACTGTGGTTGCGAGGTTTGAGCCGACGACAGATATGGAGGAAGTAAGAAAGGCTGTTGAGCAGCTTTTGGGGTGATATCATGCAGAGCGGTTTTGATTTACAGGCATACCTTACGGAGGGCGTAGAGCAGATCGTCAGAGAATCCATCAGGGCAACGCTCAGGAATCCTAAGGAAAGTGCATTCATGCTGAAATTTGCTGCCGCTGCCCGAAGCGCTTCCGGAAAACGCCGGAAGGCTGAGGATGCCGGCGAGCATATTCCGCCTTTCCTCATAGCAAGTATCACAAGCAAGTGCAATCTTCACTGTGCAGGCTGCTATTCACGATGCAATAATGCGACTGTAGATTCCGAGCCTGTGCAGCAGCTCACAGCAGGCGAATGGCTGCGCATATTTGATGAAGCCGATGATATGGGGATCAGCTTTATCCTGCTTGCAGGCGGCGAGCCGATGCTGCGGCGTGATATAATCGAAGCAGCCGGAAAAAAGCAGAATATACTGTTCCCCATATTTACCAACGGCACTTTCATTGACGAGAAATACTTTGACCTCTTCGACAGATGCCGCAACCTTGTTCCAATCATGAGCATAGAAGGAAACAAGGAGATAACGGATAACAGACGGGGAAAAGGCGTTTATGACAGGCTTATCGCTAATATGGGTGAGTTCAGCAGAAGGAGGCTTATTTTCGGCGCTTCTGTTACCGTAACTACCGGGAATTATAAGGAAGTTACCTCCGATGACTTCATAAACGGTCTGTCTGACAGAGGATGCAGGGCTGTTATATTTGTGGAATATGTTCCGGTCACGGAGGAAAGCACCGGGCTTGCCCCGACAGACACCGAGCGTGAATACCTGATGCAGGAGATACAGCGTCTTCGCCGGGAAAGGCCTGAGATGGTCTATATCGCATTCCCGGGCGATGAGAAAAGCTCGGGGGGCTGTGTAGCAGGCGGACGAGGCTTTTTCCATATCAATTCTCATGGCGGTGCAGAGCCTTGCCCCTTTTCGCCCTATTCTGATGTGAATATCAGGAACGGTTCGCTGCGTGACGCACTGCACTCCCCGCTCTTCAGGGCACTGCAGGAGGGCGATATACTTCTTGATGACCACAAGGGCGGCTGCGTGCTGTACGAGAAAAGAGAACTTGTTGAGGCTATTATTGCAGAGGCTGAATGCTGAGAAGCCGTATATCATGGGCGTCAGGGCTCTTCATGCTTCTGATTGACCTTTTGCCTGCGGTATGGTATAATTGTTCTATACCTATACAAGGGGGCGATCAGATGGAGCTGAGATTACTGGAATACTTTCTCACGGTTGTGCGTGAGGAGAATATATCAAGAGCTGCCGAGGTGCTTCATGTGACACAGCCGACACTAAGCCGTCAGATGAAGGAGCTTGAGGATGAGCTGCATACCACCCTGTTTATCAGGGGGAAACGGCTCACCCTGACCGACTCGGGAGTAATGCTCCGCAGACGTGCCGAGGAAGTCGTGTCGCTTATGTACAAGATAGACAGTGAGTTCCGTGAGCAGGAGGAAGTTAGCGGCGTGATCTCCGTCGGCAGCGGCGGACTGAAAGCGGCAGAAATCCTGCCGGAACTGATCGGGCATTTCCGTGAGCGCTATCCGCTTGTGAGCTTCGAGATCATCACGGGTACTGCTGACCGCATCAAGGAAATGCTGGAACACGGTCTGCTTGACTTCGGTTTCCTCTTAGAGCCGGTAGATATTGAGAAGTTCGATTATCTCCGCCTTCCGGCAAAGGAAAAATGGGGAGTCCTTCTTCCTGCCGGTCACCGGCTTGCACGGGAAAAGGCCGTTACCCGCCAGCAGTTAAGGGAGCTTCCGCTTGTGGTGACGGGGCGTACCGCCCTGCGCGGCGAGATAGAGGAATGGCTCAGATATCCCGTCTCGGAGCTTGATATTGCAGCGACCTTCAATCTTATCGACAATGCCGCCCCCCTTGCAGAGCGCGGGATAGCCTGCGTTATGTGTGTGGAGGGTGCTGTGGATATGCTTGATCCTGCACGCTTTGCCTTCCGTCCGCTGAAGCCGGAGCTTTTCATGACTTCGGTGCTTGCCTGGAAAAAGCTGAGCCCCTATGCAGGTGCGGCGGGAAAATTCCTTGAATACATCAAAAGTATACATTCTGAGCATACAAATGTATAAAATATAAGCATTTTACATATATCCGATATTGTGTTATAATGAGTACAGAACAAAAAACTGTACTCTTTTTCTTTTGGCGGAGGTGACGCTATGAAAGTGACGATACCGGAAATAACCGATAAGGAGCTTGGTGCTTTGCTTAAAAGCTCGGGAATGACGGATGAGGAGGTAAGAGCTTTCCTTGAAAGGTGCGGGAACAGCTCCTGCTGTGCCGAAAAGGTGCGTATCCTGCGGAAAACACGGAGATCTCTGCTTGATTTAATCCATGAGAAACAGGCTGTCCTTGATAAGCTCGATAATCTGATATGGTGTACAGAGCACGGAGGTGAACTATGAAAAAGCTGTTTTTGATACTGACAGGCATTGCGGTCATGGGTGCTGCGTCCTGCGGAGCTGCATCGGAAAACAAGGCGGGAGCATCTGCTGCTTCGCTCTTATCAGACAGAGCTGCGGCAGGGGAGAGCTCTTCCGGATATACTTATACGCTGCAGGACCTTCTGAACCTTCAGGACTTTCTGCTGACAAAACCGACAGAGGAGGATCTGACGGGAAAACCCTACGATATGAACGGCGATGAACGCTGGGACGTATTCGACCTCTGCCTGATGAAGCGGGAGGTACTTGAAGAGAAGGAAACTCCGGCAGAGAGCGATACACTTGTGGTCTACTTCTCCCGCACAGGTAATACCGGGAAGATAGCACAGCATCTGATCGAGCTGACAGGAGCGGACAGCTATGCGATCGAAGCAGCTGTGCCTTACAGCGATGAAGACATAAAGTATCAGGACGAAAACTGCCGTGCAAACAGGGAGCAGAATGACAAGTCTGTCCGTCCGGAGATAGCAGACCCTGTTGCTTCTATTGAAAGCTATGACACTATATTCCTCGGATATCCGATATGGTGGGGACAGGAACCCCGTATCATCGATACCTTCCTTGAAAGCTATGACTTCTCTGACAAGACCGTTATACCGTTCTGTACATCAGGAAGCAGCGGCATCGGAACAAGCGAGAAGAACATCGCGGAGCTCGTGCCCATAGGGAAGCAGCCTGCGGGCAGGCGTTTTCCCGCAGGTGCCACTAAGGAAGACGTGAAGGCCTGGTATGATACACTTCCGCTTGGTGAAGGGAATGAAGATATGAAAATGAAAATATCCGTCGGCGGTACAGAGCTTACTGCATCACTTTCTGACACTGCCGCTGCAAAGGAGCTTGCTGAAAAGCTGAAGGAAGGACCTGTGACCGTTACGCTTAATGAATACGGCGGATTTGAGAAAGTGGGCAAGCTGCCGTGGACGCTTACAAGAAGCGATGAGAGCACCGTTACCGGAGCAGGCGATATCATGCTCTATCAGGGAGATCAGATGACCATATTCTACAACTCAAACTCGTGGAGCTATACAAAGCTTGGACATATCGATAATAAGACACAAGAAGAACTGGCAGAGCTGTTCGGTGAGGGAGATATCACTGTTACTCTGTCATATTAGAACGGAGGTATAACTATGAATAACGAAAAGCTTACACTTACACAGGAATGGGACAAGACCTTTCCTAAGTCCGGCAAGGTTGACCACAGGAAGGTGACATTCCACAACCGCTATGGTATCACCCTCGCTGCCGATATGTATACCCCGAAGAACGCCGACGGAAAGCTCCCTGCTATTGCTGTAAGCGGACCTTTCGGCGCAGTCAAGGAGCAGTGCAGCGGTCTGTATGCCCAGACGCTTGCAGAACGCGGGTTCCTTACCATTGCCTTTGATCCTTCATTCACGGGAGAGAGCGGAGGTCAGCCCCGGTATATGGCTTCTCCGGATATCAACACCGAGGACTTCATGGCGGCTGTTGACTTTCTCTCCGTGCAGGAGAACGTTGATGCTGAACGTATCGGAATATGCGGCATCTGCGGCTGGGGCGGCATGGCAATAAATACTGCGGCTCTTGATACCCGTATCAAGGCCACTGTCACTTCTACGATGTATGATATGGCCCGTGTAAATGCAAACGGCTATTTCGATGCCGATGACAGCGAGGAAAAGCGCTATGCCACGAAACAGAAGCTCAATGCACAGCGTACCGCCGATTACAGGTCGGGTGAGTACGTCCGCGGAGGCGGCTGTCTGCCCCTGCCGGTTCCGGAAGATGTACCCTTCTTCGTTAAGGACTACAGCGAATATTACAAGGGCAGGGCATACCACCTTCGTTCTCTGAATTCAAACGAGGGCTGGAATGTCATCGGCTGTATGTCATTCATGAATCAGCCTATAAATACCTATTCAAACGAGATAAGAAGTGCTGTTCTGCTTATCCACGGCGAAAAGGCTCATTCCTGCTATTTCAGCAAGGATGCTTACGCTGCCATGACAAAGGACAGCAAGTATACAGATAATAAGGAACTGCTTATCATTCCCGGTGCAGTACATACTGACCTCTATGACGGCGGGGGAAAGAACGCTATACCCTTTGACAGGATAGAAGAGTTCTACCGTGAATACCTGAAATAAGGAGAAGAACAATGGCTAAAAAGGTACTTGTAATATCATCGAGTCTGCGTAACGGGAGCAACTCCGAAGCTCTTGCAAGGCAGGCAGCAAAGGGCGCAGAAGACGCCGGACACGATGTTGAGTTTATTTCACTGAAGGATAAGACACTGAATTTCTGCAAGGGCTGTCTTGCCTGTCAGAAGACCATGAAGTGCGTTATCAGGGATGATGCAGCAGATATATGTGAGAAGGTGGGCAATGCAGATGTGCTCATCTTTGCAAATCCCATATACTACTATGAGCTCTGCGGTCAGCTCAAGACACTGCTTGACCGCTGCAATCCGCTTTTCCCGTCGGATTACAGGTTCAGGGAGGTATACCTGATAACCGCTTCAGCCGAGGACGGGGATGAGGTATACCAGACAGCCAAAGGCGGTATGCAGGGCTGGGTTGACTGCTTTGAGAAGGCGGAGCTCGTAAAGGTGCTGTCTGGCGGCGGACTCAGCGATCCCGACGATGCCGGAGCAAATGATGAGTACATGAAGGCTGCCTATGAACTGGGCTGTAACGTATGATGCTCCTTATCCGGGAAGCAAGATGCGAGTATAACAGCAGATCTGAGGCATAAAGGCAGAAACGGCCCGGCTGATGCGATACGCAAAGAGGAGGGGATCTGCGGTATGAGTATTACCTTTTCTTTGAGGATCACGAAGCAGTCCTTCTTACAGACGAATGGACGGATCAGACCGCTGTTGACCGCTGCCACGCTTCGCCGATGATGCAGAAGATATCAGAGCTCCGGGACAGATATGGCCTTCACATGACTGTGGAGCGATATAAAAGTGATAACATGGGGCTGCCGGAAAGTGACCGGCAGTTCATCAGAATACAGGAGGATACGATCATGAGTGAAAGAATAGTACAGACAGCAGGCAGAGAGCAGCTCGGAGAGTTTGCTCCCGACTTCGCGCATTTCAACGATGATATCCTTTTCGGTGAGAACTGGAACAATAGGGATATCGACCTTAAAACACGCTGCATCATCACAGTCGTTGCACTTATGTCGCAGGGCGTGACGGACAATTCTATCCGCTATCATATCATGAACGCTAAAAATCACGGCGTATCACAGAAGGAAATGGCGGCGGTCATCACCCATACGGCTTTCTATGCGGGCTGGCCCCACGCCTGGGCTGTGTTCAATATTGCAAAGGAAGTCTATGCGGATGATGCTCCTGAGGTCTCCGACAAGGAAAGATTCCAGAAGGAGCTGTTCTTCCCCATAGGCGAGCCGAACCCCTACGGCGATTTCTTTGTGGGACAAAGCTATCTTGCGCCCGTTTCCACTGAGCAGATACCGATCTATAACGTGACCTTTGAGCCTGCCTGCCGCAACAACTGGCATATTCACCACGCAAAAAGCGGCGGCGGTCAGATGCTTATATGCATAGGCGGCCGTGGCTGGTATCAGGAGCAGGGCAGGGAAGCGAGAGAACTACATCCCGGCGATATCGTCAATATCCCTGCAAATATCAGGCACTGGCACGGTGCGGCAAATAACAGCTGGTTCGCTCATCTTGCAATAGAAATAGCAGGCGAAGATGCTTCTACGGAATGGTGTGAGGCTGTTTCCGACGAGGCATACGGCAGACTTGAATAAAAAATGAAGATTCCTCTCATCGCAGGAACCGGATCCCGGCGATGAGAGGGATCCTTTTCATATTGTTTCACCTTCCGGCAGTCCCGGCTGTCTGCCTTGCACATCAGCCTGATGTGAGCTTATTACAGCATAACGATGACTATACTCTCATCGAGATACGAAACGCTGAAAAGAATCAGGAATACTCGCCCTCGGTGAGGAGCAGAGGCTCGTTGTCAGGGAGAAGAAGCAGTCCTACGATATCTCCGACTACGCCACAGGTCAGGATTCAACCAACTCCTCACAGTCAAGGGTGCAGTCAGATAACGTACAGGCTCTGTTCAACTACGTAGCCTCACAGATGATGGATGCCGGTTCGGAATACGAGTACGAGACCTTCTCCGATGCTTTCGGAGGCAGCGCCAGCGGCGGCCTCGCCGGCATAGCCCGCGGTATCGTCGGCTTCTTCTCTGGCGGACTTACAGGAAGCTATTCCAGAACGAACGGAAGCGCCTCCTCCAATGCCTGGCAGAACAACAACCAGAACGAGGCATCTCAGGCATCTATTCTTTATTTTTTCAGAAGCACGCATAAAGGAACTGATACTTCCTTATGCGTGCTTTCCTTTGTACTGCCGACAGGCCAGCCGCGGCTCGCAGGGGGCATGAGCATTCCGTTTATTCAGGACATAATAGGATACGGGAGAAAGCCGGTTGTTGCGCCCGGTTAATAGCTTTCTGTTTGCCTGACCGGAAAAGTTGATAGTATTCTTTGCATTGTACTTTATTTGGCTTAGCGTGTGCTAACTTTTTGTGCAATCATACAAAAATCCCGTGTCCGGTGACAAAGCCGTTGACAAGAGATTTGTTAGTGTGATATAATACATACGGTTAGAAAAAACTAACCATTTTTGATGCTATGCTTTTAGCATCAGCTAACTATATTATTATATATGGAGATGAGTTAATGATGCCGCTCAGTTTAGCAGAACCTGAAAAGGAACTCACCATAAAGAAACTCGGTGGGAATCCGGAGCTGCGTCAGCACCTTGAAAACCTCGGTTTCACCGTAGGCGGAACAGTCACGCTGATAAATGTTCTCGGAGAGAATGTAATTGTAAAGGTCAAGGAGTCACGCATCGCCATCGGCGCTGATATGGCCCGGAAGATAATGGTATAAAGGGAGTGAGGGTATGAAAACATTAAAAGAGACAGCCATTGGAGAAACTGTAAAAATAAAAAAGCTCCACGGTGAAGGTGCCGTCAAGCGCCGCATCATGGATATGGGGCTTACAAAGGGTACAGCCGTGACTGTGCGCAAGGTTGCCCCCCTCGGCGACCCTGTAGAGCTGAATGTCCGCGGATACGAGCTCTCCCTGCGCAAGGCGGATGCGGAGCTTATCGAGGTCGAATAATACAGCAAAGGACTGGCCTGTTCAGTCCTTGTATTATGGCATGATGTTAGTCATAAATAACGTGAAAGGAAGATAAGAATGGAACTGCGAATAGCACTTGCAGGCAACCCGAATGCCGGCAAGACAACACTGTTCAATGCGCTCACCGGCTCTAATCAGTTTGTCGGAAACTGGCCGGGAGTTACTGTTGAAAAGAAGGAGGGAAAGCTGAAGAAGAACAGCGATGTGATAGTTACCGATCTGCCGGGAATCTATTCACTCTCGCCCTACACTCTCGAAGAAGTAGTTGCAAGAAATTATCTTATCGAAACAAGACCTGACGCTATACTCAATATCATCGACGGAACCAACCTCGAAAGAAACCTCTACCTGACAACGCAGCTCGTTGAGCTTGGTATACCGGTAGTCTGTGCTGTCAACATGATGGATGTTGTCAGAAAGAACGGCGACAAGATCAATACCGATGCTCTGGCAAAACGTCTCGGATGCAGGATAGTTGAAATATCCGCACTCAAAGGCACGGGAGTTGACGAAGCGGCTGAGGCTGCCATAGATGCTGCAAAGAACGGGAAGACCATCCCGCAGCATACCTTCAGCGGCCCCGTTGAGCACGCAATCGCCCACATCGAGGAGGCTGTCCTTCACGATATGCCTGAGGAGCAGCAGAGATGGTACGCCATCAAGGTCTTCGAGCGTGACGGAAAGGTGCTTGAAAAACTGGATATCCCCGGAAATATCAAGTCTCACATCGAGGAGGACATCGTCGCTGCGGAGACTGAGCTTGATGACGATGCAGAGAGCATCATCACCAACGAGCGCTACATCTATATAGCTGACGTCATCAAAGGCTGCTATAAGAAGAAAAACGCCGGCAGTCTTTCCGTCTCCGACAGGATAGACAAGGTGATCACCAACCGCTGGCTGGGACTTCCTATCTTTGCTGTAATCATGACGCTGGTATATCTCATCGCAATGAAGGGACCCGGCGCATGGGCGACTGACTGGACAAATGACAATCTCTTCGGAGACGGCTTCCACCTCTTAGGTATCGGCTCCGGCGAGTATTCAGAAGTCGCTGAAAGATATGCAGACGCACAGCTCATCATCGACGGATATGATGCATACGTTGAAGAGAACGGCAGCGCTCCTGAGGGCGAATTCCCATACGAGACCGAGGATGAGGAGACTCTTGAGATCTCCGAAGAAACGGCTTCTCTTGCTGATTACGAGGAGGCTCTGAAGACAGTCGAGGAGATAGGTGATGAGCCCGATCCGGCTGATTACGGCGTATTCATACCGAGTATACCGGCTCTTGCAGAAAAAGGCCTTGATGCTGCCGGCGCAGCCGACTGGCTGAAGGGACTTATCCTTGACGGTATTATCGCCGGTGTCGGCGCAGTTCTCGGATTCGTACCGCAGATGCTGGTGCTCTTCTTCCTGCTTGCCTTCCTTGAGGCCTGCGGATATATGGCGCGTATCGCCTTCGTACTTGACCGTGTATTCAGGAAATTCGGTCTCTCCGGCAAGTCCTTCATCCCTATGCTGGTAGGTGTCGGATGCGGAGTTCCCGGTATCATGGCAAGCCGTACCATTGAGAATGAGCGTGACAGGCGTATGACCATCATCACGACCACCTTCATTCCCTGCGGTGCAAAGGTACCCTTCATCGCAATGATAGCCGGAGCTATCTTCGGCGGCTCACCGGTAATATCCGTATCTGCATATTTCATCGGCATGGCATCTGTTATAGTCTCAGGTATAATGCTGAAGAAGACAGCAATGTTCTCCGGCGATCCTGCGCCCTTTGTAATGGAGCTCCCTGCCTACCATATGCCCACACTCAGCAACGTGCTCCGTTCCATGTGGGAGAGAGGCTGGTCATTCATCAAGAAGGCGGGTTCCATTATCCTGCTTTCAACCATCGTTGTATGGTTCCTGTCACGCTTCGGTGATGCGGGCGAGGGCTTCGGTATGCTGGAGGAGGATCAGCTCGACCACTCACTCCTTGCAGGCTTCGGCTCACTTATCGCATGGATATTCACACCTCTTGGCTGGGGCAACTGGCAGGCTGCTGTCGCTTCCATCACAGGTCTTGTTGCAAAGGAGAATATCGTAGGTACTATGGGTATCCTCTACGGCGGCGAGGGCGGAACAGTATGGCAGACTCTTGCCGGAAAATTCACAGCGATCACCGGCTTCTCCTTCCTTGTGTTCAATCTCCTCTGCGCTCCCTGCTTCGCAGCTATCGGCGCTATCAGACGTGAGATGAACAACGCAAAGTGGACAGCATTCGCGATCACATATCAGTGCGGATTTGCCTACGCCGTAGCACTTATGATAACCCAGTTCGGCGGCCTCTTCACAGGAGATGCAAATCCTGCGGGAGTAATTGCAGCAGCTCTGATACTCGCATTCATGCTCTATATGCTCTTCATAAAGAAGTATAAG
Source organism: uncultured Ruminococcus sp. (assembly GCA_946413815.1). Lineage (GTDB taxonomy): Bacteria > Bacillota > Clostridia > Oscillospirales > Ruminococcaceae > Ruminococcus. The sequence goes on from CAMKMD010000023.1 coordinate 26,576, forward strand.
GAAGCATCAACGCTTACAAAAAAGGTAAAAGTCAAGGCGTAAGGGAGTGGTAGTATGCTCACATGGCTGAATGAAAACCTCGGCACAATAATCATTACTCTTGTACTTATCGCCATCGTTTCAGTTATCATAGCCCGTATGATAAAGAACAGCAAGAAAGGCGGCGCTTCATGCGGCTGCGGCTGTGAGCACTGTGCAATGAAGGGCAAATGCCATAAATAAACCGTCTGTAATAAGGAGCCTTGAAACACAGGCTCCTTATCCGGAAGAATATGTTAGTATAAACTAATTAGATAAGGAGGAATATATGAGTATAGTAATCGTCGGCGGAAATGACCGCATGGCAACACGTTATCAGGATATCTGCAAATCGTTCAATCACAAATCAAAGGTATTTACTCAGATGCCTTCCGACTTTGAGAATAAGCTCGGCACCCCCGACCTTATGGTAGTATTCACCGGCACCTGTTCTCATAAGATGCTCGGTGCGGTAAAGAGGAGCTCCGAGAAGAAAGGCGTGCCCGTGGAGCACGTCCACAGTTCCAGCGTCAGCGCACTTAAACAGCTCCTTTCTGATATAAAGGTGAAAAGCCATGTCCGAAGCTGAGCACAGGAACATAGACAGTATCCTCGCATTCCACGGCGCTCCTACGCTTCTCGGAGTAAAATGCGCAAACCTTGTCTCCTTCAACCGGGAAAGGCACGTGCTGTCAGAGTATCTTCAGGAGTGCTCCTGTCAGCTCTGTGCCCGCGGTCTGCGTGCGGCAATACTCTGCAAATGCCGTGAACGGAGCCTTGTATATATATACAACGAAAAGATGCTTGGCGCCTGGCTGAGTATGCCGGAGGTACAGGCATTCCTTGAGGAATACGGCTACACCTCAGACATGGATACCGATGAAAAGCTCCGCACTCTCGCGCAGCGCATGAGCTGCGGCAGCTTCCCCCATGAGATAGGAGCGTTCCTCGGCTATCCCCTCGGTGATATCAGAGGCTTTATCAGTAACAAGGGAAAAAACTGCCTGCTGTGCGGTTACTGGAAGGTCTATGAGAACAAGGAAAAAGCACAGCAGACATTTGATATCTACGATCGTTGCAGGTTGATCCTGTCCGATAGAATAAACAGAGGCCTGGAGCTTTTCCAGGCGGTAAAATAGGAGGAAAATATATGAAAACAGCAGTTATCTACTGGAGCGGCACAGGCAATACAGAAGCTATGGCTCAGGCCGCAGCAGAGGGCGCAAACGCAGAGCTTTTCGCAGTATCTGATTTCAGCGGCAATGCGGCAGACTATGACGCATTCGCATTCGGCTGCCCGGCTATGGGTGCAGAGGTACTGGAGGAGGACGAATTCGAGCCCTTCTTCACAGGCATCGAAGGCTCACTCGCCGGCAAGAAGGTCCTTTTATTCGGTTCCTATGGCTGGGGCGACGGCGAATGGATGCGCAACTGGTATGAGCGCACAAAGGCTGCAGGCGCTGTTCTTATCGGCGACGAGGGCTTCATAGTCAATGAAGCTGCTTCCGATGAGGACCTTGCAAAACTGAAAGAGCTTGCAGCACAGCTCGCATAAGGAGAGAGACCGATGAAGAAGATAACCACCATGATATGCGCCGCAGCCTGCGCCCTTTCGGCAGTACCCTTCGTATCCGCCGCTGAGGACGGCAGCAAGGTATACGGCACCATGAATATCCCCTATGCAGATTTCTATGCAGCGGAGATAGAAAACGCCTATGCCGTTGATGCAGTATCATCGGCCACACAGAGCAAGTGGGCAATGAACGAGCCCGGAAAGCTTGTGGCAGGCACCTACAACGACGGAAACGGCACCATCCTCGGAGTCACCTATCCCATAGAGGTAAACGCCGCAGATGCAGACAAGCTGGCAAAGTACGATTTCAGACCCCTAGACAGCAAGCCCGCTGCATACAAGGAAGTTACCCTTGAGGGCGACGCCCTTAAATTATCAAAGGTCATCGACACCAACGGAGAGCAGACAGTTGACGGTTCAGCCACAGTATCCACCACAACAAGATACGGCGACTATCAGCTCAATGTTACAGGCTATCCCGAGGAGACAGACCTTTACGGCGTTATCGTGAATACAAGCGCGGGAGACAGGTACGCTCTCCGCCACCTTGAGAATATCTGGCGCTCGGGACAGATCTCCTGGTCTGCCGGAATCAGCACGACCGAGGCCCACGGCAACGTCCTGAAATACGACAACTATGCAGGCTCCATGGGCAAGACAGTGACCTCTGTGACATTCATTACCCTTGACGGATATACCACAGTAAACGTGGGCGATCAGTACCTCCCGGTAAAATTTGCCGGTGAGGTAAAGGCTGAGGATGCCGCCGCAGGTACAGGAACGACAGCCCTTACTCTCACAGGCTTCCCGGAGGACTACCGGAAGAATATCACCGTCGGTGAAGGCTTCACAGCATCAGATACCGGGATAAGCTACACAGATGCAAAGCCCGGAAAGTATACAGTTTCAGTTACTGATGAAGGCGGGAAGTATGCTCCCATGTCAGGTGAATTCACTCTCACAACAGCTGACATCCCCGTGAAGTACGAAGACGGAAAGCTGGTGAAGGCGGATGGCTTCACAGACGAGGATGCGGCTAACTTCTTAAAGAACCTCGCCTCCTTCGAGGTGAACGGCACTTCCTTCAGTGCCTCCGGCAGAGGTGCAGTGAAGGCCTTCGCAGAGGACGGTACCATCGACTTCAATGCAGAGACAAGAGACGGAAAGGTATTCGACGGAAGCGGAAATTACAGCATGACAGTGACAGCTACAGGCTATACCACGCCCCTGACATTTGAGATAAAGACTGAGGCACCGACAGAGGCTGCGACAGCCGCAGCAACATCTCCGGCGACAACCGCAAAGACGACATCAGCTGCAACGACTGCAAAGCCGGCAGCAACGACAGAAGCAAAGACAAACAGCCCGAAGACAGGCGTTCCCGGTGCAGCAGTACCCGTGACATTCCTTGCTCTTGCAGGCGCATCGGCGTTTATGCTGAGAAAGAAGAAAGACTGATCCTTCCTTTCAAGATATAAGATAAGGCCCTTGCGGCAATGGCGCCGCAGGGGCCGTTTACTGAAACGAGGTATAAATATGCTATTTCTGATATCGCTTATAATCGCTCTTGTTACGGCGTTTATCCTTGATAAGCCCCTCAAAAGGCATCCGGCTGTATTCTATATCACAGCGGCACTGCTCACTGCCGCATCAGTTATCGTCCTGCATTCGGGGCTCGTTATACAGAGCCGCTTCGTAAGGGATTATGTCATAGGGATATTCTCCCGGGGCGCACTCGGAGCAGCCTTCTGGGCAGTTGTCATGTGGGCGGGCGCTCTGCCCAACGGCTCTTACCCCATAAAGAAGCTAATGCCCATACGCGGTGAGCTTTCCATAACCGCCGCTGTACTCACCCTCTCCCACATCATCAACTACGGCTGGCAGTACATCTCGGACTTCATGAAGGGCAGGACAGGCTCAGACTTTGCGGTGACGAGCATCGTATGTATCATAATGGTGCTCATCATGGTGCCGCTTACAGTAATGTCATTCAAAGCTGTGCGGAAAAAGATGAACGCCAGGACATGGAAGAAGCTGCAGCGCTTCGCCTACCTGTTCTATGCCCTTATCTATATACATATCATGGTAATTTTCATACCCCGGGCAAGAAGCGGCAGAGAGGGATATTTCCTTAGCATACTTGTATACAGTGCTGTATTTGCGGGGTATGCGGTAATGCGTATCAGGAAGTACGAGCTCGCAAAGAAAAAACATGATGTAAGACTCCTGCCTGATATCGTGAGCCTTTGTGCGGTCGCCCTCACCCTCATTGTGGCAGCCTCTGTTTCACGCAGCCCCCTTCAGCCGGAAACAAAAGCAGCTTCCGGAGAAACAGCTCCTGTATTCACCTTTGTACCCACGGCCGCTGCCACAACAGAGACATCCGCTTCATCGGCTGTAACAACGACGACCTCCGCTGTAACGGCTGATACAGTTACTGACACAGATACCGGAACGGCATCTTCCTCCGGTACAGTCACAACAGAAACGGCCGCTGAGAGCACCGACTCTACCGAAACAACTCCAGCCCCCGAAGAGACCGCCGCTGCACAGCAGGAGGAGCCGCCGCAGGAGCAGCCCGCGGAGCCTCAAACCGAACCCGAGCCACAGATCACCTACCGGTTCAGGAACGGTGAATATGAAGGCGAGGCCGAGGGCTACGCAGGAACGGTGCACGTAAAGCTTACCATTGAAAACGATGTCATAACGAGTATATCCGCATGGGCTGACGGAGACGACCCGGAGTATTTCGGCGACGCCATGAATACAGTACTCCCGCAGATAGCCGCAAACCTCAGCGCTGACGGCGTGGATGCCTGCTCGGGCGCCACCTACAGCTCGGAAGGTATCATCGGAGCAGCAAGAAAGGCGCTTGAACAGGCCCTGAACTGATATGGTGTCTCCAGCTGACTGGTATTGAGGGCTCTGCCCTCAAACTCCCGCCAAAGGGACGAGTCCCTTTGGAATCCCAATGCAAAATGCCCCCTCCCCATTTATGGGGAGGGGGCATTTTGAAATGAGAGTCCAGAGAGGCTTTGCCTCTTTGGCAGGGGTGTGGGGGCGGCGCCCCCACTGTCGGTCGGTCAGGGATACCATAAGTGCAGCGGCTTGATTTTGGCGTGTGGATAGGGTATAATAGACGTAACAGCAAAACAAAGGAGCGAGAGGCTATGTCGATATGGAATCCGTGGCACGGCTGTCAGAAGATAAGTCCCGGCTGTGCAAACTGTTATGTTTACCGCCGTGACGAGAGCATCGGCAAGGATGCATCTGTGGTCACAAAGACAGGCGACTACGGTCTGCCGCTGAAGAAGAACAGGCAGGGGCAGTACAAGCTGACTCCGGAGGAGGGAACAGTATACACCTGCATGACTTCGGATTTCTTTCTTGACCTGGCAGACGGCTGGCGGCAGGGCTGCTGGGATATGATACGTCAGCGGCAGGACCTGGAATTCCATATCATCACCAAGCGCATAGACCGATTTGCTCAGTGCCTGCCGCCGGACTGGGGCGAAGGCTGGGACAATGTTACCATATGCTGCACCTGTGAGGATCAGGACAGAGCCGATTACAGGCTGCCCATATTCCTCAGCCTTCCCATAAAGCACCGTGAGGTCATATGCGAGCCCATGCTGGGTGAGACAGATGTGGAGAAGTATCTTGCCACAGGCCTGATAGAAAAGGTCACCTGCGGCGGGGAGTCCGGTGACAAGGCGAGACCCTGTGACCTCAGGTGGATACAGGAGGTGCGCAGGGAGTGCATCCGCTGCGGCGTGAGATTCTATTTCAAGCAGACCGGTGCGGTCTTTGTCAAGGACGGAAGAGTATACCGGATCGGGCGCAGGCTTCAGATGACGCAGGCGGATAAGTCCGGCTACAGCTACACTCCCGGAGAAAACTCGGGCAGCAGGATAAGGTACGAGCTGCCGGAGCGCAGGGCGCTGACTGAAAGGCTGAGCCGTTCTGATTTCAGGAGCCGCTTCCATCTGACTCCGGCTGACATAGCCTACATCGCAGAGAAGGGGACAGATACCATCCGCCGCCATGCGCAGGACTTCGTGGCAAAGCGTCTCGCGGCGGAGAATCCGGACAAGGACGGAAAGCAGACCCCCATGAAGGGGCATCCTGTATTCATCGCACAGCACGCAGCAGCCTGCTGCTGCCGTAGCTGCCTTGAAAAATGGCACCATATACCATCCGGCAAGGTGCTTACAGAGGAGGAACAGGCCTACATCGTGGATGTGCTGATGCAGTGGATAGAAGCAGAATACAAGAGGGGACAGGGAAGGACATGAAAAAGCACACCGCCGCTGAAGACGATGGGCTGCTGTCAGGAAAGAGTATGCCGTTGATAACGGGAGTCTCGATGTTCAGAAATGTTTCCGGCATTCTTATCACCACTCTGTTTCCGCCTGACTATATCATAGAATAAACGGCCTGATACGGCAGGTGCTTCAGGCAGAGATATCAAAGGAGCCCGCTTATGCAATACTTCATGTTCAACAAACCGGCAGGCTGCGTGACTGCACGTTCAGATGCGGTCCACCGTACCGTTATGGAATACTTCCCGCCGGAGCTTGCCTCAGTTCTTCATCCGGTCGGCAGGCTTGACAAGGATACCTGCGGGCTGCTCATACTCACGGATGACGGCTTCCTCGACCAGAGGATAATGCAGCCGGGGCAGCACGTAAGCAAGACCTATTTCTTCTACGCACTCGGCAGTATGTCCCCCGATAAGAAGCGCCGTCTCGAGGACGGCATAGCTATGGCGGATTTCACTACGCGCACTGCTGAGTTCCGTCTTATAAGGGAATACCGCATCCGTGAGCTTGAAGCCTTCATGCCGCCTGAGCGCCGTGACCGCTACATGAGAAATCCGGACGGTGCAGCCTTCTCGGGCACACTTACAGTCTGTGAGGGCAGAAAGCATGAGGTCAAGCGCATGCTTGAGGCGGTGCAGTGCAGGATATTCTATCTCCGCCGTGACAGTATAGGTTCTCTTCAGCTCGATGCCTCTCTGAGGCCGGGGGAGTACCGCCCGCTGACAGAGGAGGAGCTGCGCCTTCTGTGCGAAAGGATATAAATAATACCCCCTTGTTCCGCTAAGCGTTCAGAAGCGGAACAGGGGGGATCACTATATGTACGAAATGTCAGTGCCGGTACTCAGAAGCCCTCTTTCATCTTTTCCACAGCAGCTATGACCCTGTCGCACCAGGAATCAAATTCATCGTCATCGTTCTGACATTCAGGATGAGCCAGTATATATTCCACAGTTCTGCGGATACCCTCTCTTGCGCTCACCTCTGCCCTGAAATCAGGAACGAGAGACCTGACCTTTGAGTTGTCAAAGACAACGGAATTTGCCTTATCACCAATAAGGCTGCCGGTGAGATCATAGTCACTCATACCGGCGAGAGTGTGTGAGGATACGTAATAAGGCTTCAGCTCAACACCCAGAGCGTCTGCTATAGCCTGATAGATCTCGTTCCAGCTTATGCTCTCATCCGAGGTGATGTGGAAAGCTTCACCGATCGCTCTCTGATTGCCTATCAGACCGACATACGCCTTGGCGAAATCGCTGTTATGGGTAATTGTCCAGAGCGAGCTTCCGTCACCGTGGATGATGACCGGCCTGCCGTTCATAATACGCTTAACGACCTGCCAGCTGCCGCCGTTGCCGTGTACTCCGAGAGGTACGCTCCTCTCATCGTAGGTATGGCTCGGGCGAACGATAGTTACCGGAAAACCTTCATTCCTGTAAAGGTCCATGAGATATTCCTCACAGGCTTTCTTGTTGCGGGAGTATTCCCAGTAGGGGTTTTCGAGCGGAGTCTCCTCCGTTATGACATAACCTTTTGGGGGCTTCTGATAGGCGGAAGCAGAGCTTATGTAGATGAACTGCTTTGTCCTGCCCTTGAAAAGACGGTAGTCACGTTCAAGCTGTGAAGGTACGAAACCTATGAATTCCCCTACGCAGTCAAATTCCATGCCCTCAAGCTTTTTAGCCGTCTCTTCCTCATTCCCGATATCGGCGGTTATTATCTTTACGTTCTCCGGAAGTCCGGAATTCCTGTTTCCGCGGTTCAGCAGATACAGCTCATGACCCTGCTGAGCAAGCAGCCTGGTTATAGCCATACTGATGGTGCCGGTTCCGCCAATAAATAGTATTTTCATGTGATCCACCTCAGATCTCAGCCTTTGCGGCTATCTTATAAATTGCAGCTGCGTCCTCTGACGAGAGCGGTACAAAGCCCTGGCTTTTTCCGCTGCCAAGTCCGAGTTTCTCGACCAGTGCGGGGATATCCTCCTCTTTAGCACCAAGCTCGGCAAAATTGACAGGCATACCGATGCTGTGCAGGAAGCTTCTGAAGCGGCGGATTCCCTCCAGTGCAGTGGTTTCGGGATTCTCGAAATTCATCTGACAGCCGAATACTCTGACCGCCATCTGACAGAAACGCATCACATCGTGCTTGTAGACATACTCCATCCAAGACGGCATGATAACTGCCAGTCCGGCACCATGTGCGCAGTCATAGAGCGCAGACAGCTCGTGCTCGATGGCATGGCTGTTCCAGTCCTGCGATCTTCCTACGCCGACGATACCGTTGTGAGCGACCATACCGGCCCACATGATATTGGCTCTTGCCTCATAGTTGTCAGGATCGGCGATGACTCTCGGAGTCTCGCGTACCATGGTTATAAGGACAGCCTCACACAGCCGGTCTGTGATCTCGACCTCTCTGGTGTTGGTAAAATATCTTTCAAAAACGTGTGCCATGATGTCGGTAGCGCCGCAGGCTGTCTGGTATGCGGGCAGGGTCTGTGTGAGCTCGGGGTTCAGTATAGAGAACCTTGATCTCAGTGCATCAGAGCCTGTTCCACGCTTGAGCATACCATCCTCCCTGGTTATGACGGAGTCACCCGAGCCTTCGCTGCCTGCTGCAGCAATAGTCAGTATGACGCCAAGGGGGAGGGCCTTCTCAACGTGCTTTCCGCTGTAGAAATCCCAGAAATCACCGTCATAGGGTACTCCCGCAGCTATAGCCTTGGAAGAATCTATAACGGAGCCGCCGCCTACCGCAAGTATGAAATCTACTCCCTCTTTACGGCAGATCTCGATGCCCTTGTAGACAAGGGAATCATGGGGATTCGGCTGTACTCCGCCCAGCTCTGTGTAGCTGATGCCGGAGCTGCTCAGTGACTCTCTAACTCTGCCTAAAAGTCCTGATCTCTCTGCAGAGCCTCCTCCGTAATGGATAAGAACCTTGCTTCCGCCGTATTTTTTAACATACTCACCGCAGGCGGATTCTCTGCCCTTTCCGAAAACGAACTCAGTAGGGCTGTAAAAGTTGAAATTATCCATTGATCTACCTCCATTTTGTAATGTATCGGGAATGGGAGCTCCCTGTATACGAGTTTATCATAAATATTATATCTTTTCAATAGCCTGGCCGGATTCTCAGAGATTCATTCAATTTTCTTATATGAAAATCGTATTGGATATCCGGCTGTAAAAAGCTGATTTCACGGGGTTTAAGAAAAGGACCGGTCAGTGAAACTGACCGGCATGGTGTTAAGCGTTTCCATTTTTTCTCTGAAGCCTGAACTGTTTCGGAGTGATACCGCGGTACTGACGGAAGCAGCGTATGAAATGGCTGCAATCCGAGAATCCGGTATGACTGCTGATGAAGTTCAGATCGTGATCTGTGAACATGAGGTATTCTTCCGCTTTGAATATCCTCATGCGGCCGATATACTCCTTGCAGCTCATTCCGTAAAGCTCACGGAAGCGTGTAGCAAAGCCGGAATAGCTGAGGTGGCATTCCTCGGCGATGTCACTTACCTTGATGTTGTCTTCAAGGTGTGCGTCGATGTACTCTGTGATGTTCTCGATGCCGAATGAAGTTCCCACAGTAGAAGGACATCTGTCAATGTTGAGACCGGCAGCGATCCACTGTCTGACAATTCCGAATATCAGCCTGTAGATCTGTGAGCGCATCATGATATCGGCGCCGTAGTCAAGGGTATTGCTCTCAGCGATGCAGTCGCTGAATATCTCCCTGCACTTCATCTTTTCAGCCTGTGCCGGTTCGAAGAAGATCTGCATATTCTCAGAGCGGGCATACCTGAAGATATCAACAGGGGAGGGAGCGTACGAGGTCTGGCTCGGGAACCGGAGAAGGTCGAACTTAAAGACCGCATACACAGGCAGTACATCTCCTTTCGGAAGTATGGAGTGTACTGATGACGGATGAAGGGCGATGAAAGAGCCTTCCTTCATGATGTAGCTCTTGTCGTCTGATGTCACCTCTGCTTCGCCCTCAAGCATGAAGATGAATTCGGCAAAATAGTGCCAGTGGGGTTTGACGGGGAAAACTTCCTTTGACGCATCGAAAACAAAGCACTCGATGGGGTCGTTAAGGCTGTGCTGTCTTTCAAAAAGGTTATGCATATCCTACGCCTCACAATACAGATTTATGATATTATTATAGCATATTCTCCTATTAAAATCAAGACCTTGCGGATGATATCTGTAAATATTTCATACTTTTTGAGCTCACAGCAAAAAAAGCCGGACCGCAGTTTTCGCGGTCCGGCAGGCTTTATCTTTATGCAGCTTTTCTTTTCTCAATAACTATTCTTTCAGTTTTCCGGAAGTGATGTGATGACGCTGGCATCGTATTTCTGTATCGCTGCGGCATCGGAACCTGTTATACCGTCGCCGTGTCCGGAAACATCGGCGTTGGCTATTCCCTGAGGTGTAAGGGCGTATTTGGTGCTGTTGGCAATATACTGGAGGATGGCTACCGCATCGGAGATATCGATCCTGCCGTCACAGTTTGCATCTCCGGCGAGGTAAGTGCCGCCGGGCTGTGCAGCTTCTGTCTGCTGAGGCTGAGCAGGCTGTACGCTCTGCTGCTCCGCATCCTTTGCGAAAACGGTGTAGTTGATGACATTGCCTGTCATGCCGTTGGTGCCGAGGAGGACTGTCTCTCCGCTCCTGAATGTCTTTTTGTAGAGATCGAAGGTGACGTCATTGCTTGTAGCCGCAGTAAGGCCTGTCTTCTGCCAGCTGTTTATCCACCCGGGGATATTGCCGGCTGCCTCAACTCTCTGGTCAAGGAGGATATAAACATCTATATCAGCGCCTGCTGTGAACTGTCCGAGGTCTCCGGTGCTGTTCTTTGAGTTGCAGGCGGTCTTTACTGCCTCAGCACCGCTGAGCACTGAGGGAAGTGAGGTATAGGTGAAGTCTCTGTCGCCGAAGACAGGGCTTCCGGTGGAGGCGGAGCTGATAACGCTCCAGTCATTCCTTGTGGCGTCGTCATTCACACGGAGGGACTTTATGAGTCTTCCGTCAGTCACAGCAGGCTGTGCAGGTGCCTGTGTTGACTGCTCAACTGGAGCTGAAGGCTGTGAAGCTGTCTTTCCGAACTTTGATGCAAAGAGCTCGGCAAGCTTGTCTGCGCCTGTGCGGTTGGGATGAACATTGTCTATATACATCGAATCAGCCTTTGATGCTCCGACTGATACGCAGTAATCCTGCCAGAGAGTAAAGAGATCCACGATCTGACAATTCTGCTCGCTTGCGATCTGGTCGAGCTGAGCTGAGAAGTATCTGCTCTTGAGGAGGGGGTTAAGGCTGGAGTCGCCCTTTCTGCCCTGCTGCTTGACAAGTATTACTTCCATGCCCTTTGCCTTAGCTCTCTTTACCATATCGGTAACGACCTTTTTGTACTCATCGCCGTTGTAGTACTTGCTGTCGTTGATGCCTATGGATATCACGAATACGTCTCCGCTCTTGCCGTACTTCTCGATGCAGGTGAAGTTTCCGCGATCCACGAAGCCCTTGGCGTACTCACCGCTGGCAGCCATGTTCCTGATGTACCAGCTGCTGTCAACATACTTGCCCAGCATCTGTCCCCAGCCGGCCTGATTGTTGCTGTCAAGGGGATAGTAATTGCATACTGTTGAATCGCCGCAGAGCCATATAGTTGAAGGCATAACCGTGCTGTCGGATATCTTGTTTATCTCGACAGCGCTTATGGAGTAGGGATTGCCCTCCTTGCCGGCTGCTGCGCGTATATTGAGCTGACCGTCGGTAACGGGGAGGATTATCTCATCAACTGCATTGTCTCCTGTCATATTGACTATCTGGAGCATATTCTCCATATATACGCTTGTTCTTGCAGTATTTCCGAGGGTCACCTTTACCTTGTAGAGGCCGTTGGGCACATCAGCGTTGAAGGTCGTATTTCCGGTGAACTGAACTGCATCGCTGAGCTCGTTCCTGCCGGAAGCGGACACATTCTTCACGTCGCCGCCGGAGAAGCCGTAGCCCTTGCCGCTGTCATATCTGTCACCGGCGCTGACACCGGTGAAGCCGCTCTGTGCATTTGCGCCGAGGTCGAACTTCCTGCTGTAGGAGCCTGTGCTCTGTGCAGGTGCCTCTGTTGCGGGCTGGGAGTTATTCTCCGTCGGAGCCTGCTGATACTCGGTCGGGGTCTCGGCAGGCTCTGCCGGAGTGTCGCTCCTGTTGGGGGTATTATTGAGCAGGATGTTGGGTCTTGCAGGTATAGGAGCGTCACTGCCGAGGTAGTAGCTTACGTGCGGAGGCTGGTTGTAGCAGCTCTGCTCGCAGGCATTCTGTGCACGGTACTGCATATCGTGCATAAGCGTTGTGAGACGTACCTTGGTGGTATCTGTGGTACACCAGATACGCAGCTTGGAGTTGTCATCTGTTCTGAGTATGAGTTCCTCTCTCCAGTCGCCGAAGAGATCGGCTGTCAGGGAGGGGTTGTTCTTGGTGCTGTTGTTGGAGCCGCAGCCGCTGGCTGTGAAGATGCCCTTGTATGTTCCGGCCCCTGTCATCTTGGTTATCTTTGTGCCGTCAAGTATCTCACGCTCAAGGTCGCCGTCCCAGTAGATAAGGAAGTTCTGGGCAGGCTTCGAGCCGGCTATCTTCTTTCCGCTCTTGTCATAGACATTGTTGTCCGCGGCGCCCCAGAACTCGGCGCCCTTGTTGCCGGACCATACATTATCGGCGCAGGCACGTCCTGTGTCCTTGCTTCCGGTGATGTGGAAAAGTCTCTTTCCTGTTTTCGCATCGTAGCAGGTCTCGCCGTAGGGCTTGTCCTCATGGCACTCCCATACCTCAATGCCCTCGTTATCGGGCACAAGGTCGCCTACGTGCATGGCGTCGCCGTGCTTGTCGCCGGAGCACCACAGGAGCTTGCCGTTGTCATCGATACAGGCAGCGCCTGTGAGGAGTTCCTGTTTGCCGTCATTGTCCACATCCGCAGCCATGACATTGTGGTTGCCGTTGCCGTATGCGCCGCCCTTGTTGCCGCTGTCATATACCCAGCGCTTCACCAGCTTGCCGCCCCTTACGTCAACAGCAGACCAGGTGAGCCTTGTGTAATAGCCTCTGCCGTAGACAGCTGAGGGGTGTTCCCCGTCAAGGTAAGCGATGCCGCTGTTCATACGGTCAACTCTGTTGCCGTAATTGTCGCCCCAGTCGCTTACCTTGCCTCTGGGAACAGGGAAATCTATAGTATCAAGACATTTTCCGGTCATACCGTCAAACAGGGAAAGATATTCCGGACCATCGAGTATGTATCCGTTCCCGTTGACGTAGTTCTTGCTGCCGTTACCGATGGTCTTTCCGGTGCCGTCCTTGGTGCCGTCGGCAGTCTTTGTTATGAGTTCAGCCTTTCCGTCACAGTCAAAGTCAGCAACGCACATCTGGGTATAATGCTGGCCTGCACGGATATTCTGTCCCATATCTATGCGCCAGAGCTGCTTGCCCTCAAGGGTATAGCAGTCGATGTATACCTTGTCGGTCTTGCCCTGCTGTGAGTTGTCCTTTGAGTTGGAGGGATCCCACTTGAGGAAGATCTCATACTGTCCGTCGCCGTCAACATCGCCGACAGAGCAGTCATTGGGTGAGTACTGGCTTCCGGGGCGGTTGAGCTTGATATCGAAGTAATTGCTGCCTGATGTGAACTTGCAGTTCTGTGAGGAGGTCACCTTGCCGCCCTCCACGCAGTCAACGCGGTACTTTGAACCTGTGCCGCCGCCGTTGTCCTGGAAGGAGGTCGGGTCGCCCTTCTTGCTGGTGTAGATAAGTGTATTGTCGCGGTAGAGCCTGAACTCCGCATCGTCGGAGTCATCGGCGTTGTAGCGCCAGCTGACGAACATACCGCCGCCGCTCTTTACAGCATAGATACCTCTGTCCAGGTATTCCATGATGGCTTTGCCGTTTCCGCCGACGCCGTAGGCTGCTTCCGCTGCAAGACCTGTTGCCGTACATCCTGCTGCTGTTGCGAGTGCTGCAGCTGCTGCGAGTACTCTGTTTGCATTCCTTTTCATCTTAATTCCCCCATTACTTAAATATAGATTAATTAATAACGTTTTTGAGGCATTTAACCTCTTTTGCAGTTAAATTATAGCACGATAGTATCATTAAATCCATGCACAAAACGATCATTCTGTTGACATTTTATTGCAGAAATAGTATAATTACATCAAAGGGCAACGTTTCACGGGGGAGGTGAGACTATGTTTATCTATATGCTTGGCTGGCACTGGGAACATAAGGAGGGTTTTGCGATAGAGCGGCCTGACGGCCATTTCGGCACGCAGCTCATCGTTGTGCAGTCAAAAGGGCGTATCATCATGGGAGAGAAGGAATACCGGGTAGAAAAAAATACGGCATTTCTGGTAAACAGTTGTATGCCGCACTGCCTCTATTCCGACGGCGAGGATTACTGTGACGACTGGATAAGATTTAATCTTGAGCAGGAGGATATGGAGTTCATTGACGGACTTGATCTTGAATTTAATGTTCCTGTCCGCTTAAAAGATGACAGCATCTCAAAGCTGATAGCAGCCTGTGAGGAGATATTCAATTCCGAGCTGACGGACAAGAAAGCTATCCTCGATAACATAATGCGTGCCATAATCCTTGAGCTGAACGGATACTACAAGCCGAAGGAGAAGACGAGGCATAATTACTATGACAGCGAGCTGGAGAAGATAAGGCGTGAGATATACGCGCATCCGGAAAGGGAATGGAATATACCGGACACAGCGGCGAAGCTGAATATCTCCGTTCCGCATTTCCAGCGCCTGTATAAGTCCCTCTACGGGATATCCTGCATGAAGGACGTGTGGACGAGCCGCATGGAATACGCAAAGCAGTTACTGCTGAATACGGACCTTTCCGCAAATACCATAGCGGAGAAATGCGGCTATCAGAGCTACGAGTACTTCTCACGCTCCTTCACGAAATACGCCTGCGTATCGCCGGTGAAATACCGCACACAGAACAAGGAGTGACATCTGTCACTGAGGTAATGACAGAAATCTGTTGAACATTTCTATGATATCAGGTATAATAAGATCATGGAAGGGGGGCAGGCAGTATGCTGATTTTTGAGAATATTTCTTTTATAGCACGGGGAATAGTATTTCTTGTGTGTGCCGGCGTTGTTGCTGCAGTAGTATTAGGCTGCCTTCAAACAGCGAAGTCCATCTCCTTTGAAAAAAACAACTATGAAGACAATCCGGTCGTGAAGAAATACAAGCTTTATGGCATCTCCTGTACCGGCACCTCTCCGCATATCGTAAGACGAGAGGGCGCAGGCACGGGAATAGAGCTTACCTACGAGATAGACGGCAGAAGGATAAAGGGCGTACTGGATGATTACTTCGTACTGGATGACCTTATGGCAAAAGCGATAACGGAATCCGGCGAGCCACTGGAGATATGCGTACATCCGGATAACGAGAAGGTGTTCTGCCTCATGGACGATCTTTACAGACAGAAGAAGGAGTATAACCATGAAAAGGCTTTCCGCCGTAATCTGACGTTCGGATGGAAGCTGCGAAACACAGTCGAACTGGTGAGCGTCATAGTTTTTTTCCTGATCATTCTCTTTATCAAGTTTTCTTTCTGACGGCATTATGGTTACAACGAAACAAGCCCCGGAGCTTATTGCTCCGGGGCTTTAACTGTATCTGCACGGACATATCACTGGAGTACTCCGTTATTCACTTCGGGAGTTACCACAGTGCAGGCTGAGCCGCTGCTCTGGAAGAATACACAGTAACCGTAATCCGCTCTTCCGGATATGCTGTAAAGCTGGTCATAGGTTACCTGGAGTGTTATCCAGTTATTGCCGTCTGCATCGGTGTTGAGTGCTGATATATAGCCGACAGAGGCGAGCCTTTCTGCCTCTGCAAGAAGCTCACTGTAGCCTGTGACAAAACGGTTCCCGTTGTCTGCCCAGATCTCGATCATAACGAGGTAGTCAGCGCTGTCACCGTATTCCTCTGCCGCATACTGAACGCTCGGTCCTATGCACACTTCTCCGTTGTACGGAGCGCGCATATCGCCTGCAACGCCATAGGGAGAGGAGCTTATGAGCGTGCGGAACTCTGAAGGTGTATCTCCCGGCCTGAGCATGACATCATTTCCGCCGCCGGGTGCTGCTGCCTGAGTTTCAGCAGGTGCCGTATTGCTCGCAGCCGTTGCCGATGTCTGTACCGGCGGTGCTGTTACAGGTTCTGCCGCTGCCTCTGTCTGAGGTGTGGTCTGTGCAGCTGCAGCGGAAGTCGCCTGCTGTTCTGTGGCCCCGTCAGCGGTTTCTGTCTTTTCCTCTGCGGGAGAAGAGGTCTCCGGCTCTGCTGCTTCTGTTTCTGTCGGAACGGACGGTTCTTCTGCGGCGGGTGTGCTTGCGGCAGAAGTCTCCTTTACTGCGGAGGAGGCTGTCTCTGCTGTTGCGGTAACCGTCTCTGCGACTATGCCGTCCGGAGTGTTGTTCATAAGCTGTCCGGGCTCGGGTGAGAGCGTTCCGCCCTTCCATAATACCACACCTGCGACAGCTGCCGCACAGAGCGGAACAGCTGCGGCAGTGAGCCTTATCACATTCTTTTTATGTTTCTTCCTTTCGTTCTCGTATTCTTCAATGCGTGCAAGAACATCTCTTGCCATTTCCTCATAAGTTTTCATATTCAAAGCCCTCCGTTTCAAGCTGTGATCTGAGTGACTTCTTTGCACGGTAGAGAAGGGATTCCACGCTGCGGAGGCTCCTGCCCATGACCTGAGCGGCGTCTTTATTGCTGAGTTCCTCGAAGTATGTGAGCCACAGCACCTGCTGATAGTCTGCCGGCAGTTTGCGCATCGCCTTGTGGAGGATTATCTTCTGCTCCTTCTTCAGATAGACCGTCTCGACTGAATCTTCCTCGCTGACAAGCTCCGCCTGTTCCTCGAGAGGCAGCTCGGGATGCTTTCTGTGCTTCCTGAGATAGTCGATGGCAATATTCCTTCCGATGGTATAGAGCCATGTCCTGAAGGAGCCCTTTCCCTTGTCGGCAGGCTTTTTCGTGCCGAGCAGCACGAAGGTATCCTCGGCCAGTTCCTCGGCTGTGCGTATATTCCCGACTATGCTTGTAAGGTAGAGGATAAGCCCGTCCTTGTAATCCCTTATTATCTCAACTATACCGTTTTCATCACCGTTGTCACGGTAACGGCGGTAGCTACTTGCACCGTTATCCATTGACAGACTCCTTTCCGAAAGCCTTCTGTCTGCTTTCACTTATTACACGAAGGAAACGGTGCAGACTACTCACTTTTCGAGCAGCTTTTTTTCTGTGTCCATGAGGATCTCGCGGCGGAGGCCAGTCAGCCATTCCGAGAAGGCGACTGTATCAAATGCGTAGGTCAGGTTGAGCTTGTATTCGTTATCCGACCACGTATCAAGAGGGGATTCGTTATGCTGTATCAGAGCCTCCAGCTTATCAAGCGCCTTGAAGATCTTTGCTTCGGTAGTTTCCTGAGCCTCCATCTCACGGAAGAGGGCAGTCATATGACCGGAGACCTCCGGCGGGAGGGAGGAGAGCCAGCTGTGCAGAAGCTCGTCCTCTGCAGACCTGTCGCTGTCGGTCTTTATAAAGGTGGGGATGTCGCCGGTGAAGCATTCACCGAGGTCGTGAACGATGCACATGGCAACCACACGGTCCATATCAGCCTCCGGGAATACATCCCTGAGCAGAAGCGCCATAAGTGATATCCGCCAGCTGTGCTCGGCCACGCTCTCCGGGCGGCGCTGAGAGGTGGTGCAGTGCCGGAGAGTATCCTTCAGCCTCTCAGCAACGTGCAGTATATCGAGAAATTCTCTTGCGTTCATAACTTAGTGCTCCTTTATAATTATATGTATGAGTATACACTACGGGCGGGGGAAAGTCAATGATGTATCCTGTTATCAGATAAAAAAGCAAGCCCCGAAGACCCGCTGTAAAGCGAAGTCTTCGGGGTTAGTTTGTATTATTCCCACTCCACAGTTCCCGGAGGCTTGGAGGTTATATCGTAAACTACTCTGTTTACGTGCTCGACCTCGTTGCAGAGTCTGTTGGATACTCTTGCAAGGACATCGTAGGGGATACGCGCCCAGTCTGCTGTCATGAAGTCATCGGTAGTTACTGCACGGATCGCGATAAGGTGGTCGTAGGTGCGGTGGTCGCCCATAACGCCTACGGTATGTACATCGGGGAGAACTGCAAAGAACTGCTTGAGCTCGCTCTCAATGCCGCTCTTCTTTATCTCGTCACGGAACACAGCATCTGCGTTCTGGAGGATCTCGATCTTCTCCTCTGTGATCTCGCCGATGATGCGCACGCCGAGTCCCGGTCCCGGGAAGGGCTGTCTCCATACGAGCTCATGCGGGATGCCCAGCTTCTCGCCGACTGCTCTTACCTCATCCTTGAAAAGGTCTGCAAGGGGCTCGATAGTTCCGGCGAACTTTATATCCTCGGGCATCTTTACCATATTGTGGTGAGTCTTGATAACGGCAGTAGAGCCGTGGCCGGCCTTGTTGCCCTTGCCGGATTCTATGCGGTCAGGGTAGATAGTGCCCTGTGCGAAGAAGCCGTCTGTGCCCTGCTCACGGATCTTGTCCCAGAAAACGTTATAGAACTCGGTGCCGATGATCTTTCTCTTCTGCTCGGGGTCTGATACTCCCTTGAGCGCGGCGAGGAACTTGTCCTTGCAGTTTACACGGACGAAGTTCATATCGAACAGCTTTGTGAAGGTCTCCTCAACGAAGTCGCCCTCGTCCTTTCTCATAAGACCCTGATCAACGAATACGCAGGTGAGCTGCTTTCCGACTGCACGGCTGAGAAGTCCGGCTGCAACGGAGGAATCAACGCCGCCCGAAAGGCCGAGTATTACCTTCTTGTCGCCGATCTGCTCACGGAGCTTTGCAACGGTAGACTCTATGAAGTCGTCCATTACCCAGTCGCCTGTGAATCCGCATACCTTATAGAGGAAGTTGTGGAGTATCTGCTTGCCGAACTGGCTATGAGTTACCTCAGGGTGGAACTGTACTGCATAGAGTTTTCTCTCCGGATTCTCAAAGGCAGCACAGGGGCAGTCCTCTGAGGTGGCCTTTACAGTGAAGCCCTCGGGGAGACGGCTTACGAAGTCGGTATGGCTCATCCATACTACGCTCTTCTCCGGAACGTCATCGAAGAGCAGACCGCCGGTCTGTGTGACATCAATCTTGCCGTATTCGCTCTTCTCACAGCTCTCAACGGTGCCGCCAAGAGTGTATGCCATGAGCTGGCAGCCGTAGCAGATACCGAGTATCGGGATACCGAGCTCGAATATCTCCGGCGAGATGTGGGGAGAGGTCTCGTCATAGACGCTGTTGGGGCCTCCGGTGAAGATGATGCCGTCGGGAGCCAGTGCCTTCAGCTCCTCGATAGGAGTCATGTAGCTCCTGATCTCGCAGTATACACCGCACTCACGCACACGTCTTGCGATGAGCTGGTTGTACTGGCCTCCGAAATCGAGAACTATGCAAAGCTGATTCTTTTTTGCCATACTTTCCCTCCTGAGTTTGATTAGCATTAATATATAAAGAGCCAACAGACGGTGTGGATAAGCCGCCTTCTGGCTCGTTTATACAGTTTCAGTTTTTTTCATAGAAGACCAGAGTAAGTCTCTCGTTGATCTTCTCTGTTCTTCCGGTCCTGTGATATCCCATTTTCTCGTAGAGATGGCAGTTGCCGGGCTCGCTGAGAATGGTCTCCAGCGCCCAGTTATCCTTGCCGTGAATCTCCTCCGCTGCAAGTATCGTCTGCTGAGCAAGGCCTCTGCCCTGATACCCTGGGCTTACAAATATCGGAGATATGCGCTTTCTGCTGCCGTCCTTCATATCGACTATGCGTACTGCTCCGGCGTCTTCTCCGTCAACTCTGATGAAGTACCAGAAGGTGAAGGGCTGAGCGAGCCTTTCCTGTATACGGCTCAGGGGTTCGGCGGCGGGATTCGTGTCATAGTCCTGATAGCGTGCAAGCAGGTCTGCAAAGGCTTCTTTCTGCATATTCCAGAGCTTTTCGCTCTCGTCTGCGGATATCCTTACAAGCTCCATTGCTGCGGCCTCCTTGATGGGATAATATAATTATACCGTTTTTCGGCGGCCATTTCAAGAGGGTTTTCAAAATTTGCGGAGCTTTGTGTATTTTTGTCGATAATGCACGGTTTCAACACCGGACAGAACAAGGTTTTGGCTATCGCTCAGTGGTAAAGGTTATCTTTGTGCCATCGCTGACAGCGGTTATTGTGCCGTTGTAGCAGGTGGCATAGGAGGGAATGTTCATATTCTTGAGCAGCTTCTGGGTGGTGTTGGCAAATTCGTTGGCCGAGGTGCAGGTGACGGTATACTTCGGCATTACGGCTTTCAGGAAGGGACCGAGGTTGGTGAGCTTGCGGCCGTGGTAGGGCATCTTCAGCAGGGTGCACTGGCCGATGTCCATGATCTCTTCAAGCCTTGTCTCCATGGCATCACCTGTGAACAGGATCGTATTGCTGCCGTGAACTGCCTTGGTGACGAGTGAGAAATCGTTGTCATTGTCCGGACCGTAGGAGGCCTTTTCCGGAGCGTAGATGGTATAGTCAACTCCGCCGGCTGAGAAAGTAATATCAGAGGTCACAGGATTCGCCGTGATACCTTTTGTATCAAGTGCCTGTCTGTACTTTTCCGATTCCTCGTTGGAGCCGGTATAGTTCGGGGCGTACACGTTTTTGATATCAAAGTTCTTGATTATCTTTGAAGCGCCTCCGACATGATCCTTGTCGAAGTGGGTGATGATGAGAGCTTCTATCTCTGTGACGCCCTTTTCCTCGAGGAAGGCCTGTATGGTCTTTCCGTCACTCTTCTCTCCGCAGTCGATTATGATAGTGGAGTCCTGAGACTGTAGTATGATGGCATCAGCCTTGCCTACGTCGAGGAAGGTCATGGTGTAGTCGTGGATAGGATCTCCCGCAGGATCGGCTGTGCTGCCGGTGGGGCCTGGCTTTTTGGCACAGGACGAGGAGCATACGGCAAGTGTCATTGCTGAGATAAGTGCGGTGATTTTTCTGAACATCTGATCATCTCCTTTGTATGGTCTGTTACTGTGACGAGCTGAGCGCCTCAAACTCCTTGCTGAGTATGGCGTATACATAGAAGTCGTCAAATACTCCCGGCTCGTCCTTTCTCTGATACATTTCCCTGAACTGAGCTTCCCGGCGCATACCGAGGCGCTCTGCGAGACGCACTGATTTCCTGTTGCGGGTGCATATCTGTGCGAATATCCTTCTCACTCCGAGCTCTGAGAAGGCATACTTCATAAGTCCGGTCACGCTCTCAAAGGCAAGGCCGCAGCCCTGATAGCCCTTGTTGAAGGTATAGCCGAGCTCAAAGCTCCCGAAGCCCTTGTCGGAGAAAAACAGCTTTCCGATGACCTTTCCTGCAAACTCAACAGCGTAGAATTCGGTGCTCTCTGCGAGAGAGGCGGCCTCCTTTACGCAGGCCTCCCTTGTGAAGGTATCATAGGGCTCGAAATATGTTACGTCCTTGTCTGTGAGGATATCCGAAAGATCCTGCCAGTCATCTGCCCTGAAGCGCCTTACCGTCATACGGCGTGTCATGAATGCTGAAGACATACTTTACCTCCATTATATCATTTTCTAAATTATACTTCATGAATCTTGAATAAATCTTAATAAAATATGAACAGAGTATGAATATTTTGAGCAAGTTGTCTGCATATAATGGAAGAAAAAGGGAGGGAAAGAGCATGAAAGGAAAAATGATACTTCTTTTACCGTTACTGCTCATTGCAGGGTGCTCCGTGCAGTATCCGCCGGCCGGAAGCCTGCCTGCGCCGTATATACAGGAGAAGGAGCAGCTGTACCTTGCTCCGCCGGAGCAGACTGCATCCGGTTTCGTTCACGGCAGGTGGATGCCTTACATGGATTACGGGGAATACATGGCAGGCAGGAGCGGGGAGGAGTTCCGTGCGGCTGTGAGGGAGAGATACACCGCAGCCGGGGCGGAGGGCATAGATACCCTCTATATCCATGTGCATCCCTGCGGGGACGCATACTACCGCTCTGATATCTTCCCGCCCGGGACATACCTTGACGGGGATTATGACCCCTTCGGGATCATGACGGAGGAGGCACACGCTCTCGGGCTGGCGGTCCATGCGTGGATAAATCCCCTGCGCTGTCAGACGGTGGAGCAGATGGATGCGCTGCCGGAGAGCTTTATAGTGAAGCAGTGGACGGGAAGCGGACAGGCTAAGGAGGTGGGGGAGAGGTGGTATCTTGACCCTTCATATCCTGAGGTCAGGCAGCTTGTGTGCAGCTGTGCGGCAGAGATACTTGACCGCTATGATGTTGAGGGCATACACATTGACGACTATTTCTACCCGACAACCGGTCCGGAATGGGACAGGGCAGAGTTCTCGGCCTCGGGTGCGGCTGACCTTGCACAGTGGAGGAGGGACAACTGCACGGCCATGGTGAAGGCGCTTTTTGATACCGTCAGGGAGCACAGCAGCTCTGCGGAATTCAGCATAAGTCCTCAGGGGAATATCGTCGCCGACTATGATACTCAGTATGCCGATGTAAGGCTCTGGGGCGGCACGCCGGGCTACTGTGATACTATCATACCGCAGATATACTACGGATTTCTCAACGAGACCTGCCCCTTTGAGGCAACTCTTCATCAGTGGGAGGAGATAGTCTCCGGCAGCGGAGTGAAGCTGGTGGTCGGGCTTGCGGAGTACAAGCAGGGAAAGGCTGACAAGTGGGCAGGCGCAGCCGGTGAGGATGAATGGATAAGCGACAGCGGAATCATAGAGCGGCAGAAGAAGCTGACGGAGGAGTCTTCCGCCGTTGGCTGGGCTCTCTACGGATAAAAAGCCCGGAGCGTCAGATCGGCGCATCCGGGCGGCGGTATTATTCGTTGTAAACGGAGAGGAAATCCTCGCCGCTGTTCAACTTGTCTATCAGGCTGAGAAGTCCTTCCTTCCCGTGCTTTTCAAGCCAGATCGTGACCTCATGCTTGGCGTTGACATAGCGTACACGTTTCTCAGCCGGTGTACCTGCATAGAATTCTGAGGGCTCGTCCATATCGGTGAGGGCAATTGTGTTCTTTCCGTTATCGGTGGTCTCAGCCCATGCTTCGGGGCTGTACTGCTCCCTATAGTCGTTCTGAGTGGCAAGTCCTTCATCGAACCAGGTGGGGAGGCGTTTCATGGCTTCAGATGTGAGACGGTGGTGGAATTCCGAATGGGTGAACTCATGAGAAACTATATCCACGTTGAAGTATTCGTTGGAAATACAGATATAGCTTTTACCGGAAAAGGTAGTAGTATCCTTTTCGCCCGCAATCTTTGTTATACTGCTGTCATCGCAGATAAGGATATAGGTGCTGCCGGTAGATACAAGGTCTCCGAACCAGTCGCTGACGCGCTTTCTGCCCTCCGTTATAAGGGACATTATCTCTTCCCTGTCGGCAGCGTTGCCCTTGTTGATGTAGACGTTGTCGGCTATCTTCTCTAAGGAAGGCCTGTGTGTCAGGGTCATGAGATATCCGACTCTGTCAAAATTGAAAAAGTATACTGCAGCTCCGAGGAGCAGTACAACGAGTGCAATGACTATATTGCGTATGATTTTCTTTGCTTTCATATTTATCTCCTGTATCATGTGATAAAAACATAGCATCCCTTTTTAAGAGATGCTATGCGTGATAATTTTGTTTACTTAGCCTCGATGCTGCTGAAAGCGTTGTCAACGACCTTCTTCTCGGGAGCCTTTGTGAAGCTGCTTACAACGGGTACGAGGATCAGTGAAAGGATCATTGTGATCGCACCGGCATTGATGGGCGAGAGGAGGTTGAGAGGACATCCGCAGGTTGCAACAGCCTGCTTTACACCGTCAAATGCACTGATGTTGAGGCTGAAGAGCATCATGTGGAGAACTGTGAGACCGATACCTGTGCAGAAGCTTACCCAGCAGGCAGCAGGTGTAGCTTTCTTGAGGAAGAGGCTGTAGAGGAACGGTCCGAGGAATGCGCCTGAGAGTGCGCCCCAGGAGTAGGACATAAGAGTGGAGATGGAAGCGTTCTTGTTGCAGGCGATGATAACGGAGATGAGCAGGAATACTGCGATAAATATACGCATAACCAGCATCTGCTTCTTGTCATCAAAGTTCTTTACGCGGGGCCTGATAAGGTCATTTGTGAGTGTTGAGCTGGATGTGAGAACGAGTGATGAAAGAGTTGAGAGTGAAGCTGAAAGAACGAGTACTACAACGAGTCCGATGAGTATGTTCGGGAGAGCCTGCTGGAGAAGTGCAGGCACCATTGTATCGAATACGGGCTTTCCGTTGGCGCCGGTCTCGATGAATGCCTTGGAGGTATCAGCGGGATCAAGTGTGCAGTAGAGTCTGATGAAGCCGCCCATGAAGTAGCAGCCGCCTGCTACTACAACAGCGAAGAAGGTGGAGATGATAGCGCCCTTCTTGATAGCCTGATCGTCCTTGATGGCGTAGAACTTCTGTACCATCTGAGGAAGTCCCCAGGTACCGAGAGAAGTAAGGATAACAACGCCGAGGAGGTTTATGGGATCAGGTCCGAAGAGTGAACCGAGCTTGCCGTCATCTGTCATGGCCTTCAGGGAATCAACAGCGGCTGTGAAGCCGTTCTTCTTCTGGAGTGTGAGTGCAACGACTGTACCTATTCCGATCAGCATGATTATACCCTGTACAAAGTCGTTGAGTGCTGTAGCCTTGTAGCCGCCGAGTGTAACATAGATAGCGGAGAGGACTGCCATCATTATTATGATGATAGTCGCACCGTTCTCACCGAGATCGAATACCATACCGAACAGACGTGAAAGTCCGTTGTATACGGAAGCGGTATAGGGGATGAGGAAGATAAATACGATCAGTGCGGATACTGTCTTCAGCGCGCTGCTGTCAAAGCGCTTGCCGAAGAAATCCGGCATGGTGCGTGCGTCGATGTGCTTTGACATAAGTCTTGCACGCTTTCCGATGAGGAAGAAGGGGATGAGACTTCCGATGAATGCGTTTCCGAGACCTATCCATGAAGCGGAAACACCGTAGCTCCAGCCGAACTGTCCGGCATAGCCGATAAATACAACGGCTGAGAAGTAGGTCGTGCCGTAGGAGAAAGCTGTCAGCCATGAACCGACATTTCTTCCGCCGAGCATGAAGTCATTTGTGGATTTTGTGCGCTTGGAGGTGTAGAAACCTATACCAAGCATTGTTGCTACGTAGATCGCCAGTATGACGAAGGTAGCTGCCTGAGAACCCATAGGGATCACTGCCTTTCTTTTTTTGATTTGTCCGTATAAACCGATAAAACTTTAAATCGGTAAAGTATGTTTCCATTATAATACTTTTCTATAGGCTTGTCAATAGCTTTTTACTTTTTTAAAACAAGTAATAAAAGGCTGCCGGAGCAGCCTTTCAGTCTGTCAATTGATCTGACATTCACGAATAGACGGGGCGATGTGGGCATCGCCCCCCTGCATTCTGATAGGGAGGAATCGGTGTCTGTAGGGGCGGATGCCCACATCCGCCCGCAGTCTGTCAAAAAACCTATATCAATTAAGGGGACGCCCTCTCTTGCAGGGCGT
>CAMKMD010000024.1 GCA_946413815.1 uncultured Ruminococcus sp.
AGGCTCTGCCTCTGGACTCCGCTAAAGGGCCGAAGGCCCTTTAGAATCCCAACCGTTTGGTTTTATCGGTGAAACTACCTTTTTTGAAAAGATTAAGAGGCTGCCGGAGCAGCCTCTTTCAGAACATATTTACTTGCCGAGGGGGAGATCCGAGGTCTTTACGATGCCTGCATCCACCTGCTGGATAACCATGGCGTCAGTACCTGTGATGCCGACTGTGCCGTCGATATCGGCGTTGATGTAGCCTTCATCATCGAGGGGGTACTTGGTCTTGTTTGCGACGTACTGGAGAACTGCTACCGCATCTGCAACATTTACGCTGCCGTCACAGTTGGCGTCTCCGTATACGGGAGCCTTTGTCTCAGGCTCTGTGGGAGGAAGTGTGGGAGGATCCGTAGGCGGATCTGTCGGGGGCTCTGTGGGTGCCTGACGTTCTGATACGAATGCCGTATAGTTCATGCAGGCTCCGCTCATGCCGTTTGTGCCGAGGGTGAGTGAATCTCCGGCATTTACATCCTTTGCGTATACAATGAAGGGCCTTATCTCTTCGCTGTCGTTGACTTCGACTGCTTCATTGAGCCTTGAGAAGCTGCCGAGCCATGAGGGAGGAGTCTGGACTCTGCTGTCGAGAGCCACATATACCATGATATCCTTTGCAGCTGTGAGGACAGCAAGATCGGAATCGGTGTTCTTGGAGTTGCAGGCTGTGAGGATATGCTCTGCGCCTGTCATATATCCGGGAACGGAGGCTATAACGTGCTCACGGTCGCTGAATGCCTTGTCGCCGGCGGAGAACTGCTCGGCAACGCTCCATGTTGCGCCGTAGCTTGCATCCTTCACATCGAGCTTTGCGATAAGGTCAGTCTTTATGTACATGGGCTCTTCGGGAGGAGTCGAGCCGGATGAAGCGGAGCCTGCGTTATAGGCCTTCTGCTGCATACGTCCGGCATTTGCTGTTACCTCAGCCTTTGCCTGATCGGGAGTCTGGGGAGTATAGCTGTACATATTGAGATCGAAGTTGTCGTAGCCGTCGCCGCCTGACTTGAGGTTGCCTATCTGTGCGGCTTCATTTCTTGAAGTTACGATCTTGTACGCCAGTCCGCTGCCCATATTGCAGTTATCGAACTTGTCGTTGTAGGACTTGATGGTGCCCGAGTAGGCATCGCTGCCCATATTGACAGCATCGAGGGGGAGGTTGGTGCGGTCATAGTAGTTGGCCTCGGAGAATACCTTGGAGTTGTAGGAAGCGCCAATGCCGTACTGCTTGTTGGTGGTGAAGTAGTTGTTGTAGCTGTGGATATGTGCATTCCTTGCACGGGGATTACGGGACTCGGTATTGTTGAACCAGTTGTGGTGGTAGGTTATCCAGTCCTGCTCGTGGGAGGTGCCGCCGCCTACGAGTGAGGTCTTGTGGCAGTCCTTATATACATTATAAGATACAGTTACGTACTCTGACCACTTGATATCCGTTGAGCCGTCGCCGTCAGCCTTGTCGGCATCGACGATGCCGTTTCCGGCGTAGGCGTTGTAGCCGCTCTCGATGGTGTTGTTATGTATCCACATATGGTAGCACTTGCTGGAGCTGCCGCCTGACATTGAGATGCCGTCATCGGGGTACTGGCCGAGCCAGAGGTTCCTTACCTCGCAGGAGGTGGAATGCTTCATGTCGAAGCCCCACTTGCTGAGGTTGGCATTATAGCCGATACCTTCTACAGTGACGTTCTTTCCGCCGTTCATGTAGAGCATATTGGAGCCGTCATTCTGCTGGCCGTCATTGGGCTTTGCGCCTGAGGGAACATCGATGGTGCCTATAAGGCGGAAGCATACATCTGAGGGACTGTTGTTGAAGATATTATACAGTCCGGTCTTTCCGCCGTAGCTGATGGTATCCTTGTTGGAGTTGGTGACGTAGATAACTGTCACGCCTGATTTGAGGGTGCCGTCATTGTTGTATGCGCCGACGCCTTCATTGGTGTTGTAGTGGGCATAGCCGCTGCGGTCGTATGCCATGGTCTTTATATCGCAGGAAGCGCTGCCGGCAGAGCCTGTCACAGTGACAGTATACTCGGTATTGCCCTTCAGACCGGGGATATCCACACGGCTGCCGCGGATAAGCTCTGCATCAGCCTTTGCTGAGGATGAAGCGCCTTTCTCTGCGTAGGTGACTGTTATGTTATTGCCGAGCTTTGAGCTGTCCCACTCAACGAATGCCGTCTCGAACCAGCCGCCGCAGAGCTTTATCGCATCGGAAACAGACTGTCCGGGCTGTCCCTGCTCTCCGGGCTGCTGTCCGGGCTGCTGACTGCCCTGCTGTCCGTCGCCGTTTATAAAGGCGGGGGTCCAGTTGTTCATATAGCTCTTGATATTGATGCCGGAAGCATCATTTGCGGAGATAACGTGTCCCTTTCTTCTTGAGAGGTTCACTCCGCTGCCGTCTGCCAGCTTTGTGCCGTACTCCTTGAAGCCGGCTACATTCTCAGGCTGCACGCCGCTCATGGAGTACCAGCCCTCATCGTTTATCATGTTGCCGTTCTGGAGGGTGGTATTGAGGAAGAGCACCTGTGCGTCCTCTCTCCAGGGTCTGCCGAGGTAGCCCTTGGTGACTGTCAGCTGAGAGTTGGCTGTTACCTTGCAGTTGTTGAAGAGGTAGCCGGTGTAGGGGCTGCCCTGACTTCTTGCAGCTGTGATGTAGCCGCCTGTGGAACCGCTGCTGTAGCCCTTCCAGCGGAGCTCGCAGGAATCGAATACCGCATTGCTGCCGCCGAAGATATAGTCAGTCTGTCCCTCGATGAGGCAGTTCCTGTAGTACTGGGGCGAGCCGCCTGTATAGAGGGTATCCTGACTGGAGAGGAACTTGCAGTTAAGGAACTCGCAGTAGCCTGTATCAGCTGAGAGGGCAGCTGCACGCTCAGTATATGCCTTGGACTGAACGTCAACGCCGCTGTAGCGCTGTACTGTGAGGGTCTCGTTGGTGCACTCGACACCGTCTGCTATCTCCTCCTGTGTGAGGTAGCGGTTGAAGGAATTCTCAAAGGTGATGTTCTGCGCACGGAAGTAGGTAGCCTTCGGCCAGAGCTGTACAGTTGCGCCCCAGCGGTAGTTGGCAACGTTCTTGCCGGACTTTGAGGCTGCACGGCCTGCGTCGTAGTAGCCCTTGTCGTTTGCGCTGTAGTACTTGTAGCCTATACCATAGTACCAGGTGAGCACGACCTCGCCCTTGGAAGGTTCATCATTGGTGAAAGTGATGTAGGGCGTCTGTACCACTACCTGCTGACGGTAGGTGCCGGGAGCGATGTGGATGGTGACACGGTCGTTTTCGGATGAGGGGTTGAGCGAAGCCGCTCTGTTCACTGCCTCCTGGACGGTCGAGAAGTTGTTGGCTCTGCCTGAGTAGCCGACATAGAGGTCGGTGCCTGCCGCATAGGCTGTGTGCTGAGGGAACACCAGCATTGCGGTGAGAAACATACACAGTGCAGAGATCACAGCAAGAGCGTCCAGCGTGATCTTTCTGACTTTCATAATAAAACTCCTTTGCATATTAAATTATAATTTGCCTATGAGATATTCCGGCCGGCAGAGGGGGCCTTCCGGAAGAAGAGAGATGTTACTTTCCTCCTTTCGTGAATGTATTCTTAGGATAATTATACCACAATATACACAAAAAGTAAACATTTGCAGGAATATTTTAATTTCTTTGTTGATTAACTACAAACTTAAGATTTAAGGATAGTGATAAATCAATAAAAAAACCGCCCGGAACGTGTCCGGGCGGTCTGTGAGCATTGTATCAGTGTTTTATTGAAGAATAGTATTCCGGAGTCATGTAGATGATGGCACGTCCGGGGATCTGATCGAATACCACGTAGTCAGCCTCCATGAAAGGTCTGTATGCATCATAGGTGCTGTTCATGTTGAATACGTAGCAGTCGTACTTCTCGCGGTTTGCGAGGTAGCCTTCCTGAGTTCTTACGTCGTCGATGTGGAGGTTGTATACCTCGTCACGCTCGGCGATATGGGGAACGAGGTTGTGCTCAGCGGCAACTCTTGCATCGGCAGGTATCCTGTCGAGCATCTCCTCCATGTCCTCGTAATATGACTGATTGTTCCTGTAGGTGGTGATATAGCCGATGTGGTTGGAGAACAGGGTGAATGACATTATCATTGAAGCTGAACCGATGGCCACGGGGAAGAGACGTCTCTTGTCGGGGTCCATATCATCGATGTTGAGAACACACATATAAAGAAGCAGGCAGCTCGGTCCGAAGATGTACTGGAAGCCGATATCTGCGGCATAGCCGTAGCCTGTACCGATAACGAGGTTCATGATGACGAAGGGAAGCATGAGCCAGAAACGGTATATCTTCCTTGTGAAGAAGGGAACGAAGATGAGGGGCAGCATGACCTGAAGGAAGAATGTGAGAGTATCCTTGTGGTTGAGATTGCCGCCGTCAATGGAAGCCTTGTGGGTGATGAAGGTGCTGAAGAAGTAGGCGGGGTCCATGAGGGTATTCTTGGCTACCTCTCCGAGACCTCCCTGATAGTCTATCATCAGGAGACCGAAACGGCTTGAAGTCATCATCTGACCGTCGCCGTGCTTGATGAGCCAGTTGGTGATGAAGAGCATATATCCGAGGCTGATAACGGAGATGATGATGCCGTGCCAGCGCTTGCGGTCGCCCTTGTTGGCGAAGAAGTAGAACAGCATTATGCAGACCACGTAGAGCGGTGCATCCTCCTTGACGATGCAGACAAGTGCCGACATCAGGTATGTCATGATGACCTTTCTGCCGTCGACTGCCCAGAGCAGCCACATCAGCAGGGTGGGGAGGAAGGCGTTCTCGTGGAATTCATAGTAGCAGGGGCCGATAAGTCCGGGGCAGAAGCAGTAGCCGAGGCAGATGAAGAGGAGCGCAAGGCCGTGGAGCTTGTGTCTGCGTGCTATGAGGAAGAGGGGGATGATACCGCCCATTGAGAGTACAGCCTGTGCGATGAGGAGGGTGTCCTCCTTAGGGAACAGCTTGTAGAAGGGGACGAGTATATAATAAATGTATGAGGAGTGTATCAGGAAGTGTGAGAGGAACTTGTCTCTCTCGCAGGATGTCACTGCTGTGAGGTCGGTAGAGAGGGAATGGAACATCTGGACGAAGATACCGAAATCGAAGCAGGAGGAGCAGAAGGTCTTGTGGCGGAGCACTGTGGTGTAGGCAACGAACCAGCCAACAAGCACTGTCGCAGCAATGGCGATGATGAAGCTGAACCAGTCGGGGAGCCTTCGTTTGATGCTCCTGTCATGCAGCTTGTCCGCACAGTAGACGATGAAAACGCAGGAGATGCCGATAACGCTGATTCCGAGTGCGGAATCCACGGTCCTCCATACCGTCTCTATGGCGAAGAAGAGTACCGAGCCTATGCCGAGGGCCTGGTCGGTGATCTTTGCCTTTTTCGGGAGAACGCAGTACAGCACGGTGAGCAGCATGAAGACAACAGCGATAAAGAGGAAGGTGGTCCTGCCCTCTATCTTGTCGACGTATTCTCTCCAGTTGTATACGGAGCTGATGTTGTATTCCTTGCGCACCGAATGGAGGTTATAGCCGGATATCAGGAAGAAAGCGGCTATGAACCTGGGAAGGAAGAGGTCGGGGATACCGAAGATGCCGAAGAACTTTGATATCTTTTCAGCGGCAGCCTTTATCCCGCCGGTCTTCTTCTCGGGCAGTACGGGCAGTGCCTCAAGGCCGCCCTCCTCTTCGGCTGCTTCGCCGATGTCGGGCATCATGGAGTTTCCGGTGCCTGCGATTTTTTCCTCTGCCTCAGCCTGCACTGCCTCAGCTGCCTCCTGCGCAGCCTCTTCCAGTTCAGACTTTACTGCTTCAGGGACTGTCTCATCTGAAACGGCCTCAGTATCCGCAGCGGCGGTCTCTGTATCTTTTACGCTGTCAGTTTCGGCAGCGCTCTTGTTTTTGCTCATTTGTGTCTTCCTCCGTTCTCATATCCGACAGCCGGATATGGTCATTAAAATACATCATACATTATAACAGATAAGCGGAGTGATGTCAAGGAAAAGAGCTGATGCTGCTCGGAACGGCGGCTCCTTTAAATTCATGGAAAAATCTGAAAAAAAGCCTTGACAAACGTCTGACGTTGTGATAAAATATTATTGCCGCTTGTAAACAGGCTTTAAAGTTATGCCTTCATGACGCCTGTAACAGCGAGTTTATAGAAAAGGCAGGTGCCGCAAAAATGTACGCAGTTATCGAAACCGGCGGAAAGCAGTATCAGGTAAACGAGGGAGATATCATCTTCATTGAGAAGCTCGCAGCAGAGGCTGAGGAGACTGTAACCTTCGATAAGGTTGTAGCTCTCGGTGCTGACGATGGCCTCAAGATAGGTACACCCTATGTTGACGGTGCAGCTGTAAAGGCTAAGGTTCTTAAGAACGGCAAGGCTAAGAAGATCACTGTTTTCACTTACAAGCCCAAGAAGGGTGAGAAGAAGAAGCAGGGTCACAGACAGCCCTACACTCAGGTACAGATCGAAGCTATCAACGCTTGAGCATGATCCGTGCAGAGTTCTTTGAATCAGATGGAAAACTAACTGGCTTCAGGTTCAGCGGGCATTCGGGCTATGCGGATGCCGGAGAGGATGTCGCCTGTGCGGCTGTCTCATCGGCGGTACAGCTCACTGTCAATCTGCTGGATGCACTGGGGTTCGCACCCGATGTAAAAGTCGGGGACAATGTGATACGCTGTAAGGTCACAAGGCCGGACAGCGCCTCGGATGTCATCCTGACGCAGCTGAAGCTGCACTTTGAAGCTGTTCTGGAAGAATTTCCGGAAACGATCAATATCACTATTTCGGAGGTGTAATCATGTTTAAGATCAGTATGCAGTTCTTCGCTCATAAGAAGGGTGTTGGTTCTACAAAGAACGGCCGTGATTCTGAGGCTAAGAGACTGGGCGTGAAGAGAGCTGACGGTCAGTTCGTTAAGGCCGGCAACATTCTCGTTCGTCAGAGAGGTACTCATATCCATCCCGGTGAGGGCGTAGGTATCGGTTCTGATGATACATTATTCGCAACAGTAAGCGGCAGAGTAAAGTTTGAGCGTCTCGGCCGTGACCGTAAGAAGGTTTCTGTTTACACAGAGCAGTAATCACGGGTTAAGAACAGAAATAAATCCCGAGCATCAGCTTCGGGATTTTTCTTTAAAGAATTACAGGAGGTCGGAAAATGTTCGTTGATCAGGCGAAAATCAAAATCAAGGCGGGCGACGGCGGTGACGGTGCAGTATCCTTCCACCGCGAAAAGTATGTCGCAGCGGGCGGCCCTGACGGCGGCGACGGCGGCAGGGGCGGAGACGTTATCTTCCAGGTCGACGACAATTTCTCGACTCTGATAGATTTCCGCTACAAGAGAAAATACGTTGCGGAGAGGGGACAGAACGGCAGCGGAAGAAACTGCACCGGAAAGAGCGCTCCTCCGCTTATAATCAAGGTCCCGAGGGGAACAGTCATCCGTGACGCAGCCTCCGGAAGGATAATGGCTGATATGTCAACGGATGAGCCGAAGGTGCTTGCAAAGGGCGGCGGCGGCGGAAAGGGAAATGTCCACTTTGCTACTTCCACCCGCCAGATACCGAGATTTGCAAAGCCCGGCTATCCCGGCGAGGAATTCGAGGTAACACTTGAGCTCAAGCTCCTTGCTGACGTAGGACTTGTGGGATTCCCGAATGTTGGAAAATCCACGCTTATATCCGTAGTCAGTGCAGCAAAGCCCAAGATAGCGAATTATCATTTTACCACCCTCACCCCTGTGCTCGGAGTTGTCAGCACCGGCGAAGAGAAATCCTTCGTCATGGCCGATATCCCCGGACTTATCGAGGGTGCCGGCGACGGCGTAGGCCTCGGACACGAGTTCCTCAGACACGTTGAGAGATGCCGTCTCATCGTCCATGTTGTGGATGTATCCGGCGTCGAGGGACGTGACCCGAAGGAGGACTTTGCTGTAATCAACACCGAGCTTGCAAAGTTCAACGAGGAGCTTGCGGAGCGTCCGCAGATCGTGGCTGCCAACAAGTGCGATATGGCCACAGAGGAGCAGATAGCTGAGTTCCGCAGCTTTATCGAGGGGCAGGGAATACCCTTCTTCTGCATATCCGCAGCTACCACACAGGGCACAAGGGAACTCGTCATGAAGATAGCAGAGGTGCTTGAAACTCTCCCGCCCATAAGGGAATTTGAGCCCGATCCCATACCCCAGGCAGAGCTTGACGATATGGCGGGTGCAGGAAAGAAATTCGAGATCACGGAGGAGGACGGCGTATACTACGTCGAGGCTCCGTGGATACAGCCCATCATGCGTACCGTCAACCCGGATGACTACTCATCCCTCCAGTACTTCCAGAGAGTTCTCATCAACAGCGGCATAATCGCTAAACTCGAGGAAATGGGGATACAGGAAGGCGATACCGTAAGTCTTGAGGGCTTTGAGTTCGACTTTATCAACTGATGGATCATACATATATGGAAAGAAATTACTTGACCGAGCGTGAGGCGAACAGCTACAGCCCCCTTGCGCTGGCTTTCCTCGGCGACAGCGTATACGATACGCTGGTGCGTGAGAAGCTGCTCCGTACTGCCAACGTGCAGGTGGGCAAGCTCCATGCTGCCAAAGTAAAGCTGGTGTGCGCTGAATACCAGTCATCGGTATATGACCGTGTGGCTGAGGTGCTCAGCGAGAAGGAGCTTGCAGTACTGAAGCGCGGAAGGAATGCAACGGGAAATACCGTCCCGAAGCACGCCGATCCGGTGACCTACCGCAGAGCCACAGCCGTTGAGGCGCTGTTCGGATACCTCTTCCTGCTTGGCAGGAACGAGCGTATCATTGAGCTGTTCGGGCTTATCATGCAGGATGTCGTTATAGAATTCTGAGCCGCGGATCTTGCGGCAGGAGGTAAATATGACACGGGATGGAAATTATACGTTCAGAGACCTTATCATTGCTGCCGGTACAGGATTTGCAGCCGGACTGGTGATAGGCGCAGCGGTCGCAGCTTTCATTGACGACCGCGACGAAAAGTGCAGAGCGCTCAGTAAGCTCGAGCATGACTCAGATGAGAATTACTTTTATTCAACTGACTGATACTATGAAAGGGAGTGCTTAAAAATGTCAGGACATTCAAAATGGAACAATATCAAGCGTAAGAAGGAAGCCACTGACGCTGCAAAGGGCAAGATCTTCACAAAGATCGGAAGAGAGATCACTGTTGTCGTTCGTGAGGGCGGCCCTGATCCTGCCAATAATGCAAAGCTCCGTGATCTTATCGCAAAGGCAAAGGCCAACAACGTGCCTAACGACAATATCGACAGAGTTATCAAGAAGGCAGCAGGCGGCGAGGACAAGAACAACTATGAGAATATCACTTACGAGGGATACGGCCCCAACGGCGTTGCAGTCATCGTAGAGTGCCTTACCGATAACAGAAACCGTACAGCAGGTGATGTGCGCCACTACTTCGACAAGTTTGGCGGCAACCTGGGTACAGTTGGCTGTGTATCCTTCATGTTCAGCACAAAGGGTATCATCGTGCTTGAGAATACAGGCCTTGACGAGGATACAGTCATGGAGGATGTATTCGAGTGCGGCGGTGATGATTTCGATATCAATGAGGAGACAGTAGAGATCGAGTGTGCTCCCGAGAACGTAAGCGCTGTACGTGAGGCTCTTGCTGCAAAGGGATATACCATCGTATCCGCAGAGGCTGAGAAGGTGCCTGCAAACTACACCACTCTCACTGATGAGGATCAGATCAAGAAGATGAATCTCCTTCTTGAGCACCTCGAGGATAACGATGACGTTCAGAACGTATACCACAACTGGGATATGCCTGAAGAGGAATAATAACACGGAGGGGCGGACTGACCGCCCCTTATTTTCAGGAGGAAGAGCTATGGCTGCTGAGATCATTAAGGTGAAGTATCTGCCGGAGCTTCGGGCTGTTGCTAATCTGGCGGATGAGATATGGCATGAATGTTTTCCGGGCATAATAAGTGAGGGACAGATAGACTATATGGTGAAGAAGTTCCAGTCTCTCGATGCCATGATAAAGCAGATAGAGGAGCAGAAGTACACCTATTTCGCCGTCCGCGACGGCGGGGAGCTCTGCGGCTATTTTGCCGTGAAGCCCGAGGAGGATGACCGTTTCTTCCTCAGCAAGCTCTATATCCGGAGGGATAAGCGCGGAAGGGGCATAGCCTCCCAGATGCTCGCCCGTGTCTTTGAGGAGGCACGCAGGCACGGAAAGAAGTCTGTATATCTTACTGTGAATAAGTACAACGAACGTGCCATAGATATATACAAGCACACCGGCTTTGAAGTGGCAGATGAGGCTGTCACGGATATCGGTGAGGGCTATGTCATGGATGACTTCATCATGGAGTATGTCCTCTGAGCAACTATAACCAAATGAAACAGGGAGTGTATTGATTGGGAATCATTGATATCATTGTCCTTTCAGTCGGACTTGCAATGGATGCTTTCTCCGTCGCAGTCTGTAAGGGACTGAGCATGAAGAAGATAGACTACAAGGCAGCTGCGCTCATAGCGCTGTTTTTCGGAGTGTTCCAGGGCGGTATGCCGCTTATCGGCTACTTCCTCGGCAGCCGCTTCATGAAGTATATCTCGGCTGTTGATCACTGGATAGCTTTTATCCTCCTCGGCATAATCGGAGGAAAGATGCTCTGGGAGGTCATCAGGGGCGGAGATGAAGAGGAAGAGACAAAGGAGTTCAGGCTCGACCTGAAGGAGCTGACGGTGCTTGCCATAGCAACAAGCATAGACGCACTTGCCGTAGGCATCGTATTTGCGGCGCAGGAAACGAATATATGCTCCGCTGTTCTCAGCATAGGCCTTATCACCGCCGCTATCTCCTTTGCAGGAGTTTTCATCGGCAATCGCTTCGGCAGCCGGTACGAGAACAAGGCGCAGATAGCCGGAGGTGTGATCCTCATACTCATCGGACTGAAAATACTTCTCGAGGACCTCGGGATACTGTAATAAGCATAACGAATAAGGACGCACATTTAGTGCGTCCTTTCTGATATTACCCGTATCTCTCGGAAATATAGATCTCCATTCTGCTCTGGAGTACCTTTGCGCATTCCTCCGGTGTGCATTCTCCGGCGAAGCAGCGGTCCGTCTCCTCTGTTACTATATTGTACCAGTCGCTGTCCTCAATGCCGAAGCGTGCGGCTGCCGGAGGTTCCGGTTCCGCCTCGTTGATGAGCCTTATGATATCATCGTAGTCTGCCTGTGTGAGCTTGCCGAGCTCTACCACGTCGTCTTCGCCGAGGGGATAGCGGTATTCTGTATCGCCGCCGGTATATGAAGGATCATGGCCGGCAACAGACTTGAATACGGCAGCTATGCCCGACCATGTTGCAGGCAGGCCGATATAGTTCGCATTCGCAACATAGTATTCATCGCTCACAAGGTACTTTATCAGCTCGAAGGCCTCATCGGGGTGCTCCGAGAACTTTGTTATGCCATAGCTGTGCCATGCAGAGCCGAGATAGGTGCGGCCTCCTTCGGGGGTGGGATTGCCGAGTATGGTAACATCCTCGCCGCCGAAACGTCCCTTTGTCAGTCGCAGCCATGCCGCCATATCATAGATGCTGTCCTGGTCGAGTAGCTTGTCATCGTCTATCATCTCCCGCTGCTGCTTCCGGAAGGACTCAGCGGCAGCCTGCAAGGCCTCCGGTGAATTCGGGTCATCAAAGCGCTGTGAATCGTAGGGAGATATGCCGTCTGCACTGAGACAGTATCTCAGTACACGTATGAAGCTGTCGGAATCGAAATTACAGGTGGCGTTTTCAAGGTCTATCCAGTCATAGGGAGAGAACTGGTGGAAGAAGGTGTCTCTGGGAGTACCGTATAAGCTGTCCCACTTTTCGTTGAGGGATGGCATTCTTTCAAGCAGGTCCATATAACCGTTGAAGTCCCATTTGTCTATATCCTTCACGTACTTCGTCTTTGCAAGATAGCCGAGGTTGATATACAGCTTGTTGCCGAGGACGGGGAGAGTGCCCTCATGCTCGAGGGAGGTCAGCAGCGTTGGCACGAAGCTCTCCCGGCTGATATCCTTGTCCTTGTCTATAAAGGGATAGAGATCAAGGAACACATCCATTGAGACCATGTCGATATCGCCGAATTTTCCGTTCTGCTCCGAGATGAGCACATCGGGCAGGTCGCCGGCAAGGGCATCCTGAGTGAGTTTGTCATTCATCTTATTGTAGGCTTCCTCGTTCCAGTCCTTGCTGCTGTAATACATTTTCAGCTCTGTCTGTACATCGCTCTGCTCGTTGAAGGCTTCAAGCTGTCCGGCAGTTGCATAGTCCTCCTGGAAGAGACCGACGGTGATATGCGGCAGCTTTTCGTATTCCTCCGGCGACATGGGAGTATAGGTGCGTACCTTTGGCCTGAATGTGTTCCAGTCCATTTCCGTGACGGTGAAAAGGCCGTCAGTCCGGCGCACAAAGCCGTTTATCCCCGTGGAGCCGATACCTGCATAGCTTGTGCTGAACAGAGGCTCGATAGCGCCGTAGCCGTCGCCCTCCTCCTTTATGCCGTAGATAGTGCTGAGAGTGCGTATGAAGAGGGAATAACCGTCTGTGCCGGGGCGCAGCTCCTCCGTACTGCCGTTGAATTCGTACTCCGCGGCGGCCGGGAGCAGTGAGGCGTTTGCGGTATCGACACGGCGTATCTTAGTGATGCCGTCCCCCTTGACGGTACAGAGAAGCCTTCCCTTGCTGTCAACGCCTGCCTGTCCCAGAGTCTCCCCCTCTCCACAGCTTATCTCGCCTTTGAAGCTTCCGTCAAGCCCGAGGAGGTACAGACCTCCGTCGATGCAGGCAATGATATTCTCGCCGTCTGTGAAGGTCTCCGTGATGCTCGTTCTTTGTGAAGGTTCAACAGGCAGACCTGTAACGGGTGCGGAGGAAACGAGCTTGCCGTCAGGGGAGTAGAGAGCTGTCCTGAAGCTGTATTCCGCAGCCTCGTCATACTCCGCCTGGTCATAGTCAGGATCCTCAGGATCGGGCTCGGGCAGGTCACCGTAATCGGCATCCACGTACAGTGCCGTAACAGACCCGTCATCAGCAATGGCGATATTGTATGATACTCCGATATCGAACTCCGGTATATCGAGCTCAGTAAATCCTGTCATATCCCGGTCTGTCGTCCAGAACATGGGCGTTTTTTCGCCTCCGCCGAGCAGAAAAAGCTTTTCTCCGCCGGCATAGGGGGCGGCTATGTAGAGTGCGGTCATACCCTCCGGCAGCTCTGCTGACTTCTTCGTGTAGGCGGTTTTCTGGAGATCCTCCGATCTAAAGGCCTCCGGAGCAGCTGTCTCGGATGGTGCGGATGTTCCTCCGGAGTTACATGAAGCCGTGCAGAGCAGTGCGATAGCGGCGATGATGGCGGTTATTCTTTTCATACCTGTTCCTCCTTTTGTCATGAGAGTTATATCGTTTCATATACAAGTGCATTTCAGAGGCAGAAAAGACGAAAAAAACCGGAAGTTTTTTATTTTCGTATGAATACACAAATCGGAAGGCGGATGTATATGGAAAACGCCGAAAATTAAAACAAATAATGAAATCTCCTTGCCTTTTTTTGCTATTCCATATTATAATGTTATATATCAGTCATCGGGACAGGACGGCGAAATACAGAACGGGGGATGAAAGATGGACAGTGAGAGGATAGTAGACCTGGCGGTCATAATCTCGGGTCTTGACGAGGAATACCAGTGTAATATAATACGCGGCATCAACGATTTTGTAAAGGGCAGGAGGATGAATGTCTCCTACTTTGCCGCATTCGGCGGTATGCTTGAGAGCCGTCTCTATGATATAGGCGAATACAGTATCTACGGCCTTATCAACTTTGCGGCCTTTGACGGCATTATCTTTCTCAGCAATACTATATGCGACCAGGATGTCCGTGCGAGGATAGCTGAACGACTGCGGGAGTCCGGAAAGCCGACAGTAGTCTTCGACTGCAGTGACTATCCCGGTTTCTGCAATATCTCCATAGACAATACCTCTGCCATGCGTGAGGTGGTGCGCCACGTTATACGTGAACACGGCGCAAGGACTATAAACTTTATATCCGGCCCAATGTCCAATCCCGAAGCGAGGGAGCGCCTCGGCGCTTTCCGGGAAGTGATGGAGGAGAACGGTCTTGCTGCCGAGGAGGCAAGGATATACTACGGCGAGTTCCGCAGCTGCGACGGAAGGGCAGCTGTAGAGAAATTCGTCAGCTCCGGGCTCTCGCTGCCTGATGCCTTTATATGTGCTAATGATGCTATGGCTCTTACTGCCGTCAGCACTCTTGAAAAGCTCGGTTACAGAGTGCCGGAGGACGTTATCGTTACCGGCTTTGACAATACCTACAACGCCCGGAACTATACTCCGGCGCTCACATCCGTATCACGTCCGCTGTATGAGGCCGGAAAAAAGGCCTGCGAACTTCTCCTTGATATTATCGGCGGAGGCAGCTTCGTCCCGGAGGTCCGTCTCGAGGCGGCCCCGGTATTCACCGAGAGCTGCGGCTGCTGCCCGGAGGAAGGCCTTGACCTGAAGGAATACAAGAAGCGCACCTACGCAAGGCTTGAATCCGAGAGCGCAAAGATATACGAGCTGAACATACTTGCTGCAAGGCTTGCTGAAGCCGAGACCCCGGAGGACAACGTAAGGTGTATAAAGGATTTCATCACAGAGCTTGGATGCGGGCATTTCGCCCTCTGCCTGACCAGCGACTGGCAGGATGATTTCAACGGCGCCGATCCGGAATTCAGTCTTGCAGGCGGCATGACTGCACCGCTTATCATACATGGCGGTGTTGTGAGCAGCAGGGAATACTTCTCCGGCAGGCAGATGTATCCGGACAATATGACTGCGGAGGGCTTCATCAGCTACTTCCTGCCCCTTCATTTCCGTGAGAACGTGCTCGGATACTATATCATGACCGGTACCGATTTCCCGGTAGGCAGTCTTCACTGCCACACCTTCTCCATGAATGTGAGCAACTCCATAGAGAATGTCCGGAAGCTGCTGCATCTCAACAGGGCTATGGAGGAGCTTAACCGTCTTTACGTCATCGACCCGCTGACCGGGCTTTACAACCGCAACGGCTTCATAAACATAGTTGACGGTCTCTTCCGTGAGTGTGCATCCGAGCATTCCGCTGTCATGCTGACATTCATAGACATGGACGGCCTGAAGGCCATCAACGATAACTACGGCCATAACGAGGGCGATTTTGCCATACAGCGTCTTGCGGATGTGATACGCGAATGCTGCCGCAAGGACAGCGTAAGCGCAAGATTCGGCGGCGACGAGTTCATCATCTTCGACCGAAATGTCGGCGAGGGTGAGGAGGAAGCCATCGCGAGACGGTTCAATGCCAAGATAGAAAGCATCAATGAAATGGTCAACAAGCCTTATACTATATCTGCGAGCCTCGGAACGATTGTTATGAATATTGACGAGGAGACCACCCTTTACAACGTCATCAAGAGCGCAGACGACAAGATGTACGCTGTGAAGAAGAACAAGAAAACTACCCGTCCATTCGGTGGAAAGGTAATTGGATAAACGGAGGAGCTGCCAGGCGTTTCGGCCGGCAGCTCTTCCGTTTATCCGCCTCAGGAGGCGAGGTCCTCTATGAGCTGTCTCAGCTCCTCCTCAGTCTCTATCACAAGTCCCTTCACAAGCTGTTCCCTGTCGAAATCCGCAAGCAGGGAGACGTCATAGTCGATGATGCGTGCCGGAGTTTCACTGCTGCCGCGGAATACCCCTATCCTGCCGTTGTATTCCCTTACCACGCATTCCGGCTGTATCAGCTCCGGCGCTGCCTCTGCAAGCTTTGCGGAGACCCTCTGCCTGTGTACCGACTGCCCGAGGGTACAGATGACGATGAATCCCGATACCGTGACCGCCGTCAGAAGAGTGAAGAATGCCCGCCTGTCAAAAATTCGTTTCAATATTTACTGCCTCCTGACTGATTTCACTAATTGATGTTGTTATTATGGATATATTTTGCCTGATTATACAAATTTTAATATAAATATCCGGCAGGCACTTAACAAACAGGCGGAAGTGTGATATAATTTATCATGTATACGAATGCAATTCTGAGCACGGAATGATACGTGAAAAGTGCTCCGATTCATAATTCTGAAAGGAGTTGAGTCCGTCCCCGACGGAAAATGGACTATGGACAACAACAATATAAATGCTCCGCAGCCTCAGGAGTTGCGGCCGCTGCGTCCGGTACGCTCTGAGATGCAGCCGCCACCGCCGCCCCAGAGGATGAAAAAGAAGAAAAAGAAGAAAAAGAAGAATATCCCGCTGCTGATACTGAAAAAACTTGTTACAGTCATCGCAACTACGCTCCTCTCGCTCTTCCTCGTAATGGTAATCACAGGCACTATCGTAGCTACAGCGCTTACGGTATACGTACTGGATTTCATGGAGGATGCAACGACCATCACACTATCGGAGCT
The DNA here is from genome assembly GCA_946413815.1 of uncultured Ruminococcus sp. GTDB lineage: Bacteria > Bacillota > Clostridia > Oscillospirales > Ruminococcaceae > Ruminococcus. Next base: position 16,565 of record CAMKMD010000024.1, read on the forward strand.
TGAATCGGGAAGCGATACCTACTTCTACGGCTATAAGACCCAGGAGGACGGTTCCAAGGAGCTGACGGTCCTGAAAAGACTCAAGACCGATACCCAGCGACTTCCTGTTGATATTGAGCGCGTTCCGCAGAATGTCCGCAACTGCTTTGTCTATACCGAGGACGAGCGTTTCTATCTCCATGACGGTGTAGACTACAAGAGAACATTCTCTGCGTTCCTTAATATGTTCATCCACTTCTACGCTACCGACCAGGGTGGTTCGACGATCACCCAGCAGCTCGTAAAGAACCTCACAGGAGACAACGAGGTTACACCTCAGCGTAAGATACGTGAGATCTTCAGTGCGATGCAGCTGGAGAAGACCTATTCCAAGGATGATATCCTTGAGGCCTACCTCAACTACATCGGCTTCGGCGGACCTATCAACGGAATCCAGCTTGCCTCAACACGTTACTTCGGAAAGAACGTATGGGAGCTCACGACCCCTGAGGCTGCCGTACTGGCCGCCATACCCCAGAGCCCGCAGTGGTACGGTCCCTTCGTTGAGACCTACAACGACGACGGGGAACTGATTGTTGACGGAAAGGCCAACAACAAGGTGCGTCAGCGCTACGTTCTCTGGCAGCTCTATGACAACGGCGCTATAACCTACGATGAGTACCAGGAGTACCTCAATACCAAGATACTCTATACAGACGAGCCGGAATACAGAAGGCTCCACCCTGAGATAGACCTCGAGGAAATGGAGAATCAGCAGACTGTATATACCTGGGAAGTCGATGCAATGATGTTCGAGGCGGCCCACTATCTTATGGATGAATACAACATCGATAAGTGGGAGGCCATCAAGCGTATCAACAAGGGCGGATACCGTATCTATTCCACTCTTGACGACCAGATGCAGGCCTTCGTTGAGGAGCGCTGCTCACAGCTTGACAATATCCTCAGCAGCGGCTATGTAAGAAAGTATGTCGATCTTGACAACGACGGCGTAGCTGAAGAACAGCTCCCGCACGTCGGATTCATTGCCCTTGACTATGACGGCTCTGTAAAGTGCCTTATCGGAGACTGGGGCGAGAAGACAGACTCTCTCGTAACCAACTACGCAGTTGAAGAGCCGAGACAGATCGGTTCAACAATGAAGCCTATCTCCACATACGGACTTGCCCTTGATACCGACCTTATCCACTGGGGTTCCGTATTCCAGGATAAGGAGATCATGGAAGTTGACGGAAAGAAGTGGCCTACAAACTACTCCGTTGACAGCAAGACCTCTATCTCCTACGCATACCACAACATCTACTACTTCCTCCAGCAGTCATTCAATACCGTGCCTGCTCAGCTCTGTCAGATTCTCACACCTCATGAGGTATTCATGTTCTGTACTGAGAAGATGGGCATGAAGCTGGATGCACAGGACGAGGACTACTCTCCTCTGTCCGTTGGTTCACTTACCTACGGTATCACTCTGGAGAACCTGGTAAACGCCTATATCCCTTACGGAAACGGCGGAACCTACTGCGATGCACACATCATCTCACGCATCGAGGACGGCAACAGAAACGTTATCTACTCCAATGACGGAAATCCCCGCGAGGCTGTATCAGAGTCCACTGCATGGGTAATGAACCGTCTGCTGAAGAACGTTATTGACCGCGGTACAGGTACCTTCGCTAAGCTCAACTACAAGACGCTCTGCGGTAAGACCGGTACTACAGATAACTGGTATGACCTCACCTTCGTAGGCCTTACCCGTGACTTCGTAAGCGGTGTTACCATCGGTTACAAGGAGTACAACCCGAACCTTACACTTCCTACAGGTCTCCACTCTGCATCTGTATGGAAGAGCATCATCGGCGACTATGCTGATACCATGTTTACTGATACCCCCGTTGATTTCGATGAACCCAAGGAGGGCGTAGTCGGAGCTTCAATGTGTGCTGCTACCGGTATGATTGCAGGTCCTTACTGCGGACACGGTCAGGTACAGGGCTGGTGGAAGTCCTCCAACGCTCCTGTCTGCACCGGAAACCATGCAGGCGCACATTACGCAGGCGAGGGCTCAGGAAATACAAACAATAACAACACATGGAACAACAATAACACCTGGAACAACAACGGCAATACCTGGGACAGCGGCAATACATGGGACAATGGCGGCAACTCCTGGGATAACGGCGGAAACAGCTGGGATAACGGCGGAAGCACCTGGACTGATAATTCCGGCGGCGGCGACGCAGGCTGGACTGACAACTCCGGCGGCGGCGACGGTGGCTGGACAGATAATTCCGGCGGCGGCGACGCAGGCTGGACTGATAACTCCGGCGGCGGAGATGCCGGCTGGGCACCCGTTGAGGAGAACCAGTGGTGATAAAAACCGAATAAAAGAAACGGACCTGTCTGCGCGGCTGTGCGGACAGGTCCTGTGTTATCGTCAGCTGTAGCGGCTGACCGTATATGAAAGGAAAATAGTATGAGTACATTACGGCTGTGCTGTCCCTGCCATTTCGGACTGGAGAGCGTACTTAAATTCGAGATAACAAAGATAGGCGGAACCGACCTTAAAGTGACCGACGGAAAGATAAGCTTCACAGGTGATGAGAACATCCTTGCAAGGGCCAATCTCTGCCTGTCTACGGCTGAAAGAGTGCTGATAGAGCTTGCGGAGTTCCGTGCAGTGAGCTTTGAGGAGCTTTTTCAGGGGGTGAAGGCTCTTCCCCTCGAGGAATTCATCGGCGAGGAGGATGCCTTTCCGGTAAAGGGATACTCCCTTGACTCAGCCCTCCACAGTGTACCGGACTGCCAGTCCATCGTGAAGAAGGCGGCAGTAGAGCGTCTCAGGCAGGTATACGGCATAAGCTGGTTCAACGAGGAAGGCCCTAAGGTGCAGATAAAGTTCAGTATCCTGAAGGACATAGTGACTGTATACCTGGATACAAGCGGCACAGGACTCCACAAGAGGGGATACCGCCGGAACTCCAATGCCGCGCCTATCAAGGAGACTCTTGCTGCGGGTATCATCGACCTTGCAAGAGTGCGCCCCGATACGATAGTATGCGACCCCTTCTGCGGAAGCGGAACTCTCCTCATCGAGGCTGCCTTCAAGGCACTGCGCATCCCGCCCGGGATAAACCGCCGCTTTGCCGCCGAGAAATGGGGCTGCATACCGGCAGAGGTATGGCGTGAGGAGCGCAGCCGTGCCATAGACGGCGTTGACCGCACAGGTAAATTCGAAGCCATAGGCTTTGATATAGACGACGATGCGGTTGCCCTCACCCTTGACAATGCCCACAAGGCAGGCGTGAAGTCACGCATACACGTTGAGCAGGCAGATATCACCCGATTTGTACAGCCGGAGAACAGCGTAGTCATCTGCAACCCGCCCTACGGCGAGAGACTTCTTGAACTGCGGGAGGCTGAGGACATCTACCGCAAAATGGGAAAGGTGCTGGGCAAGGGCGGCGACCGTCAGAGCTTCGTCATCTCACCACATGAGCAGTTTGAGGACTTCTTCGGCACAAAGGCACGCAAGCGCAGGAAGCTTTACAACGGCATGATAAAGTGCCAGCTGTATATGTACTTCTGATATGCGGGAGAAAATAAAACGGCTGCTCCTCCACCTGATAGCGCCTACCCGCTGTCCGCTCTGCGGGGATTTCATCCGTCCGGCGGACAGGTTCTGCGAGGAGTGCGGGGCGGGACTCAGGGAATGGAGCGGAAAGTTCAGTGTTCCCGGTTCAGACAGCTTCACGGCAGCATTTGAGTACAACGACACAGTGAAGCCGGCGGTAATGCTGCTGAAAAACGGCATGGCTGACAATGCGGACTATGCTCTCGGCGGGGCGCTGTTTGACAGACTCAGTGCAGAGGGCATACTTGCCTGTACCGATATCATACAGCCCGTCCCCATGACCGCTGAGGATATCATGGAACGGGGCTACAATCAGGCAGAGCTTATTTGCCGGCATATAGGTAATCTTTCGGGTCTGCCTGTTGCGGACTGCATAAGGAAGCAGGCGGATACTCTGCCCCAGAAGACACTTAATAAGGCGCAGCGGGAGGTCAATCTGCGGGGAGCATTCACGGTGACCGCCCCTGATACTGTAAAGGGCAGCCGCATACTCCTCGTTGATGACGTATGCACTACCGGCAGCACTCTTGCCGAACTCACATGGCTGCTCAAATCCAGCGGAGCAAAGGCGGTATACTGCGCAGCCTGCTGCAAGACACCGCCTGTAAAGGACGAAGAAGAATTACCAGATAACGGTTAAACCCCCTTCAGGAGATAACTCCTGTCGGGGGTTTTGCCATATAAAATATAAGTTAACTGTCGAACTGATGTATCAGAATCCGAAGCCGGGTCTGCTGCCGCCTGAGGAGGAGGCTGCTCCTGTGACCTGAGTTCCGCCGGAAAGGGTTCCGCCGAAGCCTGCGGTCTGTACCGTATCGAGATCCTGGAAGTAGGTGGTGCCTGAAAGGGTGCCGCCTGTGTAGAAGGAAGCGCCTGAGGCTACGCCTGTGCCGCCTGCCTTGAACTGTGTAACGCTCTTGCCTGCTATGAAGGTAAGGATGACCTTGCCGTCAGAGCCGACGAGTGATACTCTTGTGCCCTTATCAGCTGTACCTGTATTGTTTACGACTGCTGTCATTTCGCTTCCGCCCATGCTCATGCCGCCGCTGGGGCAGTTGCTTGCCCATACGCCGCCGGTGACCTTTATGGAGTTTCCGCTGTCGCCGCAGTCGAAGGGCTCGTTGCCGTTGGTCACTACATAGCCGCCGTTTATCTCGATATCGCCGTTGGAGTCAAAGCCGTCATGGTCGCCGTTGGTGACGTTCACGATGGAGAATCCGCCGTTGAACTGAAGGAGATAATCGCCGGAGCTGCTTCCGCCGAATCCGCCGCCCGGACGCCAGCCGCCGGGATTTGCATTGCCGGAGCCATCAGCGCCGCCTGCTGCGTTGTAGCCGTCATCTGTGGAATTCACGATGACTGAGCCGCTGTTCTGGTATATCTTCTGACCTTCAATGCCCTCGTAGGCCCTGGATACGGTAACGATGATATCATCATAGCCGTTGCCCTTTGTGCCTATGGTGAGCATATGGTCGGAATGCGCTGCATCATCTGCGGAGGCAAGTGTGAGCCTGCCGCCGATAAGATTCATATCTCCGCCGCAGTGTATGGAATCGTCAGATGAGTCTATGGTAAGACTGCCGCCGTTTATGGTGATATCGCCTTTGCTCTGCCACTTTGTACCGGCTTCGTCATAGAGACCTACAGCCTTGATGCCCTTAGCGGATATATCAGTCTTGTTGGAGTTGCCGTCCATGCCCCAGCCGCCCTGTGAGGAGCTTGCATTTCCTGAGAAGCTGCTGCCCTCAAAGGTCTTGATGGTGATGTCTCCGCCGTTCATGATGAACTCCTGCTCGGCCTGGAAGGCATCTGCATGGGACTCGATATTTACCTTGCCGCCGTTGACTGTGATAACGCCGGAGGTCTTGTCTGTATCAGTGCCGGTTGACTTTATACCGTCGCCGGCCTTGGTCTTTACTGTGAGATCTATACCGCTGTTGTCAGCCTCAGTGCCGTCGGACTTGGTGGTATCGCCGATTGTGATACTGTCCTTGGCACGGATGCCGTCATCTGCTGCATTGACTGTTACCTTGCCGTTGTAGATCTTCAGGTCGTTCTTGCAGACGATGCCGTCCTGATAGTTTCCGTTGATGGTCAGGCTGCCCTTTCCCTTGATCTTGAGATCATCACGGGAGAATACAGCAGCATTGATCGCTTCGGTATTGCCGTCGCTGTCGGTATAGGAATCAGTGTGTGAAGTGCCGTCGGATACGATGTTCTCAGTGCCGTTCTTGGCAATGAGCTGTACCTCGTCACCTATGCTTGCAACATATATGGGAGCCTTTGAGCTGTTTGCGATATCAACGCCTTCAAGCTCGATCTCAACTGCTCCGTCGGGATAAGCTGTCTTGTCAACATCGACTATGATCTGTGCCTCACTGCTCTTTCCGCTGAATGTATATGTGCCGGGTTGTAGTATTGTAGCTGTTGTTCCGTTGATAGCCAAAGCCTCAGCGGGGTAGCCGGAGGTTATTGAAGCCTCACTTATTACTGACAGAGTCAGCCTTGGGCTCAGTATTGGGTGAAGGAGCTTCCTTGCCGGCGGGATCAACGTTCTCAAAGACTGTTACCGCCTCTGTGAGCTTGAAGCTGTCGGACTTGTCTGCGGAGTGTGTAACTCCTGCGCCTGTGCTTGTATTTGTAAGCGTATATGTCTCGCCCACCTTGAGATCGGGAGCGGAGATGAGTACGAATGCGTACTTCTTCATGAAGGTATAGCCGACTGTTGAGTAAGCAAGGCTGTTTGCCTTCTTCCAGCAGCCGTCCTCGTTTGCGGGATCCTTTACGCAGTTGAGGAGCATAGCAGCCTGATTCTCAACCTTCAGGATATCAGTCTTGGTCTGGAGATCGGTAGCTGTTACCACAACGATACCGCCTGTGATATTTGTGCCTGTAACTGATGTGAGGCCCTTGTCGCCGCCGGCATATATCTCACCGCCGGAGATATCGATAGTGGTCTCAGCCTGAACAGCGTCCTTGCCGGCCTTGATGCTTACCTTACCGCCTGTTACGGCAACGCTGCCCTCAGAGGACTTGATTCCGTCGCCCTCAGCGTCAACAGTGACAGTACCGCTCTTTACAGTAACTGATTTCTTTCCGTTGATGCCGTAGGTGGAATCATCCTTGTTGGTGGTCTTGATATTGATTACTGCACCGTTGATCTTTATATCGTTCTTGCAGTGGATACCATCCTGGGTATTGGCTGTGATATTGAGGATACCTGTATCCTTGTCGCCGCCCTTGAATGTGATATCGTCCTTTGCCTCGATAACAGCATCGCCGGTGGGTGTACCTGCAGCATCGATATAAGCAGTATCGCCGTCAGAGATGGTGTTCTCTGTGCCGTCTGCTATGGTGACTGAGGTGTTCTCAGCGTTGGTAACGAGGATAGCCGGAGCGCTCTTGCCTGTGATGCTTGCGCCCTCGAGGAAGAGCTTAACTGTCTCGGCATCTGCTGCCTCGTCTGCGATATTAACATCGATCTGTCCGTCATCGAGAGTACCGCTGATATGATACTCGCCGGAATGTGTGATTGTGAGCTTGGAGCCCTCAACGGCGGTATACTTCTTGGTATCGCCTTCAACAGTGATCTTTGTTCCTTCGAGCTTTATGCTTACGGAATACTTTTCCTCGGGAGTATCAGACGGGCCTGTACCCTCCATCCATGACTCGGGAAGAGTGATGATGCCTGCATCTGCCTTCTGGATTGCAATGGCATCGTAGCCGGTGATGGAATCGCCTCTGTTGAATACGTCGGCGTTGTCAATAGCCTCCTCAGTGAGAGCGTACTTCTCCTTGTTTGCAAGGTACTGAAGTACGGCAACTGCATCGGCAACCGTTATCTTGCCGTCAAGGTTTACATCGCCGTACTTTGTCTCTGCCGCCTGTGCTGAAAACGGAAGAGCTGAAACAAGAACGGCTGCTGATGAGAGGGCTGCGAGAATCTTCTTTGTGTTTTGGTTTTTCATATGTATCTACTCCTTTATAAATTGTGTCACTGTATACACATCATGTTCTCTATGATTCAGATTATACAGTGTCAGTCTTAAAATAATCTTAAAGATAATTAAATATGAGAAAAAACTTTGTGACATATGCTGATAAATGTCTGGAAAAGGCGGTCTGATGCCGGAAATCAGACATCAGACCGCCCGACCGATCATTAGATCCCACGTACCCGCACCTCGTCCTGCCGTCAATGTATGGTAATAACAATAATCTGTCACAATGCGTATATGAGCTGTCCGGGCTGAGTTTTAAGTCATGTGCTGACGCCCGTGTCAGCTAACTGAGTCCACGTTTTGCTTGAAACGGGGAAAAGCGCATTCGCCCGGCAGGGCTACACCATGATCGTTCAGAGCAGTTCAGTGGTCCAGTTGATTGCCTGCACTGCGTTATCGAGCTTTCTGAGCTCTGCCGACATATCGTCGGCTGCCTTCTGCATCTTTACTACGTCAACGGTGCTGAGAAGGCGTATCTCCGCGTATCTTGCCCTCTGTCCGGTCTGGCTCGCCTCCGATATCAGCATATTGTATATCGAAAGCTTTGTGCGGAGGCTGTCCTTCTCTGCAAGCAGCTCCGTCATGGTCCTGCCGCCACGTTCCTCGCATACCGTCCTGCTGTTGGTGAAGTTTATCCTCTTCACGAGCTCCTCGAGCCGGTTGAGAGCGCCTTCAAGCTCCTTCAGAAGGTCTGCCGGCTTCTCCGCTGGCTTTTCGCCTTCCTGGACTATGGCGTTGCTGCGGATTCGTTCCCTGAGGGAGTCTATCTTGTTGTTGAGGTCTGCACGTTCCTGCAATGCTTCTGCAAGCTTCATTTCCATCACTCCTTAATATGTATCATCCTGCGATATCTATAACGGCTATCTCCGCCCTGCAGCCTGTCCGGAAGGGGATCGCCCAGCCGGAAATACCGGAGGTCACAAGGAAATCGGTGCTGCCCCTGCGTTCAGTGCCGTATACCCTGTCATTCGCTCCGAAGGCAAGGCCGATATACCCGGCGGGGAAGAGATGGCCGCCGTGGGTATGTCCCGAGAGGACAAGGTCTGCGCCGGCTGCTGCCTCCTCCTCATAGGAATTCGGTTGATGATCGAGGACGATCGAATACTTTGTTCTGTCAGTAGTGCTCAGCAGTTCCTCCATTGAAGCGCGGCTGCCGCCCTTCTGCTCCTCGGACTTGTCCTGACGTCCTATTATATAGAAGGTGTCATCCACAAGCACACTCTCGTCTTCAAGAACTGTCACGCCGCTGGCTATGAGCTGCTCCTTCAGGTCGTCGCCGGTATATCCCCGGTAGCTGGAATAGCCCTTGTCGTGATTCCCGAAGGAGAAATAGGTGCCGTACTTCGGGCGGAGCTTTGAGAGTGCTGCACAGGATGCTGTCATATCCGCCTTGTCGGTATCATCATCGACGAAGTCTCCCGCAATGAGCACTATATCCGGTTCAAGGCCTGAGATACGGTCTATCTGCTCTTCAAATCCTTTTCCGTCGAAGGTGATGCCGACGTGGGAATCAGCGATGAGGACCGCTCTGATGTTTTTGCCGGTGAGCTTCGGCGAGGAGAAGGTATAGTTCCGTATCACGATGCTGTGTGCCAGATACCAGCCGATGCCGAGATATACTGCCGTGAATGCTATGGCAGCCGCTCCTGCATAGTTCCGTACACGCTCCCTGCCTGATACCTTCCTGTACACAGCGGCTATGATATCAGCACACAGCCAGAAGATGAACAGATGTATCAGCACGACTATTACGGACCAGGTGTTGATAAGAGCGAACAGCCCCGTCAGTGAGAGGAGAAGGACAGCTGCGATCCAGGAGAGCAGCCTGTGCTTCTCACCGAGCTTTTTCAGAAAGCTGAAGCGGTGTACCCCGCGTACGAGGTATACCGCGCCGCCGCCGGAAACAAGCAGCATAGCGGCGAATATGATAAGCCACATATTCTTACTTTATTACTTCCCTGATGGCACCGAGGAGCTCATCATATTCCTCAAATGCCGGGAACTGGGGGTAATCCTTCTTTATCTGCTCCGTCGAGCGGAAGAGGAATCCCGCCTTGCTGGCCTTGATCATGCCGAGATCATTGTAGCTGTCTCCGCTTGCGATGGTATCGTAGCCGATGGACTGGAGAGCCTTGACGGTAGTCAGCTTGGACTGCTCGCAGCGCATACGGAAACCGGTGATCTCGCCGTTCTCAGCGACTTCAAGCTCGTTGCAGAATATGGTCGGCATACCGAGCTTCTTCATAAGGGGAGCGGCGAACTGTGTGAAGGTGTCGCTGATGATGATGGTCTGACAGATGGAGCGCAGCTCATCGAGGAACTCCTTTGCACCGGGCAGGGGATCGATCTTGGCGATGGTGTCCTGTATCTCTTTGAGACCGAGACCGTGCTCTCTGAGAACTCCGAGTCTCCAGTTCATGAGCTTGTCGTAATCAGGCTCATCACGGGTGGTCTTCCTGAGCTCCGGGATGCCGCTTGCTTCTGAGAAAGCAATCCAGATCTCCGGTACGAGAACTCCTTCAAGGTCAAGACAGGTTATAAACATATGTGTTTCCTCCAATATATAAAAGTATATATTTATTATACATTAAACACCCCGATTTGTAAAGGGGAAAGCCATCATCTTTCACATCTGCCGCATTTACTTTATATGATGTTTCTGACGGACTGACAGTGGGGGCGCTGCCCCCACGCCCCTGCCAAAGAGGCATCGCCTCTCTGGACTCTCATTTCAAAATCCCCCCTCCCCATTCATGGGGAGGGGGGATTTTGCAGCGGGATTCCTAAGGGACGAGTCCCTTAGGCGGGAGTTTGAGGGCAGAGCCCTCAATACCGGGCTGTCAGAAATACCGCATAAAAGCAGATGCAGCAGATGTGAAAGCATCTTTGTACTTGCATTCGTTTGTGAAATGTGGTACAATAGAAATACCGCTTCAAAAGACACAATGCCGCAAGGCTCTCCAAAGAAAGGATAAGCTATGGATATCAATGCAGTATTAGCCAAGGAATTCGGTCTCCGTCAGGAGCACGTAGACAATGCCGTTTCGATGATCGATGAGGGCATGACCATTCCCTTCATCGCACGTTACCGTAAAGAGAATACAGGATCTATGGACGATCAGGTGCTCCGTGAGCTCTCCGACCGTCTCACATACCTCCGCAACCTTGAAAAGCGCAAAGGCGAGGTAATAAACTCCATCACAGAGCAGGAGAAGATGACTCCGGAGCTTGAGGCTGCCATCAGCGCCGCAACGACTCTCGTTGAGGTAGAGGACATATACCGTCCCTTCAAGCCCAAGCGCCGCACCCGTGCCAGCGTTGCCCGTGAAGCAGGCCTTGAGCCCCTCGCACAGCTCCTTATGGCTCAGGAGAACGGTGTATCTCCCGAGAAGGAGGCAGAGGCATTCGTTGATGCAGAAAAGAACGTTCCCGATGTACAGGCTGCCCTGCAGGGCGCTATGGATATCATAGCAGAGGATATCTCCGACGATGCTGATATCAGAAAGAAGCTCCGTACCGCAGCAGGCGAGAAGGGCGAGATCGTATCAAAGGCCTCCGATCCTGAAGCTGAGAGCGTATACAAGAACTACTATGAGTTCTCCGAGCCCGTATCAAAGATAGCCAACCACAGAGTGCTTGCACTTGACAGAGGTGAGAAGGAGAACTTCCTGAAGATCTCCCTCAGCCTTGAGGAATCGGCTGCAACGGATATCATACTCGGAAAGTATATAAAGGCCAACAATGCCTGCGGAGAGCTTGTCCGTGCAGCAGCAGAGGACGGCTACAAGAGACTTATCTTCCCCTCCATCGAGCGTGAGATACGTTCTGAGCTCACAGCAAGAGCGGCAGAGGAGTCCATAAAGGTATTCGCATCAAACCTCAGACAGATGCTCATGCAGCCACCGCTCAAGAGCAGCGTTATCCTCGGTCTCGATCCCGGATATGCTCACGGCTGCAAGACCGCAGTAATCGACGGTACAGGCAAGGTGCTCGACCACGCTATCATCTATCCCGTAAAGGAATTCGCATCTGCTGCAAGAGTTGCAGAGGCTCAGAGGATAGTAAAGGGCTTTATCAAGAAGCATCATGTAAACGTTATTTCTATCGGCAACGGTACTGCCTCCCGTGAGACAGAGACCTTTGCTGCAGATATCATCAAGGAGATCTCCGGCGAGATCGACTGGGAGGTAAGCTACATGGTAGTCAGCGAGGCAGGCGCCTCCGTATACTCCGCCTCCAAGCTCGCCGCAGAGGAGTTCCCGGAATACGATGTATCCATCAGAGGAGCTATCTCCATTGCACGCCGTCTCCAGGATCCTCTTGCAGAGCTGGTAAAGATAGAGCCCAAGGCTATCGGTGTAGGACAGTACCAGCACGATATGCCCCAGGCACGTATGACAGAGGCTCTCTCCGGAGTAGTCGAGGACTGCGTTAACTCAGTCGGAGTTGACCTCAATACAGCATCCTATTCACTTCTCTCATATATCGCCGGAATCAATTCCGCAGTTGCCAAGAACATCGTTACCTACCGCGAGGAGAACGGCCGCTTCACAGACCGCAAGGAGCTGATGAAGGTGCCGAAGCTGGGCAAGAAGGCTTTTGAGCAGTGCGCAGGCTTCCTCAGAGTGCGTGACGGAAAGAATCCCCTTGACAATACAGCCGTTCACCCCGAGAGCTATGCAGCAGCATCCTCTCTCCTGAGTGAGTGCGGCTTCACCCTTGCTGACGTATCAGCAGGCGGTGCTGCAGGCATCACGGAGAAGGCTGATTCCATAGGCATCGAGAATATCAGCAAGTCTCTCGATATCGGTGTGCCTACACTTACCGACATTATCGCAGAGCTGAAGAAGCCCGGCCGTGACCTCCGTGACGAGTTACCGCCTCCGCTTCTCAGAAGCGGCGATATCATGGATATCAAGGACCTGAAGCCCGGTATGGAGCTCGTGGGTACAGTCCGCAATATCGTTGACTTCGGCGCATTCGTCGATATCGGCGTACACGAGGACGGTCTCGTACATATCTCACAGTTTGCAAGACGTGTCAGCCACCCCCTTGAGATCGTAAAGGTGGGCGAGGTAGTAAAGGTAAAGGTGCTTGAGGCAGACCCCGTCCGCGGAAGGATAAGCCTTACCATGCGCGGCGAGAAGAGCGAGAGACAGCCCGGAAGCAAGGACAGAAGGAACGGCGGAAAGCGTCCCGAGAAGAAGAGGGACAACGGATTTGATCCTTCAAGGCTCCGTAACTCCGCATTCCGCATCAAGGAAAAGAAGTAAGAACGTGTACTACGTCTATATACTCCGCTGCTCCGGAGACCGGCTCTATACCGGCATTACCACTGACCCGGAGCGGCGGCTCAGAGAGCATTCCGGCCTTGATGCCGGCGGGGCAAGGTTCACCCGGGCCAATCCGCCGGAGGGCTTTGCCGCTCTCTGGAGCACTGATACAAGAAGCAGGGCGCAGAGCCTTGAATACCGTATCAAGCATCTCACACGCAGCCGCAAGACTGCACTGATAGAGGATAACAGCCTTATGGAGGAGTATTTCGGAGCTGAGCTCTCTGCCTTCTTCACAAGGCTTTCTCCGCCTTATATATAAGGCAGACAGGAATGAAAGGAGCTGCATATCAGCGTGGAATACAGGATAAATACCGGACTTATCGGGAATATGTTCAGTGTGCCCGGGATAGTTGCCGACAACTTTCTGAAGCTTGCCACCGGCGGTCAGCTGAAGGTGCTTCTGTATATCATCCGCAGCTCCGGCAAGGATATCACGGCGGAGGATATTTCCGCAGGCACGGGTATTTCCGCACAGGAGGCATGGGAGGCCATACTCTTCTGGCAGCAGGCGAACGTGTTAGCCTCCGATGCAGAGATACCGGCAAGTATCATGCAGCCGGCAGCACCGGCGCCGCAGCCCGCACAGGAACCTGCCCGTCAGGCGGAGCCGCAGCCGGAAGCAAAGCCTGTACCGGCAAGGATGCCGCTGCTCTCACCGAGCGATATCGCACAGCTCGTAAGCGGCTCCCCCGATATCACAGAGCTCTTCACGGCGGCGGAATCGGCACTCGGCCCCCTCAATCACACCATGCAGAATGCTCTTATAACCATGTATACCCATCTCGGGCTGAAGAAGGAGGTCATACTGATACTCCTTAACTACTGCAAGAGCATAGAGAAGACCAACTCTGCCTACATCGAGAAGATAGCCTATTCATGGGCAGAGAGCGAGATCAACTCCCTTGAGGCTGCACAGGATGAGGTGGAGAGGCTTTCCCTCGCACATGACTACAGCGGCATGGTCATGAAGCAGTTTGAAATGAAGCGCCGTCCCACCTCGGGGCAGATGGCCTTCGTGGAGCAGTGGCGCGCTGCGGGATTTACTCCCGAGCTCCTTCATCTTGCATACGAGAGGACTATAGATAATATCGACAAGCTCTCCTTCTCCTACATAAACAAGATACTCCTGAGCTGGAAGGACAGCGGCTTCAGGACTGCTGAGGAGGTTGAAAAGGCCGAGTCTGAATTCCGTAGTAAAAAGAAAAAACACAGCAATAATACAAATGATTTTGATATTGAGAAGTACAAAGAATTCATTAATGATTTCTGAGGGGGTGTGAGAAGTGGATAACAATATTATTGACCGTGCGGAGCAGATACTCACACAGCGCCGCAACCGCGCTTTTGCCGAAAACGAGGAGCGTATCAATGAGATAAACCATAGAATTCCACAGATACGTGAGATAAATGATATGCTGTACTCAACAGGAAGAGAGCTTATAGCACTTATTGCTTCACGAAATGGAGAGATAGTACAGGATAAGATTGAAGAAATGAAGCATAATAACCTTGGGGCACAGGAAATGTCACGCCAACTCCTTGTACAGAATGGTTATCCAGCAGATTATCTTGATATACACTATGTTTGTCCTGTATGTCGAGACTCAGGATATGTCAATGGAAGATATTGTGAGTGCTTCAAGCAGCTTTGCGGAAAACTTTCGGCGGAGGAACTCAACAAGAAGACACAGCTCGGAACTGCCGGCTTTGATACATTCAGCCTGAGCTACTATCAGGGGGATGACTACCGCATCATGGACAACATCCTCCGCTTTTCAAGAAACTACGCGGAGACCTTCACAAGAAACTCCGGCAGTATCCTCATGCTCGGACGGACAGGCCTCGGAAAGACACACCTTTCCCTTGCCATAGCAGATACGGTCATGAAGAAGGGTTACAGTGTCATTTACGACTCGGCTGTCAATATCCTTCGCAGCATAGAGCGTGATCATTTCGGTCGTGAACACTCTACCGAGACTATCGACCTTATCATGGACTGCGATCTGCTTATACTTGATGATCTTGGTACTGAGTATGAATCTCCGTTTTATAATTCGATGATATACAACATCATAAATACACGCCTTAACCGCAGGAAGCCGACTATCATCAGCACAAATCTTGATTATGAAGGAATAGCAAGGCGCTATGATGAGAGAGTTGTTTCTCGACTGACTTCAATATATAAATGCTTATTCTTTTCTGGAGAGGATGTCCGCCTCCAGAAAAAGCGAATGAGCAGAAAATAATAAAAACCCCGTAAGGTTGATCCTTACGGGGTTTATGTATGTTAATAGAGAATGGTATCATAGTTTTGGGATTCTAAAGGGGCTGCGCCCCTTTAGCGGAGTCCAGAGGCGGCGCCTCTGGTGGGGTGACTTCCCACAGTGTGGGGAGATGTCAGCGAAGCTGACAGAGGGGACGGGCCGGTTAGGCTGGGGCAAAGCCCCGCATTTATCCGCAGAGCGCTTCGCAAGGGGTGAATTCAAAAACAGTCCGGGGGACTGTTTTTGAAGAGGGGACGCCTTGCAAGTGAAGGCGTCCCCTGATAGAGGTATGGTTTATCGGCAACCGAAAGAAGCGTGTAAGGCGTCACTATGCCGTCTCCGCCTCTCTCAGCGGTTTATCCCAGTATATCTCTCCGCCAAGCTCCTTTGCGAGAGAATCGGCAGTTTCGTGCAGCTCCTTCATAAGCTCCGCTTCACGCTTCTTTGAGCGCCTGCCCTTGCCCTGATACAGAGTAACTGATTTCTCCGCATCGTAGGATACGGCGTAGTCATCATCAGTATCATGCGGGAAGAAGGAAACGGATAGGCTGTAGGTTATCATGCCGCTGTCAGATTCAGCAATGAAAAGCACCTGTACGCCGTGCCTGTCCCTGCCGTTATATGTGCATTCGCCCCCGAAGTACTGCTTGTATACGTTAACTGTTTTCATAACATCCTCCTGTAAAGATACCCCTGTCTATCCGGACAGGGGTATCGCTTTATCAGAATAATATATCCTTGAAGCAGAGCTGCGGCTCGTTCTTGTCGAAATCCCAGCAGTGATAGCCGTCGCCGTGGCAGTACTTGACATCGGGACAGGCCTTGCACTTCTCATTGCTGTCGCTGAGATCGCGGCGGAAGATCTGGAACTTGTTCTCCCATACATCCTTGAAGCGGTCGCGGAGGATATTGCCCTGGATGAACTCAGGTCTGCGCTCGATATCGAGACAGGCTGTGATATCTCCGTTAGCCATGATGCTTGCGATGTAGGTTCCTGCTGTGCAGATGAAGTACCAGTCTCTTACCTCACGCTCGTACTCCATGCCGAGGTAGTGGCTGCAGCCGTAGGTAACAGGCTCGCCTGCGATCCTCTTGTTGCGGATGAAGTCGAACATATACTTGTACTCTTCATCGGTGAGGAGGTAATCGGGGTGCTGCTTTGCACGTCCCATAGGCTCGATGTTGATAACTCTCCAGGAGTCGATATCCATATCATTGAATATCTTGTAGAGCTCCTCCAGCTCGCCGATGTTCTTGTGGGTAACAACGGTTGTTATCTGGATGGCCTTGAAACCGCCTTCCTTCAGCAGGTTCTCGATACCTGCCATACCCTTCTTCCAGCCGCCGGGAGTGCGTCTGAAGGCATCGTGTGTCTCCTCAAGACCGTCGATACTGACGGAGATGGTACCCATGCCGACACGCTTTAAGTCCCTGGCGACCTCGGGAGTGATGAGAGTGCCGTTGCTGGTCATGCCCCAGCGGAATCCCAGGTCATGAGCTGAGCCCATTATCTCGAAGAAGTCCTTGCGGAGAAGGGGCTCGCCGCCGGTGATGCAGAGCATCTTTCCGTCAGTGCCCATATCGCCCTTGACCTCTGCGAGGAACTTGGCGTACTGAGCGGCTGTCAGCTCCTCTGATGTTACGTCGCCGCAGTTGCTTCCGCAGTGGAGGCAGCGCTCGTTGCAGCGGAGAGTGAGCTCAAGGAAGAGGTGGCGGAGCTTGGGGACTGTCTTGAGTCCTTCACGGTAGATGCGGAGAGCATCCATATTCTTTTCTTTATTCTTGGTGTTAAGCATAGTTTATTTGTCCTCCAGGCCGAAGAATGACGGAGGGCCGTATACTGCCTGGAATGTCGGTTCTTCGATGAATTTTGTCGGTATTTCTTCTATTGGTTCGATATAATCGTTAGGCGGGCCGTACACAGGCTGAGATCTCATTTCTTCCGGAGAGAGCGTTGAAGCTTCAACTTCCGGTTCAAGATCGATGGGAGGTCCGTAAGCGGGCTGCGGTATAGGCTCCATGGGGTCTTCTACATAGCGTCCTTCTTCATCAAGAACGGGTACACGGTTGTAGTCGGAAGCATCCGGATTAAGTCTGGTCATCATTCCTGCGCGCACGAAGGTTACAGGCCTTCCGATAAGGTAGCGTCCGAGGGAAATAAGATCAGCAACGTTTACTTCATAATCGCCGTTGACATTGGCTCTGAAGAAATCCTCGCTGCTCGTCAGATCCTGTTCGCCGCTGACAAAACGACGCATCTTTACAAGGTCGAAGACATCCACCTCGCCGTCGCCGTTAAGGTCTCCCACCATGGAGGGAGGGCCGTATACGGGAGCGAATGTGGGCATCTCGGGAGCTGTCGTTGTGGGTATCTCCTCCTCGGCAGCCGTGGTGGTTGTTGTCACCGGAGGCGGACCGTATACAGGTGCAAAGGTGGGCATCGGGATGGTCTCGGTCGTCACGGGAGCGATCTCCTCGGTCTCGGGGACTGTCCACATGGGGCCGTAGGCGGGCTGAGGAATCAGCTTGGTTGCAGCGGTAGTAGTCTCAACCGGCACTGGTGCTGTGGTGTATATGTACATAGGGCCGTAGTCGGGCTGGGGGATGATATCGAAGGGGTCATCCTCAGTCGGCTCCGGGATATCTGTCTCATAGTAATCCGGGGGCGGGCCGTATACAGCGGAGAATTTGCCAAGAGCCAGTTCGGCCTCGCTCATACCTGAGCCTGCGGCCTCTGCTGAACTGCCGCCGACAGCGGCAGCGCTCATGGCAGCCGCGAACAAAGCGGCAGTAAAGGCGGTTTTGTCAGTTTTCTTCATTGTAATTCACCTCTTGTAAATAAGTCATCCGGAGTCATCATATCCGGTGTGTGTATATGTTGCTGTGTTCAGAAGTCCTCAAGTCCGAAGAACGAGGGAGGACCGTATACAGTGGAATGCCCCCAGAGATCATCGATAGACTCAGTAGGCTCCTCCATATCTCCTGCGTATACCGGGCCGTACTTGGGCTGCGGGATATCATCAAAGGGGCTTGTGGGCTCCTCTGTTACGGGCTCAATGTCTTCATCATAGATGACCCTGATCTTGTTCTCCTTTATCTTTGATGTAGGGATACCGAGGCTGTCTCTCTGTCCCATTAGGTACTGTGACACAGCCACAAGATCGGCAACATTCACGTATCCGTCATTATTAACGTCAGACGCTAAACGGCCTGTTGTCCTGTATTCGCTGTCCTCACTGACGACGTATTTCCTGATCAGGGGCAGATCGAATACATCGACATTTCCGTCTGTGTTCGCATCTCCCCAAGCCCACATAGGTCCGTATACAGCTACTGTTGTGGGTTCTATGGATGCAGGCTCGGATGTCGGATCGGGTTCAGCTGCTGTAGTAGCAGAAGATACTGTCTCCTCCGGTAAGGTCGGAAGTTCCATGGAGACCGGCGGGCCGTAAACGTCCTGCAGGTTCTCGAGATCCTCGACTGCGGTTGTCTCAGCCACGGTCGTCATCATCCATGGAGGACCGTAAACAGGATCGGGAACAGTGGTAACAGGAGCTGTAGCAACAGTTGTTTCAGTAACAGGCTGTGTGTACTCAAAGTCCGGAGAAGGACCGTATACCGGAGCAAATGCTGAAAGCTGTGATTCAACGGCATTGAGTCCGGCGTTGACATCAGCGGCCTCTGCTTGTCCCCCTGATACGGCAGCAGCACCCATTGCAGCGGCAAAGATCGCAGCGGTGAGTGCGGTTTTATCGGTTTTCTTCATTATAAACACCCCTTTTCATGTGTCATGTGATACCTCAGAAAGCACAGTCTGATAGTATCGCCTATAATATAAATGTCAGGAAATGGCCGGGTTTTTATCACCGGCGGAAAACTTTGTGGGAATGCACAATAATACTGTACGTAATATAGTGATTTTGCCTAAGAAGTGAAGGAAGGCGGTCCGTAAAAAATCTGTATGTTATCCGGGTCAGGAGTGTATGCGGTAATCGATCCGGTGATCCCTTCCTTATCCGGCGTAACAGTCACGGCAGTGGTCTTCGTTTCCGTGGGCGCTTCTTCCGTCTCTGCTGAGGTATCGGCCGTTGTGTCCTCAGACGTGGAGGTAACAGTCGTTGAAGTCGTAGTCTCAGTTACCTCCTCTGTTTCCTCTGAGTCCCACATGGGGCCGTATTCAGGCTGCGGCGGAGGAAAGGTTTCCAGTACGGAAGAATCTGTATCCGGCGGCGGGCCGTATACCGTTGTATAATCATCAAAGCTGTGACAGGCTGAGAAACTTGCTGCAGCAGCGAATGCGGCAGCCATAAGAATGGTTTTGTCGGTCTTCTTAATGGTAATTTTCCTCCTTCCGGTTATGCTTAATTATATTATACCTCTGATCCGGAAAAAAGTCAATGAAATGTACGGCTTTTTTGCACAAAAAAACCGTAATACTGATGGATTTCTTTTTAAAAAGACTTGCAAAAATCGGTGATATATGGTAATATTATTATATAAAATACTGATCAGCGGTGATAAAAGATGAAACCATTTGATCCGAAGAAAATCATATCCTATCTGCGCAGCAGCGGCATAGCTGCTACGCTCACACTTATATTTCTTATGACGATCGTATCCGTAGTGTTTGCCCTTCGTATAAACTGGGTGACTGAGCAGAAATGCTACAGTGAACTGACGGCTTCTACGGCTGAGGCACGCAGCGGACTTGAGAGCAACTTCCGGTCCGATAAGGTGACTCTGCGTATGCTGGCAAAGATGCTTGCTGAGGACGAAGATCTCCGGGCCATTGAATCCGGCGGTATGCTGACGGTATACGATGTAAACAGCCTTATCTCCGAGCTCGGTATACTCACACCCGAAAACGAGATAATACGCTTCCGCGGATATACCGTCGATGCTGACGGTATCATGGACTTCTGGGAAGAGGTGGAGTACGGCGAGCATATCGGTGCCCTGCAGCCCTCGGTATCCTCTCCGGATGTCAGGGTCATCCGAAGCTTTGTGCCTATAAGGCGTAACAATACTCCCATAGGAGTACTCTATGCAGAGATGCGTCCGGCCAATATCGCAAAGATGTGGTCTCCGGAGATCTACGGCGGAAATGCCTCCTTCTGCATTATAGACCGCAGCACCGGCCAGTTCATCGTAAACAGCTGGGAGACGGACAAGGACGAGATCAGCGACCTGGGTCAGCCCGGTCTCACCTCAGAGATACTCAACGGTGAGAGCGGCTTCATGCGTCTTGACAGGGGAGACGGCACCTTCATATCCTATATGCCCATGGATATAGAGAACTGGGAGATAGCTGTTGCTGTTGACGAATCCGTAGTATTTGCCGATGCTACAACTATGCACCGTTCCCTCAGAAACTTCCTGATAGCGCAGGCTCTCCTCTTTATCGCTTATCTTGCCTTCATGCTGTATACCACAAGGCGTTCTATCACCAATACCGAAAAGCAGGCGAACATGGATGCCCTTACAGGCCTCCAGAACCGCAACCGCTATGAAGAATTCGTACGCGGCATCGGGGAGAAGACCAGGGGGCTGTCCTGCTTCTACATAGACGCCAACGGCCTGCATGAACTCAATAACTCACGAGGCCACCTTGCCGGTGACCAGATGCTCCGTTTCATGGCGGATGCCCTGAAGGTCGCTTTCGGCGAGGAGACGGTCTACCGTATAGGCGGAGATGAGTTCGTGGTGTTCCAGTACGGAAAGGATTTCAAGGAGCTCCGCAAGAAGATGCGGCAGGTGCAGGTAGAGATGGTGCGAAACGACTACCATGCCTCCGCCGGACTCTGTATGTTTGAAGAAGTCTCTACTGTCAAGGAAATGATAAAGACCGCCGAGGAGAGGATGTATGCCTCGAAGAAGCGGTACTATGATGAAAGAGGACTCAGTCTCCGCAGCAGCGCTCCTGAAGAGGACGGAGAGGAGGCGGGAGTATGAAAAAGAAGCAGCTTTTCTCCCTCGTCCTGACGGCGGCAGTATTCCTGTCAGCCTGCAGTACTGCACCGCAGCAAAGCGGCAGCAGCCCTGAGACTTCTGAGACTGACACCACCCTCCGGCTGATATATGCAGGGGAGGCGGAGACACTGAACTATCTGAAGACCGATGCCTGGAACGACGCAGTCATATCCGCAAACACCATCGACTGCCTTGTGGATTACGATACCTACGGCAATATCATCCCCGGTCTCGCCGAAAGCTGGACGAGCAGCGATGATATGAAGACCTGGACCTTTACCCTCCGCAGCGATATTCACTGGCTGGACTGGCAGGGGCAGTATTATGCGGACGTGACGGCGGACGACTGGGTGGCGGCGGCGGAGTATGTGAACAACGCTGCCAATGATTCACATTGCAGGTATATCTATTCAACAGGCTCCGTGATAAAGAATGCGGAGGCCTACTACAACTTTACGGCTTCACAATCCGGAAACAGCAGGATATCCGCGGAGAAAATGCGGCCGGAGGATATCGGAGTATCAGCTCCCGATTCAAGGACTCTCGTCTTCACTCTTGAGCAGCCCTGCCCCTTCTTCCTGAGCGTTCTGTCCTATACCGCCTTTATGCCGGTATGCCGGAGCTTCCTCAGGGACTGCGGCGACAGCTTCGCCTGTGACAATCAGCATCTGCTCTATAACGGAGCCTATATACTATCCGAGTATGTCCCCGGACAGAAGCAGATACTCACCGCCTCGCCCGATTACTGGGACGGCGGGAATGTACATCTTGAACGCATAGAGAGGATATACGACCCCGATGCCTATACGGTACAGGGGCAGATGTACCTCAGCGGACAGATAGACCGGGCGCAGATAGGCTCAGATATGCTTGAGGCCTGGATGAGCGACAGAAAAACACGGGACCTTGTCCACCCTTCACGCCCGAACGGCTCCTTCAGCTATTTCTACGCCTTCAACTTCGCCCCTTCCTTCGGCAGCGAATATGAGCCGGAGAACTGGCGGAAGGCTGTTGCAAATGAGCATTTCCGCCTGTCGCTGGCCTGTGCCCTGGATACACAGGGGATATGCGGCATCTACGACCCCTACGACCCCGAACGCCTTGTAACAAGGACTGTGACACCCTATGGCTTTGCCTCGGTAAAGAACAGAGATTATACCGAGAGCCTGCCTCTTTCCACAGTAGTGGCGAGCGGTATGTTTGACAGAGACCGTGCCCTCCGCGAGAAGGAGAGAGCACTGAAGGAGCTTGAAAATGACGGCGTTGAGCTGCCTGTAAAGGTGCTGATGCCGTATAATCCCTCAGTCATCAACTGGGATATCGAGGCCTCCATGGTGGAATGCAGTCTTGAAGAAACTCTCGGCACCGATTATATCGATATCATCGCCGTGGCCGGACCCGAGACCGGTTTCCTCTCGAAGGTGCGCAGGTCAGGTGCCTTCGCTTTTATGAAATGCAACTGGGGCGCAGACTATACCGACCCGCTCACATGGACGAATCCCTTTGCTGAGAACAATAGCTACGTGTTCTGGGATAAGTCTTCCGACAGCGGTGTAAGAGAGCTCTTTGACAGATGGAAGTCCCTTGTGGATGACGCATCAGTGATATTTGACAATGATGACAGACGCTTCAATATATTCGCACAGGCCGAGGACATCATCATTGAGCACGCTGTGGCTGTGCCGTGCAATATTTCTGTCGATGACGGGTATGTAGCCTCAAAGCTCGACCCCTTCGAGGGAGAGTATGCCCCCAACGGCGTAGCAGACCTGAGATATAAGCGGTATACAAAGAAGAACAGTTCCATGAGCCGCGCAAGGTATGACGAAGCACTGAAAAAGTGGGAACAGGAGCGCAAGGACTCCGGCAGATAGACATTGGGGCTCTGCCCCTGCGCCTCTCCGGACTCTCATTTCAGAATCCACCCTCCCCGTTTAAGGGGAGGGTGGATTTTGCAGCGGGATACCAAAGGGAAGGATCACTCTGGCGGGGTCTGAGGGCAGAGCCATCAGTGTCGTTCTTTCCGGAGATGCCTTGACAAAGGGGCGGAAGTGTGATAAAATGTCAATTCGGGAATAATTATCGATTCAGGAGGACTTATGAAACGGGATCAAGGATATAACACCAAGCAGAAGGAAAAGCTCATCAGCTTCCTTGTGGCGAATAAGAGCAAGCATACAAATGTGCAGGAGATAAGTGCCTTTCTGAGCTCCGAGGGTACTCCGGTGGGTACGGCCACGATCTACCGCCAGCTTGACAGGCTTGTCGAGAACGGAGTCGTGCGCAAGTACGCCTTTGACGGTAAGACCGGTGCGTGTTATCAGTATATAGACGAATCCATGGAATGCCATGAGCATTTCCATCTCAAATGCCTTGTCTGCGGAAAGCTGATACACCTTGACTGCGGCCATCTCGGAGAAATACGTGAACATATCGCAGAGCAGCACGGCTTTATCATCGACACTTCACAGACCGTATTCTACGGTACCTGTGCTGAGTGTACAGGAAAGGAAAAAACGGAGGACTGATTCAGTCCTCCGGTTTCCAGATGCGCACCTCTTCGCTTTCGTCCGGGGCTGGTGCATCAGCGGACGCAGAGCTTCCGGGTACGTATATCTTCATATCCTCATCATCCATGGACTCACCCCTAATGTATTATTCCCGTCAGGAGAAGTGATATACATGAAACTACGTAAAGCAATGACATATACAGGAGCAGCAGACATTCTTTCGCTGTTCATCGCATTTACCCTCGCAGTATCAGGCAGGCCGGCGTTCAGGATCGCCAGTGTGTTCTGTACAGTGGGGATTCTTTTTTGCCTTATGGCGGCTCTTGCCGTCAAAACTGCCGAATATGAAGCAGGGCGGGAAAGCGCAAAGAAAGGAAGAATGCCTGAGCCGGCGCTTACAGGTATATACGTCAGTATTGTACCTGTTATCAGCTGGATCCTGCTCTGCATCAGCCGGAAATACTTCCCGGGATACTTCCTTGTACACAAGCTGCTGAATGCCAGTTTCATACAGATATACAATCTTATGACGCCTGCGCTTAGTTCATCTGAACTCACAAACGGACAGCTCGCTCTCATGGGGCTGCCTGCACTTGTGCCGGGGGCGTTCTTCATAGCGTCATACATTTTTATTAACAGGAGAAGAAAGTAAGGAGAAGATATGTCAGGTATAATACTTCATCAGACCATAGTAATGCTGCTGCTCATGCTCGTCGGAGCACTCTGCCGGAAGACAGGGATAGTCAGCAGCGCAGCGAACAAGGAGCTCTCCTCCTTCGTCATACAGATAGTCAATCCGGCGGTCATATTCATGTCCTATCAGGCGGACTATGAGACACGCCTTGTACGTAACCTGCTGATATGCTTTGCGCTTTCAGCGGCAGTCATGGGCGTCATGATAGCCTGTGCCTATATCCTTGTTCCGAAGAAGGAGGGGAGGGAGACTGCGATAGAGCGTTTCTCCTCCATCTATTCCAACTGCGGCTTCATGGGCATACCTCTTGTGAACTCTCTTTTCGGAAGCGAGGGCGTTTTCTACCTCACCGCCTTCATAACCGTGTTCAACATAGTCGTGTGGACTCACGGACTTATCATGCTCACGGGTGAACGGGATATGAAGAAGCTCATCAAGGTCTTCTGCTCGCCGACTATCATATCCATCTTCCTCGGTATAGCCTGCTTCTTCCTGAGGATACGTCTGCCGGAGATGCCATCGGCGGCTCTGAACTACATCACAGCACTCAATACACCCCTTGCCATGATAGTATCAGGAATTACCATGTCGGAGACTCATTTAAGTACTGTACTTAAACAATCCGGGGTGTATAGAGTGTGCTTAATTAAACTAATTGTTATACCGATTGTAGTATCGGCCCTCCTTTCACTGACTGCTCTGATACCTGTTGACGAGAAGGTGCGACTCACCATTTTGGTGGCTGCATCCGCACCTCCTGCGGCTGTATGCACTCTTCAGTGTCTTAAATATGGCAAGAATTCCCTGTATGCTTCCGAGATCTTCACTGCCGGAACTATACTTTCGGTAATTACCCTTCCTCTCATTGTTAAGGTTACAGAAACTTTAACAAAAATGATATTATTTGTTTGTTAATAACGCTGATTTTTCATTTTAAAGATAAATAATGTTTGCAATTTGATAAAAATGTGTTATAATAAGAATAGACATTAAGACAATTGCTTTAAATAACATGGTCTTAATTTTTTATCAGCCTTGGTTTTAATCCGTAAATGCTATACTTAAATACAATGCTAACCGGATTGAAATACATTAAATTATTTTTGGAATGGAGAATTAGCATGGAAAAAAGAGGAATCAGCAAACTCGATCTCAAGCGCCGCAACCGTATGCAGATACTCAGGGTCATAAGGGAAGCAGGCCCCATATCAAGAGTCGATGTTGCAAGCGCTCTGGAGATCACCAGAGCAGCAGTTACTATCATCACTAATGAGATGATAGAAGAGGGAGTACTTGTGGAGATCGGTGAAGCGCCTGTAAACACCGAGAAGCTCCAGAAGGGAAGAAGAAAGATACTCATAGATATCAATGTAAACAGCCGTTTTGCACTCGGTGCTACAGTTGATGAGAAGGAAGTCAGCATCGGACTTACAAACCTCAACTCTGAGGTCCTTGACAAGTCCAGCATGGTAATTGATGAGAGAACAACAAGCAAGGATATCATCAATTACATAATAAAGACCAGCAACACCATGATCGAGAACAGCGCCCTCACAAAGGACAAGATCCTCGGCCTCGGTGTAGGCGTTGTACCCTCCATGTGGGGCAAGCTGAAGATATTCTACAAGGACGGCGTACTGGATTTCACAAACTTCATCGAGAAGCTCCAGAGCGGCCTTGACGTAGATATCCACTGCGGCAACGCTATCGGTCTTATGGCTCTTGCAAGCAATGATTTCCGCATCCAGAACGGCTACCAGACAAATACAGCCTTCCTGCACAACGGCAATCAGGTAAACCTTGCTATCGTTAACAAGAACGAGCTGTCCAACGACTATATCTCCTATACTTCCATGATCGAGAAGTATATCGTAAATCCCGACGGCAAGGCATACGAGGGATACCCCAACGGCTCCGTAAAGGCAGAGCTCTCACGTACAGCTATGCTCAGTGCATTCTACGAGATCTACTCCAAGGACAAGACACCTATGCTTTACGAGCTGACTGAGGGAGACAAGAGCAAGATCAATACAGATACTGTATTCGCAGCTCTTCTCCGCGGCGAGGAGCCTGTAAAGGCAGTTGTTGACGGCCTTATCGCAAAGTACACTGTACTTATCAACAACCTTGCTATCAGCCACTTTGCAAAGAAGATAGTTCTCCACAACTATCACCTCAACGAGAAGCAGTTTGACTACATCAAGCGTGAGATGATCCGTCTTGTAAGCGAGGAGATCGCTGACAGGGTAGTGCTCAGCAAGCTTGACGGAAAGAATAATTTCCTCGGCGGATGCGCACTTATCATCCAGGATAACTTCTTCGTAAGAGGCGGTATGCAGTAAGATACCGGATATAGAAAAATAGAAAACATGAAAAAAGCGGCCCTGAGATAGACATATCCCAGGGCGCATTTTTATGGGCATGAAAAACGGGAGGCATAAAGCCTCCCGTCAGTATTTTTATCAGACTCCGCAGTCCTCATAATCCTTCCATTGTTCGAGGTAAACTCTGTTGCTCCAGCTCTTGTAGAGTATATAGAGTATAGAGCTTGCCGCTATGAATACAGCTCCGACAATGGGAAGGAACATACTCAGGACTTTGTGCGGAGTGATAGCATCTTTTTTGCTGTTCATATAAAACCTTCTTTATTCGTTATCTGAAACTTCGATCTCTTCCTCAACGTCAGCAGCACCCTGGAGGTCGCTTGCCTGCTCGGGAACGCCGTCCATCTCAGCCAGGAGACGAGCCAGCTCAGCATCTACCTTAGCATCTGTCTCGATCTGCTGGAAGGACTCCTGAAGCTCGGACTCCTCACCGCCGTTGCCGGCGATCTCAGTGAATGCGTCAGCCTCAGCTTCCTTGCGCTGAACCTTCTCTTCCATGCGGTTGAACTTCTCCATAGCGCTGGAAGCATCGAATCCGCCCTGAGCCTGAGCGAGCTGCTTCTTTGTATCAGCCATCTGAGAACGTGCGATGAGCATAGCCTGACGTGACTTGGCCTCGTCCAGCTTCTGCTTGAGTACCTCTACCTGATTTCCGATAGCCTCGGTCTGGTCAGAGATAGAATCGAACATCTCCTTGTAGCTTGCAACATCCTCGTCAGCCTTTACCTTGCGCTCGAGAGCCTTCTTTGCAAGCTCCTGATCACCTCTGGAAAGAGCAGCCTTAGCCTTTGCCTCCCAGTTAGCTGAGATCTTTACAGCTTCCTGGTACTTCTTCTCAGCGAGACGCTCGCTTGCCTTGGCCTTGCCATACTTCTGAGTATTATCATTGAGCTCCTTCTGCATATCAACGATGATCTGCTTGACCATCTTCTCAGGATCTTCTGCCCTGTCGATAAGATCGTTAACGTTGGATTTCAGCAGGTCTGCCAGTCTTGAAAATACACCCATTTCTTTAAATCCTCCTTCATGGTAATAAATGAATGAAATTAGTTATACAGCGGCAACCCCATCGCCGCCGCTGATATAATTATAAGATATTTCCATAGACTTGTCAAGTGATTTTTTATCCTTTCACTAAAATTTCATCGGCTGAAACGTGATTTTCGGCTAAATAGCACGGTAATACGCCGAATGGAAGGACAAAAGAAAACTGCCCCGGAACAATGCCGGAGCAGTCTGAGATCGTATAGAGCAGCATTACTTGCTGTTTTTGCTGAAGTATGCGCCTACAGCCTCGCTTGCGGAGAGCATGACGATAACACCGAGAGTGCCGAGGAAGGAGATCGCAAAAACGAGGATAACGAGTGCCATATTTCCCTGATACTGCGGTATCATCGCAAATCCCGGGAATACCTGGAGAAGCAGTGAGACCACATAAATGAATGAAGTGAGGGATTTGAATGCACCGAATCCGGAGAGGAGGGTGAGTCCGCTGACTGCCATGAGTACGGCGATGATAGCGGATGATTCGCTTACCTTTTCTGCGAATCCGCCCAGGCTGTCACACTTGAAGACAGTGCCTGAATAGAGAAGACCGAATGCGATAGAAGCAATGATGCCGATAACAGCGGTAAGGATAAGGAGCTTGAAGCCTTTCTGTGCAAGCTCGGCACGGCGTTCCTCCTTGAGCTCGAGCATCATGCGCAGACTCTCCTTGGAGTCCTTCTGATCCTGCACAAGACCTGAGGAAACAGCAGCCTTTGCGCCCTGTTTCTTGGCGTTCTCAAGGTCCTCGTCAACATACTTTGGAACGTACTTTGGAGGCTCCGGCTCTTCATCGAGGATAGGGGCGGAGATAGGCTCCTCCGGCTTCGGGGGTTCCTCAGCCTTCGGGGGAGGAGTGTAGCTGTCCTCGTCATCGAGTATAGCAGCGCTGACCTGCGGCTCCGGTGCTACAGCTCCGAGCTGAGTGCGGCGCATCTCGATAACCTTCTGCTGCTGATCGGGAGTGAGGGCATCAAAGTGTGCCTTCAGATCCGGAGTGAGTCCGTCAATGATATCCTGGTCGCTGAGTACCAGCTTCTGAGGCTCCGGTGCGGGCTTATTGTAGGAGTAGGTATCGTCGTCGAGAACAGGAGCTGATACTCCTGTGGGTGCACCCTTCTTGTCACCGTAAGACGGAGGAGTATAGCTGTCCATGTCGTCAAGGACGGGAGCAGAAACTCCGGTGGGTCCCTCCTTCCTGGCGGTAGGTGCGGAGTAACCGAAATCATCGAGTACCGGTGCTGATACTCCTGTTGGAGCTTCCTTGCGGGGCTCCGGAGGAGTGTAGTCGAAATCATCGAGACCCGTTGTTCCGTAGATGTTATCGTCATTCATATTATTCACCTCGTATCATTTAGTGCCTACGTACTCTGCGAGCGGAAGTGTTCCGCCGGTAGAGGCATAGGTATAGTACGCAAGTATCAGTGTGGCATCATTGGAATCAACTATGCCGGATCTGTCCACATCAGCATTGGTTCGCTGGCGGGCGCTAAGCACAGATATGCCGGTAGTTGAAAGAGACGCATACTCGTTCATAATAGCAGTGGCGTCATTTGAATCTACAAGACCATCGCTGTTCACATCACCGAGGGCCGCAGCAGCAGCGGCAGCTTTGGAGTAAGCGACAGGCGAGACCTGATAGTGGTTGAAGAAATTGCCGCTCTTATGCTCGGCATAAAGGCTGTAATCGAGATCCGGCCAGTTGGAGAGAGAATGCTTGTTTAAGCTGTTAAGCTCGTCAAGGTCATTGCTCCCCCTCAGGAAATATGAGTAGCTGTCAGGATAATTACCGATATCCCATGTCGGGTCGATGTAGTAATAATTGCCGTCCACCTTAGCGATGTTCCATGCATGATTGCCGTTGTTTCCGCAGCCGGGTATTATGCGGCATGATACGCCGGCGGACATCAGAAGCCTGTATGTCAGCTGAGCGATGCCCTGACATACGGCCCTTCTGTTGATCAGTGCTGAATAAGCTGAAAATGCGACGTTTCCATCGGAAGAATCATATCTGATGTTGACAGTTATATAATCATATACGGCTTTTACCTTTTCGTAGTCAGTCTTTCCTGCGAAGTTCAGCTTCTCTTCAGTTGCGGAGAAATTCCTGTTGAGGATCTCTTCCTGAGCTGCTGAACAATTGTAGATGATCCTGAAATTAAAGGCCTTGACCGTACCGTATGAGCTTACGCGGTCACAGTCTATCGAAAGGATACTGTAACGGATATAGTCGCCGTCATTAGGTCTTCCTGTTTCTGCCAGTGCCTCCGCTATCATTTTGTCAAGGAAGTCGTCGCTCTGTGCTTCAACACCGTCGACGCTGATAGTGAATTCCTCATCATGTGCTTTGAGATGAGCTCTCAGCTCAGCGCCTTTCTGCGGGATTATTGAAGCGGCGGATGCGGTGATGACAATACCTGCCGGCAGACTGACTGTGCATACACAGGTGCAGAGAGCGAGCATGACTGCCGCGATTCGCGGAATAAGTAGCGGTCGCTTTTTCATAACGCCTCCTTTGCGGGAGTGGTGTTTATCTTTCGAGGATCTGCGCTCTGTCAGGGCCTACGCCTACCATGCTTACAGGACAGCCTACAAGCTCTTCGAGACGCTTGATGTAGCTCTGGCAGTTTGCGGGAAGCTCATCGAAGCTGCGGCAGCCGGAGATGTCCTCGGTGAATCCGGGGAATTCCTCATATATAGGCTGACAGCCTTCGAGTTCCTCAAGTGTAGCGGGGAAGTCCTCGATAACTCTGCCGTCGGGCATCTTGTATGCTACGCACATCTTGAGAGTATCGATGCCTGCGAGTGTATCGAGCTTGTTGATAGCAAGGCTGTCAAGTCCGTTTACTCTTACGGAGTGACGAACGATAACAGCGTCGAACCAGCCTGTTCTTCTGGGACGGCCGGTAGTTGTACCGAACTCGCCGCCTACGTTTCTGATCTGATCACCGATCTCGTCATCGAGCTCTGTCGGGAAGGGACCCTTGCCTACACGGGTGGTATAGGCCTTAGCAACGCCGATGATGTTGGTGATAACCTTGGGACCTACGCCTGTACCAACGCATACACCTGCGGAGAGGGGATGTGAGGAAGTAACATAGGGGTAGGTGCCGAAGTCGATATCAAGGAGAGTAGCCTGAGCACCCTCGAACATGATGGTCTTTCCTGCCTTGTGTGCGTTGAATGTGAGTACAGAAACATCGTCCATGTAGGGGAGGAGTCTCTTGCCGTACTCTGTATACTCAGCTGTAACAGCGTCAAGATCGAAAGCCTCGCCGCCGTATACCTCTGTGATTATCTTGTTCTTGAGCTTTCCGGTAGCCTGGATCTTCTCAGCGAGTACCTCGGGATGAGTGAGATCGTACATACGGATGCCGCAGCGCTCATACTTGTCCATATAAGCGGGACCGATACCTCTCTTGGTAGTGCCGATGTCCTTGCCGCCTCTGAATGCCTCAGAGAGACCGTCAAGGGTTATATGCCAGGGCATAACGATATGGGCACGGGGATCGATCTTGAGGTTTGCAGTGGATATGCCTCTTGCCTCGAGGCTGTCAAGCTCGCCGATGAAGTCCTTCGGGTCAAGAACTACACCTGCGCCGATGAGGCAGAGGGTGTCCTTGTAAAGGATACCGGAGGGGATAAGGTGGAGCTTGTAGACCTCACCGTTGTTTACTACTGTGTGACCGGCGTTGTTACCGCCCTGAGAGCGAACTACCACATCGGCACGGGAAGAGATGATATCGATGATCTTACCCTTACCCTCGTCGCCCCACTGAGTTCCGACAACAATATTTGCAGGCATTGTATTTCCTCTTTTCATAAAAATAGATTACGCGGCTATGCACCGTAAAAAGGCGCATAAGCACACTTACAACTCATTATATCACAATGTCAAGACGATTTCAAGGGCTTGATGAAATAATTAAATAAGCAAATAAAAGCGGCAGGCCGATGCCTGCCGCTTGTACGCTGATTATTGTTTTGGCTTTTCCATAAGGAATTTCCGAAGCTTTTCTATGGGGATGGGCTTGGAGTAATTGAAGCCCTGGAGGTATTTTACCTTCATTTTACAGCAGTGGGCTACATCTCCTTCGTCCTCTACGCCCTCGAAGAGCACGGAATAATGAAGCTTATCGAACATGGAGGCGAAGGTGGATACCATGAAGTAGCAGTCTCTGTCCTTCTTGGATTCGATAAGGAGGGAACGGTCGAACTTGATGATATCAAAGGGTATCTCCATGATCCTTTCAAAGTTGGAGTAGCCGGTTCCGAAATCATCGAGGTAGAACTTGATACCGAGCTTCCTGAGCTGGAGGACACGCTGCTTCATGACATTGAAGTCTGCATCGCTCCGGCTCTCGGTGATCTCTACGGCTATCTTGTCGTAGGGTATCTCGTTGCGGTCGATGATGCTCTTGACCTCCGTACAGAAGGAATCGTAACGGATATCGAGAACGGAGAAGTTTACGGATATGCGCTTGATAGGAAGACCATCGTCAAGAAAATCGCTGATGGCGGCGCAGGTCTTGCTGAGCATTACCATACTGAGCCAGTGGATGATATTGTTCTGCTCGGCGATATGGATGAACTGGTCGGGGTAGACTATGCCGGTCTTTGGGAGTTCAAGTCGCATAAGCGCCTCGGCGGTATCGCATTTGCCTGTCTCGATGTTGAAAACGGGCTGGCAGTAGACTACCACGCGCTCGTCATTGGGATTGCGCTGTGCGGCGATGTCCTCGAGCTGGCTTAGGATGTAGCAGCTGTCGTAGAATTCGAGGATATCCTCGCTGGTGACACGGTGAGTCTCATTGAAGGACATCTTCTCGTCAACGAAATCCAGTATCTTTGCGTAGTCCTCGTGGCTTATGACCTCAGTGGAGGTCTCCATGATGAGGATCTTGTAATCCATGTTGAACTGTGCGTACTTCTGGCTGAAGTCGTAGATCATGCGTGCGACCAGCTTGTCGTAGTCCACGTTGTGCTGCTTCCTCAGGGAGAGGAGCACCGTATCCTCGGAAATATGGTAGAGGACGCCTCTCTTGACGTTTTGTCTGAAAAACTTGTGGTATTCAAGTCTCAGCGCAGGTGACTGCCTGATGTTGGAGGAGAAGTCCTTCATCGTGCAGCGCATGAGGAGAAGATCCCTGCCCTTTGAGAGGCAGTCTTCAAGCTCGCTGTTGAGATAGCTGCCGGAAACTGCGCCCGTATCGATATCGTAGGGGTTCGGATGGAACATAAAGATGATACAGATAGCCGGCAGCATGAATGCGACGGTGGTAAAGGAAACGTTGTTGAAGAAACCCTGTATTGAAAGAAGGATTATGGAAACTATATTAACGGAAATAAGTCCGTAGAAGATATGTCTTATTATCCTGCTTCGGTGCTTGATGATCATGAAGAAGATGGAGACGGTGAAAAGCAGATACAGGATGATGAAGAGATTGAAACCTGAATGGGCGAGACCTTCGCTGTCGATGTAGAAGCCCAGGCGGGATTTGTAAAGGAAGATGTCTGCTCCGATTATGGCTGCCAGCGACCCGATAGACAGATACAGGTATTGCCGGTTGATGTTTGTCGGCACCCATAGCGGCTCTCTGAGATATTGTATGTACAGATCAAGCACGACGGTCAGCAGCACATAATGACCTGCTCTGTACAGATAGATGTACAGGTGCTGTCCGCCGGTCTCGAGAGTCGAATGGAACATCATGCTGCAATAGGCGGAGCCGCACAGCAGGAGCAGCAGCGCAAGCAGGATCCTGAAACGCGAATTCCTGCGCAGGAAAGTCTGCCTGAGCAGTATAAGAACGACTATGCACAGTGCGATAACTACTATATCGCCGACATAGCTGTAACCTGGGATATATGGCTGAAGCTTGGTAGTCATTAGTCCACCTCCCTGAAAAGGATACTGTCAGATATATTATACCATTTGACAAAATTAAAGTCAAGCAAAAAATATGAACAAAAAACGCAGCCGAAGCTGCGTTTGGATCTGCGGAGCAGGCTGATGCCGGCATCCGGCAGGGGAGGCGTGGATAAAAAAGAAAAAACTCACGCATCTGCGTGAGTCATGATCTTTGGAGGCGCCACCCAGATTTGAACTGGGGAATCAGGGTGTTGCAGACCCTTGCCTTACCACTTGGCTATAGCGCCATGCTGGAGCGGATTACGAGGCTCGAACTCGCTACCTCCACCTTGGCAAGGTGGCGCTCTACCAGATGAGCTAAATCCGCATAATGGCGACCCCGAACAGATTCGAACTGTCGACCTCCTGCGTGACAGGCAGGCGTTCTAACCAACTGAACTACGAGGCCATGTGGTGGGGACTACAGGGCTCGAACCTGTGACCCTCTGCTTGTAAGGCA
>CAMKMD010000025.1 GCA_946413815.1 uncultured Ruminococcus sp.
CCTCTGGACTCCCCCTTCCTTACCCTTCCCCCACCTGTCAGCTTTTGCTTTTGTTCAGACACGCAGGCTAAAGGTGGCTATCGCACGGGCAACTTAATGTGAGCGGCTGCTTTTTTGTGGTGGGCGAATTTTGTGTAGGGGGCGATGCCCACATCGCCCCGCCCCTACAGTCATGTCCGCATTGTAGGGGCTGCCTTCGGCAGCCCGCATCTATTAAGCGATTCGTCAACCTGCGGACCGCCAGAGGCGGTCCCTGCGCATTCCCTTCTGTCCCTCGTTTTTGTAATTTACGACTTGTACCGCTGACTGCCGGAGGTGATACAACTAATTATGAATTAAGAATTATGAATTATGAATTAATCAAAACTCTCCGGCAGTATTCCGGAAATAAGCTGACGGAGGCCAAAAAATCCTCATGCCATATTTAAACAAAAAACCGGACTCACTTACTGTGAAATCCGGCAAACTGACAAATCTTGTTTCCGCCCCTTGACAAGTGAGAGACGGTATATTATAATTATATAATGTATCAGTATGGAAAAGTATCCCCTTTCCCGCAAATATTATAGCATATATCGAACTGTATGTCAATAGTATCAGGAAAAATTTTTCTTTACTGCCAAGCATCCGTCAATACTTTGTGCCCTCATCGCCGAGGGGACAAGCAACATAATAAGGAGGTACCGCCTATGGTGAAAGTAACGCCAAAGCAGCTGGGAAAGAACACAAGAATGAGCTTCGGTAAAATTACCGAGCCCCTTGAGATGCCGAACCTCATCGAGGTCCAGAAGAATTCTTACCAGTGGTTCAGAGAGGAAGGTCTTAGAGAGGTATTCCGGGATATGACCGCCATTACCGATTATAACGGCAACCTCGTCCTCAACTTCAAGGATTACCGCTTTGATGACACTCCCAAGTATACCCTTGCAGAGTGCAAGTCCAGAGGCGCTACCTATCAGGTGGCTATGAGAGCTACCGCTACTCTCGCCAACAAGGAGACCGGTGCGGTCAGCGAGAGCGAGATCTATATGGGCGATTTCCCGCTCATGACCGAGAGCGGAACCTTTGTTATCAACGGCGCTGAGCGTGTTATCGTATCACAGCTCGTCCGTTCGCCCGGCGTTTACTACGCCTTCGAGAAGGATAAGACAGGTAAGGACCTTTTCAATACAACAGTTATCCCGAACCGCGGTGCATGGCTTGAGTACGAGATGGATTCCAATGACGTTGTCTATGTCCGCATCGACAAGAACAGAAAGATCCCGATAACTACCTTCATCAGAGCACTCGGTATAGGTACAGACGAGGAGATCTTCGAGCTCTTCGGTGAGGATGACCGTCTCAGACAGACTATCCTCCAGAAGGATCAGACAAAGAATACCAACGATGCTCTTATCGACGTATACAAGAAGCTCCGCCCCGGCGAGCCTCCTACGGTAGAGAGCGCCGTTACACACCTGAACAACCTCTTCTTCGACGCAAAGAGATATGATCTCTGCCGTTTCGGAAGATACAAATACAACAAGAAGCTCGGCATCGCTTCACGTCTTGCCGGACACCTCCTGGCAGAGCCCGTTATCAACCCCATGACCGGCGAGATCATGGCTGATGCAGGCGAGATCATCACCTACGACAGAGCCTGTGAGATCGAGCAGGCAGGTGTATACTACGCTTTCGTAACTGTCGAGGCAAAGGAGTACTTCACCAACGACCGCGGTGAGACCTCCGTAAGAATGGTCGAGAAGGTAGCCAAGATCATCGGTAACGGCATGGTAGACATCAACGGCTATGTTGATTTCGACACCGAGAAGTACGGCATCAACGAGAAGGTATCCTTCAAGGTTCTCCGTGAGATCCTTGAGACCTCCGCTGATTCCGATGAGCTGGAGGAGAACATCAAGAAGCGTGCTGACGAGCTCGTTCCCAAGCACATCATCCTTGATGATATCTTCGCTACCATCAGCTACTTCATCAACCTCTGCGAGGGCGTAGGTACAGTCGATGATATCGACCACCTGGGCAACAGACGTATCCGTTCTGTCGGCGAGCTCCTCCAGAACCAGTTCCGTATCGGTTATGCCCGTATGGAAAGAAGCATCCGTGAGAGAATGAACATCCAGACTCAGGACGTGAATACCCTCACTCCCCAGATGCTTATCAATATCAGACCTATTTCCTCAGCTATGAAGGAATTCTTCTGCTCCTCACCGCTGTCACAGTTCATGGATCAGAACAACCCCCTTGCTGAGCTGACACATAAGAGACGTCTTTCAGCCCTCGGTCCCGGAGGCCTTTCAAGAGACCGTGCCGGATTCGAGGTACGTGACGTACACTACAGCCACTACGGAAGAATGTGTCCTATCGAGACGCCTGAAGGTCCTAATATCGGACTTATCTCCTACCTTGCTACATTCGCAAGGATCAACGAGTACGGCTTCATCGAGGCACCCTACAGAAAGGTCGACAAGACCACAGGTGTAGTTACTACCGAGGTAGTATACATGACCGCCGATGTAGAGGACAACTACGTAGTAGCTCAGGCGAACGAGCCCCTCACAGAGGACGGCAAGCTCGCAAGACCCCGTGTAAATGCCCGTTTCCGTGACCAGATCCTCGAGATCGAGCGTGAGAAGGTAGATTACATGGATGTATCTCCTAAGATGGTAGTATCAGTTGCTACCTCCATGATCCCCTTCCTCGAGAACGATGACGCTAACCGTGCCCTCATGGGCTCCAACATGCAGCGTCAGGCTGTACCGCTCCTCAAGACCGAGCGTCCCTTCGTCGGAACAGGTATGGAGTACAAGGCTGCCGTTGACTCGGGAGTATGCGTTGTATCACAGTACGACGGAAAGATAACATACGTCGATGCCGAGAAGATCCATATGGTAGATACAGACGGCATCGAGCACAAGTATGAGCTTATAAAGTTCAAGCGCTCCAACCAGGGTACCTGTGTAAACCAGAGACCTATCGTCGCAGCAGGCGAGGAGGTAAAGAAGGGCCAGGTGCTCGCAGACGGACCTGCTACCGCAGACGGCGAGATCTCACTCGGTAAGAATGCTCTCATCGGCTTCATGACATGGGAGGGTTACAACTACGAGGACGCTGTTCTCCTTAACGAGAGACTTGTACGTGAGGATGTATTCACCTCCGTTCATATCGAAGAGTACGAGATCGAGTGCCGCGACACCAAGCTCGGACCTGAGGAGATCACAAGAGATATCCCGAACGTGGGCGACGATGCTCTTGCAAACCTCGACGAGCATGGTATCATCCGCATCGGTTCTGAGGTAACATCAGGCGATATCCTCGTTGGTAAGGTTACTCCCAAGGGTGAGACAGAGCTTACCGCAGAGGAGAGACTCCTCCGCGCCATCTTCGGTGAGAAGGCACGCGAGGTAAGAGACAATTCACTCAAGGTACCTCACGGTGAGGCCGGCGTTATCGTTGACGTAAAGGTATTCACCCGTGAGAACTGCGACGAGCTCAGCGCAGGCGTAAACCAGCGCGTAATCTGCTACATCGCTCAGAAGAGAAAGATCACTGTCGGCGATAAGATGGCCGGCCGTCACGGTAACAAGGGCGTTGTATCACGTATACTTCCTGAGGAGGATATGCCTTTCCTCCCGGACGGCACACCGCTTGATATCGTACTCAACCCCCTCGGCGTTCCTTCACGAATGAACATCGGACAGGTACTCGAGGTACACCTCGGTATGGCGTGCAAGGCTCTCGGCTGGCACATCATGACCCCTGTATTCGACGGCGCACACGAGGACGATATCCGTGAATGCTTCAAGATGGCAAATGAGTACGCTCAGGAGCACAAGGACGATATGTTCGAGCTGAAGGCTATGGATAAGGTCATCAACCCGAAGGCTCTCGAATTCACCGAAGACTGTAAGTTCACACTGTATGACGGACGTACCGGCGAGAAGTTCGATAACCGTGTAACAGTAGGATATATGTACTACCTCAAGCTCCACCACCTCGTTGACGATAAGATCCACGCACGTTCCGTAGGACCTTACGCACTGGTAACACAGCAGCCTCTGGGCGGTAAGGCTCAGTTCGGCGGCCAGCGTTTCGGAGAGATGGAAGTATGGGCCCTCGAGGCATACGGCGCTGCTTATACACTTCAGGAGATCCTGACCGTTAAGTCCGACGATACCAACGGAAGAGTAAATACCTACGAGGCTATCGTAAAGGGACAGAACGTTCCTACCCCCGGTATCCCTGAATCCTTCAAGGTACTCATCAAGGAGATGCAGTCTCTCTGTCTGGATGTCAAGGTTCTTGATATCAACCAGCAGGAGATCGATCTCAAGCAGAACTTCGATGATGATCCGATACCCTCACGTGATGCTTATAACGATGAGGATACCGATGATACAACTGACTACACAGACGACGAGATCAGAGAGGGCGGCTTCCTCGTTGACGGCGAGGAGGGCATAGAGTCCGACGCTGAAGACGATGATCCGTTCATGAGCGACGATGACGAGGACGATTTCTACGGAAGCGGCGATGAAGACGAAGATCCGGATGATGTCATCTTCGATTTTGACGAAGGCTCTGACGAAGACTAATAATGATCCGTAACGAGGAAGTACGGCAGGAGGAAAGTTCTCCCGCCGCACCTTCCGGAGAAACTTGCAGGAGGTAGCAGTTTGGAATTTAATACATTTGAATCGATAAAGATCGGTCTTGCTTCGCCTGAGCAGATCAGGAGCTGGTCCAAGGGCGCCGTTACAAGACCTGAGACAATAAATTACAGAACACAGAAGCCCGAGAGAGACGGTCTCTTCTGTGAAAGGATATTCGGACCTACCAAGGACTGGGAGTGCCACTGCGGAAAGTTCAAGAAGATCCGCTTCAAGGGCAAGGTCTGCGACCGCTGCGGAGTTGAGGTCACAAGAGCAAGAGTCCGCAGAGAGAGAATGGGACATATCGAGCTTGCAGCTCCTGTATCCCATATCTGGTACTTCAAGGGAACTCCTTCCCGTATCGGA
Organism: uncultured Ruminococcus sp.; assembly: GCA_946413815.1. GTDB lineage: Bacteria > Bacillota > Clostridia > Oscillospirales > Ruminococcaceae > Ruminococcus. The sequence goes on from CAMKMD010000025.1 coordinate 5,016, forward strand.
CAGGTGCTGGAGGTATCCCAGAAGCGCCTTGAAGAAGTACTCTACTTCACAAAGTATATCGTAACCGATCCCGGCAACACCGAGCTTCTGAAGAAGCAGCTCCTTACAGAGAAGGAGTATCTCAGCTATCTTGAGAAGTACGGTGACGATTTCAAGGCTGAGATGGGTGCAGAGGCTATCAGGAAGCTCCTCAACGAGTATGATCCTGAGCGCTATGACACACACAAGAACCGCATGATCGAGATGGGTAAGGTATCCCTTGAAGGCAGAAAGGTAAGCTGTTTCAACAATCCCGAGGAGTGCGACTGTGAGGAGTGTCAGAAGTTTGCCGAGCTCACAGACGTGACATGGCAGAACAATCTTGAGATAGTATCCGAGGATCTCAAGGCTGAACTGGTGGGTCTCCCCTCCGGTCAGAAGAAGGTAAAAATCCTCAAGAGGCTCCAGATCATCGAGGCTTTCCGCCTCTCCGGCAACAAGCCTGAGTGGATGATACTGAGCGTTATACCGGTAATCCCTCCGGATCTCCGTCCTATGATCATGCTCGACGGCGGCAGATACGCCACATCAGACCTCAATGATCTCTACAGACGTGTTATCAACAGAAACAACCGTCTCCAGAGGATGCTCGAGCTGGATGCTCCCGACATCATCGTAAGAAACGAGAAGCGTATGCTCCAGGAGGCTGTTGATGCACTTATCGACAACGGCAGACACGGCAGACCTGTTACAGGCCCCAGCAACCGTGCTCTCAAGTCACTCTCCGATATGCTCAAGGGTAAGCAGGGACGTTTCCGTCAGAACCTTCTCGGTAAGCGTGTTGACTACTCCGGACGTTCGGTTATCGTTGTAGGCCCTGAGCTGAAGATGTATCAGTGCGGTCTCCCGAAGGAGATGGCTCTCGAGCTCTTCAAGCCCTTCGTACTCAAGAGACTCGTTGACAAGAAGGCTATTGCCAATATCAAGAGCGCAAGAAAGCTCATCGACCGTGCTGACAACAAGGTATGGGATGCACTGGAGGACGTTATCAAGGATCATCCTGTAATGCTCAACCGTGCTCCTACGCTCCACCGTCTCGGTATCCAGGCATTCGAGCCCGTACTCGTAGAGGGCAGAGCCATCAAGCTTCACCCGCTGGTATGTTCAGCCTTCAACGCTGACTTCGACGGCGACCAGATGGCCGTACATCTCCCCCTGTCCGCAGAGGCACAGGCTGAGGCACGTTTCCTCATGCTCGCAGCTAACAACCTGCTCAAGCCTTCCGACGGAAAGCCTGTTGCAGTTCCTTCACAGGATATGGTACTCGGTTCCTACTACCTTACCATGGATAAGCCCGGCGAACCCGGCGAGGGCAAGGTATTCCGCGATGTGAACGAGGCACTCATGGCTTACTATGAGCACGATGTATCTCTCCACGCCAATATCAAGGTAAAGATCACCAAGGATATCGGCGAGAAGAAGGTATCAAAGATCATCGATGCTACTGTAGGACGTCTCATCTTCAACGAGAATATCCCGCAGAACCTGGGCTACGTTGACAGAACGAACTCCGACAAGCAGTTCGATCTCGAGATCGCCTTCCTCGTAGGAAAGAAGCAGCTCTCCGACATCATCGAGCGCTGCATCAAGATCCACGGCACAACAACTACATCTGAGGTACTTGACCGTATCAAGGCTCTCGGATATAAATACTCCACAAGAGCTGCCCTTACCGTTGCAGTATGTGACGCTACCATCCCGCCCGCAAAGAAGGATATCCTTGCTGAGGCTGACGAGAAGGTACAGCAGATCACAAGCTGGTACAACGACGGCCTTATCAGCAGCCAGGAGAAGTCAAAGAATATCATCAATCTCTGGACAGAGACCAACGACAGAGTTACAGACGCCCTGAAGAAGAACTTCGACCGTTACAATCCTATCTGGATGATGGCCGATTCCGGCGCCCGTGGATCTATCTCACAGATCCGTCAGCTTGCAGGTATGCGCGGACTTATCGCCAATACCTCAGGTGCGGTTATCGAGATCCCGATCCGTGCTAACTACCGTGAAGGTCTTAACATCCTCGAGTACTTCATCGCTTCCCGAGGCGCCCGTAAGGGACTTGCTGATACCGCTCTCCGTACCGCTGACTCCGGATACCTGACACGTCGACTCGTTGACGTATCCCAGGACGTTATCATCCGTGAGGAGGACTGCGGAACTACAGACGGTATCGAGGTATGCGAGATCAGAAACGGAAACGAGATCGTTGAGCCGTTCAACGAGAGACTTGTGGGCAGATTCCTCTGCGAGGATCTCCGCGACGAGTCCGGCGAGCTGATCGTACCTCACACCAAGCTCATCAACGACGCTGATGCAAAGAAGATCATCGATGCAGGCGTTGAGAAGATAAAGATCCGTTCAGTGCTCAACTGTAAGGCACGCAGCGGAGTTTGTGCTAAGTGCTACGGCGCTAACCTTGCAAACAACAATATGGTATCTGTCGGCGAGGCTGTCGGCGTAATCGCTGCTCAGTCCATCGGTGAGCCCGGTACACAGCTTACCATGAGAACCTTCCATACCGGAGGCGTTGCTTCTGCCGACGCAGAAGATATCACACAGGGTCTTCCCCGTGTTGAGGAGCTCTTCGAGAGCCGCCGCCCGAAGGGTGCAGCTATCCTTTCAAGGATCTCAGGCCGCATCCACATCGAGGAGGTCAAGACCACAAGAAATATCGTTGTCACCAATGACGAGACAGGCGAGAGCGAGAACTATATGATCCCCTACAACCTCAAGATCCGCGTCCAGGAGGGCGAGGAGATCGAGAAGGGAACAAGACTCACTGAGGGTAATATCTACCCCGCCGATATCCTCAATATCCTCGGCACACAGGATGTACAGAACTACATCATCAACGAGGTACAGAAGGTATACCGTCTCCAGGGTGTTGATATCAACGATAAGCACATCGAGGTAATCGTTCGTCAGATGCTCCGCAAGATCAAGGTAGAGGATACAGGAAGCAGCTATCTGCTCCCCGGCACTCTTGTTGACCGCAAGGAGATCGATGTTATCAACGAGGAGATACAGGCACGTATCGACGCAGGCGAGTACGACCTCCAGCTCGTACAGACCAGCCCCGTGCTCCAGGGTATCACAAAGGCATCCTCCAACTCAGACAGCTTCATGTCAGCCGCATCCTTCCAGGAGACCACAAAGGCTCTCACAGATGCAGCTATCAGAGGCAAGAGCGACAAGCTCATGGGCCTGAAGGAGAACGTTATCATCGGTAAGCTCATCCCTGCCGGAACCGGTATGGACTGCTACACACACGTAAAGGTAGTAAAGAACGAGGCTTACACAGACCATAACGCAGCCGCACCTGCACCCGCAGGCACCATCTAAAAGAACAACCGCCGCAGAGCTGCCGGATATCCGGAGCGCTGCGGCGTTCTTTTATTCACTATATTCTGCTGCATAGTATTCTGCGTATGTTGGATAGTTATCAACCTGTACACCCCTGTTTATCAGTTCGTTTCTGATGTCATCGGGGATCATTGAGCCAATGACTGTGAGGTCGTTCAGTTTCGGAAGCTCAAGAAGTACAGAAAAATCTGTACAATCAGCATTCCACAAAGTCAGTCTTTCGAGGACTGGCTTGTTTCTGAGTCCTGAAATATCCTTAACGCCGCTAAGGTAGGAATGTATTGTAAGGTCTTTAAGTGCTGTGTTTTCTGAAATAAAATCGAGATCATCCACACTGGCTTCTAAGATATTTACACGATACAGATTCGGTGAATTTTTAAGCGAAGGAATTTTGTTAATTTTGCCGGGATCTTCAACCTCTCTCCAAAGATAAAGATCTTCCAGTTTTGTAAGTTTAGTCAGAAAATCAACATCCAGAAGATCATCATCTGTTGAATGATCTGGTGAAAACCCGGTTCGGAGATTGAGACTTTTTAATCTCTTCATATAAATGAGCTCAGACACTTGCATCCCGCCGCTGACTTCAGTGGCAAAACAGGTTGTATAGCATCCATTGACAAGAAGTATTATGTGAGTTGCCCTGAGTACCGCAAACAACAGAAGCAGCACAGCTGCTATGACTGCGAGTATTCTCAGAAAAATGCGTTTTCTTTTGGGCTGTGTATTCTCCATTCCAATTCTCTCCTTGATGCTCATTAGTCAGTCGGCTGCTGACGTTATATATTATACCATAATATGATAAATAAGTCTATAAAAAGCAGACAGAATAATATCATAATACTGTCATATAACGAAAATGCCCCTGCCGGAAAGCAGGGGCATTAGTCTGTCGGTATATCTGACATTTACGGATAAGCGGGGCGATGTAGGCATCGCCCCCTACATTCTGATATGAATCAATCAGCGTTTGTAGGGGCGGATGCCCACATCTGCCCGCTTGATTCCGGCAAATACTGACTTTTTGACAAGCTGAAGCCCCTGCCGGAAAGCAGGGGCCTGTCATTATTCACTTTCGTCAACAAGGGGTATTATCTCCGCCTTGCCCTTTATGTATCGCATGACTCTTGCGTTGGGGTGTATGAGGGATTCATCGAGCTGTTCCTCGGTAATGACTCTTACCTGATGGTTTGTCGGGTAGTATATGGCAGCGAGGCGTGTCCCCTCCGGGAAGCGTGCTTCGCATTTGAGCAGATTCAGCCTGAGCTTGAGAAAACTCCTGCATTCACCCTTGGAGCCCTTGATGCACAGCGCAGTATAGTATTCTCTCTCGGCAGGCGTCATGGGCACTGCCTTGCCGGCTTCAAGACGGTTCTTCTGAGCCTCCATGCGCATATTCTCAAGCCTTTCAAGGCGCCCGCGGCGGAGCTCCGTGAATTTCTCGTTCTTTTCAAGGTCGCTGGTATAGGCTGCCCTGTGTATCCAGTAGAAGGCCATGGCATCATTGAGGGCGTTGTGGAAGGTGCCTGTCTCGGGGGTATATCCGAATACGGTGGAGAGCTCTCCTATGCTGACCGCCTGCGGAAGCCCGAGCTTCTTAACGACTGTCTCCTGTATATCGGTGACACGTTTCCATGCAGCTGAGATGCTTGAAGCTGAGCGCAGCTTGCGCTGGTGGTTGCGCATATCCGAGGATATGGCGGGCTTGTCGAAGTTGCCCCATACCCATATCTTATCCACCTTGTATCTGTCAAGAAGAGCAAGAAGGTCGGAGAGCACCTTGTCGCTGTCGGCTGAGGCGCTTATCTCCTCCTGTGTCAGTTTTGTCAGCTTGCGGCACTGTTTGGTCAGACGCGGCCGGCAGACAGGACGGGAGGTGCAGTAGAAACGTTCTGCGATCTCGTAGTCGCTGCTGCATATTACCGCGCCTGCTGAGAGCAGTTCGCAGGTATTTATACCGATATTTGCTCCGCAGGTGAATTCAAAATCCGCAAAGCAGTAATAAGTCTTATCAGCGTTCAAGAGACGCACCTCCAAAGTGATACTGCCGTAAAGCAGCTTTCGTGCTGCTGTGTTACCTTATATTATACCACATTTTTTCGCTTGCGTAAACACTAAGCGGAAATTTTTATAGCACAGCTTGAAAAAATACTTCCCTTGGGTACCGGTTCCGTCTGGATCACTGGGATTTTGCACAAAGAGAAGAGATACATTTTGTGCATGGATACAAAGATAGAGGGAGATGATAAAAACTACCGCATTTCCTGACATTTATATAATATAAAGGATGTGAATGATCCCAGAGTGGTATGCCCGAGGGCATACCACGGAGAAAATACACACGAGAACGGAGGTATAACAATGAAGAAAAGACTATCGGCATTTACAGCATTAATAATGACAGTAGCTATGACAGGATCAATGGCTGTTTCAGCTGAGGATTCCGACGGACCGGGACCGCGTCTTGCTGAGCCTGAGCCGGTGGAGATCATATGCGGAGACGTGAACGGCGACGGCGCAGTTGATACCTTTGACCTTGCTCTCCTCCGCGGGCGCATAGGCAGCGAGGATGAACGTGCGGATATCGACGGCGACGGAAGGGTTGATGAATACGATCTGAAAACGCTCTCCGACTTCCTGCTCTCTGCCGGAGATACTGATGATTTCTCTCCCATAGGCAGCGTCCGCTACACCGGCAGGAAGGTAAAGATAGCAGCCGACAATGAGATCACAGAGGATATCATTGCTCCGCAGATGAAATTCAGTACGGAGCTTCTGAAAAAGACCTTCACACAGGAATCAAAGAATAAGAATCTCCTGATATCGCCGCTCTCCATAAACGTTGCCCTTGGTATGACAGCCAACGGCGCAGCAGGAGATACTCTTGCCGAATACATGGATGTTCTCGGCGGCGGAATGGAGCTTGACAGTTATAATGACTGTATGGCTGATCTGATATCAAGGCTGACCTCTTACTATTCTGCTGAGGTGGATATAACTGATTCTGTATGGTTCAGACAGAATGACGCCAACAGCTGCTTCGTAAAGCAGCCCTTCCTCAACAGCGCTGCAAAGTATTTCGGTGCAGACGCATTCGGAGCCCCCTTCGATGAGCAGACTGTAAGGGATGTCAACAAGTGGGTTTCCCACGGCACTCACGGTGTGATAGATCAGCTCTTTGAGAAGAAAGAAGATATCTATAACTCTATGATGCTGCTGATCAATACGCTGTACTTCAAGGGCAAATGGGATCAGCTATATGTACAGGCCGTTCCGCAGGTGTTCAAGAACTACAACGGCGAGGAGGTCCTGACAGATACTCTCTTCAGCAACGAGAGATACTATATCGAGGGCAAGGGTTATACCGGCTTCCGGAAGGATTACAGCAGCAGCGATTTCAGCTTCGTCGGCATACTCCCGTATGAAGGCACCGATATCTACGACTTCGTTCAGGGGCTTGATCCGGAGGAGCTTCGCAGCTCTGTCATGTCAGCGAAGAACGTATTTAAGGAAGATCCGCCTGCACGCCTGCGCACCAGGATGCCCAAGATCAAGTATTCCAACAGCATGAATCTGAAGGAGATCCTTTCCGCAGCAGGACTTGAGAACGCTATGTCAGACATGGCGGATTACAGCGCAATGGCTGATATCCCGCTGAGCGTGGACAAGGTAATACACAAGACCTCCATAGAGCTCTCCGAGCAGGGAACAGTTGCTGCCGCAGTTACCGCTGTATCAATGCAGAAGGGAGAGGCAGCCTTTGAAAAGAACTATGAGGTATACCTCGACCGTCCGTATGTGTATATGATAATGGACAATCAAACAGGCCTTCCGCTGTTCATCGGAGCCGTCACAGATCTTGACGGTACACCCGTCGATGCAGCTGAATAAGCGGACATCATGAAGAGACATCACGCAGAGACATCATGAAAAGACACCGGGCAATGACATCAGGTAAAGACATAGTGCAAGGACAACCAGGACAGCGACATCATGCAATGACATCAGGAAGAAACAACACGGTAGTGACAGGAACAGATATCGGAAGAGCCCGAAACGTACCCGCCCGGTGTCAGGGTGTGGGCACATCTGCCGTAAAAGGGCTTCTCCGGTGATCTGGAAGTATAAGACCAGACATTATCATTCGGGGGTTTTATACAAGTATGCCTGTGCAATTTTGTGCAGGCATACAATTTTTATGCCCTCTTGCAGCAAATCTCCTTCCTCAGGACACTATATTGACAAAGGGCATCAAAGATGCTGACGGAAGGAGTAATAATTATGATGAAAAGAACAGCGGCCTTTATTGCAGGCCTTATGATGATTACAGGAGTCTGCACGGGATGTGCGGCACCGGTACAGAATACAGCCCTCGGCGCTGAGCTTGCCGTGAGCCGTGAGGAGGGAAAGGAGCCCGACAGTCTCTATACCTCCGCACAGATGAAGTTTGCCACAGAGCTTTTCAGGCGCACTTTTGCAGCAGACAGCGGAAGGAACGTTCTTGTATCGCCCTTCTCGGTGTATACCGCACTTGCCATGACCTCCAACGGAGCCACAGGTGACGGCCTTGCATCCTTTGAGGAGCTGCTCGGCGGCGGTATGGATGTTAGTGACATCAACGAGGACACAGCCGCCATGATAAACCGCCTCAACGCCACGGAGGCCGGCGAGGTAAATGTCCTCGATTCCGTATGGTTCAGGGATGACAGCAGCTTTAAGGTGAATACGGATTTCGTCAGGGATATCCGTTCATGGTACGGAGCAGAGGCCTTCAAGGCCTCCTTTACACCCGAGACTGTCAGGGAGATAAACAAGTGGGTGGATAATGGCACAAAGGGCATGATAGATAAGCTCATCGACGACCCGGATGAATTCGATGAAGATACAGTAATGGTTCTTGTCAACAGCCTTTACTTCAAATGCGGATGGGCGGAGGAGTATACAAGCTCACGCCCCTCAGAGTTCACGGCAGCGGACGGCACTGTAAGCACTCCTGATACCCTGTTCGGTACAGAGGATACCTACTACGAGGGCAAGGGCTATACAGGCTTCTCCAAGCCCTACAAAGGCGGCTTCAGCTTCGTTGGACTGCTTCCTGACGAGGGCACGGATATAGTGGACTTCATCAATTCCCTTGATGCGCAGGAGCTTGCGGACACACTCTCAAAGCCAAAGGATGGCACGGTACATACCTCCATGCCCAAGCTCAGCCTTGATTATGACAAGGACCTTCTCGGTATAGTCGGCGAAATGGGACTGAACAGCAGCGGACTTGAGAACATAGCAGCGCCGGATTCTCCGTCAAAGGAATTCGCTGTCAGCAAGATCATCCATAAGACGAAGATAGACCTTAATGAGACAGGTACTGAGGCAGCAGCGGCAACGGCTGTTGAGATATACAAGTTAGAAGCGGTCATTGCAAATCCGGAAAAGAGTTATTACGTATATCTGAACCGTCCATTCGTGTATATGATAGTGGACGACGCAACAGGCCTGCCACTCTTCACAGGCGCAGTGCAGAGCATAGACTAAGCATGATATAGCACTATATATACAAATCCCGCAGGCGGCCGGTGATGGCTGTCTGCGGGATTTCTCTGTTATGGGCTGGATGGGCATATTTCGTGCGCCCGCTACACAACCCACACCACACACAATTAGGCTGCCCGTGCGATAGCCGGCTTTAGCCTGCGTGTCCGGAACAAAGTAAAAAACCGGCAAAGGGTGAGAGATAGGGGTGAGGGAAAGGAGAGTCCAGAGAGGAAAACCGTAGAGGGGAAAGAGAGAGGGAAATGCCGGTTTTTGCTGCGGTTTTCTTTTTCCCTCTCTCTTTCCCCCGGAGGTTGTCCTCTTTGGCAATCCACCGTTATGTAACGTTAACCAATGTACAAATAATTCTTTCTATCCTTCATTTTTTGTTTGTCCTGACTTGTACTCTCAATGCCAGAGGGGGAAACCAGGGGAGTTGGGGGAGGAAAAGAAAACCGCATTCTTAATTAAGCGTTCTGCATTAAACCGTAACCACACAAAAAGCCGCAGCAAGAAAATGCTGCGGCTTTATCAGCTTTATAACGGGCTCTTACTTCTTGAGAGCCTTCTTCACTGTAGCAACGATGTTCTCAGCTGAGAGACCGAACTCCTTGAGGAGGTCTACAGCGGGGCCGGAGTGGCCGAACTCGTCGTTTACGCCGATCTTGACAACGGGAACAGGGCAGCACTCTGTAACTGCCTCAGCAACAGCTGAGCCGAGACCGCCGATGATGCTGTGCTCCTCTGCGGTAACGATAAGGCCTGTCTCCTTTGCAGCCTTGCAGATGATCTCCTTGTCAAGGGGCTTGATGGTGTGGATGTTGATGACTCTTGCGGAGATGCCCTCGGCAGCAAGTGTCTCAGCAGCCTGTACAGCCTCGTTTACCATAAGGCCTGTAGCTACGATGGTAACATCCTTTCCGTCACGCATTGTAACGCCCTTGCCGAGCTCGAACTTGTAGGTAGCGGGATCGTTGATCACCGGTACTGCAAGTCTTCCGAAACGCATATATACAGGGCCGTTGAAGTCGAGGGCAGCCTTTACAGCAGCTCTTGCCTCTGTATCGTCGCAGGGGTTGATGATGGTCATGCCGGGGATAGTACGCATAAGAGCGATATCCTCGTTGCACTGATGTGTAGCACCGTCCTCACCAACGGAGATACCGGCGTGTGTTGCACCGATCTTTACGTTGAGGTGGGGGTAGCCTATAGAGTTGCGGACGATCTCGAAAGCACGTCCGGCAGCAAACATTGCGAATGTGGAAGCGAAGGGGATCTTTCCGCAGGCAGCAAGACCGGCAGCAACGCCCATCATGTTTGCCTCAGCGATACCGCAGTCAAAGAAGCGCTCGGGGCAGGCCTTCTTGAAGATACCTGTCTTTGTAGCTGCTGCAAGGTCTGCATCGAGTACCACAAGATCCTTGTACTCGCCGGCTAAGTCTCTGAGAGCCTCGCCGTAGCTTTCTCTGGTAGCCTTTTTGATAACATCTGCCATTGTCTTAACCCTCCAATTCCTTTAACTGAGCACTGAGCTCTGACATAGCCTGATCGTACTGCTCCTTGTTGGGAGCTGTGCCGTGCCAGCCTACCTGATTCTCCATGAATGATACGCCCTTGCCCTTTACGGACTTCTGAACGATCACAACAGGCTTGCCGGAAACGGACTCAGCCTCAGTGAAGGCAGCATCGAGGCTGTCGAAGTCGTGGGCATCAGCAGTGATAACGTGCCAGCCGAATGCAGCGAACTTGTCTGTGATAGGCTCGGGTGAGCATACCTCAGTGATAGGTCCGTCGATCTGGAGACCGTTGTTGTCAACGATAGCTACGAGGTTGTCAAGTCCCTTGTGGGCAGCAAACATAGCAGCCTCCCAAACCTGACCTTCCTCGATCTCACCGTCGCCGAGGATGGTGTATACCTTGTAGGACTTGTTGTCGAGCTTACCGGCAAGAGCCATACCGCAGGCAGCGGAGATACCCTGACCGAGTGAGCCGCTTGACATATCAACACCGGGGATGTGTATGCAGGGATGACCCTGGAGAAGTGCGCCGATGTGACGGAGGGATTTCAGCTCCTCCTCGGGGAAGAAGCCCTTCTGTGCGAGAACAGAGTACAGAGCGGGAGCTGTGTGTCCCTTTGAGAGTACGAGACGGTCTCTGTCCTTGTTATCGGGATCCTTTACATCTACGTTCATCTTGTTGAAGTAGAGATAGGTGAGGGTGTCGCTTATGGAGAGCGATCCGCCGGGATGACCGGATTTAGCGTTATAGGTTCCCTCGATAACGCCCATTCTTACCTTGCAGGCGATCTGCTGCAAATTCTTTTTTGTTGCTGCGTCCATGATAACCTCCAGAATAATATTATTTAACGGCATGAAGCCGTGATCAGCGTGAGTTCTTTGCTGTGCCTATGAGTCCTCTTACCAGCAGCACGAAGCCTGCTGCAATGAGGATCAGCCTCTTTTTTCCCGCGTGTCCGAGAAGGAATATAGCCGTAGGAGCATCTGCACCGCCTATTATGCCGATACCTTCGGGCGGAAAGAGAAAGCCGTATACCAAAGGGGCAAGGCCTAAGGCGAGTATGACCAGGCCGGCGATGACGTAGTATTTTTCAGTCCTGTTTTTCTTCATCGTCCCCTCCTTATATTGTAACACTTCCGTATATGCGGAAGCAATCTATTTCTTGCTGTATAGCAGTCTCAGAGACCGCATTTTCTGATAACTTCATCTATAAGCTCTGCTATGGCGCCTTCATCGCAGGTGCGGGAGAGAACAAGGTCTGCGTTCTGCTTCACCACATCCTCCGCATTTGCGGGGCAGGCTCCCAGGTCGGCGGCCTGTATCATTTCAAGGTCGTTGTCGAAGTCTCCGGCAGAGACGAAGGTGAAACCCTCGTATCCTGGGAGAGTGCGGTATACCTCCAGTGCAGAGCCCTTGCTTATGCCCTCCGGCAGCATCTCGTAGAAGATATCGGAGGACTTCACGAAGCTGACGCCTGTGCAGTCCATGCCTTTTACGAGGAGCTCCATGTGCATGACGTCCTCAGGCGCCATGGAGAAGAGCACCTTGAGCCAGCCGCCCTCCGGTATATCGTCAAGCTCCGTATACTTCGGCACGATGCCGCAGATATCTGTATGGAGCTGCTGATAATCCGTATTGCGGAAGACGTATGTATCGTCTGTCCGGAGAACCTCTCCGCCCGCCTCGGGCATAGCGGCGATTATATCCGCCGTCAGCTGCCTTGCGCTCAGGGGGAGGGGGTGTGTATAGAGAGTGGTGCCGGTTCCGTAGTCGTGTATGGCAGAGCCGTTGTACATGATGACGGGGCTTTGAAGCTCCAGCAGACGGATATACTGCTCAAATGACTGTATGGTGCGCCCTGTGGCGACGGAGAACTGTCCGCCCAGCTCACGGAAGCACTTTATGGCAGCGATATCGGTATCGGTTATCTGCTTCTTCGAGTTGAGCAGAGTGCCGTCCATATCGCTCAGGATGATGACTTTGCTTATATCCTCAAACAACTTATCTACCCCATTCTGTCGAGCTTGTTCAGCACCGACCGGAAATAGTCCGGCAGCGGACTTGTGAATTCCATGTACTCCTTTGTAGAGGGATGTATGAAGCCTATCTTCCGGGCGTGGAGACACTGCCCCTCCAGCCCCTTGTAAGGTTTGCCGTATACATCATCGCCCAGCACGGGATGTCCGATATAGGCGAGATGAACACGTATCTGATGGGTGCGGCCTGTCTCAAGGCGGAGCCTTACGTGTGCATAGCCGGCGTACTGCTTCAGTACAGTGTAATGCGTGACGGCGTTGCGGGAATTCTCCTGTGTGACGCACATTTTTTTCCTGTCGGTCTTATGGCGGCCGATGGGGGCATCGACTGTGCCCTCCGGCTCTCTGAAGCTGCCGCAGGCGACTGCTTCGTATTCACGGGTGAAGCTGTGCTCCTTTATCTGCTCCGCAAGGAAGAGATGGGAGCGGTCGTTCTTGGCGACTATCAGCAGCCCGCTGGTATTCTTGTCTATACGGTGGACTATGCCTGGGCGTATCACTCCGTTGATGCCGGAGAGACTGTCCCCGCAGTGCCACAGGAGGGCATTGACGAGAGTGCCGGTATAGTTTCCGTGTGCGGGGTGTACCACCATGCCCTTGGGCTTGTTGACCACAAGGAGGTCGCTGTCTTCGTATACGATATCAAGGGGTATCTCCTCGGGTACAGCGTCCATGGGCTGCGGCTCGGGGAGAGTGACGGTTATCTCCTCGTTCCCTCTGAGCTTGTAGTTCTTGCTCACGGCCTTTCCGTCCGCAAGGACAGCGCCGTCAGCTATGAGGGACTGAACAGCGGAGCGTGTCAGCTCCGGTATATTGTCGGAGACGAAGCGGTCTATCCTGTCGCCTTTGCTCTCAGGCGGAACGGTGAGTAGGGCTGTATCAGTCATCCTTCTCCGCCTTTCCTGCCGCGGCGTCCTTCTTTCCGTCGATGAAGAGCATATATATCACGATGAGGAAGACTGCAACGGTAACGCAGATATCCGCAACGTTGAATATGGCAAAGCGGAAGAGCTTTATCTCTATCATATCCACCACATAGCCGAGGCGTATGCGGTCGATGATGTTGCCGATGCCGCCGGCGATGAGGAGGGCGAGGGAGAAGCTGAGGAGCTTCGAGCGGCCTCTTGTCCTTATGAAGGCGGCTACTGCGGCGATGATGACAAGTGATGTGAAGCCGATAAGGAACCATTTCTGTCCTGCCATGCTGCCGAAGATAGCGCCTCTGTTCTCAAGGTAGGTGAGGTCGATGATCTTCGTATCGCCTATATGTATGAACTCCATGGAGCCTGCATCACGCAGTGACGTGACAGCCCAGTATTTTACGAGCTGATCGGCTCCGATAAGCAGGAGGATCATGATCAGGAGAATTATCATCATGGCATTTTCCTTTCGGGCGTAAGGGCAGTAATAAGCCTGCTGCCGACATGGCAGCAGGCGGATAGACGTATGATCACTCAGCAGATTCCTCAGCTGCAAAGGCTGCAACTGCATCTGCGGGAGTCTCGGTGAATGACTTTATGGAAGCATTTGCTGCTGCAAGGAAATCTGCGGCAGTTCTTCCTTCCTCGGCGGGAGCTTCCTCAGCGGGAGCCTCTGTGTTCTCAACGGGCTCAGCCGGTACTGCTGTCTGACCGATCTCAGCGGGAGCAGCTTCCTGAACAGGGGCCTCGGCGGGAGCCTGTACAGCCTCCTCAGCGGGCTCCTCATCCTCCGGAATATCCTCGGGCATAGAGGAGATGAGCTCTAAGTGCTCCTTGTACATATCGAACAGCTGACGCTTGAAATCGGAGACCTGCTGATGAGCGATGCGGAGGTTCTCCTTCTCGCGGAGTATCTCCTCCTTGTTCTGTTCCATAAGAACGGCGTGCTGACGTACAGCCTCGTCCTCGAGAGCGTCTGCCTTTGCCTGAGCCTCAGCTATGATCTGCTCAGCCTTTTCCTTTGCCTCGTCAAGGACCTGATGTCCCTGCTTCTGAGCCATGAGGAGAGCGTCCTTCAGGGCGTCCTCGTCACGCATATATTCTCTGACCTTGTCAGCGAGTATCTGTATCTTGTTATTGGCCTCAGCTCTTTCTCTTTCCATCTCGTCGAGCTCAGCCTCGAGCTGGGAGAAAAACTCATCGATCTCCTCCTGCTTGTAGCCGAAAGCAGCCTTTTCAAACTTTTTATTTCTAACGTCCTTTGAAGTAATCATATCTATTTCACCTCTATATAAATTTTCTCAGCTGTATATGCAGGCGTCCGCTCCGGGTAGTGCCGGAGGAGCCTGTGAATATGAATCTTCCGCTGCCCCGCACGGAGAGGATATCCCCCTCGTGAAGCTCCTGTGAGACCGAGGTAACGGTGAAGTGGTTGACATCCACCTTTTCCGAGCGGATAAGCCTTGCGGCGTTCTCACGGCTTACGTTTGCAGCGAGTGCAACGATACAGTCAAGACGCAGGGACGCAGCTGTCCCTCCTATCTCCTGGAAAGCCTGTTCGGTATCAAGCTCAAAGGGCTTTTCATCGCTTACCTTTACTCCGACTCTGCCTATCTTGCTGACAGAGACGAGGATATCTCCTGCGGCGACATCCGTGACAAAAGCCTGCGCAACGCCATTGTCAACGACGATATCTCCTATTACCTCACGCTTGAGTCTCAGTCCCATGAAGGAGCCGAGAAAATCGCGGTGAGTGAGGGTATCCTCCTTGCGGAAGGTAAAGGTGAGACACTTCATAGGGAAGCTCTCCATGTACTGATCCGAGCAGTAATCCGGGTATATGACGAGCATCTTCCTGCGGGCATCCTCAAATCCGCCCCACAGGGCATAGAGAAGCTCACCGGTATTGCGTCTGCACCACATCTCCGCCTCGACGCACTGTCTCTCGTCGAGGAAGTGGGAGTAGACGCAGAAGCCCGAGCGTTCGCACTGCCTGACCATATCCTCAAGCCTTGCAATAAAGAGCCTGTCGGTCTGACCGTGAGTATTCTGCATTATCGGATCAGATGAATACGCCGTTGTTCTCGAGCTCGCCTACGAGATCTTCGCCGATGAAGTCAACGTTGTAGGGAGTGATGATGTATGTGAGATTGGCAACGGGCTTGAGACTTCCGCCGTTAGCGTAAGCAACGCCTACGAGAAAATCTATGATCCTTCTCTTGTTTTCGGGTGAAGCAGTTTCAAGGTTGAGGACAACCGTCTTCTTTGCGATGAGGTGATCGGCGATCTGCTTTGCGTCGGTAAATGCTGAGGGCTTCACAAGAACTACCTGAAGCTGTGCTGTTGTCTGGATATTCACTACCTTATTACCTCTTTTCTCGCCTGTAGCAGGGCGTTCTGAGTATTCCGGTGCGGCTGCGGGCGTAGCCGGTGCAGCGGGTGCCGGAGCAGTTGCTGACGGAGCCGGAGCGGAGTATGCGGGATGCTCGTCCCTTACGATACGCTCGGTTCTTGCAGCGGGCTCGGGGATGCTGAGATCCTCGTCTTCGTTAGAAAAAAAGAACTCCTTGAACTTATCGAAAATTTCCATGGTATGATTCTCCATTCTCCGCATGAAAATATATCAGCCGGAGAGCCATGCGGAAACTCTTGCGGTATATTTATCACAGTTGTATCAGCCTGTCAGGTATAGATCCTTGCGCCGAAAAGGCCGGAGCCGATGCGGACAAGGGTCGAGCCGTGACGTACGGCCTGTACGTAATCATGGGTCATGCCCATAGAGAGGGTATCCATGCTGTACTTGTCCTTCAGGCTTTCATACAGCTCAGCCATCCTTCCGAGGAAGATATCGCTGTCTGTCGGAGGGGGAATGGTCATAAGCCCCCGTATATTGATATGCCCGAGAGCTGAGAGCTCACCGAGCATGTCTTCGAGCTTATCCGGTGAGATGCCGTCTTTGGATTCCTCTCCGCCGATGTTCACCTCACAGAGTATATCCATGATCTTTCCGTTTGCGGCAGCGAGACGGTCGATCTCCTGACCGAGCTTCAGGCTGTCCACTGACTGGATCATATCCATATCATTAATGATGTATTTTACCTTGTTTGTCTGCAGATGGCCTATGAAGTGCACCCTTGCCTCAGGGAGGTAGATGTCCTTCTTTGACTGGAACTCCTGAACCCGGTTCTCACCGAGGAGATCGAGCCCCATATCGAACACCCAGTTCACCACCTCCGGCGGGACTGTCTTTGTGACTGCCATTATCTCAGGCACATCACCGCTCTTGCGGTACTTGTCGCAGGTCTCTGCTATGTTCTCCCTTATCTCTTTAAGCCTGTCCTGCACAGCCTCACGGCTGAAGCTCCTTTCCTGCATAATCAGGATCAACACCTTCCATTAGTATATCGTCATAGAGGGCAAGATAATCAGTACTGTCCTCGTGCACCTTCGAGAGCACATAATCCGTGCCTTCGTATATTACATCGAGGAGCTTGAACTCTATCTTGTCGCCCTTCAGCGTATAGACGCCCTTTCGGTTGGCCGTTTCAGGGACCTTCTCTCCGGTCTCCGGATCCGTGACGCTGATGGTCTTGTCCGCAAAGCGTATAGCGTCTCTGGGGACTCTCAGGCCTCGGTAGTTGTCCTTGATGAGCTCAGCGCTCTCAGCACGGTGCTGGACGAGATCCGAATTGAACTCGCTGCACTCTATGATGAATACGCTTTCCGAAGGATCGCCGCTGTCACGTATATCTGTAATCACGGCGTTGTATGTATCAGCGGAGGATTCAAACCGGAGCATAACCGGCTCGCCGACTGTGAAATCGTGGCGGGAGTTGTCAAGAACACCTGCAACGTGCCAGCTGTAGCCGTTTATCATTTTTCCGACGATAGTGTCGTCCTGAAGCTTCCTGTCCTCGACATCGTGTATCTGCTGCGCGGTTATCGTACTCAGTGCGGCGGGATTGAGGGCCTCCTCATAGCCGTCGCTGTAGCTGACGAAATATGCCGGGCGGTCTGCGACGATGACAGAGGAGGGCTGGACGGAATTGCTCTGGATCTCCAGCAGCTTGGCCTTGATATCGGCTATCTGCTGCTTGAAGCCGTCTGTCTCGTTGGTTATGATCTGATATGTTGACATCAGCACGAGAAGATCATCCATCTCATCCGAAATGGCAGCATAGTCATGCTTGTCCCTGTCATAGAGCAGCCTGCGGTAGCTTTCGTTTATGCTTGCCGATATGCCCGATGTCTGAGCTGACTCACGGGTGCCGGGGTTCTCTATCTTGTTCAGTATACTGAGCCTGTGGCGGAGCCTTTTCCTCTCGCTGTTCAGGGAGATCTGCTCGTCCGAGGGGTAGGCCATGGCGATGACTGTACCGTTTCCGAGCTTTCCTCCGTCGGGGATGTTGTAGCTCAGTACGCCTTCACCGTTGTATGTCTTTACCTCCTCGTCACGGATGAATACTGCCTTGAATTCCTTGTAGGCAACAGCGTCATCCATAAGAGCGACGGTAGTCTCACGGACCTTGTTGCGCATATTTGAGAATACGCTGACAAACACGGCTATGGAGAGAAATATCGCAAGGTTCCTCAGGAGCTTTACGAACGGACTTGCGTCGGATCTGTTTTTCTTTGCAGCGGCATCATTATTTGATTTCCGCATTTTCTTTCAGACTTACTCGCTTTTTTCAGCGGCGTCGAGAATGGACACGGGACGTGCCGGGATTATTGTGGATATAGCGTGCTTATATACAAGCTGCTGCTTTCCGTCGCAGTCAAAGATGGCAACGTAGCTGTCGAAGCCCTTTACCATGCCCTTGAACTGAAAACCGTTTGTGAGGATAATAGTGACAAGGATCTTTTCCTTGCGGCACTGATTAAGGAA
This sequence comes from uncultured Ruminococcus sp., assembly GCA_946413815.1. GTDB lineage: Bacteria > Bacillota > Clostridia > Oscillospirales > Ruminococcaceae > Ruminococcus. The sequence continues at coordinate 23,306 of CAMKMD010000025.1, forward strand.
AACGTCCTGCAGGTTGATTGCTTTGTTCATACACATTCTCCGTTTCGTATATAGTTGTATGTTATCCATATAACGCAGGGATGATGACCGCTGATTTTCAGCGCCTTCCGTCAGGTGCGTAGGATTACACACAATACATTATATCATACATTTTTGTAAATTTCCATAGCCTTCATAGCATTTTTTAAAATTTCATTCTTTTGACTAAAATTATCGAATATTATCCAGTGTATATATTCATTCCGTCTGAACCATGTGAGCTGCCTTTTGGCGTATCTTCGGGATTCCTGACGTATTTTGTCAAGACATTCCTCAAGGCCGGAAAGCCCCTCGAAGTAGGGGTAGAGCTCCTTGATGCCTATGGCATTTGCGGCGGTGCGGAAGCTTTTGTCGCTGCTGTCGCTGAGCCATATCTCCCTTGCCTCCTCCACAAGTCCGCGGCTGACCATATCATCCACACGGCGGTCTATGCGCTCATAGAGAACGCTCCGGTCGGAAGTGTTCAGCCCGAGGACAAGGCTGTCCCACTGCGGCGGTATGCGGCGGCTCTTCGCCTTCAGTTCACTGAAAAGCCTGCCGGAGGTATGTATCACCTCAAGGGCACGGACTACCCTGACCACATTGTTCATGTGTATGGACTCAGCGGCTGCCGGGTCGGCCTTTACGAGCATGGCGTACAGCACGTCATTGCCCTCCCGCTCTGCAAGTTCAGTCAGCTCGCGGCGGTATTCCGGGTCCGTCCTGACCTCGGAGAAGGTGACATTACCGAGGAGGGAATCGATGTAGAGCCCTGTGCCGCCGACGACTATCGGCAGCTTTCCACGGCTGAGTATGTCGTTTATGCACTCTCCGGCGAGCTTCACGTAGTCTGCGGCGGAGAAGACGGTATCACGGTCAAGGATGTCGATGAGATGATGGGGGATGCCCTGCATCTCCTCCTTTGTGGGCTTTGCGGAGGCTATATCCATACCCTTGTATATCTGCATGGAATCGGCGGATACTACCTCACCGTCAAACCTCTTTGCAAGCTCTGCGCCGAGCCAGGTCTTGCCGGAGGCTGTGGGGCCGGCTACTGCCAGTACGAAGGGCTTGTCACTCATCGTTCTTCTCCTCTTCGTCATCTTCCTCTTCCTCGGTTTCGAACTCTTCAGAGGTTATCTGATCATCGGGGCGGAAGAAGCGGTCATAGGCGGCTGTAAGTGTGGTCGCAAAGACCGAGGCTGCGAGCACACCGGGGACGAAAGCAAGGGCAAATGCCATCACCGCACGGACTTTGCGGTTTTTGCTCTTAACGATATGGGGTTTTTTTATGAAAAGATACATCACCAGCAGGAAGGATACCGCAAAGCAGGCAGCTGTTATTTTCAGCTTCGGGCTTATATGGATACAGGGCTGCATGGTTATCTCTCCTTTCTGCGCTCAGGTGCGCCTGAACTGGTGCTCGATATTGTATCGGCTCATGGTGAACATCACCGGTCTGCCGTGGGGACAGTGGCGGATGCGCTCGTCGAAGTATACCTGCTCTGCAAGGGACTGCAGTTCGATGATATCGTTCTTGTCATTGCCCTTGATAGCGGACTTGCAGGCAACAGTATGAAGCATATCATCGAGCAGGTGTGACTGGGGGTCATGTACGCAGAGCCTGAGGTTTCCGGCGACCTCTGTGATTATGTCCTCCATATCCGCTTCCATGATGAAGGTGGGGACAGCGGTCGCTGTGATGCAGGGCCTCTGCGAGTAGTCGAATTCAAAGCCAAGGTCCGCAAGGAGCTCCTGATTGTTCTCCATAGCGGAGAACTCCTCTGCTGTAAGGAGGACCTTTATGCCGGTAAGCAGCTTCTGGCTGTACTGGCGGCAGTTGCGGCTCTTGAGCCTTTCAAAGATTATACGTTCATGTGCGGCGTGCTTGTCTATCATCACAAGGTCGCTGTTGCCGAGCTCTGCAATGACGTAGAGCCCGAAGGCCTCACCTATGACCCTTATCTTCGGCTTTTCCTCCGGCCTGGGGGCCATGCTCTCAGGGTGCTTAACCTCCGGCACGGGGCGGGGAGCAAAGGACTTGCGGTCGAGGTAATGGAATGCGACTGTATCGGGGGCAGGAGCGGCAGGCTTGCTGCTGTAGCCGCTGAATGCCTCTATGCCTACGGTCTCCGGCTGGTCATCCTCGTCTGTCTCGGAGGCGGGAGGAGCCTTGGGCAGGTCTATCACAGGGGCAGGGGAGGGATAGTATCCCTGTACCGTCTTCGTCTGCGGTGCGGTCTGTATCAAGGGCTGTGCTGCAGGCGCAGGCTGCGGGGCTGCTGTCTCTTCTGCGGAGGCTGCGGCCTCCTCTGCGGCAGCGATGGCAGCTTCGGCCTTTTCTATCTCGCCTACAGGCGTGAACATGAATTCCTGCTGCACGGAGTTGTCCTCCGGCGGGGCGGGCTTTGTCCAGTCCTGGGGCGGCTTCAGCTCGAATTCGTATATCAGGCCGTCATTCATAAGGGCATTCTTCACGGCGAAGTACAGAGCATCAGAGACTGCCTTCTCGTCAGTGAAGCGCACCTCCGCCTTTGCCGGGTGGATGTTGACATCCATTGCCGAGGGGGGCAGATCTATCATCAGCACGCAGGCGGGGAACTTGCCTGTCATTATCATGTTGGAATAGGCGTTCTCCAGTGCTGCGGAGCAGAGGCGTGAACGCACGTATCTGCCGTTTACGAAGAAGTGCTGGAAGGAGCGGTTCGCGCGGGAGTAGAGGGGCTTTATCACAAAGCCGGTTATGTGTATGCCGCTGTACTCGTAGTCAGCGGGTATCAGGTCACGGGCGAAATCTCTTCCGTATACAGCATGGACGGCAGAATACAGTTCTCCGTCACCTGCGGAGTTGAACTCCATGCGGTTGTCGCGTATCATCTTGAAGGCGACTTCGGGGTGGGAGAGGGTTATCTTCTGCATTATCTGGCTCACGGCGTTCGCCTCGGTGACGTCCTTTTTGAGGAACTTGGCGCGGGCAGGCACGTTGTAGAACAGGTCACGGATGATTATGGTAGTGCCGTCCGGGCAGCCGCTCTTCTCATGGGATACCTCCTCGCTGCCCTCTATGGTATAGAGGGTGCCGAAGGTCTCGCCGGGCTGCTTGGTCATAAGCTCCACACGGGATACTGCGGATACTGAGGCAAGAGCCTCTCCTCTGAATCCGAGGGTGAGTATCCTGTCAAGGTCGCTCTTGGAGGCTATCTTGCTGGTGGCGTGGCGGAGAAATGCCTTGGGGACATCGTCGTATGACATACCGCAGCCGTCATCGGTCACGCGCATATATGTCGCGCCGCCGTTCTTTATCTCAACGGTGATATGCTTTGCGCCGGAGTCGATGGAGTTCTCCACAAGCTCCTTGATGACTGATGCGGGGCGCTCAATTACCTCGCCTGCTGCGATAAGCTCGGATATCTCCTTGCTCAGTACGTTTATCTGCGGCATTTTTCTCCTCCTTCCATTCTATCATTTTTCAGTGTCGGTATATGTCAGTTGCCGGCGGCTATGCGTGCCATCTCTTTGAGGAGCGCACGGCATTCGCTGTCGGTAAGCTCATCTATGCTGGTCTTTTCGAGCAGGTCAAGAGCGGCATCACGGCTGAAGGAGCCGAAGCTGAGCTGCTCTGCGGGGGCTTCCTTCTGTACGGCGCCTCCGGTGGCGTGGGCTCTCTCCATCTCCTCCAGGAGTTCCCTTGCACGGGATATGACCTTTGAGGGGAGGCCTGCAAGTTTTGCCACATCAACGCCGTAGCTCTCGTCAACTCCGCCTCTTACTATCTTCCTGAGGAAGCGTATAGTGCCGGCGTGCTTGCTTACAGCTACGCTGTAGTTCTTCACGCCTTCGAGCTCGTCCTCAAGGCCTATGAGCTCATGGTAGTGGGTGGCGAAGAGAGTCTTGCAGCCCAGCTTCTTTGAGGTGCAGATGTGCTCTGCAACAGCACGGGCAATGCTCACGCCGTCGAAGGTGGATGTACCTCTGCCTACCTCGTCGAGTATCACAAGGCTGTCGGGAGTGGCGTTCTTGAGTATATCGGCCACCTCGCTCATCTCCACCATGAAGGTGGACTGGCCGGCTGTCAGGTCATCCGAGGCACCTACTCTGGTGAATACCTTGTCGCAGACGGATATGCGTGCAGAGTCGGCAGGGACGAAGCTGCCCATCTGAGCCATGAGGACTATCAGGGCCACCTGACGCATATATGTGGATTTACCGGACATATTCGGGCCTGTGATGACGGACATACGGTTCTCACGGTTGTCTATCATGGTGTCATTCGGCACGAATACCTCGTCACGGAGCATGAGCTCGACAACGGGGTGGCGGCCGGCGTGTATCTCTATGACGCCGTTCACTGTCATCTCCGGCTTTACGTACTGGTTGCGGAGGGCAGTATCGGCAAAGGAACAGAGCACGTCAACGGCGGCTACCGCAGCGGCGGTCTGCTGCACTTCGGCCAGCTTTGTGGCAAGGAAGTCCCTGACCTCGGCGAATATATCCGCCTCAAGGGAGAGAGCCTTGTCCTTTGCGCCGAGTATGGCGTTCTCGGCATTTTTCAGTTCCTCGGTTATGAATCTCTCGGCGTTTGCAAGAGTCTGCTTGCGTATCCAGCCCTCGGGGACCAGGTCGTAGTAGGAACGCGTTACCTCGATATAGTATCCGAATACCCTGTTGAAGCCTGTTTTCAGGCTCTTGATACCGGTGGCTTCCTTTTCTCTCTGCTCGATGCCGTCGATTATCTCCTTGCCGTGGGTCATGGTATGGCGCAGGGAATCGAGCTCCTCGTTGAAGCCCTCACGTATCACTCCGCCGTCCTTTGCGGATATGGGCGGGTCTTCCGTGATGGCGTTCTCCACGAGGGTCACTATCTCACTGAGGTCGTTTATCTCGCCGCAGAGCTTTGTCAGCAGCTTTGACTCGGATAGCTTTGCCAGTTCCTGTTTAAGGGCGGGCAGCTGCTTTGCAGTTGCAGCAAGTGACCTGAGGTCACGGGGATTGGCGGATTTATACATGACCTTGGTCATAAGACGTTCAAGGTCATAGACGTTTTCAAGAAGCTCCGAGATATCGGAGAGTACGACGCTCTTACGGTAGAGCGCCTCTACCGCACCGTGTCTTTCGATTATCCTTGCCGGACTGCGGAGGGGCTGCTCAATCCAGTTTTTCAGCATACGTCTTCCCATGGAGGTCTTCGTTGAATCGAGGACCCACAGGAGAGAACCTTTCTTCTCCTTGGAACGGAGAGTCTCCGTCAGTTCAAGGTTGCGCCTTGCGTTGAGGTCGAGCCCCATGAAGGCCTCGCCGTTGAGCAGTTCGATAGAGGTGAAGCGTGATACAGAGGTTTTCTGGGTATCCTGTATGTAGCCAAAGAGGGCGCATACAGCGGCGCAGTCTGCACCGTCCTCTGATATGCCCAGTTCCTTTATGTCCTTCTTCCCGAATACTCCGCACACCATATCGCGATGCATGGCAGGGGAGAAGCTTTCCTTGTCGAGCATGGTGACAGCGCACTGAAGACGTACCTTGATGAACTCGGCAACGCTCTTCAGGGAGAGAAAGCCCTCCTCGAATATTATCTCGGCAGGCGAGCAGCGGGAGAGCTCATTTATGACAGCTGCCTCAAGGGAGCTGCCCTTTGTATCCTCAAAGAGGCTGAGTGCGGCCTCTCCGGTAGATATATCGGCGGAGGCGACAGCGCAGGTCTTTGATGCCTCGTCGTAGTATACGCTGCATATATAGTTATTGCTGCTGTCGTCGAGCATACTCGATTCGGTTATAGTGCCGGGAGTTACCACGCGGATAACGTCACGTACGACTATACCCTTGGTCTCGGCGGGGTCGGTCAGCTGCTCGCAGACAGCAACCCTGAAGCCTAAGTCTATCAGCTTCCTGATGTACATATCCGCAGCGTGATAGGGGACGCCGCACATGGGCGCACGCTCCTCCATGCCGCAGTCCCTGCCGGTGAGAGTGAGCTCAAGAGCCTTTGAGACAGTTATAGCGTCATCGAAGAACATCTCATAGAAGTCTCCGAGACGGAAAAAGAGGATGCAGCCGGGGTACTTGTCCTTGACCTCGAAGTACTGCTGCATCATCGGTGATAGCTTGCTCCTGTCGATATCCATTGGTAAAGCTCCTTATCTGAACAGTTGGTATTTAGGAGATGTGATAATCAGCCGCAGCCGCCGCAGGTAGCGCAGCTTCCGGTGCAGCCGGAGGAGGGCTCGCAGGTTGCGGGATCCTCGCCGTTGGCACACATGGAGATTATCTGGTTCATATTGGTGACGAGTGCCTCAAGGGACTGCTGTGCAGCGGTGAAGACGATCATGTTCTTGTTCTCCATGATCTGCTTGTAGTGTGACTTGACATTCTGATCGAGATCCTTGATCCTGTCGGTGTCCTTGTCCTCCTTGAAGACTGCCTCGTTCAGGTCCTGACGAAGCTGATCGAACTCGGTGATGAGTCTCTGGAGTTCCTCGTCATTGTCGTTCACCTGCTTGGCAAGTGAGTATGCTATATAGCGGTCATCGTTCTGGAGAGCCTTTCCCAGCTCTCTTGTAAGCTCTATGATATCCATCGTTATTTCTCCTTTTTGATTATTCCTCGCCGGCTGTGCGGTCAGTCTCGTCCGAAGGGGCCGGAAGCTTTGTTACACGGCACAGCTCTATGCGGTGGTGGTTTATTTCCTGTACCTCGATATGCAGCCCCTCGGACTCTATGGTGGTCTGAGTGCCGTCCTTGGGTATCTCGCCCAGTACGGCTATAACGAAGCCGCCGAAGGTATCGAATGCATCGTATTTGTCCTCCGGGAGGGTGATGTCCAGCTCTTCGCAGACATCCCCGAGAGGCGTGATGCCGGGTATGAGCCAGCAGTCATCTGCCAGCTGTGTGAATACAGCCTCAGCTGTGTCGAGCTCATCGTCGTCAAAATCTCCCACAAGCTCCTCCACCAGGTCTGTGACTGTGATTATGCCGCTCATTCCGCCGTACTCATCAACGACTATAACGAAGTGGTCTGCACCCTTGCGCTTCATCTGTGCAAAGAGCCTGTCGGCCTTCATATTCTCATGCACGAAGCAGGGCTCGCGGACGGCGTTTGCCATTATGTTTTCACGGCTCTTGTCGTCAAGGCGGAAATAGTCCTTGGCATCGAGCACACCGATGACGTTATCGACTCTCTCCCCGCATACCGGGAAGGCGGAGTGGCGGGTGCGGTGTATGGTCTCCTCCCATACCTCCGTCGGGTCTTCACTCCAGAGCACTGATACATCTGTGCGGTGGGTGCATATCTGACCGGCGGTCATGTCATCGAAGGCGAATACGTTCTTGATGATGCGGTTCTCGTCCTCGTCGATGGTGCCGTTCTCGGCGCCGGCATCTGACATCATGAGTATCTCCTCCTCGGTGACTTTGTCGGCTTCGCTGCCGGAATCGATACCGAAGATGCGGAGTATAAGCGATGCTATGGCATTTGATACAGCTGCAAGGGGCGTGAATACGGCCTTTATGAGGCAGGCTGCGCCGGAGAGTCTGAGAGCGTATTTCTCGGGGTCGCGTTTTGCTACAGCCCGCGGGAGCAGCTCAGCGAACACGAGGAAGAGGGCAGAGTATACCAGCACCACGACTGCGGCGGATACTGCCTCTGCTGCCTTGCGGGGGAGAGAGGAGGGCATTATGCCGGCGAGCCTGCCTGCAAAGCACCAGGCAGCCGATACAGCGCCGGCTGCTCCGACGGCCGTCATAGCGGCGTGGAGCGAGGAGAGGAAGCCTGAGGGGCTCGATGTAAGCTTTTTAAGTCTCTGAGCCCTTTTGTTGCCTGCGGAGGCGAGCTTTTCGAGCCGTGAATCGTTTATCCCGATAACAGCGGCTTCCGCGGCAGAAAAGAGTGAACACAGCAGTATCACAGCGATCTGCATTATTATCTGCCCGGTCATGTCAGCTCCTCCGTAAATAAAAACCACGAAAAGGCATAGTCCTTCGCAGCACTGCGGAGACCATGCCCTGAATGTTTGTGAATGATAGTGATATAGGGACTGCTGCCGTCGGCGGCATTATCCATGATCTTATTACACCTCCGTAAATGAATGGAACTCTGTTTTCGTTGTCCGGCAGCATATACTGCTGAACATTTCTATTATATCTTATTATAAAGTGCTTGTCAAGAGCAGGGAGGGGACGCTGCCCTGAAACCCGGAAAGCAGCCCGGAATCCATGCTGCCAGTGCGATACAACTGATTATGAATTATAAGCTTCCTTTCCTACTTGCAAAATCTCCGCCAATCGCTTATAATATTATCATAACGAAACAGAGGTGATATCATGCCGAGATTTTTTGTAAATGAGATAGACGAGAATAATATCGTGCTTACAGGCAGTGATGCCGTCCATATAGGCCGCTCCCTCAGAATGAAGCCCGGTGAGCCTGTTACGGTATGCTGCTGCGGAACCGACTATTTCTGTACCGTCGCGCGCATAACTGCCGATGAGGTCTTCCTTGACCTTGCGGAGAAGAAACCCTGCGCTGCCGAGCCGGATATAGAGCTGACTCTCTTCCAGGCTGTGCCGAAGCTTGACAAGCTCGAGTATATCATACAGAAGAGCGTGGAACTGGGAGTTTCCCGGATAGTGCCCGTGCTGACAAGGCGCTGCATCTCACGCCCCGACCCCAGGGATTTCGCAAAAAAGCTGCAGAGACTGAACAGGATAGCCGAGGAGGCTGCCAAGCAGTCCGGAAGAGGTATAATACCCGAGGTCACACCTGTAACAGACCTGAATGGTATGATCAATATGATAAAATCAATTGACAGAACCATTCTTCTCTACGAGGAACAGGGCGGCTGCCGTTTCGGAGATGTGGAACTCTCGGATATCCGCAGTGCTGCGCTCGTCGTGGGCAGTGAAGGAGGCTTTGACAAGGAGGAAGCAGAGAAGATCGTAAACGCCGGAGCAACTCAGGTATGGCTCGGAAAGCGTATACTTCGTTGTGAAACTGCACCAATTACAGCCATCTCAATTTTGATGTTTTTAACAAATAATATGTAGGCAGTTGAAATTTTAAAAGTTTTGTGTTATAATAAATCTATGCCTATCGGAGCAGTTCGCAAGCGGCTCCGCAGAGCACACAACTTGAATCTGTCTTGCGAAGAAATGAGGAGTAAGAATGAATAAGTTTTTATTAGGCCTTCTCGCCGGAACCGCAGCCGCAGCAGCAGGATTCTTTGCAGTAAAGTCACTGCGTGAGAACAACGACCCTGATTATGATGATGATATCTATGATTATCCGGATCCGTATGATGACGAGGACGAGATAGATTTCGAGATCGATGATGCCAAGGATGCAGTCGAGAATATCGCTGAAGAGGGCGCAGAGGCAGTAGAGAACGCTGCTGACGCAGTAGCTGATGCTCTTGACAGTGCAGCTGATGCTGTATCAGACACATTCAAGCTTGACTGAGTCTGATAACTGAAAATGAAATGAAAGGACGCCTTTACGGCGTCCTTTTAGCTTGTCAAAAAAAGTCAGTTATGGCAGAAGTCAAGCGGGCGGATGTGGGCATCCGCCCCTACAAACGCCGATTCCTCCATAGCAAAATGTAGGGGGCGATGCCTACATCGCCCCGCTTATTTGTAAATGTAAGGTTTATTGACAGACTGAAAGGACGCCTTTAGGGCGTCCTTTTTTTCTTTATTCACCCTGCTGCAGCGCAGGCGGGAGAGTCCATGTCTGCTCAACGAAAGTATGGTACCTTATCGCTATGGGAGCATCAGCGGGAAATACCTCTCCGGCGGAGAAATCCGCCATGCCGTTTATGGTGAATGATTCTACCTGGCCGTCCTTTACGAGCAGTCCGGCGTAGAGGTCCTTCACCGGCTCGGGGTCTGCGAAATTGGTAAAGCCCATCTCACGGAGTATATTCATAAGCTCTGTGCAGGTGTAGTTCTGATATGCCGATGCCGGCGATGGCATCGCTATCTTTCCGTCAACGACTACTCCGGGAGTTGCCTCAATCGGGGGATCGGGGAGGGTGGTATTGAATGTAACAGTGAAGTCAGCGGTGTCGCTGTTCATGGTCAGCAGCTCCCGCAGCACCTTCTCTGCGTTCTCCGATACGGAAGGGAAGAAATCCTCGTCCCGGTAGAGCTTTGCCACCTCCTTCAGCTTCAGCTCATCCAGCTTGTCTGTCAGCTCTTCCGGCGTGATGGCCGTGAACAGAGATGAAGTCACATCGTAGTAGCTGAAGCTGGAAGTATCCAGCTCATGGGAGAATATCTCCGGTGCGGGCAGGGTTATGACGATGGTCTTCTTTTCGTTGTCGATGCTGTCATAGGAGAGCCTGGAGAGATCGATGCCTGCGCTAACCGTGCCGTCGTATGTGAATACTGTCCGGTCGGTGGTGCCGGGTATCCTGTAGCCGAAAAGCTCCTTGTATTTCTCCATATCAGCGGCGGAGGTGTAGTAGTATTTGTAGGTGACGAGCTCGCTTGCAGGGGCGAAGAGCTCCTCCAGCGTCTCCTGACGTATGGTCACGGTCTCTGTCACCATATCGTCAAGGGGCGTATCTATTGCTTCCTCGGCCTTTTCCTTTGCCTCCTCGAGGACCTCCTTCACAGAAGGCTCATGCTTCCTGTCGTGGTATTTCAGCCCCACGAATGCAGCTGCACCTGCGACAGCTCCCACTGCTATCATAACAAGTCCGTTCTTTATGCGTTTCCTGACCTTCAGTGCCATTTTACCCTCCTGTTGTCTGAGCGGTTCACCGGTTACGGAACCTCTTTTTATTCATGCCTTCTGTTCTTATGTATCTGCTGAGTCTTTGAACACCTCACGGAATGCCCTGGGGTTCTTTCCCTCCTGATTCCCGCATACCGCAAACACCACGGTATCAAAGGCCCTTCCGAGACCGTCGTCGATAAGTGCGGTACGGAAGCAGCCTGCAACGGTCACAGGATCGTTTCCGAAGGCGCCGCAGCCCCATGCGCCGAGCACAAGATTCTTATAGCCCTGCTTTGCGGCAAGACGCAGTATTATGCGTATCCTGCGCAGGAAGGTCTCCTGTATGGTCTTCTTCGGTGTGAGTATTGCCGCACCTCTTCTGTTGGGGGCGGGAGCGGTTATGACAGCGGCCATGAAGGGTTCATCGAGGGGCTCGCAGCCGTTGTCACGGAACACGCAGACATCGGGAGATAACAGCATATAGTCCGATTCTACGGCACTTATGTGAGTGTTGTTCCAACGGTACATCTCGGCGGCCTTATCCGAGGTTATGGAAGCGTAGAGAGTGCTGCAGCGGCAGAGCGCCTCCTCCTGAGCCTTGGCTCCCAGCATGAAGCCGCCGCCGGCATGGTGGGCGTTTGCGAAGTTGAGGACAAGGGCCTTATCAAAGCGTGAAGCCGCCTGAAAGCTGTCCTCTGCTGTCACCTCTATGCGGCACATGGAGCTGCCCTCCGGTATGGGGAGCGCTTCTTCAAGCAGTGCCTTTCCCGCATCGGGGGTTATGACCTCTGCTGCGGTGTAATCAAGCTCCGGCAGCTGTATCTCCCTGCCGCCGGCAGTGTATTTCTTCTCCTTCGTTATGGCTATGGCTTCATGGGCGGCTTTGATGAGGTTCATGTTCATTCCTCCAGTTCAATCATCAGTTCAAGGTCTTCGTCTATCTTCTGTTTCAGGGCATCCATTTCGGCGCATTTTGCATTCATCAGCTCATAGTCGCTGTAGACCTCTTCATGAGTTATCTCCTCGGCGATGGCGTCTATCTGCGCCTGTAAGTCATCTATCTCCTTCTCGAGCCTGCGCAGCTCGTTGCGGCGGGCGGCGTCGGCACTTCTCTGCTGCTTGCTGCGGTAGACCTTCTCGGACCTATCCTTTGCGGCGGCAGCAGCCTTCTCCTGCTTTTCAAGGTCGGCGGCACGCTTCTGTGCGGCCTGCTCGTCACGGAGCACATCGAGGTATTTCTCGAAGCCGTAGTTGTGCTCACGCATACCGCTCTCCGTCAGCTCGATGAGTCTGTCCGCAAGGCGGCTCAGAAGGTAGCGGTCATGTGAGACGAATATCATTGTGCCGGTGTATTCTTTGAGAGCCTCCTCTATGGCCTCCTTGGAGCTGAGGTCCAGGTGGTTGGTAGGCTCGTCGAGTATCAGCACGTTTCCGTGCTCCTGCATCATTATGGCGAAGCAGAGCTTTGCTCTCTCACCGCCGCTGATGACTCCCGTCTCCTTGAATACGTTCTCTCCCACAAGGCGCACCTGTGCAAGGAGGTTCCTGACCTCCAGGTCTGACATGGAGGGATAGCGGCTGTGCAGCTCCTCCATGACGGTCAGCTCACGGTTGAGTCTTGCACTCTCCTGGTCGAAGTAGGATATCTTTATATTGCTGTTCCAGCGGACGATGCCCTTGTGGGGGAGCATATCCTGTATTATCTTCAGCAGGGTGGATTTTCCTATGCCGTTGTCGCCGATGATGCCCACCTTCTCACCCCGGCGCACCTCAAAGGTGAGGTCCTCCATGAGGGTCTTTCTGGTGCTGCCCTCGCCGACGGTGAGGTCGATGCCCTTGACCTTGAGGACTTCCTCCGGAGGCTCCATGGCGTAGGTGAACTGTATCTTAGCAGACTTCGTGTCGTGTACGGGGCGCTCTATACGCTCCATTTTCTCAAGCTGTTTCCGGCGGCTCTGAGCCATTTTCGTGGTGGAGGCGCGGACGAGGTTGCGTGCCACGTAGTCCTCCATCTTGGCTATTTCCTTCTGTTGCTGCTCGTATTCCTTCTCCTGTCTTGTGTCGTTCTCCTCACGCTGATGGACGAAGGCGGTATAGTTGCCCTTGTAGCGCTTCAGCACCCCCCGCTCTATCTCACATATGGATGTGCAGAGGCGGTCGAGGAAGTAACGGTCATGGGATACGATGAGAACTGCGCCCCGGTAGCTGCGGAGGTAGTCCTCCAGCCACATGATGGTCTTGAAGTCCAGGTGGTTGGTAGGCTCGTCAAGTATGAGCAGGTTCGGCTCCTCAAGAAGGAGCTTCGATATGCACAGACGTGTCTTCTCGCCGCCGCTGAAGCCGGAGACCTTCCTTCCGAGTTCATCGCCGGAAAAGCCCATACCGCTGAGTATGGTGCGTATCTTCACATCGGTGTTGTAGCCGTCATTGGCCTCCACCCATGAGGAGAGCTGCTGGTACTCGTCTGCGGCAGAGCTGTCGCCCAGCTCTATCTCCAGCTCAATTTCACGGAGACGCTCAATGGCCTTGTGTATGGGCTCAAAGACGCTGTTCATCTCCTCCATGACGGTCTTTTCGGAATCGAGGCCTGCCATCTGGGCAAGATAGCCTATGGAGGTCTTGCCTGCGAAGGATACGACTCCGTCCTTTCCGTCCTGAGAGAGACGGTCCGGCTCGACGGAGCCTGTGATTATCTTCAGCAGAGTGGATTTTCCGCAGCCGTTCCTTCCGACGAGACCTATCTTGTCGTTCTCGTCGATGACGAGGGAAACGTTTTTCAGCACCTGAGCGCCGTTATAGTATTTGTTAATATTATTAAGGCTGACAAGCATAATATCTTCCTTTTCATAATGGTATACATTTATATAATAACACATAACAGGGAAAATGGCAAGAGAAAAGACCGTAGTTTGCAAACAGGTCGGAAATTGCGGAGAAATTAAAATTTCTGTGAAACACTTGCAAAAATTGGTGAATGCTGTTATTATAAATAAGTGAACAGTTTTTGGAAAGGACGGATAGAATGGAAAAATTCATCAAGGCCTGTGTATCTATACTGCCAAAGCCCTTGCAGGATATCTACTACAAGTACGAGGATAAGTGGCTTTATCTGGTGTTCGGCGTGCTCACAACAGTCGTGAGCTTCCTGACCGCCGGCATAGCCAAGAAGGTGCTGGAGAACTGGGGCGATTTCGGAAATGTTGCCATTGCACAGATAAGCACGGTGTTCTCATGGGTCTGTGCAGTTACATTCGCCTACCTCACAAACAGGGTGTGGGTGTTCAAGTCTGAGGCAAAGGGCGCAAAGGCCCTCGCCGCCGAGGCAGCCTCCTTCTACGGCGGAAGAGTCTTCACTCTTCTGGTGGAGTGGCTCATGATGACAGTTGGCAACGGAATCATCGGTATCAACTACTGGGTGACAAAGATAGTTGCAAATGTAGTAGTGCTGATACTCAATTACGTGATAAGCAAGATATTCGTGTTCAAAAAGAAGGACACTCCGCAGACCGCAGCAGCAGATGACAGCAACAATTGATATAGGCGGCGTAAAGATACCGCGTACCGCAGCCCTTGCCCCTATGGCGGGAGTTGCCGACCGTGCCTACCGGCTCATGTGCCGTGAGTACGGAGCAGCTATGGTGACCAGCGAGATGGTCTCCGCCAAGGGGATAGTCTACTCAGACCGCAAGACCGCGGAGCTCTGCACGGTAACGCCTGAGGAAAGACCCATGGCGGTGCAGCTTTTCGGCAGCGAGCCGGAGTTCATGGCGAAGGCGGTGGATATAGTCCTCCGCTACGAGCCGGATATCATAGATATCAATATGGGTTGTCCGGTGCCGAAGGTAGTAGGTACCGGTGCAGGCTCGGCGCTGATGAAGGATATTCCTCTTGCAGCGATGGTATGTGAGGCGGCAGTGAAGGCTGCCGGCAGCATCCCCGTCACTGTGAAGATACGCAGCGGCTGGAGCAAGGATGAGAACGTCGCCCCGCAGATGTCAAAGGCTCTCGAGAATGCCGGAGCGGCAGCAGTCGCAGTACACGGCAGGTCGAGGGACCAGTTCTACAGCGGCGAGTCGGACAACAGTGTGATAAAGGCCGTGAAGGATGCGGTGAGCATACCCGTCATCGGAAACGGCGATGTAACGGACTTCGCATCCTGTGAACGTATGTACCGTGAGACAGGCTGTGACCTTGTGATGATAGGCCGCGGCAGCTACGGCAGGCCCTTCATATTTGAGGAGATAGCCGCAGGAATGGCAGGGGATGACTACACCCCGCCGACGCTTGAAGAGAAGATGGAGATAATGCTGCGGCATATCCGCCTGATGCTGACTCTCAGCGAAAAGCCGGAGGAGCTCGCCATGCATGAGGCAAGAAAGCACGCTGCATGGTACATGAACGGCTATTACGGCTCGGCAAAGTTCCGCGGACGCTGCTATCAGCTCTCCTCCTATGCGGAGGCGGAGGAGCTCGCCGGGGAGTTCATCGCCCTTCAGAACAGCCGTGCAGAATTGTAAAAATCTCTTGATTGGTTATTTTGCACAAAATGTTCATTAAAACTTTGTACGATGTTACAAAGTGACAGGCGGTCAAACTGACGAACCGCATAAATGCCTGTATTTAGCCGATTTTTGACAAGCGATGTCAGAACGGATGATAAAACGACTTGTATTTATTCACAAAAATCATACAAATTGTAATTGAAAAAGATAAATGCCTGTGCTATAATATAATTGTAAAGGAGCGTTTTGTGCCCTTTGCGTACAGAAAGAGGAGATAATGGAATGAAACTAAAAAAAGGACGTGCCGCAGCAGCGATAGCAGTTCTGGCTGCACTGGTAGTATCCGGTGTGAGCTGTGCCTCCAAGGTCATAGGCGGTACGAATGACATCACTGAGGATACGGACAACGCAGGTGCTCCCGCTGCAACCGAGGCAGCAGAACCCACTGAGGCACCCACCGAGGAGCCGACAACACTGCCGGTGCCCGAGGACAAGCGTGTGCACGTTGACGCTGTGGGCGATGACCTTATACATTATTCAGTATATATGAACGCCATGGAACTGGCCGGTCCGGGCGAGAATTTCGACTTCAAGCCGATGTACAAGAACGTAAAGTATCTTATCGAATCGGCAGATGTGGCCATAATCAATCAGGAGACCATAATATCCGAGAGCAACGAGATACGCGGTGCGAACGGCGGTGCTCTCCTGTTCAATTCTCCTCCCGAGGTGGCTGATGCAGTCATAGACCTCGGATTTGACGTATTCACGATGGCGAACAACCATCTTCTTGATTTCGGCCCGGAGGCACTTGAGGAGTCGATAAACTTCTGGAACCGCAAGGCCCAGGAGAACAACCTGACGGTACTCGGTGCATACCTTAACGAGGAGGATGCGAACCGCATCCGTGTCCGTGAGGTCAACGGCGTAAAGATCGCATTTCTGGCCTATGCAGAGCATATCAACGGCTTCGAGATCCCCGAATGGTCTGACCTGAGGGTAGTCATGAACTACGAAGAAGACGTGATAGAGCGTCAGATCAAGGAAGCCAAGGAGATCGCCGATGCAGTCATCGTTTCCGCTCACTGGGGCGGCGAGGATACATTCGATGTATCCGAGGACCGCGTGGAGCTTGCGAACAAGATGATCAACTGGGGCGCTGACGTCATACTCGGCGGACATACCCACACTCCCCAGACAATGGAATGGATCACCCGCGATGACGGCACAAAGGGCTTCGTATTCTACTCAATGGGCAATTTCATCTGCGCCCAGACAGACAACTTCAATCTTGTGGGCGAAATGCCCGACTTCGACCTCGTCATGGACGGCGAGACCGGAGAGATAACTATAGAGGACGTGGGAGTCATTCCTACCATAGTTCACTATGATGATGGTAATTTCTCTAACCTCCGTATCTACCCCTACAGCCAGTACACACCTGAGCTGGCGGCAAGCCACGGTATCCCCTATGCGATCCCCCAGGGCACCTATACAAGCTTCAGCTGGGACATCCTGAATGACATTATCGACACTGCCATCCCTAAGGAATTCCAGAAGCTCGATAAATGAAGAAACTAATTCAAAAACTATACGGAATAGCATTCTGAGCAGTTAATTTACGCAAAAATCTCATTGTGCAATCCGTACGAATACCCGGGGTATTGTTTAGATAAAGTACCAAAAACGATATAAACCTATTTACTTTTTTCGAGACCTGTTATATAATAAAATCGTGAATAAATATAGAATATGGGAATAGTATCTGATCACGGCAGTGTGAATCAGTCCTGAGAAAGACTGCTGCCGGGACGAGTCTGGGATACATATCCTGACGGTCCTGTACTCACGGTTTTGTTCACTGCGGTCACTCAGAACCAGCCGCTTGTCCGAATCGGACCCGGTAAGCGGCGTAAAATCATGATATAATAAAAGGGGCACCTGTTCCTTTGTTATATATAATCAATGAAGAAGGAGGAAAAAACATGAAGACAAAAAAGATGATCATCGGAGCTATGGCTGCAACGATGCTTTCACTCTCAGTCTGCTCTTATGTACCGGCTGTAGCTGCTGACGATACAGTGCAGATAACCGTTAGCAAGGAGACAGCAAAGGTAGGAGGGGCTTTTGAAGTGAAAGTTTCCGTGGCCGACATTCCGGCTACTGGTATTCAGTGTCTTAACTTCGCTCTGGAGTATGACAGCAACCTGATTACCATCGACTCCGTAACAGCTGGAGCTGCAACAAAGACAGGAGCAGAGGGCGCAGATACCTCATCATCAATGCTCCCGAACTTCAACAGCTTTAGTGAAGGAGAGGGCGTAGTCGCCGTAATGTGGTCTACAGCAAGCGATGCGTCTTATTGGCTGAAAAATGGCGGTGAGTTCGTAACTGTTTCCGGTAAGGTATCGGCAAACGCTAAGAACGGCGATGTTGCAAACATCAAGGTTATTCCTACAAAGCGCGATACTTATACAGGCTCAGGCGTAGCAAACAAGGCTATCGACTGCGGTTATACCAAGGGCGATGAAGTTATCAAGTACGCTGTAACTGTTGCAAACGGAAGCGTTACTATCGGCGATGGTGTACAGCCTACTACAGCTTCAGGTAACTACCTGAAGGGCGATGCCAACGTTGACGGCAAGGTTAACGTAGCTGATGCAGTTGCTATACTCCAGTACATTGCAAACCAGACCAAGTACCCGCTCGACGAGCAGGGCAAGATCAATGGTGACTGCGATGGCGCTGAAGGTATCACCGGCGGCGACGCAACCACAATTCAGAAGATAGACGCTGGCATTCTGAAGTAATTACTCTGAGATTATCTGATTTGTCCCCCTTACAAAGGAATACAAACCCAAAATAAGCAAAAATAATAGGTTAAGCCTAAAGAAAGGAATTATTACAAATGAAGAAACTGATTTCTGCAGCTACATCACTCGTGATGGCTGCATCGATGGCAAGTGCAGTTGTTCCTTTTGCTACAGGTGCGGCTGCCCTCAAGACTCTGGAGATCCGTCCCTTTAACGGTGCAAGCACTACCGTTGACGCTTCTGCCGGAGACGTAAAAGTACCGATCGGTATCTACCTGAAGGAGACAGCACCTACATCTGACTTTATTTCAGCTCAGATCAAGGTAACATCTTCTAACGGAGATCCTAAGGACGTTGAATTCTTAGCTATTAAGCCTGGTGCTGCAAAGTACTTTGCTGAAGAGACCGCATTCACCGGTGCAGACGGTGATACATACAAGATCACACAGGCTCCCGGCTTTGCTGGCGAGCTCAAGCACGGTTCAAGCAGAGATCTTTACACTGGAACTGGCCAGGGTGTTTACAATAACGATGCCAGCTACGCACTTGCAGGTGCTGATTACGCTTTCGCTTCCACAGCTTGGGTTGCTGGAAATGACGGCTATAAGTGGGCTGGTGCTACATCCGATGCTCTTCCTGTAATGATCGTTGAAGTTACTTTCAAGCAGGGCACAAAGCCGGGCGATTATACAATTGAATTCTGCGACTACAAGAGTGATTCAAAGAACCCCGAGATCAAGTCTTGCATGATCGAGTCCGATGATGCTACAGGCAGAAAGATGACCACAGATAATGGTTACCTCGCTCTCGGTGAGGCTCTTACAATTAAAGTAAAAGGCGACAATACGACAGAGACACAGCCTGCTGAAACAACACCTGCTGTAACAACTGCTCCTCCTCAGGAAGAGACAAAGGCTCCTACAACAGCTGCTCCTACAGAGGGCAAGACCAATGCTCCTGCTCAGAGCTTAACACAGCCCAGCCCGAAGGATCAGTCCGGTGCTGCTACATGGGAAAAGGGCGCAGCAATGGATGGCTTCGTTGTTAAGTCTGGTGAGTGGAATGTTGAAGCTGGCAAGACATTCGTAATCGATGTAATGGTTGAGTCCGGCGGCATTGACGTTGCTCAGCTCGTTACAAGACTTAATGACAGAGATCTTCCTACCGGATTCTCAGTAGTTGGTATTGTTGACGGCATCTCAGAGGCTTGCGGTATGGTACCTTGCACACCTCAGGGTGAGTTCTACTACATCGACAACCTTGCAACTGACGGTTCCGCTCAGCCTATCGATGATTCTGCATTCGTAATCCAGTATGAAGTTAAGGTTGATGACACTGTTCCTACAGGATCATATGATTTCGCACTCTCAAGATTCACTGTTGCTACAGACAGCAAGAACGCTTACGAGGCTAAGATCATCCCCGGCAAGATCAATGTTACTAATCCTAATGGCGGTGCTTCTGATCCCGGTACAGTAACTACTAAGCCTGTTACAACAGCGCCTGAAACAAAGCCTGATACAACAACTCAGCCTGTTACAAAGGATCAGTCCGGCGCAGCTGACTGGGAGAAGGGTCCCGCACTCGATACATTCATCGTTAAGTCCGGCGACTGGACAGCAAAGCCCGGCCAGAAGTTCATAATCGATGTAATGGTTGATTCCGGCGATGCAGACGTAGCTCAGCTCGTTACAAGACTCAACGACAGAGACCTCCCCGAGGGCTTCAAGGTAGTTGGTATTGTTGACGGCATCTCAGAGGCTTGCGGTATGGTACCTTGCACACCTCAGGGTGAGTTCTACTACATCGACAACCTTGCAACTGACGGTTCCGCTCAGAAGATCGATGATTCAGCATTCGTAATCCAGTACGAGGTTGAGGTCGCTTCTACAGTTAAGGCTGGCAAGTACGATTTCGCACTTTCCAGATTCACAGTTGCTCCTAACAGCAAGGATACATACGAGGCTAAGATCATTCCCGGTACTATCACAGTAGATGGTCCTACAGATGGTCCTACAGATCCTCCTACAGATCCTGGTCAGCAGGAAGATACAACTAACGGCGGCGCAAGCGATCTTACACCTGCATACGGCGATGTAAACTGCGATGGCAAGGTAAATATTGCTGACGTTGTTATCCTTTGCGCTTGGATGAACGATTCTTCTGCATACGAGATGAAGGATCAGAACAAGCTCAACGCAGACTGCTGCGACGAGAAGAAGGGCACAGAGATCAACTCCAACGATGCTGATGCTATTCTCCAGAATATCATCGACCTCGTTCAGCTTCCCTGCAAGAGCACTGACCTCAAGTCATTCTCATAAGTTCTTTAATAAGGACGCAAATCCAATAAAATAGAGCATATGCTCGGAAAGGAAATGCACAGATGAAGAAACTGCTTTCGGCAGTTACATCCATTGTGATGAGCTCCTCGCTCATCACAAGTGCATTTGCCTCTTCCTTTAACGTTAGCGCTGCCGGCAGAATATCTGCTGAGCAGCCTAATGTTAGTATGGAAGATGTAATGGATGTTTCTGCCTTATTAACAGCATCATCGTTCCCTGCAGGAACTGCCGTGAATGACTTTATCGTTGAATCAGGTACCGCTTCAGGTAAGCCTGGTGAGAAGGTTACGGTCAATGTTATGGCTAATTCTGGCAGCTACACGGTTGCACAGATCGTTGCAAGACTTCTTGACGAAGATCTGCCTTCAGGCTGGAAGGTTGTCGGTATCGGCGACGGAGTAAGCGAGGCTGCAGGTGATATAGCTCCCGATAAGAACGGTGAGTTCTACTACTTTAATACACTTAATAATGGTGATCCCATCAAACTGGATGACAGCAAGCCTGTTATGCAGTTCGATATTCAGATCCCTTCAAACGCAACTCCCGGAGATTATACTTTCTCCCTTTCAAGATTCTCAGTTGCTCCTGATAAGAGCAAGGTTGTTGAGGCTAAGATCAACCCCGGTAAGATCACAGTAACCGGTAACGGTCAGACTCAGGAAACACAGGCTCCTCAGACTCAGGCACCTCAGACTCAGGCACCTCAGACTCAGGCACCTCAGACACAGGCTCAGAACCCCGGCGGACAGCAGTCCAGCGGTGGTGCAACCTGGCAGAAGGGTCAGAACAAGGACGATTTCATTGTTTACTCCGGCGACTGGACAGCCAATCCCGGTGAAACTCTGACAATCGATGTTAAGGTTGATTCAAATGATCTTGCATTAGCACAGATCGTTACAAGACTCAACGACAGAGATCTTCCCAGCGGCTTCAAGGTTACAGGTATCGGTGACGGTATCTCAGAAGCCTGCGGTATGGTACCTCTTACACCTCAGGGTGAGTTCTACTATATCGACAACCTTGCTACAGACGGTTCTCCTCAGAAGATCGACGATAGCGCATATGTTATCCAGTACGATATCCAGATCCCGTCAAATGCTTCCGGAAAGTATGATTTCTCTCTTTCCAGATTCACAGTAGCTACCGACAGCAAGACAGTATACGAGGCAAAGATCATCCCCGGAACTATCACAGTCGGCAATACTACAGAGACCAAGGCACCTGTTACACAGGCTCCTAATACGCAGGCTGTAGTAACACAGGCTCCCAACACTCAGGCACCGCAGACAAATGCACAGACACCTGCTGCAAGCTGGGATAAGGGTCCTGCCCTCAACGATTTCGTTGTTTACTCAGGTGACTGGACAGCCAAACCCGGCCAGAAGCTTACAATCGATGTAGTGGTTAACTCCAACGATATGGAAGTTGCTCAGCTCGTTGCAAGACTCAACGACAGAGATCTTCCCGGCGGATTCAAGGTAGTAGGCGTAGGCGACGGTATTTCTGAAGCTTGCGGTATGGTACCTCTGACACCTCAGGGTGAGTTCTACTACATCGACAACCTTTCAACATCAGGCGCACCTCAGAAGATCGACGATGACAGCTATGTTATCCAGTACGATATTCAGATTCCGTCTGATGCATCCGGAAAGTATGATTTCTCACTTTCCAGATTCACAGTAGCAACCGACAGCAAGACAGTATACGAGGCTAAGATAGTTCCCGGTACTATCACTGTAAACGGCGACACACCTATTGTTACATCTGCTCCTGTTACAGGCGGCGGCAGCAATCCCACAAATGCACAGACACCTGCTGCAAGCTGGGATAAGGGCCCTGCACTCAACGATTTCATCGTTTACTCAGGTGACTGGACAGCCAATCCCGGTTCAACACTTACAATCGATGTAATGGTTGATTCCAACGACATGGAAGTTGCTCAGCTCGTTGCAAGACTGAACGACAGAGACCTTCCCGGCGGATTCAAGGTAACAGGCGTAGGCGACGGTATTTCTGAAGCTTGCGGTATGGTACCTCTGACACCTCAGGGTGAGTTCTACTACATCGACAACCTTTCAACATCAGGCGCACCTCAGAAGATCGACGATGACAGCTATGTTATCCAGTACGATATTCAGATTCCGTCTGATGCATCCGGAAAGTATGATTTCTCACTTTCCAGATTCACAGTAGCAACCGACAGCAAGACAGTATACGAGGCTAAGATAGTTCCCGGTACTATCACTGTAAACGGCGGCACAACTCAGGCTGTAAATCCCGGCGAGGGCGCTTGGGTACCCGGTCCTGCTCTTGATGACTTCATCGTTAAGTCCGGTGAGGTTACAGGTAAGCCCGGCGATAAGGTACAGCTCAAGGTAATGGTAGATTCCGGCAACCACGATGTTTGCCAGCTCGTTGCAGGACTTCTCGACAGCGCACTTCCTCAGGGTATCAAGGTAACCGGTTACGGTGACGGTATCTCAGAGGCTGCTTCTGATTCTCCTGTAACTACACAGGGCAGCTACCAGTACATTGATACACTCAGCAACGGCGATGCTACAAAGCTTGACGATTCACTTCCTGTAATCGTTTATGACTTACAGATCCCGTCTTCTGCTGTAGCAGGCGACTATGACTTCTCACTTTCAAGATTCACAGTTGCTACAGACAGAAAGAACGCTTACGAGGCTAAGATACTGCCTGGTAAGATTCACATTGTAACCGATCCTGTTGCTACATCAACAGCTCCTTCAGTTACACCCGGTGTTGAAACAACAACAAAGGCTGTTGTAACTCCGGATCCCGTAAACGGTTCTGCTACATGGCTCATCCCGACTGTTACAGTTGAGGAAGGCACAAAGCAGGCTACACTCAAGTTCACAGTTGACGGTGCATCAAGCCTCGCAGTAGCAGGCGCACAGTTCAAGATCAGCGACGACAGACTTTCTATCGCTTCAGTTGACGGCAAGAATGCTGCTTATGTATCATCTGTTGCATACAATGGCGAGAAGTTTGCATTCGGTACAGGCAACAGCGGTGCCGGCAAGGTTGCTGGTGATGGTGCTGTGATCTGCACAGTTACATTCGACATTCCTTCCGATGCCAAGGCTGGCGATGTATACCCTGTAAAGTGGGATATGAGCGGCTTCGGTATGGTATCCGGTGCCGGCGGCGCTGACGTTACTGATAAGGTAACTCTCGTTGACGGTGCTGTTAAGATCTCCGGCGGTACTCCTGCTCTTGAGGATGGCACAGCTAAGTGGGTCATCAGCAAGTTTAAGGCTGAGGAAGGCTCCAAGACAGCTACCCTCGAAGTATACAACTCCGGCGATTCTACTCTCGCAGTAGCAGGTGCTCAGTTCGGCCTTGCATACGACAGCGTAAAGCTTACCGGCGTAGCTGGTACAAATGACGCTTACGTATCAAAGGTTGGATACAATGCAGATACTAAGCACTTAGCATTCGGTACCGGCAACAACGGTGCTGGCAAGACTGCAGCAGACAATGCTATAATCACAAAGCTCGTATTCGAGATCCCTGCTGACGCTAAGGCCGGCGACGTATTCCCTGTAAAGTGGGATATGGGCAGCTACGGTTATGTATCAGGCGCTCTTGGCGCAGATGTTACTGACAAGGTAACTCTCGTTGACGGAGAGATCGAGATCGTACCCCACGGGGAGACCGGCGATGCTGATAGCATCCAGTGGATCATTCCTGAAGTAAAGGGCACACCCGGTCAGGTAGCAGAGATGGACGTAACAGTCAAGAATATTGACGGTGAACTCAGTGTAGTCGGCGCTCAGTTCGTGATCAACGCTGAGGGCGTTACACTTGACAAGGCTACAGGTTCTGAGGCTTACAATTCCAAGCTCGGCTACAACAAGGACAATAACAAGTTCGCATTCGGTGTTGGCAAGGGCAGCGGCGTAGTAGCAGCTGACGGTTCTTCCGTACTCAAGCTCTACTATCAGGTTCCCGAGACAGCTAAGCCCGGCGACGTATTCCCTGTAAAATGGGGCGACGAGGCATTCCGTTATGTATCCTCTACACTCGGTTCAAATGTAACCGGACTTGTAGAATTCATTGACGGTAAGATCGTAATCGAAGATCCCAATGTGACAACAGAGGCTACAACAGCAACTGAGTCATCACAGGGCACAGAGACAACACCTGTTTCTACAGCTACCGGCGAAGTTCCCACACAGGCACCTGTTGATGTACCTGAGGGCAAGATCGCATGGCAGATCCCTGTAGTAGAAGCTGCACCCGGCGAGCAGGTAACAATGGCAATCAAGGTTCTCGATCCTAACGGCACAAACCTCAAGGTAGGCGGTGCTCAGTTCGTAGTAACCGGCGATGAGAGACTGACATACAATGCTTCTGCAGGTTCAGAGGCTTATGGCGCACCTCTCAACTACAACGACAACAACCACAAGTACGATTTCAATGCAGGTGTAGGCGGCAAGGCTGCTGCTGACGGTTCAACTCTCATGACTGTTACATTCACTGTTCCTTCAGATATCGCTGAGGATACAGAGTTCCCTGTACAGTTCTCAAATGCAGAGTTCAGAAACGTAACTGCTCCTAACTTCGATGACATCACTGATAAGGTAGAGTTCATCGACGGTAAGATCATTGTTAAGGTTCCTGTAACCACAACAGCGATGCAGACTCCTACTGGCACCGATACAACACCAACAACAGTTGAAGGCCAGAATACTGAGGATGCTACAACAACAACAGTTGAAGGCCAGAATCCTGAGGACGGCACAACAACAACAGTTGAAGGTCAGAATCCTGAGGACGGCACAACAACAACAGTT
>CAMKMD010000026.1 GCA_946413815.1 uncultured Ruminococcus sp.
AGTTTTCGGAAAGGAGTTTGAGGAAAACCCTTTTTCAAAAGGGTTTTCCTCAATAGAATGTGCAAAGCCGCTATACAGGCAGCACCCATACGGCGTTTATCAGAAGCGGAAATCTCTTTCTCCGTTCCTTATGCGATTGAGGTAATCGAGAGCCTTTTCGCGGCGCTTGGGATCGGGCACCTTCTGTATCTCGCGGTCGATGAGGGCCTCGCCGACCTTCTTTGTCTCAGGGCTTGCGTAGTCCTGGAGGTACTCCTGGAGTGTGAGAAGAGCGTTGGGGTGGCAGCAGTTCTGTATCTGGCCAACCTTGCAGAGCGCCATGAAGCGGTCGCCTGTACGTCCCTCACGGTAGCAGGCTGTGCAGAAGGAGGGGATATAGTCCATATCCATGAGCCACTTTACAACCTCGTCAAGTGAACGCTGGTCGGATACATCGAACTGCTCTGTGTCGTGGGGCCTCTCCTCGGGGGTATAGCCGGCATAGCCGCCTACGGAAGTTCTTGAGCCGCCGGATATCTGGGATATACCCAGCTTCATTACCTTCTCACGGCAGGTCTCGTTCTCACGGGTGGAGATGATCATGCCGGTGTAGGGTACTGCGATACGGATGCAGGCGATGATCTTTGCGAAGGTATCATCGTCTATGCTGTTGTCGAATACATTTGGATCGATGTCGGAGGCCTTCTTTACTCTCGGTACGCTGATGGTGTGTGGGCCTACGCCGTGAACAGCCTCAAGGTGCTCAGCGTGCATGAGAAGGCCGGCGAACTCATAGCGGAAGAGGTCAAGGCCGAAGAGAACGCCGAGACCGACATCATCGATGCCGCCCTCCATAGCTCTGTCCATAGCCTCTGTGTGGTAAGCGTAGTTGTGCTTGGGTCCGGCGGGATGGAGCTTCTCATAGCTCTCCTTGTGGTATGTCTCCTGGAAGAGGATGTAGGTGCCGATGCCTGCATCGTGGAGCTTCTTATAGTTTTCAACAGTCGTTGCCGCAATGTTGACATTAACTCTGCGGATAGCGCCGTTCTTGTGCTTTATGCTGTAGATGGTATTGATACATTCAAGGATGTACTCTATGGGGTTGTTTACCGGATCCTCGCCGGCCTCGATAGCAAGTCTCTTGTGTCCCATATCCTGAAGAGCGATGACCTCATCACGTACTTCCTCCTGAGTCAGCTTCTTTCTCGGAATCTCCTTGTTCTGTACGTGGTAGGGGCAGTATACGCACTTGTTCACGCAGTAGTTGGAGAGATAGAGAGGAGCGAACATAACTATTCTGTCGCCGTAGAATGCCTCCTTGATCTCATTTGCAAGAGCGTATATCTTCTCCGTCATCTCAGGCAGGTCGCAGGCCAGGAGAACGCTTGCCTCACGGTGTGAAAGGCCGGAACATTCAACGCCTCTGCCTGTCTTCTTCGGGCGGGCCTTCTCGAGCAGTGCCTCAATGAGCTCCCTGTCGTGCTTATGCTCATCGGCATAGGCAAGAGTGGCCTTTATTTCCTCGTCGCTGATGAATTCCTCAGCCTTTAATGATTTTATATCGTACATATTCATTACCTCCGTTTTTAATTTTAAAATCAGAACTGCATTACTTAGCCTTGCAGCTCATTTTTTCCACTGTAATACAGAACAGCGCCGTTTTACCAAGCATACCGTCCGTATAACTCCATTCGGTGCGGCCTGTCTGATGGCCCATGATACAGTCCATCGCTGCCTTCTTCTCGTCTGTATCCTCTATGAGGAGGAGTCTGCCGGTGCCGACAACGCTCTGAAACTCCGCTGAAAAACCACAGGCTGTTTCGCTTTCAAGCAGCCTGAACCTGCCGTCTATCTCGAAGCCTACCTTCGGGGATGTCTTCGCAAGCTCATATTTCCTGCCTGCTTCCGCACCGTGAAAATACAGGGCATATCCGCTGCCGGTACGCTGAAAGCCGTAGTTTACAGGCACAATATAGATATCGCCGCTGTCATAGAAGGCAACGCGCATTATCTTTTCTTCCCTGATGAAAGCCTCGATAGCGGAAATATCCGTTATTTCCCTGTCACTTCTTCTCATTTCCGTCCTCATTTCTTGGATATTGCAGCCTTGACAGATACTCCCTGTATCTGTCCGAGTCTTCCGGTCAGGCAGCTTATCCTGTCCGGCGTTGCATCGAGTGCCACCGAGATGAGCGATATCCCGCGCTCCTTGTAGGGCAGCCCCATGCGGCCTATTATTATGTCGCTGTAGTCATGCAGCACACGGTTGACCTCCGTTACCGCCTCCTGCTCGTCTATCACGACGGCAGCCACAGCTATGCGTTTTTCCTCCAAGCCTAAAGTCCCCTTTCTTTCAGCTCTCTGATGAGCCGGATGTACAGCTCCGTGATGTCGGAGATATGATGTTCGTCCTGAGGCTTCTTCCTGCTTAGTCTCCTGCGCCTGAAGTCCACCTCATCGCAATGGGATATGCCCCTCCTGCCGGTACCCGTGAAGGTGCCGAGGAATTCGCCGTACTGTACCTCCTCCGGTGTCAGGAACCCGTCGCTCTGAGCGCTGAGAGCCTTCACTGCAGTATAGGGAAAGATAAATATCCCGTCACTGAAAGCGTTCTTCATAACAAAGGCACAGCTCCGGTAAACTACCCTGTCATCAGCCGGGTTCTTCCTGCCGAACTCCTCCATGTACTCCCTTGTGAGCTGCCTGATACAGGTCCAGGTGTCGGGCTTTTTGTCGCCTGACAGGAGATGGAAGAAGTCGGTTATCTTTGCCCCGATGAATATGAGGGCTGTGAACGGCTTCGGCAGCTTCATTACCTTCGACAATGCCCGGGAGCCCGTGTGCGGAGTGCTTATGGTGGTCAGAGAAGCTATCTTTCCGCCGTAGCCCATGGTGGATATGAGGTATCTGGTCTCAAGGCCGCCCTTGCTGTGCGCAATGACGTTCACCTTCTCTGCACCTGTCTCCCTGAGTATCCTGTCAACAGCCCCGGCAAGTATCCCTGCGTTGTACTCTATGGAGGCATTTCCGTCCTGACCGCCGTGGAAGATGCGGGCGCCGTTCTTCCTGAGTACAGAGGGTATCCTTCCCCAGTAGCCTATTTTTCCGTCACGGAATCCCATTCCGTGTACCATAAGTATCGGGTAAACCGTTGCGCAGCTTTCAGCCATATCCCACCTCCGACAATAAAAAAGTCCGCCCGTGGGCAGACAGAAACAGCTTGTTTGCAAGCGTCACAGTGCCCTCCGGAAACAGAGCCTCGCCCTGCTGCCCGAAAACAAGTGTAGGTTGTGATGCCGGCAGCCGGATGCAATCCGCCTGTCTGCATATCAGCAGTATCCTACTGCCTGTTAATATTATAACACACCGCGCAAAGGAAGTCAAATCAATAAGTTAGTAAAAGCTAATGTGGCAATTTCTGATAAATTTACTGAAACTACTGGACAAATCGCTGTCAGTATGTTATAATACATTATAGATATGTTCACAGAAGAACGATTTTCACATCTGTGTTACTATAAATTAAACGAGAGGTGTTATCATGGATCTGTTATCTATTTTCAAGGGCGGACGCTATTTCGACAAGAGTATCGCACCCAAGTGTGATTACTGTCAGTACGGAAAGCGTGCAAGAGACGGCAATAAGGTGCTCTGTGAAAAGAGAGGTCTTGTTGACCGTGAGTATTCATGTACAAAGTTCGTATACTCTCCCCTGAAGCGTATCCCCGTAAAGCAGCTCCGCTTTGTAGGAAGCCTTGCAGACGAGGATATCTACATCGAGTCACTTGGCGAGCGTGCTGAGAAGGAAGCTGCTCAGAAGGCGGAAGAGAAGGCAGAGATGAAGGCCAGAGAGGAAGCAAAGAAGGCTCAGGAGGCTGCCAGAAAGGCTGCTGAGGAAGCAAGGAAGGCCGCCGAGGAAGCTGCAAAGCAGGCAGAAATGGCGGAGAATGCTCCCGAGGAACCCAAGGCTGAAGATGCTCTTGCTGCATTAGCAAACGATGCTCTCCAGTCACTTGCCGAGACTCCAGCAGAACAGCCCGCAGCTCCTGCATATGCCGGCCAGTACGAGGCTGCCGCACCGGAGCAGCGCTACGTAGGCAGACACGAGGCTCCCGGCCCGGAGATCCCCGCAGCCCCGACAGAGGCTGAGAGGAATTACGTAGGTCTTCACGAGGCATCTCCCTACGATAATCAGGAATAATCATGATCACAGCCCTGCCTGTGCGGCGGGGCTGGTTTATGCGGGTGTGGTGAAATTGGCAGACACGCAAGATTTCGTTCACGCTACGTCATTGAATTATAAAACAGCTTATTCTTTTGTGCAAAATCAACAAAATTTAATATTGCACCTGTGGCGAAATTGGCATACGCGATAGATTTCGTTCACGCTACGTCATTGGTTTTATAATACTGCTCTTGTCGGCAGTCCAAATCGACAGTAAAAATTGAATATGCGGATGTGGTGAAATTGGCAGACACGTTAGATTTAGGTTCTAATACCGAGAGGTGTGCAGGTTCAAGTCCTGTCATCCGCACCATTCAAAAAGTCCGATTATTCGGACTTTTTTCTTTTGCTCTCTTCTATTTCTATCTTGGTACCGGAGAATGGGGCGCGGAAGGTGTATTTCGAGTGTATGCCTAAGAATAGCAAGCCGCAGGTTTCCCTGCGGCTTTGACTTTACGATTCATTATAGAAACGACACTATTCTTTTTCTTTATCATCATTATCGGTCTTATATTTCCATATAAAACCACCTGCTGTCTTTCCTTCACCTCTGCATACCTTATGGATTGATTTTATTCCTGTTTGCCTTTCAGCTTCCATAGCACTTGGGTATTCAGCGATTACTGTTCCGTCTAAAGATAATTGTACAACACACTTTGCATTGTGGATTATTCTGTTTTCCTTACTACATTGCGGACAACCTCTTTTTAAAAAGCTTCGGTTACTAACAGATGCTTTCCACTCATAACTACAAATATGACATTTCCACCAAACTGTTTTATTTGAGCCTTTAACCACATCATCAGGAAGTAAAGGTGAGTTTTTTTCGTAATCCCAGTCCAGAGCAATTTCAGGGAATAATGTAGCTAAATCATTATACCCTTTCAGCACTCTATGTCCAGAACAGTACGGGCATCCTCTGCCATTTGCTTTATCTCGTACTATCATTTCATATTCATTGCCACAATCAGGGCAATACCACAAGGCTTTCTTATTAGAACCACTTATAATTTTAGTTGGATCTATTATATTACTCTTTGACCATAATGGGATCAGCTCTGGGTTGGTGGTAAACAAATCATTAAACCCTGATAATGCTCTACGTCCCGAACAGCACGGACACCATGGGTGTGAAGCGAAATTACTTACAATTGCTTCCCATTCATGACCTGCTTCGCATTTGAAAAATGCTTTTTTAACACTTGCATGAGATATTTGTTCCGGTGTAATCTTTCCGTTCTTTTCATAATCCCAGTATTGTATAATCTCTGGGCAACAACTCGCAATTGAATTCTCTTTTTCAGAAAGATTCATTTTATTCAATATGTCTATTCTATCTCTGTCAACATCAATATCAGCTTCAATGTTCAATTGGAATTTCTGATTAATGAAATCAAAAATGAAAAGAATTGAATCTTTTAATTGCTGCATATCATAAGGTGGAATATAATGTTTTATCGATTCACTATGGTAATCAGCACAACCATTTTCTCTTATTCTAATTAAAATAATGCTGTGCTTTTGGCAAACAATATCTTTCTTTACATCTCTGTCTACATCCTTATGCCAAGCTACACCATCATACTCAATTGCAACTTTTAAGTCTGGTATAAAAATATCAAGTTCCTTTCTCCCCAAGAAAGCACTACGATAGTTTTCCATTGCCTTATCAAAATACTGTTTAATATAAAAGAATATCGCCTTTTCTGGAAATGATGTGTGTGTCTCCATCGAGCAAATAGGACAATTTGATCCCTTCTTTCTACTCAAAGGTGTAGCTTGATAACTATGTCCTTTAGGGCAAATAAACCAGTATTTTTTTATATTGCTTCCTGCCATAACCTCATCTGGATTGCAGTCATTTTTATCATAGTCCCATTCTTGAGCTATTTCAGGATTCGTAGTTAAAAGATCATTTTCATTCTTCATTAGGATATTATGACTGCATATTCCACATCCTGAACCAGTTCTTATTCTGCGATGAGCAGCGGCTTGATATGAATGACCCTTAGGACATTTCCACCATAAAATTTTAGCACTTCCAATAGTGACATCTTTCATAGAAAAGCCGTTCTTTGCTTCGTCAAATTCATTTATTAAATCTTCTCTGTTATTATTGATACAATAGGTATATAAATCATTGTAGCCCACCAGAACTCTCTTATTTGAGCAATAAGGGCAGTTTTGACCTTCACTCCTGCTTTTGACTTCCGCTTTCCAACTATGTCCTTTGGAGCATTTCCACCAAACTTTCTTATGTGATCCAGCCAATACATCAGATGGCATTAAGTCACCATTATTTTCATAGTCCCATTCTGTTATCAATTCTGGATTCGTTGTAGCTAAATCATTATAGCCTGCCATAGCCGAAAAGTTACTGCAATATGGACAACCGTGACCTTTACTTCTATTAAATACATAAGCTTCCCATTCATGACCGTTCGGGCATTTCCACCATACCTTAATGTTCGCACTATACTTTACCTGGTCAGGAGTTAGATTACCATTCTTTTCATAGTTCCACGCTGCTGCCACTTCTGGATTAACAGTAGCTAAATCATTAAAACCAGAAAGAAACTTATGATTAGAGCAGTATGGACATGGCTTTCCCTCAACTCTGTCTCTTATAATTGCTTCCCATTCATGCCCTTTCTGACACTTCCACCACACTTTCTTATGCGAGCCAGGAAGTACAGCTGATGGTCGTAATTCTCCGTTTAGGTCATAATTCCATTCTTCAGCTACTTCGGGACTGGTAGTTTGAAGATCATTTATACCTCTTTCAAGTTTAGTCATATCTCCACCTCGTCTCAATGTGCTTTAATAATATTATAACATAATTTTGCTTATATGACAATATGTCCCCGATTTCATGTTCTTTTGAATCAAATCGAATCAGCTGTTTATTAACAAATTTTGCCGCAGGTCTCCCTGCGGCTTTTTCTGCTTTAATCGTTAATCTCAAAGCACCCAGTGCTTGTATCTTTGAAGTCTCCGTTGAATTCAAGTGTTACATCAAGGCTTCCGTCCTTGTTTTCGTGGACATTTATCTTCCGAACGAGCAGGCGCATATTTGCATCCGAGATGTACGGCTCCAGTAGCACCTCGTCCAGCAGCTCTGCTGTGGACATCAGTTCGTCGCGGCGCTTCTTGCTGAGTTCGTCGAACTTCCTGCAATCCTCTATCTTCTGCGTCAGCTCCGCTATCTCGGCTTCACGCTTTTCGATCATGGAATTGTAGACTTTGGCGTGTTCGCGGTCACCGATACGCTCCATTATCAGTTCCTCGATCTGCCCGTTAAGAGTAACTATCTTTTGCGAATATTCTTTTATCATTTTATCGTATTTAGGCTTCTTTTTGTTCCAGTCCTTTACGATCTCATCGTACTTCTGACTGGAATCCAGTATCTCCTGACGGAGCATTGCAAGCTCTGTGTGTATTATCTCATCGAGTTGAGGCTCGCGGATAGTGTGAGCAGTGCAGTATTCGTTGCCATAGCGATGATTGCTGTTGCAGGTATATTCCACCCATGAGTGCCCTGCTACTGTCCGTTTCTTAGCTATGAGGCTCGCTCCGCACTCGGCACATTTAATCATGCCACAGTACCTATGGATAACGCTTCCAAACTTTGCCCTCACCTGCGTACTCTGTCTGCTTTTTAGCAATATCTGTGCCTGCTCGAAGGTCTCTTTGTCAATTATCGCAGGCATGAAGTTTTCGTGGCGGTACTGTTCCTCGGGCGGAATGACATCAACAGTCTTATATATCTTTGATGTAACAGTCTTGTGGTTGACAAGTGTTCCTGTGTACGCCTCGTTCTGGATTATGCGCTTGACCGTTGTTTGCACCCACAAGAATTTCTTGCACATCTGTGTTCTTTGTGCTCCGACCTTTCTGTGTGAGAAGTATTCCGGCGACTTTATACCGCGGCGGTTGAATTCCTTGGCTATAGTGCTCAGTCCGTATCCTTCAAAGAACTTCTCGAATATCTCTCTGACTATCGCTGCCGCCGTTTCATCGACCAGTATCTTACCTGTGAATTTGTCCTTATAGTATCCCATCGGAAGGTTCACAGGCATTCCTGTTTTCTGCTTCTGGCGAATACCTGCACGAACCTTCTTGCCGATATCCTTAGCGTAGAAATCATTGACGAGCTGCTTGAAGCCGATTATCATATCGTCATTCTCGTTCGATGAGTCGATGCCCTCGGTCACCGAGTACACCTTGACGCTGTTCTCGCGCAGGTAGTCGATGAACAGCGCTGTTCGTGTTCTATGTCTACCAAGTCGGGACAAGTCCTTGACCAGCAGGACGTCGACCTTTCCGTCCTCGACTGCAAGCTCTATCTGGTGCAGTCCCTTTCGTTCAAACGTCATACCAGATACGTTGTCATCGAAGCTCTCGCCGACGATGTCATAACCATTTTGTTCAGCGTAATCTGCAAGTATCTGACGCTGATTCTGAAGACTGTTCATCTCGGCGTCCTCGTCGCGTGACAGTCTGTAATATAACCATGCTTTCATTTATATACCTCCATTCTTATTGGCAGTCGCAGCACCTTGATTGGTGCTACGACACACCATACCACAGACCTCCTCAGAAGTCTACTGATTTCTCGTTCGTTCCTGAAATTTCGACCTTATCAACAACATCTGTCTGTGGACATTTGTCTACATCACCCGAATGGAGATAGTCGCTGAGCAGCGATTTTATGAACAGGTCGAAGCCCTGTGCGTCTCCATTGAATCTGACGTTGATGTTTCTGATTTTCGGTTCTTTGATCTTTCTCCCCAATATACCACGCTCCTTTTATGTCTTACGTTTGTGTTTCTGATGTGAACTGCATTGTTCATGTTACATTTCTCCTTTGAATTATTTTGAAGGGTACGGTGCCTTGCCGTACCCTTGTTGTACATAAAGGGTATCGTGAAACGTGATACCCTTTGATTATTGTGATGAGGTAACGTTTCGTGACGCTTTCCCCTGGCCGAACGTATCGTTCTGTCAGCTCATACCTTCCGTTATGGATGATTTGAAGGTGCTGCCGTTTTGGCAACGCCTGTTAGGTACTGAAAGTTTCGTTCTGCACCTACAAAGGGATGACCGTCTCGTTCACACCTGTCCCACTTTATGGCAGGTGTAGTACGGTGAACCCTTTGTTCACCGTGTGCTTACAGCGTGTTTCCCTTACATCAGGACTGTCCGTTTTGGACACCCCTTGCTGAGCCTGCGATTTGTCGGCTCAAGTATATGAGGTGGTGGTTTACCACCTCAAAATTATGACGGGATATTTCATCCCGTCATACCAAATTCCCATTTTGGTAACTCGTGGCAGTCACGTTTCGTTACCCCATGTGCATACCGAGTTCTTCCTTTTTCCTGAGCTCCTTCGCGAGTGCCTTGCTGTCAACGTGTTCCCGAGCGTACTCGGTATCGTCGGCAGGCTCGTCCTCGATTATCGAAGCCACAGCTGTAACGCCGCCGACAATGCTATCAAGACTGACTGCGAGATCACTATCCACTTGGCTACTTTCAATCTTAGCTTGTGCTTGTATTCGTCGAGCTCTTTCAGCTTCGAGCCATATTCCTCGTTCAGTTTCCCAGCCTGTGATGACAGGTCCGCTGTTGCTTTCTTCAACTGCTCGACTGCTAAAGTCGCGGTTTCCGACGTTTGATCCAGCAGCTCCCGACAGGTCGCTATGGTATCTCTCTGCTCGGAGCGGACTGTTTTCAGCACCTGTTCCGTTTCGGCTTTCGTCGCCAGCACCGAGAGTCTGGTGAGTATTTCCAGCTGCTCCTGCGACATCAGCTTGTTCAATTCTATCAGCGCTCTCCAGTTGGAATCGAGCACCACCACTGTCGGCTGAGTGTCCGCCGCTGCCGACAATTCCTTGTCGTACATCTGCTGCAATTCTTCTTGCTTTGAATTCATACTCCATATTCTCCTTTCTGTACTTCTCACCGTGAAGCTTATTGTCACGGCATCTTCTGCCATTAGGACAAGTGTAGGTGATATACTTTCGGTTGTCCTCCCACCTGACATCATAGCCCTGCTGCTTCATCAGGAAGCAGAACTGCTTCTTGGTCTTTGCTTGCTTCATGACTTGATTTATGACGTTCATCAGCTCCCACTTGAAGCTCTCGCCACGCTTGGCTGACCTGTATTCGCTGTCGGACAGGTAGTCCCTGTTCATTTTCTTCTTTGGAGTGTCGAGGACATGAACTCCGTACCGCTGACAAATCTCATCGCTGAGTTTCATCAGCTGTTCAACACTCTCCTTGTTTGAATGATACTTCTTTCCGTCCTCGAAGCTGACAGAGTTCAGTACCAAATGGCTGTGGATATGCTCCCTGTCGATATGAGTTGCGACTACAACTTCGTATTTGTTGAAGGCTTTCTCCGCAAGCTCCACTGCTATTTTGTGTACGAGCTCAGGGTCAATCTCATATCCGCTGGGGAAGCTCTGCACCAGATGATAGTACAACCGACCGTCAGGCTTGTGATACAAGTTCTTGGTCGCTGTCATTTCGTCGAGTGCAGTTTCTGGCGAGCAGTTGACTCCTGTCACGAAACGCTTGTCCTCGGACACGGTCTTTTCCTTTCTGCTGACGTAGTTAATGACGTTCCTCATGCCGCCAGCGGTCTGAGTTTTGTTGTTTATGAAATGGATTATAGGCATCACTTCACCACCTTTGCTATGTCGCAGACTGCCGCTGTCACCGCCCTGTGCTGTTCAATAAGCTCGTCCAGTCTGACAGAGTGGAGCCGTCCTTCGTGTGCCAGCATTGCTATCTGATTGAGATTCCGCCCGATAGCTTTCTGCTGCTTTGCGACCTCGTCCAATCCGTCAGCCACGATTATCTTTTTGTCCATAGCCGACCTGAGAACAAAGTCACTGAGGGACAGCTTATGACGCTGAGCCTTGCTGTGTATCCGCTCATACTCGTCATCGGTACAGCGGATTGTGATCGTTCTGTTTCTCTTTCGCATGTTTCGACCTCCTTTGCTTCCGTTTCGTTTTTGTAGGGACGCGCCGACATTGAGACTTTATGTCCGTTTTGACTATGCGGAGGCGCCATTGGGCGCGGCACCTCGCCGCAGGGGGTTCGGGGCACTCCCTGACCAGCAAGCGTTCGGCGGACTGCCGAATGCGATGCTGGCATTTCATACCTCCGCCGCCTGTACTGCTCCGTCAGCGGTAGTTTTTCTCCTTATGCCAATGCCGCCACACTCGCTCGACGTTGCGCGACAACCGCTTTCACCGCCGCAGGTGGGATACCTATCCGCTTTTGGTATTGGCGGCAAAAACGGCGCGTTTTGTGCGTGGCTTTACCGTCACCCGAGACCGTTATACCGTCACCCTGAGACACCTATGCCGTCACCCGCATTTTTACCGTCACCCGCCTCAAACAAAGGTAAATAGATGTTTTCAGAACTTCGGGTGCCGGCATGGTCAGCAATTTCTACCCACAGCAGGCTTCCATTTTTACTGTCACCCGACTGGTCATAAATGAGTTCCAGTATTCGAGCTCCGTGACTTCTGCGCATACTGAATTGCACACCGTACACTTTTAATTCTTCGGTATGCTGAACAAGATTTCGCGTGATCCAGTTCGGAGCATACTCGCGACCGAAGTGTTTGTACATCAGCTTGCAGAGTTCAGTTGCAGAACCTGTGAAACGTTTCTCATCTACCATGAGATCATGTATGGCAAAAGAGAAAAGGTCTGGCTTGCGCTCCGGCACATCGTCAACCACATTCCACCTGTGATTTGCGAACTCCAAATTCAATTCAAGGTGTTCGATGTCACGACCTGCGCAGTGCAGTTTTGCTTTACCGCTGCCGCGACGCTCTTCTATCATCACCATGATACCGTCAACGCTTCCGATGATACCAGTTGAACCTGATACCATATTGAACGGATCACTGTCATAGCACTTGCGCGTATGATGCACGACAAGTATTGCGACTTTCAGTTTGTCCGCAAGCGCTTTCAGCACAGATAGTTCTTTGTAGTCAGAGCCGTAGTTGACATCAGTGCTGCATCTGACCTTCTGCAACGTATCGATGACAATTACCTTTAAGTCAGGAAGTTCCTGTTTACTTTTTTCAAGTTCTCCTTCAAGACCGTTGCCTATCGACTGCGCTTCGATTGCGAAGTTGAGATTCTCAGAAGGTTCATCTGTGAGTTCGTATATCCTGTTCTGCAAGCGCAGGAGGTTGTCCTCGAGACTGAGATACAATACCTGACCAATATTTGTATCATGTTTGAGGAACTGCTCGCCGTTAGCGACAGACAAACATAAGTCCAATGCTAACCACGACTTGCCTATCTTCGGTGCGCCTGCAAGGATATACAGACCGGGATACATCATTTTGTAGATGATGAAGTCCTGCTTTTCCAGCGGAGTTGTCATAATGTACTCGCTGTTATAGATCGTTAATTCGTTACCTATAAAACCATCTCCTTCTTTTTTCTTGGACACAGCCGACAGCTTTTTTCATTACGGGCAACCATGAAAGAGTAACGCTAACGAAAATAGTGGGTTACCGAGCCAGTAATTAATAGCTTAGAAATAATGTACCACGATTCTGCCAGCAGGGGCTCCCCGCCGCGCGAACTATTTGTGTTGGCTGTGTCGGGCGGATATTTGCTCTACCAAGTGAAAAATGTGGGAGCAGTATCCTTTTTGCATTTTTAGCATTTTAATCACCTCCTGAGCAAACAAAAAAAGCGCACAGCAGTCCGTGACGGACCACTGTGCGCTTTAAATTTATTTTTTGACAATATAAAAAGGCAGAGTGATGCCTTCGCATTACTCTGCCTTTATCAACTTTAATACGAGCATGATAGTCTGCAAAATGGCATAGTTAGCCCCTTGATCACCATTTTTACAAACTAAACATCTAACAACTGAACCATCATAAGTGATGGTTCGTACCCCCGCGGAGGTACCTTATCATGACTATGCGCCATGACGTTTTCCTCATTCCGAGGCTTCTGATATTCTCCTACAAGCATACGCCTGCACCCTCCGAAGCCGGGAACACATCAGCCGAAGGTCGTCCTCAACCTTCACATAGCTCTTTGTCTCTCTGTCCTTACGGAGTCAGAGCCGCACGTACGGATGGGCGCGCAAGTCAGCTGTCATCGCCATTATAGGAGCGGCGTGGGGAGTCCACAATTTTGTATTTGAGAGTCCCGTATCACTCAGCTAAGTACTATCGGTCGTCCTTGACTCGACTCGCTGAGTCTCTCCTACCGCCTTCACGTAATGATCAATGATCGCTCGCTCTTTCGAGGTCGTGGCGTACGGAAGCTCGCGGCTTGTCGGTTTTTGCCGGCACTGGTCTTGCTGCACACTGATGTGTTGATATTCAATTTTCAAGCTGCTATCCCATTAAGGGACATTATCATAATAACATAGAACGTAAGTTCTGTCAAGGATTTTCAAGAAGCTTTGTTCGATTGCACAAACGTTCGATTTTTGAGGGAGGTCCTCAATATGCATTGCGCACAAAATATAACTATGCTTATACAAGAATGACAAGCTCCCTCATTCTACCAAGCACGGTCAAAGCACATGATACAGAGCTTTTTCGGCGTTAGCAAACTGCTGTCGCCGAACTAACAACTAACGCTTTTGCTATCAGCGGAAATGAAAATATATCGACTTTTGCACCTGCATGGTAGCAAGTTAACAATTATTTTGCATAAGCCCTTGCGCAGTACCGTTCCTTCCGTTCCGCCTTGCGTGACGTGAGCGAAGTATCTCACAGCTCGATGCGCTACGGTGGGAAACAGTAAATACAGGAATAGACCCAAAATGTGACCTTTTTTATCTCTGATCAAAAAAGCGATACCGTCTTGGGGAACGGTATCGCTTTCGTCATATTCTCACAAGCTCCTGCCTCATAAGCACAAAGTCAAATACGTCGAGCCTGCCGTCATCGCACAAGTCGCCGGCTTTCCAGTCGGGGAGTTGAGTATCGTGAGCTCCGAGCAGCCATTTATTAAGAAGTACAAGATCAGCTGCACTGAAATATCCGTCTGCGTTAACATCGCCTCTGACAGATGAAACAGTCTCTTTTTCTGTATAATAGTATTCAGCATCTTCGTGATCCTTGTTGAAGACACGAAAATAGTCCATAGAGCCGTTCATTCCTGAACCGATAAGATAAACTGAATCGTCACTGATGACGTCAACCGGATCAGTTGTAAATACTCCGCTTTCTGACTTTATGTCTGTTCCGTTGTTGACTTTCAACGTAGCTTTATCATCAGAGATGAGAACACTTACAGTTACCCATTCGCTCGGAATGTAAGCATTATCCACTGAAACGCTATTATCTCCTCCGGTCAGCGAAACAGAACCGTTTTCAGCTGTCAGAGAGAGCTTTTTGTCCGAACCAAAACTGAAGATCTCGTTTCTGCTGTTATCCCGGAGCAGCACCGCTGTCTGATACTCAGCATCATGAAGTGCAGAATAGGAACTGTCTGCGATAATATACTGCCGTTTAGAACCGTCAAATGTCAGAACGCCTTTCCCGGAAATTGTATTTTCGCTCCATGTCGGAGCTCCCATTGTGATACCGAATGTAGATGTGTAAACGTCCTCCGCGATCTCAGAGCTGTCTGCCGAGAATTCCAATGCTGCCACTTGTCCGTCAGTGTATGGACGGTTCAGTGCATAATCGTCATAGCACGCCCAGCCATAGATCGAACCTTTTTGGACTGATCTTCCGGAATCGTCATAATAGTCTCCGTCCGGCATTGCCTGACCACTCGCAGAGCCGTTGCTAAGGCAATATGCAACACCCTTTACAGCAGCATTTCCGCTCACAGTATAGTTATTGAATACAAGTCCGCTTTCGATAACTCTTGCGTTGTCCGAGATAACCGCCTGTCCCATAACTCCTGCGTAATCGGCGATAATAGCATTATCCTTTACAACAGCGTTTTCTGCAACTATCGCATGACCTGTTACTATTGCATTATCGGAAACTTTTGCACTGCCGGTAACTACTGCATGACCGTCGATAACTGCGTTTCCTGAGACAGTAGCATAGCCGAGAACTTTTGCGTTCGGACCGACATATACAGAAGAATCGACCTTAGCTGTTGAGGCAACAAATCCGCCGCCGTTAGAGTGACGAGTTCCGCCTGATGCATCATTGCTGTATTGCTCCTGTTTGATGCCTGCCCCTGTAATAGTTGCTGCCCAGGGATATCGTGTTTTACTGAGGAATGGGCAGTTGCTTTCATCAAATTCTCCTGTTCCGTATGCCCACGGAACTCCTATCTGCTGCCATGCCGAGCTGTCGGGAGTTGCAGTTACTGTGAGATATGCAGCTTCATCGCTTCCGCTGATGAAATCCATAGTCATAGTCTCACCGGACTTGAAAAGGTCAGAATAACGGGTAGTACCGTCCTTCTGCTCAACGACAATACAGGCTCTCCAGTCTGCACCTTCAACACTTGTAAGCCCCTCAAGAGTAACTGATATTTTACTGCCG
Organism: uncultured Ruminococcus sp.; assembly: GCA_946413815.1. Lineage (GTDB taxonomy): Bacteria > Bacillota > Clostridia > Oscillospirales > Ruminococcaceae > Ruminococcus. The sequence continues at coordinate 15,724 of CAMKMD010000026.1, forward strand.
CTGACTTCAAGCGGAACTATATTCACTCCGAATTGCTGCGGAGCTCGCTCTGTCGGAACGGTATAGAAATTCTCTCTGCCGGACGTATTTTCAAGGATAGTATATATTTCTCCCCAGTTCCATTCTCCCCGCGCTAAAAGCTCATGCTGACGTGCCTGATACTCTTTTTTGTGAGCCAGATCAAGAGTTGCAAGTCGCTTTGCATAGTTTCCGAGAGTTTCTTTCATATCAGCCCCGGAGATACGCTCTATTTCGGCGTATGGATATTCGTCACGCTGTCCCTGCTGCATGAGGTCTTTGACAAAGCTGCTTCCGTATCCGGGCAAATCGTCGGGATTTTCGGTGATGTACTGCAAAAATGCCCATGAAGCATAATTGTCACGTCCAAGTATCGGCGTAAAGCAGAGATTCTTCATATACGTCTCGAAATAATCGGTTATACCGTTCACACTGCCCCATTGCTTGCTGTAATAATCGGAATAAAGGAACTGCTCCCTGTACCAGTTAGCGATAGCCTCCCACCACGCCTGAACATATTTGTTCTCGTTCCAGCCAAGCTGATGAGCTGTTACAACGTGTCCGAACTCATGCGGAAGTACCCATGAAGGATTGGGCGAATTCTGCATTGCTCCCACGCAGCAGAACATAAAAGCGTAGCCCTGACTGTCGTATCCCATATAAGCCCAGTCATCAGTAAAAGGCGAAAGACCGGTGCCTGAAATATAGAAATTGACCTTATACTGATTTCCGTCACGAAGGCTCATATTTACAGACTGCGTCGGTGCTTCCATTGACAGGTCGTTCATATAAACGTCCCAGCAGGCTTCAAGATTCTTTGCGTTCTCCTCAAGGAAACTCTGCGTTATTTTTGCTGAATCAGCTCCGTTTTTCCCCCATATGAACTGAAAATGCTCGGACTCCCAGCGGTTCACGTCCTCATTTGCACACCATACGTCACGGGTAAGCAGTTTCTCTTCCGCAACAGCAGTTTCAGCATACGAAATATAGGGTATAGTTGTCAGCGTCAAAGCTGAAGCCAAAAAACTTGCTGTTGTTTTCTTTGCAAATCTAAACATTATTATCCCCTCCAAAAAACACTTACCGCTCAATTAGTTCCCGTCTCATAAGCACAAGATCAAACACATCAAGCCTGTCATCTTCGCATAAATCGTCGGCCTTCCAGTCGGGAAGCTGTGTATCGGGAACTCCGAGCAGCCATTTGTTAAGAAGTACAAGGTCTGCAACATCCAGTCTGCCGTCTGCATTGATATCTCCGCGCACAGAGGAAATATCTTTTTCCGATGCAATAACGATGTAATTCATGCAGCTTGCTGACTGCCCGTTTGAACCGAGCTTCACTACTTCACCAGCCTTGACAGGCTTTGCATACAGCTCAAAAGTCACATCGTTGGTGGTTTTAATCACACTGTTCGTTTTCGTAAAGTCTGACATCCACGCAGGGACGTTCTCCACACGGCTGTCCAGTCCGACTATGAGTGTTATGTCCTTCTGAGCTGTCAGCACAGCCTGTTCGTTTGACGATGCCTTAGCGTCACATGGCGTCAGTACGAGCTCTGCACCGCTTAGCTTATCGGGGAGCTCGGAAACTGCACATTTCTCAGCAGTCCTGTCGCCGAACAGCGAATCTCCGACAGCAAGTGTATTGTCAATGCCCCAGCTGCTGTAATATGACGTATCGAGCACATCAACACTGACAAGTCTGCCTGTTATAGCGTCATATGTGACGGGAGTGCCATTGTACTCAACAGGGTCGCCTGCAAGCTCGTTCAGGTACATTTCGAGGTTGGTATAATCATCGCCGGAGAGGGAGACTATTGCGCCGTCCTTTGCATCATTCGGATTCAGACCATGTGCAGATTCCCATGCGTCAGGCATACCGTCACCGTCAGTATCAGTCGGAGCTGTACCACCCTTGAAATTGCTGCTGTTCGGATAGCCGCCGGCATCGTTCTGACTGTCGATGATGCCTTTTAGTTTCTGTTTGGAGCCGGTGTAAGTGTACTTGCCGTTTGTGACCTCACTGATATAGCGCGAGTCGATATAGTCCCATTTCGGATAATTTGCACCGACACTTGCGATAACGCTCCTGTACGCGTCCTCTGCGGACTGAGTGTTCACATACGGCTCAAACCACGGCGAATTGCTGCGGACTGTATCGTTCGTGGAATTCTTGCCGCCGGACTTAGCCTTGCCCGAGCTCCATTCATCAACATTTGCGCCGATAAGTGTCTGTCCGTTTTGCGCTACTTTCATGTTTCCGCTTGCGTAGAGTTTCTGCATATCTCCTGTATTTAGTTCATTTCCGTCCACGGACACAAGATGCAGACTGGTATTTGATTCTGCTCCTGCCTTGTAGTAGTTATTGACGAACTGCACGAATCTTGCACCGCCGTCTGTGGTGCGGTCACGCCAGTTATATACTACATTGTTTCGTATATCGAGCGCACCGCCGTATGTCACGCCGTCCTGTTCCATAGCGCCTGCAAGCGACCAGTTGCGTCCTGTATTGTTAATGAGGAGATTATGGTGGAACGAGCCGACATAGCCGCCAATAGATGCCGCAAATGCGTGAGTTTCGGTACCGCTGCCACGGTCGCCTGCATCATAATGTACGGAATCGTGCAAGGATTCGCCGATGATGTTCCACTGGAACGTGATGTTGGACGCGCTTCTGGAGGAAAGTCCCTCGTCCGTAGCCCATGATACAGAACAGTGGTCAATTATCGTGTGGTCGCAGGAGCTTATGCCCATACCGCCCATAGATTTTCCCGAAACATCGCCGACGCGGGTACGAATATCGCGGATAATGACATCGCTCGAGCCCATTGCTCCGAATGTATAGTTGATAAGCGTTATGCCGTCTCCAGGAGCAGTCTGACCTGCAACATACACATCTCCGCCGTCGTCAGGTATGCACAGAACGGATTTCAGCGCTATAACTCCGCCGACATCGAAAACGACTGTCCTTGCGCCTTTGAGCGTTTCAAGTCCGTAGCGCAGAGAGCCCTCGCCGCTGTCATTCAGATTGGTGACATGGTAAACGTAGCCGCCCCTGCCGCCTCTTGCAAAACGTCCGTAGCCCTCGGCTGTCGGGAATGCAAGGCGGCTGAGCATGAACGAGTATACCGCGCCTTTGACTGTACCGTTTGCGCTTACCTCGTCCACTCGCCAGTAGTATGTCGGGATCGAAGAATAGCTGTCATCGAGAGCATATTTCGTTGCCGTCTGATTCCCTTTAAATTCGGCAGAATTATGATTGGCATTGAACACTGCATCGTAGCTTGTTCCGATATAGACATCGTGCGACTTCGCATTCTTTCCGGCAGTCCACGAAAGTCCCTGTGAGCGGTCAAGGTGGGCTTCCTTATCGGCAGGAGTCATTTTCGATACACCGTTGAAAGGGTCACTGCCGTCCAGCTCGAAGCCGTTGAGCCACGCAACGTCCATTCGACCACCGCCCTCCGGTGAGATAAGGATAGTAACACTGCTGCCCGTCCATGTTACGTAAGATATGCCGGCAGCATTTTCATTGGTGACATTGATCGGGCAGTTCACACCGGACATGACCTTTTTGCCGTTGACGGAGATACTCAGTTTGCTGTTTTCGTAGCCGTCCGTGTTGCAGTGCCACATCTGTAGCGAGTGATTTCCATTGGACAATCCGCTGATTTCGAGTTTCAGCACGCCCCCGTTATCACCGTCTTTTATTTTTGCGCCGTCCATTGTAAGTCGCGGATAAATACCGCTCTGAAGCTGTAACTTTTTATTGTTAGCGCCCGTTACATTACCGCCGACTGACCCACCGTTGGAAAGCTTGAATGTCACATTTCCGACCTTGTAAGTTGGCGCAGAGCCTTCCTCAAGTATCCAGTTGTTGGCATTTTTTGAGTATGAAGCCTTTCTGCCGTCATTCTTGTTGATATCGACACGGATTCGTGAGCCGGTGTCAGCTGCCTGAGCGGCTATAGCATACGGTGTCTGCTGTGATGAAGGGATTTGAACACCTCCAGCCAGTACCGCAAGTGCCGCTGCAAAAGCTGCTGCTTTTCTTCTTGTAACTCCCATGAGATACCCTCCTTGTAAAAACGCAAATATATCTGATATGTTTTATACACAGTTTACTCATATTTTTATTGTAACATAACAACTAAAAATGTCAATTCACAAATCGGATATAAAATTGCACTTTTTGGATATTGTATCTGAAATGAGTAATATTTCTTGACGAAGCGAACTGCATTGTTGTATAATGAAAGAAAGCATACTAAAAGGAGCGTGTGAAGATGAAGTTCGGAAATATCGGTGTCGTTGCAGGAAGCATTTTCGGCACAATGGCAAAGGAATATCTGCGTGGCATTTCTCAGGCTGCAAAGGAGAAAAATCTGAAAGTCTTAGTCTTTGCATCGCTTGAATCCTTTGAGATAGAGGAGGATTATGAAAAAGGCGAACTCGCTCTCCTGGAAAGTGTAAACTACGGTGTATTAGACGGTATTATCTTTATTCCAAACAGCTTCACGCTTCGTTCATTCGGCGACAAGGTGTATGAAATCTTGCAGAAACGCTGTACAGTACCAATAGTCATTATGGACGACGTGCTTACTTATCAGCCTGATGTTATCGCCGATCATGAGAAGGCGTTTGCTGCTTTGACATCTCATATGATTGAAGCACACAACTGCACTGACATTGTACTCATTGCAGGTCCGGAGGGTGAAGTCCTCTCGGAGCAGCGCATTTCCGGTTTCAGGAACAGTCTTGCAGAACACGGTCTGAGCTGTGCAGAGGATACTATCATCTATGGTGATTACTGGCTTAATGCACCCACTTCGTATGCTGAAAAGCTGGTTTCAGGTGAGATTCGTAAGCCACAGGCAGTTCTCTGTGCCAATGACATTATGGCGATAACGCTCGCAAGGGCGTTAGCCAAAAAAAGCTGGGAAGTACCACAAGACCTGGCAATCGCAGGCTATGACGGAACTGACTATGCCTTCAACAGTCACCCCCGTATCACAAGCTGTCTGCCAGCCTATGCAGAAGCCGGACATGAAGCAGTCCAAACGCTGATAGCCAAGATCAACGGTATCAAAAATGAACCCCAAAGAATAAATGCCGGAAAGCTCATTATTGGCGAAAGCTGCGGCTGTCTGCACTGTAACTTAGGAGAAAATGCAGAAAGGAATCATGAGCTTTATTATGATTCACTGTTTGATGAGTTCTATGATAACCGGAATATGCTCATGCGTGTTGCAACTGCGCAGTCTCTGAGCGAATTTATGCGAAAGCTGTATCGGAATATGATACCGTCTGTAATGATACATAAACTCTGTCTGCGGAAGAACTGGCTGAATGAAGCGATATCCTCTCCGCTTCAGGAAAATGAGATACTTATGGAAATGCAGCCCGACGGCTCGTACATAGAATTCCCTGCTTCATCGCTGTTGCCGCCGGATTATCCGATACTCAACGAGAACCGCCTGATATTCTTCACCTCGCTTCATTTCGGTATGGATTTCTATGGCTATTCCGTGGCTCAGAGCGGTGAGGGAAAGATCACGTTTGAATCGGTATATCGTAGATTCTGTCATGAGGTCAATGTGGCTCTTGAAGAAATACGAATGCGTAATCGACTGAAAACATCTGTGTATAAAATGCACCTTGCTTCGATACGCGATCCGCTTTCCGGTTCTATCGACTGGGGAGCTCTGCTGAACTTCATGATGTGGCTATCCGAGAACTCACAGCTCAGCACAGAGCGCTTTGCAATTATGCTTGTATTTGTCAAATCCCGCGACAGCAATAGCAATATCCAGCTAAAAGTCAAAAAGAGCATACAGAATTCGATCTCTAAGGAACTTAGCTATATCCGGATAAATGATTCCACATACTGTATCTTCGGTATGACCGAAAATGATAAGATACTGACCATGATCGAGGATAGCATTTCTCAGGAGCAGCAAAATGAAAACTGTTCGCTCGGCTTCTATCACGAATACTTCAAAAGCGGTATAAGCCGTGAGGAGTTCCTCAGCAATATGAACCGTCTGAGGCAGATGTTTGAGCCAAAGACGATCAGTGAAGAGCTTGCGCCTGTTCACAGCCGCTATGTCAAAATGCTCAAATTTATACGCAAGGAGATATATGAGCACCCACAGGCTGAATACAGCAAGGAGAGCTTCGCAGAATCCATGTATGTCAGCACAATGTATTTCCAGAAGCTGTATAAGCAGATGTTCGGCATTCCGTTTACCCGGGATCTGATCGAAGCGCGTATCGCTATGGCAAAGGAGCTGCTTTCGGAAACCAATCTTCCGGTCGCTGAGGTGGCTGAGGCGTGCGGCTATAAAAACCTTCCTTACTTTATCCGTCAGTTCAGTCATGAGACTGGTGACACGCCGAATCATTTCAGAAAGCATAAACGCTCTGAGAACACTGACTGAATGTTGTATATTATCCAAAAAGTGTAATTTTCTATCCGATTTGTGGATTGACAAGTATCCAGCACTGCTTTATAATGAAAATATGATTTAGCCGTGAATAACGAAACATATTTTAAAATTCGCAAGTAAATTGGTGCCTATGGATAATGCTCCGCTGAACGGGGATTATCATAGAAATTGTTCTGTAAGGGGGACAATTCGGGTAAGGCTGGCTAATAAGCCAGCCTTTATCAAAATAAGGAGGATCACTTGTCATGAAGAAAAAAAGATTACTTTCTGCATTTTGTGCTGTCTGCATTGGCGTATCTGCCTTGAATGTGCCGACAGCCTGTTTGTCCGTCAATGCTGCAACAGCAAACAACACTGCCTTCAACAATACGGCTGGTATGACCGTGGAGTACCTTGACCGTGGTATCTGTGCAGTCAACACCGGCAGCGGAATGCTTGTTAACTGGCGTTTCCTTGCGACTGACCCTGACAATGCCATATTCAAGCTGTATCGGGACAATACGCTCATCTACACCTCGACAGAAAAGGCGAATGGTGCGACTTGTTTCCTCGACAAGTCCGGCAATGCAAACTCTGCTTACAAAGTTGAGACATACAACGGAACACAGCTCATAGCAAGTGATAATTGCACAATTAAATCATCTAACGCCTATTTTGACATCAAGCTCGACCAGCCGGGCAAGGGCTCTGACGGTGGCACCTACTCGCCGAACGACATGAGTGTCGGTGATGTGGACGGTGACGGTGTGTATGAACTGTTCGTGAAGTGGGATCCCTCCACATCGAAGGACAACTCACAGAAAGGCAAGACCGACAAGGTCTATATCGACTGCTACAAGCTCGACGGCAAGAAGCTTTGGCGCATTGACCTCGGCGTGAATATCCGTGCAGGAGCGCACTATACGCAGTTCTATGTGGCAGACTTCGACCTTGACGGTAAGTGCGAAATGACCTGCAAGACCTCGGACGGAACGGTTGACGGAACAGGCAAAGTCATTGGTGACAAATCTAAAGTCTATCGTGACAGCAGCGGTCTGATCTACTCAGGCAATGAATTCTACACGCTGTTTGACGGCGCGACCGGTGTGGCACTGGATACGGTTAATTACGAGCCGGGGCGCGGTGATCCGACCAAATGGGGCAAGTCCTCCGATAAGTTCAACCGTGTGGAGCGCTACTGGGGCAGTGTTGCCTATCTGGACGGTGTGCATCCAAGTGTTATCACAGGTCGTGGCTATTACGGAAGATTGACTGCAACGGCATATTCCGTGGAGAACAAGAAACTCAAGAAGCTCTGGACATTTGATACAGGCACAAGCTCCTCCAACGCAGGATACGGCGACGGTAATCACAATTCTATGGTCGCCGATGTAGATAATGACGGCAAGCACGAAATTATTACCGGTTCAACGTGTATCGACCATGACGGTAAATTGAAATGGAACACCAACACCGGTCACGGAGATGCACTCCATGTGGGTGACCTTGACCCGAGCAATCCGGGTATTGAAGTCTGGACTTGTCATGAGGACAGTCCTTATGGTGTGTCACTCATTGATGCAGATACGGGAAAAACGCTCTTTAGAAACAACGGCTCCGGCGATACGGGACGCTGCTGTGCGGATAATGTCTGGGCAGGCAATCCCGGTGCAGAACTATGGGGTAACGGCAACGAAGTCAAGGGTGTGAATGGTGCAACTCTCAACTGCCGCCGTCCAGCTATAAACTTTCTCAGCTACTGGGACGGAGACTTGGAGCGTGAGATCTTAGACGGTTACACCGATTCTCCTGCGACTATCTCCAAACTGACCGGTGATGCCGGCAAGACAACAATCACAAACCTACTGTCCACTGACGGCTATTACACCTGCAACACTACCAAGGGCACTCCTTGCCTGAGCGCCGATATTTTTGGTGACTGGCGCGAAGAGCTTGTCGTCCGCAAGGCTGACGGCAGCGGCATCCGCATCTATACGACTACCTACGACACGGACTACCGTGTACAGTGCCTGATGCACGACCCGCAGTACCGTGTACAGGTCTCCTCGCAGAACACTGCCTACAACCAGCCCCCTCACACTAGCTTCTTCCTCGGCACGGGTTATGATATGCCGGCACGTCCTGCCTGCACTGTTCTCGGCGGTGGAAGCCGTCCTGACGATATTATCGAGGTAGAGCCGATAAAAGGCACGCTCATCAGTGAACTCAATATCAAGGATACAACATATTACAAAAGCTGGGGCATTGACAGCTCCCTTGCAGTTGGTGATACAGTTTTCGGAGACAGAGAGGCTGAGAGATGCGCTGTTTCTGAACTGCCGGCTTATCTTGAAGGTGCAGAGCTGATACTTACTCCCTGCGATGCAAAGAATTCTGATAAAGAACAGGCTGAACTAACTTTTGCCAAGGACTGCACTCTCTATGTTGGACTGGACAGCCGTGTGGAAAATGTCCCCTCATGGCTTTCGGGCTTCACAAAGATTGAAGATACGGTCAATACTTCCAACGGCGTAACATTTGTGTTGTACACGAAGTCTGTCAGTGTTGAAGAAAAGTTGATACTCGGTGCAAACGGACAAGCCACAAGCTGTATGAACTACATTGTAATGGCTTCAACAGCAGAGCCTACTGCAATAATCCGCGGTGATGTCAATGCAGACGGTGAATCCAATGTTGCTGATTTAGTCACATTGCAAAACTGGCTTCTTGCTAAACCTGACTCTAAACTTGCTGACTGGAAAGCAGGAGATTTGTGTGAAGATGACAGGCTCGATGTATTTGATTTGGTTTTAATGAGGCGTTTGCTGGTTTCAATAGAATAAATATACTCCAAGCGCGCAGGTCATTGATAACTTGCGCGCTTTCTGTCTATAACAGCTACCAATATTTTTAATTGATCGAATACCAACTTATTATTACCAACAACGTTACATTACCATTAGGTTCTTGTGCCGAAAGGTGTGCAGGTTCAAGTCCTGTCACCCGCACCAAACAACAAATTGCCTGAATAACGGTTTTATGCCGGTATTCAGGCAATTTCTTTATGTCACGAGTCCCGCTGTGATTCCGTTTCTTTACTGAAAAAAGCAGAAAAATCACACGATTTTCCATAAAAATCACACGAAAAATCACACGAAAACCGACTTAGTTAAGAGACCGGAAAGTGATACAGCACTGCATCAGCATGTCTGATCTGTGCTCTGGAAAACCCGTCTCCCTCCCCCTTGATATTATTCTTCAGAGCTTTCTTGTATCTCCGGTAAAAAAATGTTAGAATAAACTTAGTATAGACCGCAGTTCCCATCGTCTAATAAGTGAAAGGAATCCATTCCGGAAAGGAGTCCCCGATATGGAAAACGGTGAAAGTAGCTACCGCCGTTTCCTTGCAGGTGATGATGAAGGTATGGTAGAGCTTATCCGCAACTATAAGGACGGACTGATTCTCTATCTGTGCAGCATCACCGGCGACATTGATTCCGCAGAAGAATGCGTTCAGGATACGTTCATAAGACTTGCTGTGAAGAAGCCGCATTTTGCAGGCCGCAGTTCCTTCCGCACATGGCTGTACGCTATCGGCAGGAATATGGCTGTAGACAGGCTCAGAAGCCTTAAACGCCGCAGGCAGACTTCTCTTGAGGACGCTGCTGAGATAAGCGATGGCACTGACCTTGAACGCAGCTATCTTATGAGCGAAAGAAAGGTCACCCTCCACCGTGCTATGCGGAATCTGAAAAAAGAATACCAGCAGGTGCTGTGGCTGACTTATTTCGAGGAGTTCACGGCTGCCGAAGCTGCTTCTGCTATGGGAAAGACAAGAAAGCAGACAGAGAACCTGCTGTATAATGCAAGGAAGGCACTCAGGACAGAACTGGAAAAGGAGGGCTTCAGCTATGATGAGTTATAAGGAAATGGCTGCCAATGTACTTGAAGCCCGGGACAGATACGAAGAAAAGAAGAAACGCAGGAAGACGCTCATGCTTCGCTGTATCCCCGCTGCGGCAGGCCTTTGCCTGGCCGTTGTGCTGGGGGCAGCAGCAACAAAACACCCCCTGACCGATATACCTCAGCCGCCGGATATCGTTACAGAGACAGCACCAGTGACTGACGAAGAGCCTGTCACTGCGGTAACAGAAGCAGTAACGACCGCATCAGCGGCAAAGCCCGGCAGAACAACTGCCACCGCAGTATCACAGACCGTAACAAAGCCTGAAGTCACTGTGACAGCTGCCTCTGATGTTACGACTGTGCAGGGCAGTGAACCTTCTCACACAACGGCGGCAGCAAACAGCATAGTTACCGAAGCAGCTGTACCTCAGACCTTACCGATTGCAACAGTGCCGGGAAAACAGGAGCAGACGGCTGCTGTAACTGCACGCACCGAAAAGGTAAGCCAGTCCACACAGGCCCCAGCAACGGTTACGATGCCCGTATCACCGGTCGAAAATATGCCTTCTCCTGTAGAGACTGCTCCGGCAGATCCCACGGAGAATGTTACTCCTACTCTTAAAGAAGGCGGTCCGGACGATCCCTACGGCATAAAGGCAGTATGCCGGAAGTATGGCTTTATAGATATCGCTCCGGCTAATATACCGGAGGGCTTTGAGCTGAATGATATCGGATATGAAGAGCAGGAGGACGTAAACGTACTGTTTATCAACTTCAACCGGAAAAGAAGCAGACCTTACGGCGGCATCGGTGAAACGATCTACCTTATCTATTCTTTCAACAAGAAAGCGGAGCCGCCTGACAACTGGGATACTATAATCCCACCACCGGATGTGGAGAACATGACCAGCACTGTAAACGGATATGAATTCAGGCATTACTACAGCAGTCTTGACAAACAGCTTTATGCCATATATACAGACAACAATCAGAGATTCACTATCATGGTCTGTGGCAGCGACCGTCAGACAGCTGAAAGCATTTTTACATCCATAGCGTAAAGGAGGGAATACTATGAAAAAGATACTGATATCTGTTATTCTGGCCGCCATGCTACCTATGCCGTGTCCCACAACATACGCCGCAGATACTGCCGGATATCAGACTGCCCCTGTTTCAGATGACAATATGTATTATATCTTCTATAAGGACATTGACACGGCGGAGATTGACGAGGAAGTTGAAGAAAAGCGCCATGCCAAAATCTACGCTCTTTTTGATGAAGGCCTGAGCCAGAATGAAGTTGACCGGATAAGCAATGACTATTGTCAGGAGATACGGCTGGAGCTTCTGAAAGCCGCCTACAGGGAGGCCTCTGCAAAAGTCATTGCGGAGCTTGGCATAGATGATCCCGGGATGTTCCGTTCAGCATTTGCGCCGCTTATTGTGTGCCGTCTGAGCGAAGAGCAGCTCCGCATAGCCGAGAGTTCCGAAAACATCTCTGATGTCACGGTATTTCATGATTTCAGTCCCTCACCCGATATTCTTTATGACAGGGACAGCTTTATCGAAATGCTTACTGTTGACAATGATGGAAAAAGTGTTTTAGGTGATGGGATAAAAACCGATGCGATACTTAACAGCGGCGTAAATAATGATACAGATTTTCTTATCGTTTACGGACTGTCTGACACTGAAGAAATATCTCAGGTTATCAACCAGCTGAATACAATCAAAAAAGGAGAATGGGTCACGCCAATCGAAATAATGCCATTCAGCGGCCAGGATTTCGATTTTTCGGGCAGCAGCATCATATCCAATAACAGAATAAAGCTGATAGTATTTGTGAATGATGTTACACCTGGTCTGACCGCAGATAATATCGGAAGCTATTCAGCAGGTGTCGGGTTTGATGCAAGGCCATATGTGATAAACCGAGGAGATACCAACGGTGACTATATCCTCGACGCCCGTGATGCCTCCGATATCCTGTCTGTCTACGCCGAACTTTCCACGAACAGCAGCACAGTGCTGAGTGCAGAAGAAAAGGCTGTAATGGACGTTGACGGCGACGGCAAGGTAGATTCTGCCGATGCAAGCAAGATATTGTCATATTACGCATACAGTTCAACCGATGGAAAAGGTCTGTTCGGAGAATGGCTCAATGCACAGAAACCGTAAAACCCTGATCTCAATACAGATAATAAGCCCTGACTTGGTCAGGGCTTTTGCTTATTCATCATTAAATGACAGCGTCATAAAAACGGCCTGAGATTTGCAGATATGAATGATATGATACAGCCGCCCGTGATGGGCGGCATAGTGAATAAGTCGCTGATATTGGCGTAGATCCCTTCACGGAGTGTTATTGTATACCGCTCACCGGTCGGAATACCGGAAGCTGATATATGAAATCCTCCCGGCTCGTTATGAACCGGGAGGATTTGGTAATTTAAGGAGGTATTACTCGCTTACTATCTTATTTCTCATAGATACCATATCGAAGGAATCAACGGCGCTGTCGCTGTTGAGGTCGGCAGCGTTCCAGTCGGTGAGGACGGAATTCTTCTTTGCAAGCAGGAAGCTGTTGAGGGTAACTGCGTCCGCAACATTTACTGCGCCGTCGTTGTTGATATCGCCCTTTTCGCCGTCAAGTGCAACGAAGGTCATACCGTGTGATGTGGCATAGCGCTCTGCCTCGGTATTGCTGAATCCCTTGATAACGCAGTCCTTCTCAGCGATAAGTATTGCATTCTGGTCTGCAAGTGAATCGATCACTTCACCCAGTATAATACGAGCCGGTGAGATAGTACCGATAAGACCGGAGAGTTTCAATGAACTTGTGAACGCAAGCTCCTTTACTGCTGTGCCGATGAATGCGCCCTGTCCGACATACTCAAGATCCTTGGGCAGGTTCACGTTTTTCAGTGCGGGAAGGTAGCTGAATCCGTATGTAGGGATACGTTTTGATCCGGTAATGTTAATTGTTTCAAGAGCCTCACAGTCGCCGAATGCTATTCCGACTATTTCCTTTACGTTGATATCCACCTTTTTCAGCTCAGGGCAACTTATAATGGAACCGCCGTAAAGTGTCATATCGGGTGAGTCGATAACAACTTCCTCGAGGTAAGGCAAATTCTTTACTCCGTTGATATAGCGTATATTCTCGGGAACAACGATTCGTGTGACACCTGTAAATGACAGAGCCTGGAATACACCTGTTACCGGATGCCCGTCAAGCTCGGCAGGATATGTGATTGTTTCGTCTATCTTTTCCTCTTCAAACTTGGGAAGAGTTGAATCTGTGATAACTGCTGATCCGTCCGGAAGAAGCGCATAGACCCATATATCTGAGGTGTATGTCTCGTAGGCTGCTTCGCCTTCAATATAATACTCTGAGGTCACAACATAACTGCCGTCCGCTGCCTGGAAAACGCCGGGGGTCTTTTCTTCCTCGTCATATCTCATGCCCTCGGGGAGCTCGTCGGTGAAGAGTACCTTAATGATCTGGCTTGTGTCATCGAAGTTTAAGATAACACGTTCTGTTCCTTCATCGTTTAGCCAGTACTCAGATATATCTATGATTCGTTTTACAGGATCATTATTCTGTATATCCGGTAATATACGGGGAATGTCTGTACGTGCGGAGTAGTATGCCGGAACAGGCTCAAGGATATTAAGGCACGGATCAGGATCATCCAATGATGCTCTTCCGACTGCTGTTCCTTTAAGCTCTTCTCTTGCACGAAGGCAGCAAGTGTTCATGTCGCTTGAACGCTCTGTCTTATAGATGAAGCGACAGAGCTCCTGCTGCTCTTCTGTTAGGGAGCCGAAGTCGGTGATCTCAAGGCTGTAGCGCACGAAGTCATCAAAGAGCGACATATCGACCTCTGTTTCCTCTGTCGGTTCTACATATTTCTTGATTATGTACTCGTATACAGGTGTCATCTGAATCGGGCTGTAATCGAAATCGGAATAGTCACCTGCGCTTGCCGTCATACTTCCCGCGGGAAGCATTGCTGCGGCCATCATAGCCGCCAAAAATCTTTTTGTCTTTTTCATGTTTTTTCCTCCTTTATATTAATGGCTGTATCACCATTTCATCCTTGAAGCTTAAAAATCCCATGTCTCCGCATCTATCTTCTGAATGACTATAGCGTCTCCGCCGGTAATACCGTCCTCGCCGTCAATATCTGCATTGAACTGCGCCTGTTCTGAAAGTGGATATTTCTCCTTGTTTGCAATGTACTGGAGAACTGCAACAGCATCGGCTACTGTGACTTTATCATCGCAGTTTGCGTCGCCGTCGGTGTAGTCTGAAATGTTGATGCCTCCACCTGAGTAATCGGGAAAATCGTGATGTCCCCATATATACCTGTACACGGCGTCTGTATCTTCTGACACCAGCACCTTGTATATCTCGTCAAAGAGGGCTAATTTTTCAAGCTGCGTCATCTCTTTTTCGGGGATAAACCGTATAGCCCTGCAAACCGCTGCATTGTCCTCGTTTTCGTATGGTTCGCTGTAGATGAAATCCTTCGTAACCCCGATTTTCTTCTCGGTAAGGTATTTTTCAACCCTTTCCTCATCGGCTGTCTGGAAGGAAAGAAAATCATCACTGATACAGGCGGGGCGGAATTCAATTACTGTAAAAGCGGATGCGAACTTCACCGCTGTCTCGCTGATGAAACTGCTTTCTTTCAGGGCGCGGTATGCCTTTTTAAACTCAGAGGTGCTTACTCTGTCTCCGTAAAATGCAAGACGGCTGTATTCCTTATTATGCGTTATGATGTGGGCGGAGGTGAGGCCAAGAGAATCAATAAGCGTCTCCGCATCTTTCTCATCTGCGCCATCGCTGAGATGATAGCTCAGCTTCATGCCACCGGAAAACTTTATCTTCAAACTGGCAGAGGTATCGCTGACATATATCTCTGTGCCGGGAAGGTAGACAGTATCGGTGTCGTAGTAAGCAAAGATAGGCTCAAGATTATCATACTTCCCTCTTTCAATCCTTGTGAATCCGTCTAGCTGACTGTCATCAAAGGGGATATCAACTGCGCCGGAAGACAGTGCTGACGGACAGAACATCATGGCTGCACCCATAAGCGCCGCAATTATCTTCCGTGTCTTTTTCATAATGCTTCCTCCTTCTCAGTCCGTCACTGATGTAGGTCTTATTCATCCCATACCGCTGCATCTATCATCTGTATAGCCCTTACGTCACTGCCTGTCAGACCGTCCTCGCCGTCGATATCCGCATTGGATATACCCTGCGCTGTCATAGGGTATTTCTCGCTGTTGGTCATGTACTGGAGAACTGCCACCGCATCTGCTATATCAACCGTACCGTTGCAGTTTGCGTCGCCGGGAGTACATACCTCCATCAGTGCTGCTGTTACATGATCTCCGCCTTCCCATTGAGCGACCATGCCATAGTTTATCCTGTGCTCGACTCCGCTTTCAACAAGTCTTACCATAGCATCATAAGCCTTGCCGGGTTCTTTCATTCGCGGCCAGATGTTATTGCTCAGATCAAATACAAGGTCATATCCTTCAACCTGCATATCTGATTCTACCAATCCAAGTTCCGGATAGAGCGCTGCGAACTCTCCGGCAGTCATATCTGTATTTACAGCTATCCGTGAGATGCTGTCAAAGGGCCGAAACTGTTCTAAAGGTGTTACCATGCAGATCTCCCTGACAGCAGCAGATCTCTTTGCTTCCGCAACAGCCATTCTGACATCGGCTGTTTTAACGGCGGACAGATAATATCCAGAGCCTGCCTTATCGCCAAATAAAGCTTCAAGGTATTCGCGTCCGTTTTCCGGAAGTTTCTCAAAATCCACGTATCCTATCCTTGCATCTCCGCTGAGCTCAATATCCTCGGGGCCATAGCCCTCTCTGAATTCAACCTTTACTATAGGCTGTGATTCAGTAAATTCCCGTAATGAACATTCTTTTGTAAGCACAAGATATCGTGCTGTTTCCGGGTCTGTCGCCTTGTAATATGTATCAACGATAACAGCTCCTTCGCTCATATCTTCCAATGCGCTCTGAATATCAGGATATACCTTATATGCGCTTGCCGCTGCAGGAGTTGCTGTCAGCATCATGACTGCGGACAGCATAGCCGCAATTATCTTCCTTGTCTTTTTCATAGTCTGCCCCTCCTTTTTAAGGGAATCGTTCACACTATTCCTGCATCTATCATCTGGATAGCTATAGCATCTCCGCCGGTTATGCCCTCTTCGCCGTCGATGTCAGCGTTGAACTTCGCCTGTGCCGTAAGGGGATATTTATCCTTGTTTGCTATGTATTGCAACACTGCCACGGCATCGGCTACATTCACCTTGCCGTCCGCATTGGCGTCGCCTCTTGTTCTTTTGGCTGCTATGGCAGTATCTGTAAGCCCGTAACTCATCATCACCGGAAGCTGATTGCTGTCAGGCTCTGCCTCCGCTGCATCTGTTATAGCCGCCGCAGTCTTTATCCTTGTTTCCATATCCGTATCATCGGAGAACACAAGGGCAAAGCCCTCCTTGTAGGCGGACTGATATATGCTTATTACGCCTGTCATATCTGCATCCTTTATCTCTGCGCTGATACCGTTGTCCGCTATGTATTTCTCCGCAGCCTCTCTTGCCTCATGCTGGAAAGTAAATGGTTGGTCGCAGATGATATCAAGGTATCTAATCATGTCGTCCTGCTCATAGAATGCCCTGTATTTCCTGCCGTCGGAAGAAGCGTATATCAAGGGAGCGTTCATGCCTGCGGTATTCCTGTCAAAGAGACCGTAATCATCACTGAGCCTTATCATACCTTCTGTATTTTCACTCAGCAGCTCATCGGGGACAAAGTCCGTCCATGGCGCACGGCGGTAGACCGTCTTTATTAGCCTGCTGCCGCTGGGGATCATGTCCGCTATCTCGGCCGATGTGCAACCAAAATCAAATCTGTATCCGCTCTCTATAAGTCTCTTGACCGCTTCGTAGCCGCCGGGGTTGCTGCCTGTGTCATAAAAATAGGCAAGGGGTTTTTCAGTCATGAAGACATGGTCGTATCCGGCCGCTAAGGTGTTCTTATCCGGCGTCAGAGCTTTCAGGCCGAGCTCGGGATATTCTGCAATAAAGGCCTCATCTTCAATGTCTCCGTCGATAAACAGATATGTGGTGGAGAAGGGACCGGAACTTCCTTCTTCCCTTTTCCAGATTTCATAGGTATCACGTATCTCGGCGATATCGCCGATGCTCCTGAGTATACGATAGGCTTCAGCGTTATCCCAGAATTTTATCTGCGCCCTGCATACTCCGTCTTCATATGCGGCAGTACCGAAGCTGCCGAGCTTTTTATTTATAATATTCGCATCAAGGGTCTTGCCGCTGACGGGGAGAAGCTCCGCATACAGCCTTACACACTGATACTTGTGAAGTATACCGTCCTCGGTTATGAAGTAAACTGTACCGTCATTGCCTCTGCTTATATTTATCCCGCCCCCGCCGTAGGAAGCGGTGATATCCTCCTCGCTGCTGTAGACCGGTTCATCGAGGAAATCCGCAAATGAAACGGCCGGAACTGCTGTTATCATCATACATGCGGCCATAAGCCCCGCAATTATCTTCCTTGTCTTTTTCATAATACTTCCTCCTTTACAGACTAAGCATATTTTCATCCTTTTTTACATCCGTGTCATTCGCCCTGCTGTCATGAAACTGACATCAGTATCCTCTCCGCACCATGCTGCGTAAGTCCATCTATCTGAACGTACATAGCATATCTGCCGTCAAGGTGTTCCGCTACAAGCTTTTGGCTGTCATTGTCATAGCGGTATCTGAACTTGCGGCCGTTTATCTCCGTCACCTGTACCTCACTGGGGTCTGCCAGTGCAGAAAAGCCGCTGTTTTCCGGTATATCCGCTTCTTCGCTCACTTTGTATACCAGCCACAGGTAGTTCGTCTTATTGTTATCATTTCTTATCCTTCGATATCCGAAAACCAGCTGTCTGCTGCCAGACTGCTCCTCGGTTATAAGGCGGGTCAGTTCAAATCCGGGCATTATGTAGGAGGGGGCGATATCCAGATACCCCATCTTACTGCATACTGTCTTTATGCCAATCGGGTCTTCTTCCGAAGTTGGCAGTATGATGTTGCCATTCACCCTTATTATGCCGTATTCATCAGGTTCAGGTCTGCCGGTATACTCGGGTGTGGAGGTGCCTTTCTCCCATGTTGCCGCAGCTTCGGTGGCAAGCTGTGTTGCAGGCGCTGTAACAGGTGTTTCCGGCGCTGTAGCAGGTAAGGTAGCCACTTCTACTGCCTGTGTAGGGCATTGCAGCGGAGGTGATGTCGCCAGTTCTTCACCCTCTTCCGGCTGCTGCACCGGTTCTGTAGGCTGCTGTTCCGGTTCTGTCGGCTGTTCCGGTTCTGCGGTGCTCACCGGTATCTCTGCTGCCGTCTGCGCTTCCGTAGCTGCCGCCGGTGCTTCTGTCACAGCCGCCTGTGTCTGCACCGCCTGAGGTGCTTCCGTTCTCACCGGAGCCGCTGATGCAGCTGCGGTGACGGTCTCCGGCGCAGGCGCTGCTGTTGTCGGTATGGCTGTGGCTGCCTCAGCGGCAGCCTCTGTCTTCTTCGGTTTTGTCGTTTTCTCCTCTGCCGGAGCGGTGGCCTGCTCTGTTGCGGGCTCTGTTGTCTCAGTCGCCTCAGTCGTCATAGTCTCAGGTAACTGCGGTATCTCGGGGACACGATGAAGGGCAGGGCTCTTCCATATGCCGATGACGATAAGCGCCGCCGCACACAGTCCCGATACTGAAAACGATATACGTCTTATCATTGTATTCTTTTTCTGACGATCCGCAATTATCCTGTCGCCGCGTTCCATGATCGCCTGTGCACGTCTCTCAAATCTGTCCATCTATGCCCCTCCTTTCCATCTCATCCTTCAAAGCCTTCTTCGCGCAGTAGAGAAGCTGAGTTGTCTGACGTGGGCTCTTGCCCATGACCTTTGCAGCCTCAGCAACCGTCAGTCCCTCGAAATAAACAAGGAACAGCACCTGCGCGTATTCATTTTTGAGGGCTTTTATACACCGGCTGATAATGATTCTGTCTTCGCCTTTGATATACTCTGCCTCAATATCCGTTTCATCCGAGATATAGCTGAGATCCTCCGCAGGGGAGAACCTGTGCCTTTTCAGTTTTTTCAGATAGTTGAGAGCCGTATTGCGCCCGATGGTATAGAGCCAGGTCTTGAATGAATACTCCGGCTTATACTTCGGCCTGTCCACATACAGCTTCATGAAGGCATCATCCGCGGCCTCTTCTGAGATATGTATATCGCCGACGATAGTGTTGATGAATAAAGTGAGACCGTCGCTGTACTCTCTGACCAGCTCCACAAATGCGTCATTATCACCGTCAAGGAAACGGAGGTAGCTACTTGCACCGTTATCCATGCGTAAACTCCTTTAGTGAGGAATCCGAAACTTTTCTTTCTTTACTAATTATACAACGAAAAGCCGTACAATGTCTAAGCGTGCTGCAAAATATTTTATATTTAACTATATAAATATCCCGGCTCGGTGTGAGCCGGGATATTTGGGGTAATTCAAGGAGGTCTTACTCGCTTACTATCTTATTTCTCATGGATACCATATCAAAGGAATCAACTGAGCTGTCGCCGTTCATATCGCCGTAGGCAGCGCCTGTGCTGGTATACCTACCGAGGAGGTGTCTCTGGAGAGTAACCGCATCGCCCACGTTTACCTGTCCGTCAAGGTTTACGTCGCCTGTCTCTGCTTCAAGGGCATTGAAATTAAGTCCCCACTCAGCCGCATACCGTTCTGCTTCCGTTCCTTTGTAGCCTGTAACGACACAGTCCTTGTCAAATATGCATACGTCAGCATCTGTCAGCGGATGTGAAGGAAGACGCTCAAGTCCGGAGCCGTAGTAATGACCGTGTGGTTTTAAAACTGCTCCCATTATTTCAAGGGTATGATTCACCCTGACTCCGGCTGCACCGTCTATCCCAAAAAACCAATTTCCCTCAAAAGCACCTTGTCCGAGAACACGCAGAGTATCAGGAAGCTCCAGCAATTCTATTTTCGGACAGCTGGAGAACGCTCTTGGTGCTATTGTATCGACCTTTTCGCCGATCGTTACTTCACTGAGGGAATAACAGCCCGCAAAAGCGTTTTCGCCTATATATGGAGCATTGACATTCAGTTTCTGTACTTCACTTGAATTAAATGCATGGCTGCCAATTATCAGTGAAGGACAGTCTATATCAACTTCTTTTATGCCTGACTGGAGAAAAGCACAGTTACCGATATATTCAAGCTCCGCCGGGAAGTTGATTTTTTCAAGCGTATCACAATTGATAAAGGCTTTATGATCAATTACTTTGAGAGTCTCGGGAAGTATTATCTCTTTATACGGAGTGCTTCCAAAAGCTATATGTTCAATAGCCGTAACCGGACAGCCGTTTATCTCGCTCTCAACAGTAAAGGTCGTGCTCTCCGGTTCCGTTCCGGTGTAAAGGCATACATCAGCGGCAAATACAGCTGTATTATCGGGCTTTATGTAATAGAAACCGCCGTTCTTCTCGATATAGCCGTGTCTTTCGCGATATTCAGGATTCATGCGAATATCAATGCCGGATGTTCCGATCATACTGTCTATCTGTATTTCACTTCCATCGGAGAGTTTAAAGCATTTCCATCCGGGAGCAAACATGACCTTTTCGTTTCCTTCGTTATCAAGCCAGTATTCATCATAATATGTATCCTGAGGGTAAACACCGTCACCATCAAGATGCCGTATATCCGGAACGCAGTGGATATAATACTGCCAGCCCTGCTTGTCGTCGGAGTAGTTGTCCCATATACCCTCAGCAGTCTGTAGCTGTTCAAGGGTGACACGCTCACCGATGTGTGTATCTCCTGCAAGAGTGCGCCTTGCACGCTCACAGCGGATAGTTTCATCGGTTGACTGTTCTGTATCGAAGATATAGTGACAGAGCTCCTTCTGCTCAGGTGTAAGAGCAGTATAGTCGGTGATACAGAGATCATATTTCAGGAACTTCTCCCAAAGGCTGTAGTCTGCTGCACTTCCTATCATCGTCATACTTCCCGCGGGAATCATTGCTACGGCCATGATGGCCGCTGTTATTCTCTTAGCTTTTCTCATACTGTTTCCTCCTATATAAAAGGCGTGTCACACACGGTCATTCTGTCACCCTCATTATAGCATTTATCATCTTAAATGTCATCGTCAATACTTGCCAATTACCTCCACTGCTTTTTGTAGAATTCGCCTATATACCGCTACTTTAGAACAAAGGCTGCCGAAGCAGCCTTTGTCCGGGTAATTTAAGGAGGTATTACTTGCTTATTATCTTATTGCTCTTGGATGTCTGCTATTAAGACTTATCTTTCATTTTGCTTTCTTCGGTTGATAACGCCGGAGAACAATATTGCAGCAGCACCGAATGCAATCATCAGTATAGCTCCGATCGCTGTAAGCAGACTTCTGGTGGAGTTATTGCCTGTCTGAGGAAGATCAACTGCTTCGTTGGAGGAATTTGTACCGATACCTGTTTCAGGATCAATCGTATATGTATCAAGGATATTGCCGTCGGCATCCTTTAATATGATCTCATACTCTTCATCAGATACCGTCCTGATCTCAGCACTGGCAGCTGTAATGCCTGTTTTTTCCTGATAGTCATTGATCGCCCACTGAGCAAGTTCTTCATCAGATGCGATATTGACCTCAGCAGTACCTGTATCACCAGTGTTGTTGTCTCCGGTTTCAGAAGGTGTCTGATCAGAAAGTATCTCCCAAAAAGAATCATTATCTGCGTTGAAGACAAGCCCTTCTGTCAGGTTAACGCCTTTTTCCTCAGATAGGCTTACATAATGACCGTTCTCTCTGTGCAGAATATAAACCTCTTTAGAACCGTTTTCGGGGTAAAGATACAGATCTTCACCTTTTCTCTCAAAAGGACCGACAATGGAAAATGAGTAGGAAGCCTTTCCAGTCATAACGAAAACATCTGATGCAAGATCAAGCCATATACCGCAGCCGTCATCTCCTGCTTCTGTGAACAGTCTATATTCATTCTGATCTGTAGGAGAAATATTATCTTTAGGATCGGTTGTTTCTATCTCTTCGGTATTATCATCTGCTTGGAAAATGACCCAAACCAACGAGGAGTCTATGGAGTTGATCTCACAGAAGTTTCTGATTTCCTGAGTAAGTGCTGCGGCGTCGTATTCCGTCTCACCTTCAGCCTGCTTTTTGAAAGTAACCACTACCTTCTCATCAGAAGCACCTACCGTAGCGTTGTAGCCGTTTTCCTCTACAAAATCTTTAAGTTTCTGCTTGATGGCCTTAAGAGTTGTCGGACTTGTGATCGCATCGACATCACCGTTTGCCTCTTCAAAGGAAACGTACTCTTCATAGATATAGTATTCCTGCATATATTCTTTGATCTGAGGAATGACCTCTGCTTCGTCTTCCTTGTTGTACCGTACTGTTACCTTATCTCCTTCGGGGAATTCTTCCGGAACAGT
This sequence comes from uncultured Ruminococcus sp., assembly GCA_946413815.1. Taxonomy (GTDB): domain Bacteria; phylum Bacillota; class Clostridia; order Oscillospirales; family Ruminococcaceae; genus Ruminococcus. The sequence goes on from CAMKMD010000026.1 coordinate 38,641, forward strand.
GATCCGTAATTCGGGATGACGGGCTGCATATTCTTTTAAAAGATCATAGGCTCTTTTGAGTGCCTTCGATGGATCGCTGTCGATATTGCCGGACTGAAGTACCAGAAAGAAAACAACGTCTTCATCAATATTATTCTCTTTCATGAAAGCCTTGACCGCCGGCAAGACTCTATCTTCATGACCGTAAAAGTATTCCATGACAATCTTATATCTGAATCTTCCCTCGGTAAGCTCCTCTTGTTCGACGAGCCTTATGTCAGAATGCTCGTCTGCATACTGTTTCAGAAGGTCACGCACCCTTTCAAGCTCCTCATCAGGAACTATCTCCGATTCATTCACCACTTCTTCGGACGTTACAAGATAATTCGGAATACCTTCACTCTGCATAAACTCCAGGACTAAAGGCCAGGCCTCAGTATGGTCCTGCCAATGGAACTGCACTAATATCTTACCCTCGGGGCTGTCCTCAGGTTCGGCTATCCAGAACTTGGGGTACTGCTCTGCGAACTGCTTTAATGCTTCATACGCCTGTTTATAGCTCTTATATTCAGTTACACTCTGACGGTCAACTATCCTGATGCCGTCTTTTAACGGACACTTCCAGAAATTCCACTTTTCTTCATCGAGTGTCCAGTTTGTATCGGTATGCTCTTTCGCTTCATCGATCATAGCTTTTTCATAATCGCAGAAATCAGCAAGTCTGAAAAGGTACTCTCCTGAGGTTATGCCGTTATAGTATACATATTCTCCGGCAGTCGTATTGAAGTATATAGCCGTGCCGGTCATACTTGTCTTGCCGGAAAGATAATAGACATTCAGTAGCTTTGCATCCGGTGAGATATACTTCTTTACAAAATCCTGATCGGTAAGCCGCTCTATAGCCTTGTTTTCGATCACAGATGATAAACCGTCAGTGCTGTTCAGCTTTATAAGCCCTTCCTCTCCAATCCTGTAGTACTCGGTGGCTCTGTCGTAGTAATCGACAATGTAATACTCTGAGAGTACGCTGCCGGCAAGGATATCATCTATATTATCATTATCAGCAAAAGCAATCGGAGAAGCATTGTATATCTTCAGTATCCTCTTTGGTTCGCTGACAAGTCTGAGTTCGGGTTTTGTTTCGCTGTCTGAATATACTTCATAAGTACGGAATCTTTCCCTGATATCTTCTCTGATATTCAGAGAATCCTCCACTGCTGTCTCATCAACAGTCCCGGCAGATACAACTGTCTCCGCCGTTACTGCTGCTGGTACAGCAGATATCGACAGCAAACACATCGCAGCGGCCATAACGGCCGCCGTTATTCTCTTAGCTTTTTTCATAATGATTCCTCCTTCATATCCATGTCTGTATCACCATTTCATCCTTAAAACTTAAATATCTGATATACCCGCATCTATCATCTGGATAGCTATAGCATCTCCGCCGGTTATGCCCTCTTCGCCGTCAATATCAGCAAGCCTTTTGCCAATAGTTCCGAGGGGATATTTCTCGTTATTTGCGATGAACTGTAATACAGCAACAGCATCAGACACCGTAACCTTGCCGTCTATATTTGCATCACCTGCAATACCGGCTGTTCCGGAAGTGTTCTTCCTCCAATTAAATACTGTTTGGCCATCATGTTCCTTAACAATCGGGGAATTAATGACTGTAAGCTCACGGCGCATCACCTCATATTCGTCTACATCGTTTGGCTTCTTAACCGGTATTACCCTGCCTTGTTCATCATTTCCGATTATTGTCACAGGAGTTGTCATAATATCCATATAGAACAATACTTCAAAGTGATCTTCAATCTCGTCTGTTCCGAGATTATCTGTCATAGAGTATCCTGCGGTCATCTGCGTTCCTGTACGTGACGGGAAACCGAAATATGTATATATATCATCTGTAAAATCTATTGTTTCTTTGTTTGCAAACACAGTGAGTTCCGCCTCGTATGGCCTGAGTATATAATAATTTATAGAGTATCTGAGCAATTCAAGGGAATCATTATCAAACTCAGGATGGATTGTCTTATACTCTTCAAGTACTTCATCATTACTCAGCTGACAGTAATACTCGTAGTTCTTTACCGTTTCATCGGCTGCATCAACAGAAATAACATTTCCTGTTATAGTTGATACAAGCACAGCAATAACAGATGTCATGCTCAATGCGATTGATACCATTGAAATTATTCTCATCGCCTTCTTCATAATGGTTCCTCCTTCATGAAAGTCGTGTCACATACAGCCATCCTGTCACCTTCATTATAACTTTTTTTGTCACATATGTCATCGTCAATACTGACCTATTTTTCATCCCGGTTTTTGTAAAAAACCGCCTATATTCCAGCGCTTACATGGTTATGTCTCATCCCAAATCGCTGCATCTATCATCTGGATGGCTCTAACGTCATCGCCGGTCAGGCCATCATTGCCGTCCATATCGGCATTGAACCGTCCCTGTGCTGTCATGGGATATTTCTCCCTGTTTGCTATATACTGAAGGACTGCCACAGCATCAGCAACAGTGACCTTATCGTCGCAGTTTGCGTCACCATCTAATGCATTCATTATGTCAACTATCTCCTCTGTTGAAAGACTTGTATCCTCGGGCATCACACCGTAAAGCATAAGGCCTGTGGATGATACTATGTCATGAGCCATATCAAGACGTTCCGTTACAGTGAGTTTATTATCCGGAATGATCTGATAATAGTTTACTCCCTCAACGCTTTCCGTTTCAAGCCTCGCTTCCGTCCCGCTTCTTTCAAGCCAATCTGATAGCTTCTGCTCAGTCTCTTCGGCATTGGCAGTGTTCCAGTCGGCAACAAAGGCCGGTAAATGCCAGTATGAAGCATAATCGAAGACCTGTCTGCTGCTGTGATATTCAAAGCTCAGCACATCGTCTTCAAGCAGGCGATAGAGTTCCTTTGCGTCCTTAGCTGTAAGCTTATCATCTGATCTTACACCGATACTGTAATAAGGAAATCCTCCCAGAGCCGGCCTGCTGTAGAAAACCAGCCTTTCATCGTAAGTCTTTACTCTATTTGCAAGTTCCTCGATATTCGTATCATCAGGAGCGCTGAACCTGATATACTCTGGCATACTTCTTACAAAGTAAACCGTTACGTTGCTGTCCTCGTGCTCTTTTGCAAATACTTTTTCGGCTGAGCCAAAACTGTTTTCAAGCCACTCTATGTCTTCTATCTCCGTACAGTCTGCAAACATTCCATCAAAATAAGCCTGTGACGGCACCGCACTCGTGCAGACCGGCATAGCCGCAGATACTGTCATCAGCATTGCTGTCAGAACACTTAACTTCTTTTTCATAAATTTTCCTCCTTCCCTAAACGGGTGTATTGGCGCCGTCCTCTCCGGAAGGCGTTACAGTACCCCCGTAGTTGTCCGTTATCATCCTTATTATCTCCTCTGCCTTATCCGCACCGATATTGAAGGCGAGTCCTCCTGAGGTAAGATTCGTTGTTACATAACCCCGCCTGTTTATGCCGAATGCCCGACTCATCGGGAGTGCAGAGGACATATCACATATAAGCGTCAGATCAGACACTGTCTTATCGGAAGTCACCTCGCTGTAGCTATAGCATTCAGCCCCTGAGCATCCAAGCAGCATATCAATGACCTTCTGCGTGTCTATGCCCGTATAGTACCTTTCCTCATATCCGTTACTGAGATCGTAATAATAGGCTTTATCGAGTGACGCATACCTCGTTATACCCGCAGCCTCCATAAACTCCCCGAGGGTCGCAGGCTTATAGCTGTAGTTGCAGTAGACGGAGTAGGAGTCTTGGGAGCCGAATGTTACAGCAGTCATGACCTCCGGCGCTATGCCCTGAACAGAGTATATCGCAGCCCTTGACTGTATCTCTCCCTGTGATGACGTGCCGGTCAGCACAGTGTTTTTGATATGATCATCCACAAAGGCCGGGTCGATGCTGCTTGTCAATATATATGTGCCACCGAGTTCATCCATCGTGAAATAGTTGTATCCCTCTGTTCCGGGTTCTTCCGCCTCAACAGGGCTCTCCTGCTGTGATGGGGCAGACTCTCCGTCAGCGGGCGATGACTGCTTTTCTGTTGTCACAGCCTGAGTTGTTTCCTCTGCTGCCTGTGTTGTCTGTACAGGTGCAGTACTTGCAGCCGTGACAATCGTCTCCACAGCACCTGTCTGTGCTGCTTGCTGTACTGCTGTATTCACAGGCGCAGTATGGGTGCTCACCGGTCTGCTCTCAGATGCAGCAGCTGTGGTCTGAACTCCTGATGCCGAGTTATCAGATGTCCTTGTGGTCTTTACTTCTGCGGCGGTCGTCATACAGGCTGTAGATTTCGCTGGAGCAGAAGTTTCCGCAGCAGCGGTAGTAACAGCCGCTATCTCCGGCACCTGCGGTATCTCCGGCGGCTTCTGCAATGCAGGCGTTTTCCATATGCCAAAGCACAGGAGCGCCGCTGCACACAGCCCCGATACTGAAAACGAAACTCGTCTTATCAATGCGCTTTTCTTTTTCTTCTCTTCGATAATGCTGTCACCGAGCTCCATGAGAGCTGCTGCACATCTGTCGTACTTATCCATTGCTGTCCCTCCTCTCCAGCTCCGCTCTGAGTGCTTTCTTTGCGCAGTAGATCAGGTCAGAAACCTGCTTTCGGGACCTGCCCATGACCTTTGAAACCTCGTCATTTGAAAGCTCCTCAAAGTAGACAAGGTAGAGCACCTGCGCATATTCAGTCTTCAAAGCCTTTATCGCCTGATGAATAAGAAGATTCTGTTCGCTCTTTATATAATCCGCCTCGATATCTGTTTCGTCCGAGATATAGCAGAGGTCATCAACAGATGAATACGCCGTCCTTCTGAATTTCTTCATGTAGTTGATGGCTGTGTTCTTGCCTATGGTATAGAGCCAGGTCTTGAACGAATAGCCCGCCTTGTACTTCGGCTTGTCAACATACAGTTTCAGAAAGACCTCGTTTGCTGCTTCTTCGGAAATATGTATATCGCGGATGATGGTATTGATGAACAGAGTCAGGCCGTCCTTATATTCTCTCACAAGCTCGGCAAAGCCTTCTTTTTCACCACTGAGGAAACGGAGGTAGCTACTTGCACCGTTTTCCATATATAACTCCTTTTCAGGGAATCAACTCTTTCTTTACTTATTATACAACTTTCACGGTGCTTTTCTCGAAGTTCTGATATATATTTTTATATTTTAACTAAGCGCCGTATACAGAAACCTCCCGGATCGTTATGAACCGGGAGGCTTTGGTATTTTAAGGAGGTATGTGTTCTGTTTTGCTCAGACGTGGGGTACGCTTACGAAATAAGAAAACCGGAAGGTTATCCCTTCCGGTTATTCTTCATCTTTCTCCGACCTTTCTGTACCCCTCGGGTATCTCAGCCGGAGCTTTCTTATGCTCCTGCGCCTCGTCATCGAAGCGGAGATCGTCAGTGTAAACATAGAATACAAGCTCGCCGTTTTCGTTGAAGCCCTGTAGTTTCATAATACAGCCGTTTTTCGTATTAACATACATTTCGTAGTTATGGATCCGTGTCTTGCCTGCATAGCTTGCCTCGGGAGTTCCGGTGATTTGAAAGCACTCGTTACCGTCAAGCTCTGTGATCTCTTCTATATTCCAGAGACTGAAATCATGCAGAGCGCCTGCTGTGAAGCCCTGCGGGAACAGGCTGCGGCTTGCAAGAGGAACTTTTGTAAGGTCAGCTCTGTAAGCAAGATTGACATTTCCCTCGTTATCCGTAGTAACTCTCTGTTCATCGGGAACTCTGTAATCAGCCATTTCATAATCAGGCTCGGTCATGTATGTCTTGTAAGTATGATCTATACTGATATGTGTTTCATTATCATAGAAATCATCTGCGGAGTAAATGCGGTATTCATCAAGAAGGTCATCACAGGTTATATTGTATATATCGCTGACATAGTCGTATGAATGCTGATATGACGAAGCATATCCGGTATCGAGATCTGACTGGAATGTTACGCAATTCGGTTTCTCGATGAAATCGGAAGAAATTATCACCGTTCCTGATACCTTGCTGAAGTAGTCTACCGTATTGAGCATCATGTGGAATATGCTCTCCTTTGTAGCTTCGCTGCTGCTTACTGCGACGCAGTGTTCTCTCTCAGAACGCTTTACAAGAACGGGCATTATAGCCTCTGTTGTGCTTTCTGTAGGAGCTTCTGCGGTTTCTTCTGTAGCTTCTTCTGTCACTGCTTTTGTTGCTGTTTCGGTCATTATTTCTGTTACCGGTTCCGTCATTACTTCCTCTACAGACTTTTCTGAAAGCTCCGCTGAAGGAATACCTATATCAGCAACAGGCTTCGGCAGCATAATAGCAGTTGTTCCACCAATTACTGCAAGGATGCCTATTACACATATAACTTCTTTTTTCATATTACCACCTCAAAAATTCAGTTTAACTTGTACGGCATCAGAGCCGAATTGTGTATTGAGAGTACTTGATGCATCTGCTTCACGGTCGTTCTGTCATTTTTATTATAGCATTTATCACCTTAAATGTCATCGTCATTACTGACAAATTGCCATCCTTCGCTTTGTAGGATTTGCCTATATACCGCTACTTTAGAACAAAGGCTGCCGAAGCAGCCTTTGTCTGGGTAATTTAAGGAGGTATTACTCACTTACTATCTTATTTCTCATAGGTCATGATTCATCCCATATACCCGCATCTATTCTCTGAATGGCACTTGCATCTCCGCCTGTGATGCCATCTTCGCCGTCGATATCGGCATTAATTATACCCTGATCGGAGAGCGGATACTTTGTGCTGTTGGTCATGTACTGGAGTACGGCTACTACATCGGCAACGTCAACTGTACCGTTGCAGTTGGCATCGCCGGGAGTGCAGATCTCAGAGCGACCGAACGTATCTATAGCATTATCAGACTCCCATTCTGCCATTCCTACATTGAACTTATAATCTGCATCGCTTTCTGCAAGCCTAATCATAGCCTCATACGCCTTTTCGGGCTCCTTCATACGTGGACTGATAGCATCGGCAAGATCAAGTACATAACTGTATCCGTTGCTTGCTGTATCAGACAAGGTTAAACCAAGCTCAGGATAGAGTGCAATAAAGTCTTCAGCAGACATTTCGGTATTGACTGCGATGTTTGAAACACCCGCCCATGGGTACTTCTCTATCACTGTAACGGCATTAATCTGCTCTATCGCTGGAGAAGCTTTTATTGCGGCAAGTGCGGTCTTCTTATCATCGAAATACTTGTAGTGCAGATAGTATCCAGGGGACAGGTCTATGCCGTCGGCACGCAATTTTTCGAGTTGTTTAATTGCAGCATCCGGATAATTGCTGTAATCTTCGTATCTGATTGATGTTCCCTCAGGAAGCTCAACATCATCAGCTGTATAGCCATTACGGAACTTCACAGAAACAATAGTCTCAACCTCGAAGAATCTTACCATATTACCATTCTTATCAAGCACGTAATAGGTTGCAGCATCTTTATCGGTGGAAGTGTAGGCTACGTTTACGACAACTGCTCCTTCGCCGCATTCATCCAAAGCTTTCTGCATATCGGGATAGAACGATGTCGCTGATGCCAACGCAGGCATTGTGGAAAACATCATCGCTGCGGCCATCATAGCCGCCAAAAATCTTTTTGTCTTTTTCATGTTATTTCCTCCTTTATATTAATGGCTGTATCACCATTTCATTCTTTAACCCCTGTCCTCTCTCACTGCCTTTGATTCAGGAGTAGGAATTGAGTATCTTATCCGCCTCCGAATAATCAATATTAAAAGTGAAAACACTGCAAAATAGTCTGCCATCAATGTAATATGCTTTTAATTGATTATCCTCCTTTATAACTGTGAATAGTTTTCCATTAATGTTTGTTTCCTGAATATTAGTTGAATCCATAGGTATTCCAACTGATACATTATCTGTTCGATATAATGTATAACAGATATTTATTATTTTCTCTTCTTTAACATAATGAAGAATGATATCCGTACAATGTCCTGTATCATCTTCATAATCTTCAACTAATTTAAAACCTTCTGGAATATAGGTTGGAGTCAAAGGATAAATCCCATATTTCGCACAAACCGCCTTGATACCATAAGGATCCCCCGGATAAGTCGGCAGCTCTATGACCTCCTCTTCCGGCGCTGATGCTTCTGTTGCAGGCGGGGCTGTGGGTGGCTCGGTCGGCTCGGTGTTCTCGCCTATCATTATGGTTATACCGCCCTTGGTGAAGTGATATGCCCGCTTGAAAACATTCTCACCATAGGCGTTGAGTGATGCCTGATTCAGTCCGAAAAGCAGGGCGGCACAGGCGGCAATGGCTGAGATGCGCCTGACGCTGATGCTCTTACGCCTCCGGCCTGTTTCAGTGACCTTGCCGGATATCTTACTGATGCTTTCATCGTTGCAGATGTTCTCTGTGCTGAATCCGCATATCTCGGTGATCGCCCCTGTAAGCTCCGCTATCAGGGCGGCATCACGCTTCTTTACGGGCTTCTTCATCTCCTCGTCAAGCATCTCCCTGAGCTCGGCTTCCATTTCCGCATCCATGGTATTCAGTTTCTGAATAAACTCTTCCTTCTTCATATTATCACCGCTTTCTCTCTGGTCTTATACATATATGGCCGTATAAGCCCGTTTCTTACAGATATTATCTGAACTTTGTAGCACTGCACAAATACAGGATACGTGAATTGTCATATTTCACTATTGATATACCTGACTATTTCCGCTTTCAGCCTTGATATCTTTGTATACAGATACCCAACAGAAACGCCGTATTTCTGCGCAAGTGCCTTTTTGTCATCTGTGCCGGTGCAGTCAAGATACTCTATGAAGAGCTCCGCATCTTCGCTGTCAAGGCATCTGCGGATGATCTCCATGGGATCCTCCGTATGTACCGCCTTGTCCGGTATGATATCTGCAATCGCATCAAGCGGGATATAGTTTACAGAGTTGCGCTTCCGGTAGTCCTTTATTACATTGCCTGCTGTATTAAAAAGCCAGCCCAGCATCTTATCCGTTACATCGAGCTTATGTCTCTTTCTGAAGAAAACAAGGAAGGTCTCCTGAGTGCAGTCATGCGCCGCATTTTCATCCTTCAGTACGGAGAGGCAGAACCTGTACACATCAGGATAGTATTTCTCCATAATAAGAGAGCATAGTTCTTTTTCAATCATTGAATCACCTCAGTTATCCGTGACTTTCTTTAAATGTAACATATAATCGTATCTATGTCAATCATCGATAATCTTATCGGGAATGCCTTATTACCCTTTCTATATATGGCGGATAAATGCCGGTTCTTACAGTTTGGACTATGACTTTGTAGCCTTGCACAAAAGATGATGCGGGGATTTGTTGCATTTGGACAATTGACTTGCAGGAGCGGAACAACGCAAATCCGATATATCAGCCGCCCGTGATGGGCGGCATGGTGAGTTCGTTGTTGAGGCCGGCACAAGAACTGCCGGAATACCGGAAGTGGATTTATGAAGAACCTCCCGGCTCAAACGAACCGGGAGGTTTTGGTAATTTAAGGAAGCAAAGCTCCTCTGCTTGAAATTGTCACTTGCTGTCTGCTCCATCCGCGAATACATAGGGCATATAGCTGAATCCATAGGAGGCTGTCCATCTTTCGTCGGTCATTTCATACATGAAGCCCGGTGCGGTCCTGTCGATCAGGAAGATGACTTCAAGTGAATTCCCGCTTTCGCTTGTTATCCTGTATTCTTCCTTCAGCGCTCCCGGCATATAAGTTGAACCGCTGTAGA
>CAMKMD010000027.1 GCA_946413815.1 uncultured Ruminococcus sp.
AAGAGGTTATGAGAACATAATCCACTTTTGGCAGCACAAACTAACAGCGTATAATCGTATACACTGCATCCGTTATTCATGCAATCAAAAGTGAATTATCCTATCATTCTTTCACCTCTTTCAGAAATATGAATATATTATAACACATAAAGAACAGATTGTCAAGCCTGATTTGAATGTTTGAAAAGATTTTTTTGACAACATTTGTTATTTACTGAACTGAAATTAACTATCAATTGCTATTACCGTGCTCTGAAAGATAACTGTAAATAAAAAGAATCGAAATATTCCAAAAAAAGCAAGACCCACTGAAATCAGCGAGCCTTGCCTTCATAATTTTTGCTATGAAATCATCTTTCGATTTCTGTAATAAGCTGTACTCCATCTTTAAATCCGACCTTGTACGCAGTTCTCATCTCAGCGGTGGCAGTATCGCTCACGCAGTCGAGAATTTTGTGGAATACTTCGATTTGCTCCTCGCTCAGCGAATTTTCAAACGGAATGCAGAGCTTGTTAAATTCGTCCGAGAACTCGGCGGCGTGAATATCCCCCACACGGAGGTTGTAAATCATATCAATCATTGTAAGCACCCTTTCGGTAATTATTTAGCTTGCTGTACCTGTCTTACAATGTTTGTCTGAAAACTTCTTTATGCCTACTGTCGTAAGGATCTCGGGTTATGAGCCTGTCCTTGTATTCCTTTATCAGCTCCGTATTCATCTCGGGAGTGAATATGGAGACTGCCGTGTGTTTAAGGCCGTTTCTTACCGTCCATTTCCATATATCCCGGAAATCTGAGGCGGTGAAGTCAAGGTCAGCTATGAACATACCCATCATATTCACGCCCAGGCTGTTGAGTATCTTAACAGCCTTCTCGTTGACCGCATTGTCGCAGCGCTTGCTGTAGGCGTTCAGATGCCTGTCGTCCGCTGCCTCGATGCCGGTAAGCACGTAGTACAGACCTATGTCGGCGAGCTTTTTCATCAGCTGCGGATGGGAGGCAACGAAATCTGCCCTGCCGTAGCAGACATATCGCTTATGTATCTTCCTCTCAGTGATGAGTGAGACGAATCTCTCAAGGCGTTTCTCGTCAAAGAGGAAATCGTCATCGATGATGTAGATGTTATCGCAGCTGATGCCTGCTATCTCGTCCACAACATCATCTATATCCCTCTGGGCGTATACTCCGCAGTTCATCCTGTTCCTTATGCAGAAGCTGCATCTGTAGGGACAGCTGTATGATGTCCGTACATGAGCGGCCGGCAGCAGTTCGAGATAGCGGTATCTGTCGGGATGAGCATAGAAGTAGGTGCGGTCCGGACGCGGCAGAGTACGGATATCATGCGGGACCGCCTTGTTCACTGTCCAGCGGCCGTCCTTCTTCCGGCACAGTGAACTGATGCTCTCAGGTGCTTTGCCTTCAAGGATATCAGTTACGACAGACGGGTCAAAGCCGGTAAGTACATAATCGGTGTAGTCATTGAAGAATCGCCTGTAGCAGCGCTGTGCGTGGAGACCGCCGATCATGGTGACGGCGCCGTTCTCTTTTGCTGCCTTTGCGTATTCCTTCATGAAGTTCTCCTGCCTTGTCCTGCCGCAGATGTATACAGCGCCCGGATCAAGCTCGTGAAGCTTTTTCACGAAGGGCACCTTTTCCACCTGACCATCCCAGATATGGGGTTCATAGCCTGCCTGTGCGAGGACTGTCCATATATACTCCAGCTCAAGGGGCTCGTTCTCGATGATACCTGCAAAGTTGTATTTGTTCCGCGAGATCTCTGGATGGACAAGCAGTACGATATTGTTCTTCATCATGTGCTCAGTCCTCCTTCTTCAGCTCATTGTAGGCTATCTTTCCCACAAGTGTCTTCGGGAGCGAATCATAGAAGAGGATCTCCCGGGGAAGAGCGTAGGCAGCTACTTCTTTTCTCAGCATATCCATAAGCTCTGCCTTCAGCTTTTCCTCGTCTGCACCTTCTGTATGGACGATACAGGCTCTTACTCTCTCTCCTCTGAGCTGGTCAGGTACTCCCACGACTGCACACATAACTACCTCGCTGTGGGAGCTGATGATCTCCTCCAGGTTCTGGGGATATATGTTGTAGCCGCTGGAGATTATCATCCTTTTAATGCGCTGACGGTAATAGACATAGCCGTTACTGCCTATGCAGCCCATATCTCCCGTATGCAGCCATATATAGCCGTCGTCCCGTTTCCTGAGGGTGGCGGCAGTCTCATCGGGTTCCTTGTAATAGCCCTTCATGACCGTTGGGCCGCGGAGTATTATCTCGCCCTCCTCACCTGCGGGGAGTTCGTTGCCCTCCTTGTCGATTATCTTGTAGCAGGTATCCGGATAGGGCAGGCCGACACTGTTCAGGTCGTCATAGTCCTCCGGCATCAGGCAGCTTCCGGTAACGCATTCTGTAAGGCCGTAACCCTCTCGTACCTTCACCTTGCAGCCGTGTTCGGCGAGCATGGCGTTCAGCTTTTTCTTGGTGGAGGGTGCAAGGGAATCACCGCCGGATACTATTATTTTAAGAAAATCCAGGCTCTTGCCTTCAAAGCTCTTATTTACTATCATGGCTTCATAGATAGCTGGCACTCCTGCTATCATATCAGGCCTGTAGCGGAACAGCAGCTTGTGGAACTCAGCCGAGGAGAATTTCGGCTGCAGTATGGCTGTGCCGCCCAGCACCATCATGGTGTGGATGCAGACGCCAAGGCCGAAGCCGTGGAAAACCGGCATGACGGAAAGCATCTTCATGCCCGCACTGAGTCCACCGCAGGCCTCTATGCTCTGGAGGGCAAGTGCGTTGAAGTTCATGTTCGTCAGCATTATGCCTTTGGGGCGGCCTGTAGTGCCGCCGCTGTAGAGAATGGCTGCCGTATCGTCGGATGCACCTCTGTGTACCTCAGCAGTGAGCCCTGTACCGCCTTCCATGAATGTCTTCCAGTCCGGTATGCTGCTCTTAGGCGGCTTCTTTTTATTAGTTACGGTGTAGCCTAACCTGATGTGAAGCGGCATACTGTCGCTGACGCTTATCCTTACAGCCCTCAGCCCCTCACACTGCTCCATGACTCTCTCTATCTTGTCGCTGATAAGATCGACTGCGAATATGATGTGGCTCTCTGTCAGCTTTACAAAGCGCACTATCTCGTTCTCGGCCGACATCGGATGTATCATATTGGCTACGGCACCTGTCATGCTGACTGCATAGAAGAGACAGACAGCCTCCGGGGTATTCGGCATACAGATAGATACTGCATCGCCGCTCTTTATACCGGCAGCTTTGAGGGCAGCTGCACATCTCTGTATCTTTGTCATAAGCTTCTGATAGGAGATGCTTTTTCCAAAATAATCTATGGCGCAATACCCGGGGTATTTCTCTGCCGTTCTGGCTAAGAGCTCATATATGGTGCAATCAGGATAGTCAAGATGTCTTTTCATTTGTTCTTCCAGCTTTCATAGGTGGTAAAGTGTTTGTGCTCCAGCTCTTCCTCTGACATAGCCTTTCGCAGCAGTTCTGCTATGGCATCGTACAGCCTCCTGTTGGTCTCGTCAGGGTTGCTTTCTGCCTGAATCGGTCTTCCGAAGATAACGGTAGGTCTGTGTTTTGCAAAGACAGAATAGTCTCCTGCGATAGCATAGGGTACAACAGGTGCGCCTGTACGTTCCGACATGACCGCTGCCCCGAATTTGAACGGCAGGAGCAGTTCGTTGGTGTAGTTACGCTTTGCCTCCGGCGATACATTCACAAGCTCTCCCTCCCCAAGCGCCTTCACAGCAGCTTCGAGGGCGGCGGGATTGTGCTTTGCATGGAGGTCGACGGGTATGGTGCCGGCGCTTCTGAAAAGGAAACCAAATGCGCAATCATGAAGATCCTTCTTGGCAAGGGTCCTGACAACACGTTTTGTTGATATATCAATAAGCACAGGGTCCAGTGCGTGCTTGTGATTTCCGGCAATAACAGCCGGGCCGTCAGCCGGTATATTCTCACTGCCGATGATAACAGGCCTGTATAAGAGCCTGAATACCGGAGCGAGTATAGCGCGTGCCGCCTTGTAAAATGTATACATTCTCTCACTCCTTGCCCGATTATGCGGTCCACTATCAATTATAGTATCCTTTCAGAGCTTTGTCAATAAGCTGAAGCCCCTCGCGGCAGCACTTGTTTCTATGCTGTATCTCTGACAGATTGATATTGATGGCGCTGCCCTCAAACTCCCGCCAAAGGGACATTGTCCCTTTGAAATGAGAGTCCAGAGAGGCGAAGCCTCTTTGACAGGGGTGCGGGGGCAGCGCCCCCGATATTTATCCGCCGCGGACACCGCATAGAAGCGACCACTGCTGCAGTCGGGGGTATGATTATACTATACAACATTATGGAGATAATTAACAGATGATGACTGTAATATCCTCAGTGACAATTGTAACTGTATTGATGACACTTGTTATATAAAGCGCAAGACTGATTGATTTGCAAAGTATGATGTGATATAATAATATCATCATAATGAGAGGAGACAAAACTATGACAGCACTGATACTTGCTTCGGGTCTCGGCTCGAGGATGGGGGCACTTACATCGGAGCGCCCGAAATGTATGACGCAGCTGCCGGATGGTGAGACTGTCATAAGCCGTCAGATAAGGCAGCTGACAGCTGCCGGCATCAGAAGGATAGTGATAACGACAGGTGCGTTTGCAGGAGTACTCAGGGAATATACAGACTCTCTTGATACAGAGGCTGAGATAGTCTATGTACATAATCCGGACTATGAGTCCACCAACTATATATATTCCATGTACCTTGCGGCGGGAGAATTATCCGGCGATATACTTCTCCTGCACGGCGACCTTGTATTTGAGGATACAGTCCTTGATATGGTAATAAACAGCGAACAGAGCGCAATGGCTGTAAGCACTACACAGCCGCTGCCTGAGAAGGATTTCAAGGCGGTCATCTCTGACGGCCTGATAAAGGCTGTCGGTACAGGTCTGTTTGAGAATGCCGCAGCTGCACAGCCGCTGTACAGACTGACAGATGCCGACCGGGAAACCTGGTTCTCTCAGATAGCAGAGTACTGTGAAAGTGCTGAGCCTGAGAACAGACGATGCTATGCGGAAAACGCTTTCAACGAGATATCGGGGAGCTGCTGCATACGTCCGGCCGACTTCACCGGTCTTCTGTGTGCGGAGATAGATGACCCGGAGGACCTTGCAAAGGTATCGGCACAGCTTGAAGGCCTGAAAAGCCGCAGTGTATATATGTGCTTCTCAGCTGATGTCATACACAGCGGGCATATCGCGATGATACAGAGGGCAGCCGCTCTCGGAAGTCTTACCGTCGGTATCATGACGGACGAAGCTGTTACAGCTTACAGACATTTCCCCCTTGTACCCTTTGATGAGAGGGTGAAGCTGTTTGGAAATATAACCGGCGTTGACAGAGTCATCCCGCAAAGGACACTCAGCTACAGGGAGAATATCCTCGGACTGAAGCCGGATATAGTCGTTCACGGGGATGACTGGCGCACAGGCTTTCAGAAGCCGGTGCGTGACGAGACTAAGTCTTTGCTTGCTGAGTATGGTGGCAAGCTCGTTGAGTTCCCATATTCCGCCGGACCGAATGTCTTTGCGGCCGAGCGCAGCATGAGGGCAGCTCTTGCACTTCCTGACTATCGCCGGGGTATACTCCGCAGGCTGCTTGATACAAAGAAACATCTTACGGCTATAGAGGCGCACAGCGGCCTGACAGGACTTATCGCCGAGAACTCCCGTGTCTACGAGAACGGCTCAGTACGTCAGTTTGATGCCATGTGGATATCCTCCCTCTGCGACTCCACCTCAAGGGGAAAGCCCGATATAGAACTCGTTGATATGACTGCACGTATGCGCACAGTCAACGAGATAATGGAAGTTACGACAAAGCCCATAATCTTTGACGGGGATACAGGCGGACTTACGGAGCACTTTGTCTATACCGTCCGCACACTTGAACGCACAGGTGTATCTATGGTCATAATCGAAGACAAGACAGGGCTGAAAAAGAACTCACTGTTCGGTACAGAGGTGCCGCAGACGCAGGCTGATACGGAGGACTTCTGCAATAAGATAAGGGCGGGAAAGAATGCCCTCAAGACTGACGGGCTCATGATATGTGCACGTATCGAGAGCCTTATACTCGGCAAGGGCATGGAGGATGCGCTTTCAAGGGCGAAGGCATATACTGCCGCAGATGCTGATGCCATAATGATACACAGCCGCAGCAAGTCGCCGGAAGAGGTACTCACTTTTGCACAGCTCTTCCGTGAGAATGACAGCTGTACCCCGCTTGTCTGTGTGCCCACAAGCTACAGCACTGTCACGGAGGAGGAGCTTTACAGCGCAGGCATCAGCATCGTTATCTATGCAAATCAGCTTACCCGTTCGGCGTTTCCCGCCATGCAGCGGGCAGCGGAATCCATACTGCGCGAACACTCTGCAGGAGGATGCGAGGAGATGTGTATGCCCTTCAGGGAGATAATCAGACTTATACCGGAGGAATGATATGTCAGGACAGAAAGTATTCCGGGGCGCAGAGGGGTACAGAGCGCTTGAAGATTATATAGTCTCCCTTGACTGCAAGAGACTCTTACTCGTCTGCGGCAGTTCTCTGGCACATACTCCTGCGGGAGAGTTCTTTGCCGGGCTGACTGAACGCACAGGCATTGAAGTGATACGTTTCAGCGGGTTTTCATCGAATCCCGACTACGAGGATATGTTGAAGGGAGTACAGTGTTGCAGAGACAAGGACTGTGATGCCGTTTGCGGCGCAGGGGGCGGAAGTGCTATGGATACAGCGAAGTGCATAAGGCTCTTTGCCGGTATGCACGATAAAAGTCCCTGTACAGAGCAGTCTGCAGTACCCGCCCCGATACCGCTTATTGCCGTACCCACAACGGCCGGTACGGGCAGTGAGGCTACGCATTTTGCGGTCATCTACAGAGACGGAGAAAAGCTTTCCGTCAGTCATGAAAGCTGTTTACCGGAGGCAGTGCTGCTTGACCCTGAAAACCTCAGGGGACTTCCTGCTGTTCACAGGGCTGCTTCCATGCTTGATGCGCTCTGCCATGCTGTAGAATCCATGTGGTCGGCAAGAGCGGATGAAAAGAGCAGGGAGCTTTCCCGCAGAGCCTTACGCATTATAGTGAATGGTATGGAGGGATATCTTGCGGGTAATGAAGCCTGCCGGAGGGATATGATGGAGGCCGCCTATACCGCAGGGGAGGCAATCAATCTCACAACTACCACCGCAGCCCATGCCATGAGCTACAAGCTTACAAAGCTCTATGGCATACCGCACGGTCATGCAGCGGCGCTTTGTCTGCCGGAGGTATACAGCTATATTGCCGAAAATGCTGACAGATGCACCGACAGCGTTGCAGCAGTGGTTGCGGAGCTTCCGGAGCTGCTGTGCTGTGAAAGTTACGGAGATGCGGTGGCATTTCTGAGGAAGCTACCGGAAAGTCTCGGGCTTGTAACACCGGCTGATGTTACCGATGAGGAAATAGAACTGCTGACTGCATCCGTCAATACCGAAAGGCTCAGCAACACTCCCGTCATCCCGGACCGGGATGATATCAGAGAAATGTATATCAGGATATTCAGGAGGAAATGAACCATGCTTGCAGAACGATTCATTGATATCATAGGAGCGGATTTCTACACGGGAGTTCCGGACAGCGCTCTCCGCGGGCTCTGTGACTGCCTTTACGACCGCTACGGCACGGACGGAAGGCATCATCTTATCGGAGCAAATGAGGGCAACTGCGCCGCCGCTGCCGCCGGATACCATCTTGCGACAGGTAAGCTGCCGGTAGTATATATGCAGAATTCAGGGGAGGGAAACATCATCAACCCCTTTGCGAGTCTGCTGAGCGAAAAGGTCTACGGTATACCGGTGCTGTTCGTAATAGGATGGCGGGGTGAGCCGGGAATACACGATGAACCGCAGCACATACTCCAGGGAGAAAAAACTCTCACACTACTGGAGGCTCTTGATATACCGTATAAGATAATCAGCCGCGAAACTTCGGAAGAAGAACTGCTCCTTTATCTCGGGGAGCTGAAGTCATGCCTCATGGAAGGCAGGCAGGCGGCCTTTGTTATACGCAGCGGCGCTCTTGAGTACAGCAGGAAAGTGAAGTACACAAACACATATACTCTCACACGGGAGGAAGCCATAAGGCTTATCACAGCGGTGACTGGAGATGATCCAGTAATAGCAACAACAGGCAAGGCCGGACGTGAGCTTTTCGAGATACGTGAGTCTTTGGGCCGGGATCACAGCCGTGATTTCCTTACAGTCGGCTCTATGGGGCACTGCTCCTCCATTGCTCTCGGTGTCGCGCTGAATACGGGGAGAAAGGTATGGTGTATAGACGGCGACGGGGCGGTGTTAATGCACATGGGGGCAATGTCCGTCATAGGCGCACAGTCACCCCCGAATCTGGTGCATATCGTTATAAACAACGAAGCTCATGAGTCGGTGGGCGGTATGCCCACATCGGCAGGCAATACAGACCTTGCAGCAATAGCAGCAGCCTGCGGCTACCGTAATACCTGCCGTGTTCAGACGGCAGAGGAGCTCAGTGAAGCCCTTGCAGAAGCAAAGGGTAGCGGCGTGCTGACATTTATCGAGGTTTGTACAGCCATAGGAGCAAGAGCTGATCTCGGCCGGCCCACGACTTCGCCGGCGGAAAACAAGGCTGCGTTCATGTCGCATCTTAAAAGCATATAACAGGAAAACACCTCCCGATGTGTGAACTCCGGGAGGTGTTTTTATGCCTGTAAAAAAGAAACCGTCCCGAAGGACGGCTTCTCTTATGGTGTCAGTGTACGAATCTTCCTATAAGTGACATGATCTGATCGAGCATTATCTGATAGGGATTCTTGGAGAACTCATCCAGCCAGTCCAGATCGTCGTAGTTCTGTTCCGGAGCAAGATGACTTGTGAGGGTATCGGTGGTATCTAATGCGTAAGTCTTGATGTCAAGGACCTTGCTGAGAGTCTCCAGCTTGCCTATGCTTGCGACACCGCAGAGGGCATCGAACTTGCATCCGTTCCAGAGAGCCTTCATATAATCAAGTGTCTCGTTGATATTCTTGACTGTGAACTTTCTGAACTCATCAAGCTTTGCAGGGTCGCCTGTAGCGTAGTCGCATATCCAGAATACTGAATCGTAGTAGATCTGGAATGCTCTTCCCATTGCCTTTCCTGCATCGATAGCCTGGAGTGCGCCGCCGACCACTGTGGAAGGGCTCACGCAGTGGATCTTGAAGCTTGCCTGTACAAGGCTTACCGCAGAGAGTGCAAGGTTTACCTGGAAGAGGACCATGTTGGTCTTGAAGAGCATATCGAAGTCAAGGGTCTTTCCTCCTGCCGTGCCGTCAGAGAGCATATATGAAGTAACGCCCGTCCTGAGATCGGTAACGGTATAGGCTGTACCTGTCCAGGTATCGATGGTGATATTCTGTGATACCAGTCTTACAGCATAGCCCTGGTTTACAAAGTCTCTTACCTCGTTCTTTACAGTCTCGCTGACGGTGCAGGTTTCCAGCTGTTCCTCAACGTCATCCTGGAAGATGTAAGGAGTGGGAATGTCGTTCTCAGCGGCAGCCTCGAATACCTTCAGTGTGGAGATACCGGTGAGCTGATCGTCGGTGAGCACCTCCCATACATTTCCTTCGTTGAGTGATTCGCTTGCGCATATAGCAGAATTGAAGCATATCTCGCTGCGCTTGTTGCCGTCGAAGCTTACTGTTGAGAAGTTGTTGTATGCCGCATCGATGTAGAATGCACCGGTCTTGAGAGTATCGGTAAGGCCGAGTATATCATCGGTCTTGAACTCATAGCCCGTAAATGCAAGTCCCAGCTGTCTGTTGCGCTGAACGTTGTAAACGTGCTCGAGAGCTGCTGCATCGTTGTCGCAGAGTGCAAAGTAGTACTTGCCTGCGTAGTCGAGGAAGGAGCCGAGGATCTCGGGAGAAAGGGGATCCTTATTCTCTGCCTCCAGCTCTGCGCGCTTTACTCTTGCCTGTGCGAAATCCGCATCGCCGACGGTTATTCTCTGATAGTCAAGGTTTATTGCGTATACGGAACCGCAGTATACATCATCTGTCAGGATGGTGGTGCCGCCGCCGTTGCGTACAGTGGTCAGCATCTTCTGCATTGTTCCGAGGGTCTGTGACTTCTTGCCTGTTACAACGACCGTTTCAGCAGCCGGATCGCTTATGTCTCTTGAGAGAACAAGCTCCGGTACAACCTTCATCATGTATGCGGGGACATCTGTCAGTGTGCCGTACTCTTCAAGCAGCTTTCTGTCAGTTTCGCCTGCGGGGACATAGTGAATGATTATCTGATCGTAGTAGAGCTCTGCAAGCGGCTTGTCAAGGAGAGTTTCGCCGTTTATCTCAACAGTGAGCCTGTCCTCTGCCTGAGTGCCGCTCACGTCAGCAAAGCGCTCCTCAACGGAGAGTACGTCATAGGGGAGAGTGACCGGCAGGTACACATCGGTATTCTCGATTATGCTTCTTGCATAGATCGTTGTTTTGTCGTTATCCTTGTAGCCTTCGCGGTACATAGCCGGATACTTGTCTGCAAGCTCCTCTGCGTCCTTTATGACCTTTGCCTGATTCTCCGTGAAATTGTCATTGATCTCAGCACTTTCCACATTCAGTTCCTTGAATGCAGGGTCGAGGGGGATCCAAAGAGGATCGCCGGCCATATTGCCTGCGCCGCGGTAATCGGTGTAGGGGATATATGCCTCAGTCCATACGTGCTCCATTAGGTAGCCGGTAACCGTGCCGTTGTTGGTAACGCTCTTGACATCCTTGTAGCGTGCGGAGAGTATGCGTCCTGCGCTCTCTGCATCGGAAGCGCCGGTAATGGCAACTGCCTGATCTGCTGTTATCTGAACGTGTCCCTTTACAAAGCGTGCTGGTATACCGATGGTTCTGAGCATCTGTATCAGCAGAGCGGACTGGTCAACATCGTTTCCACCCAGTTGTTCAAGAGTAACAAGAGCGCCCTTCTTTGAACCTGCATAAGCCTCGTAGGAGATGCTGTTGCGGACATATTTGTATATCTCGTTTGCACTGCCGAGCTCCTTTGCCATATCGGCAACACTCTCAGGTATCTCTGCGCTGAGGTACTCTGAATAGTCAGCCCCGGTATTGCCGGAAGGTATGTTTGTACCGGCAGCAACTGTTGTATTGTCAGCCTGCTTTGTTGAAGCGGCCGCAGCAGTAGTCTTGTTCTCCTGCTTTGCTGTGGTCTTGGCAGCGGCAGTGGTCTTGTCTGCCTGCTTTGTAGAAGCAGCCGCAGCAGTAGTCTTGTTCTCCTGCTTTGCTGTGGTCTTGGCAGCAGCAGTAGTCTTGCTCTCTGCCTTTGCTGTAGTTTTCGGAGCGGCAGTTGTTTTTGCAGCCTCCTTTGTAGCAGCTGCGGTGGCAGCAGTAGTTTCCTTGGAAGGTGCCTTGGTTGCTGCCTCAGTTGACTCAGGCTCCTTTATCGCAGCTGCGGAGTTGGCAGCCGCATTTGAGCGGTGAAATGGAGTATCACCGTATACGGTCTTTTCGATCAGCTCCATATCGCCGTCCTCAGCCTGTCCGTGCCTTACTCTGTCAACAGCTGCAAGAGCCTCGGCAGCTCTGGCACGTACCTGTATCTCGAATGTTTCACGGCGCTGCTTCAGTTCGGGATCATTGCCGGTATAGGCAGTCGCATCAAGCTTTTCAAGCTCTGACCGGATGTATTCCGTGAGTTCATCAGTGCTGGCGAGTATCTCTGCGCTGTCTTTTTCCTTTACGGCATTGCCCAGCTGTATCACAGCAGCTTCTTCATAAGCAGGTGTGTAGGGAACTGCCACCGGGTCTTCCTTCTCCCCGTCAAAGAGGTCTGCAGGGACGAAAGGCTCCCTTGTGAGACGGTCATACTCTCTTATCTGGCCGTAGCCGCTGCTCATTGTGACTGACGACAGCATAACTCCGGCAAGAATACCTGAGATGATCCTTGCTTTCTTATTCATTATTCTCATTACTGTCATCTCCCTTCATCTGAGCCATACCTTCCTCACGGCCTGCAACAGCCGCATTCCAGCCCTTCTCTCTGTCAGTCTCACCTGTGGACATAATGGAGTAGTAGGCGAGGATGGAACTTGCGTCGGCGGAATCGATCTGCCTCTCTGACTTCTTTGCGATGTGGTTTTCCTCGGAATATACATCCTTGTCTACGTCTGCAAGGAATGCAGCAAGCTCCTCGGGATCGTAGTCCTTTACAGATGATGCTTCCTTGAGGATGTTTGTTTCCTCTGGCTTTCCGCCTGTGGATATCTGTGCATAGTAGTTGAGTACTGCGGAGGCATCGACTGAATCTGCAATATTGTTCAGGTCGGCGTCTCCCTTGACTCCGATAAATGCCTTGAATCCGGCCTGTGTACCGTCCTTCATAATGAGTGGCTTTCCGTCGTAGTATACCTTGATATTATAGGTGAAGTCCTTCTGATCTTCATCATAGACATCATGAGGACTGGTCTTTTCCTTCTTCTCGTCTTTGAGAACGAGCTTGTCAGGATCGAGCTCCTGTGTGCTGGTCTGACCGCCTGCGATGACAGTCAGCCTGACCTCGCTCAGGATATCCTTGCTGAAGTCTCTGTGATCGTGGTTGAAGAAGAATGCCTTATCGGGTATTTCGCCGTCTGCAAATACTGCATCGGGGATGACCTCTGTGTTCTCTTCTACAGAGAATACAGCTGTATCTTTAGCAAGCTCCCTGCCGTCCTGCATAACTACTGCAACAGCGCTGTAGTCGCCGGCCTTGAGGGTGCGTGCGGCGATAGCATCGGAGAAGTCGATATCAGCCTCGGGATTCATGGAGCTGATATCTCTTGTGAAGGACGCAACCGACTTCTTTGCTGAGTCGTACACACTGATCTCCAGTGTAAGATCGTTTTCCACCAGGGTTGCGCTCTGGTTGAATACTACGCTCTTCAGGTTGACAGGGTCTGTAACATCGTATACCTTTTTGTCGCTGGAAATCGTGTCACTGATGCTTTTTTCGCCTGCGATCTTGAATACTGCCTCAGCGCTTGCGAGGATCCTGTCCTCCTTGGACCAGATGATGACAGCCTTGTATCTGCCGTGCTGATCTGCGGGGATATCCCATGTTCCGCTGAATGCAAGAGCCTTGTCAGCTGTGAGCTGTGTCTCGGTCTTCTCTGATACGGTTGCTGTGGGATTGTCGAATTCGTCGCGTATCTCAACTGTACAGTCTGCTGTAAGCCCGATGAGCTTTGAGACGGAAGAAGCATTTATCTTCACTGTCTCTCCGGGAGCATAGTCCGTCTTGTCTGTCCTGATAGTTGCGTTCAGGTCAAGTGCGGCAACAGGGAGGATGGTCTCCTCGCTTACGTTGTTTGCCTTGTCCACAGCGAATACATGGATGTAGGAATCCGCGTCAAGGTCGGCAGTACTGATCTTTATGGAAGCATTGCCGTTCTTGTCGGCAGCTGTGATGTTCTGTACCTTTTCGTTGTTCTCATCGTATTCGATAAGTTCCGGGTCGGGCTTGTCGGAGGGGCTTACTGCTGCTACGAAGCCTGCAAGACCGCTGATCGCCTCATGGGTAAAGGTCTCGGAGGATACGCTCTTGCCGCTCTCGCTGTAGGGAACGCCCACCAGATTGTAATCATATGTTGTGCCGTTATCCTTTGAGCCTGCCTTTACGGTGATAACGCCGGAAGCAATGGAGCTTTCTGCTGCTGGCTTGTCAGGTGCTGCAAGGTCGTAGAAGGACTTGTCAACTGCAGAGGTGGCCTCTGTGAGCTGATAGAGATAGAAGATGGTATTTGCAAGTACCTTTCTCTCGTCGTCGCTTGCAGAGCCGTTGCTGTCGCCGGTCTGTATCATACCGAGGTTATTCTTGGTTGAAAGATAGAAGTTGGAGTGTGCTCCGCTCTCAGGGTCAATGAGCTGATTAGCGTTGAGCGTCATCCACTCCGTTGCATCGTACTTTCCACCGATATACTGACCGTAGGAATGTGTCTGTGGAATTGTGAGCGTACCTCTTATCTCCCAGGGGTAGTTCGTGAGAGTACCGAGCTTGACAACTGATACGCTGCTTGATCTCCATACGGTGCTGTCGTTGATGACAAGAAGTCCGAGCTGGTCTGCAAATTTACAGAAGTTCTTATGGCCGAAGGTCTCGCATACTGTATCGTGACCGAAGAGTATACCTCTTCCGCTGTCAGCGAAATCCTGCATCACCTTATAGGATGCATCCGAAAGATCCTTGTGGTCGTTGCAGTCCCATGCACCGAAGTATACAACATCATACTTCCAGCTGCCGTCACTGTTGAGCATATAGGTCTCAGGTGCATTGTTGAAATCGTTGATATATACAGTGCCGATATCGAAGATATCCTTACCTGCGGGTGTATCCTCATTCTCAAGAGGCTCCTTCATCCATTCCTCGAATATGGAGCCGTAGCCCTTGCCGGAGCTTCCGGCGGGGTATACATTGAGTACACGGATATGATCGGATTCATTCCAGATCGGGCGCTTCTCCCAGCCCTTGCCTTCCTCGCGGCGGTAGAGCTGATAGTTATACTGCTCATGCTCAGTGCTGATATTGTTCCACTTCATATCAACATAGGAACCGTCCTCACTCTTCTCACAGATGAAAACAAGATCCTGGACTGGCTTGGAGATGATCTCAACTGTCTTTTCGCCCTCGGCGATCTTGTTGCCGTCCATGTCGGTGAGAGTTGCGGTAACAGTGATCTTGCCGGGCTTGTCAGCAGGGAAGGATATGATCTCGTCTGACTGGAACTTCGGAACTACCTGATGTACTCCCTCAGTCTTCTTGGCAGACTCTGCGGCAAGATCCTGTGCAGGTAGCGTGATCTCCGCACTTTCCTCGCTGATGACCTCTTCTCCGGAAACAGCCTTGAATGTAAGGGTGCCGGTGAAGTCAGCGTTGGAGTCGTAAACGAGGGATGCCTTGCCGGAGATCAATGTATCCTGACCGGCATAGACCATCATATTGCTGAGTACGGGGGAGAACCACTTGATGTCGCAGTAATCCGGAGCCTCTGTCGGGGGCTCTGTCGGCGGCTCCTCTGTACCGGCGGGATCTGTGGGCTTTGTGGGATCCTCAGTGGGCGGCTCGGTCTCAGGCTGAGGCGCTTCGATTATCTCATAGTCATAGACCGAGGTGAAGAGCACCTTGCCCTCATAGCTGCACTCAGACTTGAAGGTGTATACGCCTGTTGCGTCTGCGGGGATGTCAACTGACAGAAGCTCGGCAGTCTGGTAGATGCTGTTCATCCTGAGGCTGCAGTTCTGGGTGTTTTCCTTGATGAGCTTGTCATCCTTGTAGACACCGGTCTTCAGCTGTGCTGTGATATCCTTGTTTGCAGCGTAGGCGATCTTTCCGGTGGCAGTTACCGTTGAGGGGATGCCTTCCATTCCGCAGGTGCTGTCAAGGGATATCTCATAGCCGCTTATCTCTGCAGCGCTTGTGACGGTCTTTCCGCCCTCGATGGTGATGTCGAATACTTCGCGCTTGATTACGGTATCACCGTCACAAAGGTCGATAAAGGCCTTGAGGCCGCTGCCGGCTTCATCGATGAGACGGAAGGTACCTGCCTCTGCCTGCATGGATGTCTGCTCGGGGTCAACAGTGATGTTTACAGAATTCTCGTAAACCTTCTTGTCGCCGTTCTCAACAGTCATGCGGAGTATGTATTCACCGGATGTTGTAGCATTGTAGGCGATATCAGTGACTGCTGTTACAGTCTGAGCCTCGCCGGACTTGCCGGTGTTGGTGCTGAGCTCTGACTTGACAGCGGTGAACTGTATCATATTTTCAGGACTGAGCATTTTCAGCAACCTGACGGCGACCTGAGTGCAGTGAACGCTGTCTGCAAAGCTGCCGTCCTTCTTCTGTTCGGCACTCAGCTTTTCGAGAAGGTCAGCAGGACTGTCGCTGTTACCGTACTGATAAAGAGCCATATCACGCCAGAGGGCGGCTTCCATGTCCTTTTCGGTGTAGGTTGCAGGTGCGGACTTTTCCAGGTATTCCACCATGGGAGCAAGTCTCTCATCCGGCTTGTAATCGGCTGCACCAGTCTTCTTGTCATAGAGACAGATATCGTACACAGCCATAGCGGTAAGGATATCGTTTCCTTCCGAACCGGAGTTGTAGGAGAGGGAACCGTCCTCGTTCACCTGAGAGAAGATGTACTCAACGGCGTCTCTGGCCTGCGTATAGCAGTATTTACTGCCGGACTCATACTGGGCGAGAAAGTCGAACACGAGAAGTGTGTCGTATACATCGCTGGAGTATGTTGTCGTGATGCCCCAGCCTCCGTCAGGATTCTGTTCCTTTGTAATCAGGTCCTGGATCTTTGATGTATCCATGTATGCTGCGGCCTGTCTTGCTATCATATCAGTGTTGTCGGGCCTGAAGGCAGTCCCGATCCACTCGAACCATGCCCGGCAGTCGATACTGCTGTTTCCGGTCATCTTGATGATACTGATAGCGTCAAGTGTGTCATTGATCGTCTTCGGGTCTCCGACACTTCCGTCGTCATTGCCGCGGCTTACTATGTAAGACTCACAGCCGCTTATCAGATCAGCATAAGCCGTTCTGAAATCAGCCAGCGACGATCGTGTCCCGGAGAGTCCGGAGACAGCACTGCAGTTTACAGTCATCACTGATGCTGCTATGACTGCAAGTGCCTTACTGACTCTTGTCATCTGCATTTCCTCCTTTTATACGGCCATGAACAGGCCGTTATTTTGTTTATTATAACATATAAAGACATAAGTGTAAACATAAATGATCGTAAAATGTGTGCGTTTTGTGAAAATTTGTGAGTAATGACCAAATCCAGGAGCTTCAGCATAAGAACATGGAGGTGTATACAGTCATAGTGCGGGAATTTACCTGTATCACCTTGACTTGCGCTGCATGAACAGTGTATAATTGATTTAAACATGAACAGGGAGGAATGTGTTATGCAGGAAGCAGAGAAACAGATATACTCACACGAAAGATACTATCTTTCGGAGGGTAAGGAAGGGATGTCGGCTAAGATACAGAGGGAACTCATCGCGGAACTGACTTTAGAGAAGCGTACCGTTCCCGGCCTTCTGTTTGAAGACTGTACAGTGTCCGGCTGCCGCTTCATTGACACCGACCTTTACGGCAGTCTTTTCGCAGACTGCATCTTTGAAGACTGTGTGTTTGAAGGCTGCAACATAAACAAGGCTTCCTTCTTCGGCTGTGAGATAAGGGATTCCCTGTTTGAGGACTGCCGGCTCATAAAGACAGAGTTTCCTGCTGGTTCCTTCAGAAACGTTACCTTCACCCGCTGTGACCTGAGCCGCGCATCATTCATCAGGGCAAAAGGCAGGGGCGTTTCGGTCAATGACTGCGATGACAAGGACTGCGGTATTTCCGCCATACTATGAAGCAAGAAATGATACATATGTAAGATGCAGTACAAATGCAAAAAAGCTCCCCTGACCAATGGTCAGGGGAGCTTAGTCTTATCATCAGATATACTTTACAGTCTCTTCAAGAGGCTTTCTTATCTTGGGTGCTGCCTCTGCATCCTCAGCGGCATAGCCGAGATCCATAGCCATAACGATGACCTCGTTCTCCGGAAGTCCGAGCTCCCTTGCAAGGATATCGGGATCGAAGTAATTGAGCCAGCAGCTGTCAACGCCCTCGTCAGCCGCAGCAAGTATCATATGAGTTGCCACGATGGTAGCATCCTCTGCGCCGGAATCGTACTTTCCGCCGGGGTAGGGGAAGATTTCGTTCCTGTCATAGGCAACGATGGCAACTGTCGGAGCACCGTAGCGGCAGGGAGTCAGCTTGTCGATCTTTGCGAGCCCTTCCTCTGACTGCACGATATAGATGCGCTGCTCCTGAATGTTCTTGGCAGTTGGTGCAAGACGTCCTGCTTCGAGAATGGCGTTCAGCTTGTCGGTCTCCACCTGCTTTGAAGTGTACTTTCTGCATGAATAGCGGCTCTTTACAGCTTCTTTGAATTCCATAGTTTTTTCCTCCTGTTGATTGATTTGAAATAGTTAGTTCTGCGGATGTGGGTTTGTCAGTAAGTAATGTATTATATACAGATACAGACAGGCTGTATCCGGTATTCTTATGTATCAGCTCTGCGCCTTCTGAAGAAGGAGAGAAGGGATACGATGATGACCGAGAGCAATATTGAAACTGCCGCAACAGTCACAGGCAGCCCCCATTCAAGGAACTTCTCCGGGCAGCCGGTGCTTTCACAGAGCGGCCAGAGAAGAACGATGACCGGCATATGCCAGAGGTATACGTGCAGGGAGTATTTTTCTCCGAGAGCGCTGAGGGGCGGGAATATATTCAGCGCCGGCTTCTTCAGTGCGAACACAAAGGCGGATGTCACAACGGCAAGCTTGAACAGCTGGGATATGTTGTACCTGAACGGATCCGTTATGACCAGTACGAAGAGCAGCGTCAGCGATACGGCACCGGTGAGAGCAACAGCCCATGCTGGTATCCTGAGGAGTTTTTCCTTCTGCTCTGCAATGCAGTATCCGAGCAGCATAAGGGGTAGTGCGGCGACTATCACATTGCTGCATATCCGCCAGTCTCCGTCTGTAGCATATTTGTAGGTCTCCAGTACGATGCGCAGAAGTATGAAAAGGGGCATAGCGTACTTTGCGAACCTGTGCAGCCGCAGTCTGTACATCAGCCAGAATATAAGGTAGGCGTAGAGCAATGCTGTCATGAACCACAGCGGCGCTGCATTTATGATATCCAGATCGTTGAAAATGAACATATCAATATACAGCTTAGGATTTCTGAACAGTCTGAGCCATAAATCGGTCCTGTGATGCTTTGAGACCTGCACGAGGAGGGATACAACGAAGTAGACCGCCAGGGCTATGAGGGTGATGAGAAGATTCCTCCGGAAGCGCTTCATGATCTTAGGACACATTTTCTCCGGCTGACCGTAGATGTGATATCCGCTTATCATAAAGAAGAGCATGACGCCGCAGGAACCTATGGTGCTCATGCACTTGCCGAATGCACCGGGAAACGGGATGTGGACGAAGACCACTCCAAGGGCGGCTATACCCTTTAAGAGATCAAGGCATATGTTGCGTGCGGAGGAGTTTTTTGCTTCGTTGACAGCTGTATTTGTTTCCATGACTTATCCTTTCACCCTCAGTCAGAGGCTTCTGAGGTACCTATCTCCGTATACTGTGCGCCGTGCTTTCCGAGGTCGGAGCGCATCAGGGAAACGGTGCTTACTGTCATAGTCTCCTTGGCGACTACAACATCTGAGAAAGGCTGAAAGATATCAGCATCCCGCATGATGGTGATATGGGGCTCAAAGCCCTTTCTGTCAAAGGGGATGCCGTTCTCTGCCAGTACATGACGCAGCTGCTTTACGTACTTTTCAAGCTCAGGGCTTTTTTCTATGCCTGCCCACAGCACATTGTCGAAATTGCTGATATAGCCTGCAAGGGTGATATCGAAGGGCTCAAAGCGTATCTGTTCCATCTCTTCAAGGACGCGGTCGGGGTCACTGAATTCGCCGATAAAGCTCAGTGTCAGGTGCAGGCTGTGTCTTGGCGCATAGTGTCCGCTGAAATTTCGCTTGCGTAGAGCATCCTGTGCGTCGCAGAGTGCCTGCTTTATATTATCGTCCGGGAGTATTGCTATAAATAATCTCATGTTATCTCCTTGGTCTTATTGATATACATAGTATTTCTTTTGATATAATTATTATACTATATAAACGTACCTCTGTCAATATCAAAAGGCACTTCCATACAAAAGCAGCCGTGACAGCTGCTGCGTAAGCACGCGTGCTTCTGTCACGGCTTCGTATCACCATTTGTTTTCCGGTACAACATCATATTTGTTGAATATCTGTTCAAGAAGTGAGTAAACAGAGCTGAGTGATGCATTGGTTTTTGTCTCGCTGCCGTCAGCGTAGGTAAGAACGGTGGTATAGTTGAAATCGTCATATAAATGGAAATCACGGCTGTACTTATCGGCCTCTATTCTGCTCTGGTAGTCATAGGTCATGATCTGACGGTATTCATCCTCTGTTATCTCATATGTGATCTTGTCAGGATCACGCATTTTTATATTTCCGTGGCTGATGAAACACTTGCCGTCCTCTCTGAAGACTTCCCATTCGTCATGGATGCCGGCTACTCCGCCTGTTTTTATGAAGCTTGCCGCCTCCGGTGCGTTTTTCCTGATGGTTACAAGCTTATCGAGCATGATGCAGAGGTCGAATGTATCTATCTGATTATCAAGTGTGAAGTCTGCCTGTGCCCAGTTTTTCAGCTTTGCGTCCGGCCTTCCGAGGAGCCAGTTCTGAAGGGTTACGGCATCGGCGATATTGAAATCAAAATCATTATTGACATTGCCGGAGACTCTGACCTTTGTGGTGATAACAAGATCCATGGAGCCGTTCTTGTAGACAGTGACTGCCGGCTTTTCATTGCCCCAGAACTGATACTCGGCTGCCTGACTGTAGCGTTCAGCCAGGACTTCATCGATGATATAGGGATTTGAATCTATCGTGTATACATGATCCCAGTAATCTCTTGCATTGGGCTTGTCCGGATCAGGGGCTGTGACTATTTCTGCGCCGAAGGTGAAAGGATGATTCCGGAGAAGCTCCGTCGGTATGGGCTCACCTGTATCCTTGTCTATATAGGTAAGTCTCGCAGTACCGGGCGGAAGATCGTTGCCGCCTTCCTTCTTCACCCTTATTATAAGTTCGCCGGAGCCATTGGGGTATAGTGAATGCTCCGTGTATTCCGGTGCGGAAGAGACTGAGCTCTCCTGACCGGGGATGGTATAACCCTCCGGCATCCTGAGCCCTATCTTATCCTCTTCGGAAAGTTCGATATTTCGCAGTATACAGGGATTGGAGCCGATCCCGGCGATAACCTGCCCTCCGTTATCCGTATCAGTACTTATGTCAATAAGGGCGAAGCCTGCGTCGGCGCCGAACTCAAGAGGTTCATTCGTATCGCTGTCCACAAGCGTAACACGGGTGTCTCCGGAAAGGAGGATGTTCTGAGCATCATCGACCACCTGACATTCAGCCGTCAGTGACTTTGTGATCTTCGTGTTGTTCAGAGCAAAGCTGCCGAGATCCCATCCGATGCTGACGGTTCCGTCAGCCTTGGCCTTGTAGATCATGATGTCGTACAATCCGCCTCCGTCAAGGGGGACTGCGTCCTTGATCGCGCAGGACTGTGACATCATGAATTCCATGTAGAAGGGAGACTTGTCTTCACCCGATTCTATCCATGCATAGTAGGCATGAGTATTGGGCTCATGTATCTTCCAGGAGTAGGCAGTGCCTGCTATTGAATCGAGACAGAAGAGGAGATAGTTATCCTTTACAGAGACCTGCCCGTTAGCCTTTACGAAGTCGTCGTACTCCTTGTGACAGTCGGGGAGCCAGCCGTAGATATCAGTTTCAGTGATATTCAGATCCTTATCGACTGAGAAGCTGTAGGACTGTACCGCGGGCGGTATGAATTCCTCACCCGGTGCCATAGGCGGCACCGATACATGAGGGTCAACTACCTTCAGTTCAAGATCGCCCTCAGTATTTGGCTGATATACGAAAACATCAAAGCAGGCAGCAGAATCTTCTGTCTGATAGCGTGCCTCCTTGATCTTTCTTCCCATGCCTTCTGTGCTTAAAAGCTGATAGCCATAGGTATCCTCGCTTCTGCCCTTCTGCACGTTATACATGGAAGTCACGCATATAAGACCGTTATCGACGTGCGCTCCGCCGTTGTTGTTGACGAAATCCAGAGCCGACTCAAAGTCATCCGGTATCCATTCCGGCAGAGTTGCAATTACTTTGTTTCCCTGTTCGGGTGCAGCAAATATGTCTGCGCGGACGATACCCGTGGAGAAAGCCGGGATATTAATGGTCGCGGCTGCAACAAGAGCCGCTGTGATTTTCCTGATCTTCATAATAGTCACCTACCTGTTGTTATTAGCAGCATTGCTGCTTACCTACATTATAGCACCTGATGTATGAATTTTCAAGTACAAAGTGGAAGATATTTGTTAATATTCCAAGAAAAAGACGGCTGTGTATGCTGCACAGCCGCCTGTATGCTCCTCATATATGTCCCTTAATAAACTCGATGCTCTTCTCTACCGCCTTTTCACCGTATTCTCCCTGAAACAGATGATCCGCACCCTGCACGGTAAATGTCTCGCAGGATGGGAAGGCCTTTCCGGCAGCCTTGAAGGCCTTGGGGTAAAGGGCAGCGCTTGACGGCGAGGAAGAAGCTTTTTTGTCAGCTGTGCCAAGTATCATAAGCACATCCTTATCAAAGCCTGCAGCTTCCTTCATAACATCCACGGAGCACATATCTATAACGAACTGCTTTCCCACAAGGGTGTTATACTTGCTTACATCGGTTATGAAATCAGGTACATCGGCGAGGTCGGGAGTATTCTCTCTTGTGTAATCCGGATAGGTGACGGCAGGTTCAAGGAGTATCATGCCGCTTATATCTGCGGGCCTGCCTGCACCTGCTATGATATCCACAAGTCCTCCGATGCTGTGACCGAAGAGAAAGACCTTATCCTTATCTACCTTTGGGAGCTTCGGCAGTGAGTCAAGTATAACGTTCAGGTCCTGTACCTCAGTGAGCACCGAGCTGTCAGTCAGCTCTCCGCCGCTGGTGCTTCTGCCGACAGCTCCGATGGAATCAAAGACAAGGCAGGCAAAACCGCTCTCCGAAAAGGCCATTGCTTCATCGATGTACACTGAATAGGGTGCTGTCTGGCCTGAGGAGACAATGACTATCGGAAACGGACCATCCCCCTCGGGCAGATAGAGCTCGCCGTGTATCCTTATATCGTCACGGTAGAAATTGACAAGCTTCATGTTATCTCTGTCTCCCTTAACCTCAGGTTCGCCGGCCTTGTATACTGCGGGATCTGTAACTGTATATCCCGAGAGGTCGGGGAAGGCAGTATAAGAAAGAGCGCCGGCGGATACGGATCTGCTGGCTGGAGCTGCTTTTCCGGAGCAGGAAGCAAGCAGAGAAAGTATCAGGACAAGCGGTAAAATCATTCTTTTCATGGTGAGAATCTCCTTTGGTATGTATGTTGGATTGTATCTTATTACATAGCCGGTGAAAGCTGTCCCCGGATGCAGGTCCGGGGATACAGCTACTTTAATCTTCGAGATTGTGTGCAAGTGCAATGGTGATGATATCATCTGAATATTTGCTCTTTACGAAGTAATCGACAGTCTCCACATATCTGTAGACTCCGTCATCACCCTTCTGTCTTGTGACGATGCGTACATCCTGTTTTCCTGAGGCGTATTCCTTCAGCAGGTTCTCCCTGTTGAACAGCTCCGCGAATCTTTCCCTGTCATCCGGGTGCATACTCCCGATGCCCTGTTTGATAAGGTCGTCGTACACACCGGCGGAGGGGCAGGATTTAACAGTGAAATGCTCGTATGACATGGCATAGAAGGTGTTCTTTGTAAGGTTTGAGAACAGCACCAGCGGATAGCGCCGCATTACCACCTCCATCAGCAGGTTCATGGCACTTGCCTGACTCTGCACCTGAAGGATGTCCGTAGCCTCATCGCGGGAGAGGTAGGAGCTGCAGAGAGAGAGATAATCCTCCTCGGGCATGGGCCTTGCAAAGATGAAACCCTGTATCTTGTTGCAGTCGCAGGAGCGCAGGAAGTTGAGCTGTTCCTGTGTCTCCACACCCTCTGCAACGGTCTTCATATGCAGTCTGTGAGCGAATGTGAATATGCTCTCAAGTACGATACGCTCCTTCTCGTCCTCGCAGTTGTTGCTGAGCAGGGATTTGTCTATCTTCAGTACGTCTGCGGGAACATTTTTGACGAACTGCAGGGATGAAAGGCCGCTGCCGAAATCGTCGATCGCGACGGAGAAGCCCGCCTCTCTTATGGAAACTATCCAGTCATAGAAAAGGGATTCGTCCTCAACCATAGCTGACTCTGTTATCTCAACCTCTATGAGGGGATGTGGCAGGTCGTAGCTGTCAACGATAGCGGACAGCTTCTCCGAAAAGTCCTTCTCACGGATATGCCTGCGGGAGAAATTGACAGATATAGGAAACTGCGGCATCATATTCTGTTTTACCAGTGTCCTGCATACGATGTCGGTGACGTACCAGTCTATATCCATGATAAGGTCGGACTGTTCTGCGTCAGGGATAAAGGCTGCGGGGGAAACGACAGTCCCGTCCGGCTTAACCCAGCGCACAAGAGCCTCTGCGCTTTTCAGGCTGCTCGTCATGGTAACGTAGAGGGGCTGATAGTATACACAAAGCTCCTTGTTTTCAAGCGCAGCTCTTATCTCCTCAGGTGTATAGCTCATATAATTCACTTCCTTCCAGACAGGATATCCATCCTTTTTAGGACTGTGCTTTCAGGTCGGAGGTACAATAAGTCAGCGATAGCTTCCGTGTACTCCTTTGAATTCTCTCTTATCTTCATACATAGCTTCATCAGCCCGGTTGAATATCTCGTTGAAGGTATCGCCGTCACCTGGATATTCGGCCTGTCCTACTGCTGCTGAGTACCTGAGCCAGGCGTCCTCCTCAGCGTCGGAGAAGGCTTCATCATAGGATTCACGAAGCTCATCGCATATCTGCTCACGGTGATCGAAATCCTGTCCCTGCAGGATAACAACGAATTCGTCACCGCCTATGCGGAATACAGGGGAGTGCTTGAAGGCCTCACATATCAGGTGGCAGCAGCCTCTGATGTACTGATCTCCTGCTTCATGTCCGAAGTCGTCATTGATATACTTGAGATTGTTCACGTCCACCATGACAACAGCGAATTCTGCGGTGCCGTCGCTGATCTTTGCTTCCAGCTCGGAGACCTTCTTGTTGTAGGCTGCTTTGCTGCCTACTCCGGTAAGAGGATCTCTGTAAGCCTCCTGACTTATCTGACCTATCTGCTCCTCACGGTCCTGAAGAAGCTGTTCGCTTGCCGTCACATCCTGAATGCGGAGGTAGGAGCCGTCCAGCTGTCCCTTGTCGTCCTTTACAAGACTTTCTTCAAGCAGGTAGTAGCGGGCATTTTCGTCATCGCCCACCTTGGATTTCTTTTTTGATACGTTGCTGTGATCCGGCTCTCCGAACAGCTTTGTCAGCCTGTCGGCGATGGCATTGAACTCGTTGTTTGAAGTGCCTGCGAGCCGGCAGCCCTGCTCGTTTGCCCATATACAGTTGCCGTTGGGGTCGAATACGTAGAAGGCATCCGAAAGTCCCGAGACGATGTTGGAAAGTACACGGTCAAGGAGCCTCAGCGGCCTGTAGTGTATGGCGAAGAAGAATATAACAACTCCGAATACACCGTAGCCTATCATCGAACGGTCAATTGCGTACTGGAAAAAGATGTTGTAGGTCTGTACTATACCTACACCGATCATCGTTGCAAGTATGACAACAAAGCGCTCGCGGTTTATCTTCGGTGATTTTACCGTAGCAATTATGAATATGAGTATTACGCAGAAGAAACCAATGTAATCCACTATACGGTGTACTGCCTGACCTGCATAGGGGATCATCTTGTAGTAGTCATAGCCTTCAACGTCAACGGGAGTTACATCGAAAGCGTGATGGGATATAGGGTTCATAATCATCTGTACTGCATCTGCTGCAAGGACAGCGTATACTATGGTGGGCTTCTGCCGTTTAACATTGGTCTTGTGGCAGTAGACATCGGTGAATCTGACCAGGGCGGCAATGACAAGATCCATGCCGAGGTAGTACAGATAGCAGCCGAAGAGTGCGACTGTCCGGGTGCTTGTAGCGACAATGAAGAGATTGCCGAGTACAGGGGGTATCAGAGCCGCTTCAAGAAAGGCAACAGCGTTCCTTGAAGGCTTGTCGGAGCGCCTTGCAAGCATCGAACAGACTGTCAGCGCAAGTATCAGAATGATATAGATAACAGAAAAAGTAGCTCTCATGATACAGTGCTCCTTTTAAGTTAAGATCTGATCTCAGTTTCAGCTCGGGTCAAATATACTTGTTTGAATTCATTATACCATATCTATGTTTATTTTTCAATAGAAATTGTCAAAAAATTTCCTGCCGATGATAAAAATGCTTCTTCAGAACTTGTGTAATCTGACAATTAATCATAGAAATACCGGCGTATTGTTTTAGATTATGGTCAAAAGTGGCATAGTGAAAGCCTCCGGACGACTGACGCGGAGGCTTTGTATCATTATTCGGAGAGAGCTGTGTTTCTGTTTAGTTCCTTTATGCCCTCACCGCAGGTCACAAAGAACAGCAGGTTCACAGTCCAGATGCAGACCGCTGCAATCACAAGCATCAGTTCACTGCTGCCTGCGGAGGTGTTCGTGATATCCTTCAGAAAGAGCAGGAATTCAAAGATGCCGCCGGCAGCGAAAAGAGCCAGATGCACCCTGAAGACCCCGGGCTTGTATATCCATAACACCGTCATCACAGCATCGGCGAGAAAGGCTGCCGAAACAGCAATAAGCCTTCCGGGGCCGGATATGATACGGCGCAGCATATCCGGTTCGTGTGCATATCTGCGGGCAAGCAGCAGGGAGAGCAGAGCAAGCCCTATAAGTCTGATAATTGCGGAGGCTTCAATGGTTTTCCGTGCAGATGCCGAAGTGTTATCATCCATATATGTCATCCTTTCACCGGACAGAAGCCGGCGGTTTTCACTATCCTCTGTCCCTCTTCCGTGAGCAGATAGTCACGGAGTTTCCTGTAGATACTGTCCTTCTTTTCGTCTGAGCGTATCACTGCGTTGTACGTGAGAGTATAGGCATAGCTTCCGTCTGTCAGGCTGCTGTCCTCAGGTGATACGCCGCCGATGCTCAGTACCTTGATATCCGGGTCGCTGTACAGGTCGCGGAGGTGGAAACGGTAGGTGTATCCGATGGAGGATTCCGCATTCTCATACTCTGCGACTGTCTCTTCGGGCGTGCCTGAGGGCTGTGCCACAAAAGCCACGGGTGCTTCCGTCATGGCCTCACCCTTCATCACAAGCTCCTCCATAAGCTCCTGACACCCTGAACCCTTGGTTCTCTGAAACGGCCGTATCTTTTCGTTATTTCCGCCTACGTCCTTCCAGTTTGTTATCCTGCCGGCGTAGATATCCCTTACCTGTGCGGGGGTAAGGCTGTCCACAGGATTGTCCTTATGCGTGATGAAAACGAGGGCATCAAGCGCCACAGGCTCTGATTCAAGCTGCTCGCTCACGTTCTGGTGACTGCCTTCATCTGAGAGGGGGAGTGCGAATATTATGCCTGTCTCTCTGACGATGGTCCCTGTTTCCCCGAAGCCCTTTGCTATCCAGTTATCCTTGCGGAATATAAGGTTGGTGTAGGCTTCCTCTGTATCGTTATGGCCGATATATACCCTGCCGAGGTCATGGTCCTCCGCGCCGCAGAACTGTCTTGCGAGCTCAGCCGTAAGCGGTATGGCAGAAGCAGAGCCGTCTATACCGGCAAAGTCCTCGCGGGAAAGCAGCTCCTCTGAAGCGATCTGCTCCCAGTCATCAGAGCGGGTGAGTGGGGCGTTACGGTTGTTTATGTAGAATTCATCGTAGTTGTTTTCGTTTCTTGCAAGCTTGTCGCCTGTACCGCCGAGCATACCTCTGTCTGCGGAGCAGAAGCTGTATGCGGCAGAGCCGAGACTGCCTGCTATCACGGCACATAATGCCATTGCAGTGAAACCTGCGATCTTCAATGCTGTGGACCTCCTGTCTGCTGCGTCATGTAGTGCGTTTTATTTTACGGGGCAGTAGCCTGCAAGTTTTATGAGTTCCTGTCCCTCGTCGGATATAAGGTAGTTCTTTATCTCCTCAGCCTTCTTGTCTCCGCCCTTGAGGGTAACAGCGTAGTAGCCGGAGTAGAAGGGATATGACTTGTCGAGGAGATTCTTGTTCTCGGGCGAGATGCCGTTGACCTTGAGCACCTTGATATCCTCGTTCTTGTAGAGATTGTTCAGATAGTAATAGAAGGTGTATCCGATACTGCTTGAGCTGTTTTTGTATTCTGCGATGGCATCAACAAGACCGCCCATAGTGATCTGAATTTTGCTTTTCGGCGCTTCCATGAGAGGGATGCCCTTCATTACAAGGTTCTCCATGGCTGTCTGGCTTC
The DNA here is from genome assembly GCA_946413815.1 of uncultured Ruminococcus sp. Lineage (GTDB taxonomy): Bacteria > Bacillota > Clostridia > Oscillospirales > Ruminococcaceae > Ruminococcus. The sequence continues at coordinate 28,254 of CAMKMD010000027.1, forward strand.
CGGAATTTGCCTCACGCTGGTAGGCTGTTATCGCCTCGTCGTTTCCGCCGACTTCCTTCCAGTTTGTGATAGCGCCGCTGTATATGCCCTGTATCTGCTCGACAGTAAGACTGTCTACGGGATTATTCTTGTGTGTGATGAAGACGAAGCCGTCAAGAGCGATGGGAGTTACATCCAGCTCGACATCATTCTTCCTGGCCATTTCAAGCTCATCATCTGATGGCTCTGTAACGAGGATGATGTTCTTTTCGTCCTCCCCCTTTATAAGCTTTTCATAAGCCGGGCCTGTGGTATTGTGGTCAACATAGTATATAACCTTGTCATCTTCAGGGGCACAGTACTGCCTTACGAGCTCCGCAGTTATGGGGATCGTGGCAGTGGAGCCGTCGATGTGACTGAGGTCGTATTTGTCGAATTTCTTCTTGTCCTTAACTATCTCATGCCAGTTATCCGCCTTCTGGAACATTACATTGACGTTAGCGGAATACCTGCCGTTGGAGTATCCTGGGTAAACATCGATTATTTTTTCTGTTTCTGTAAACCTTGCCGGCCTCCAGTTATCCTCCAGGTAGTCGTTTACCTCAGGACCTTTGATCTCCTTGCCGTTATCATCGTATAATGCAACGGTAACCCTTAGCTTATCGCCGACAAAAAGCTTGTCGATGTCTTTGCCTTCTTCAAGATCGACTATATAGTGTAGGAAGATATCTTTATCCAGCGCCCTTAAATTGCCTCTGCAGGTGCTGAAGTTGTCCTCGTAGACGATACTGTCGTTTTCTTTTACGAAATAGATATTCACGCCCTCAAAGGGATCGATTATTTCCGGCGCCTCATCTTCAAAGTGCACCTTTATATCCTTGGTGGCCTGCTTAAGCCTGATACCGTAGACCTTCTCCACGTATTCAGGTATGCTCTCTTCCGGGATATCCTCGTTGTCAAGGCGGAGATGAAGGGTTACGGTATCGCCCTCCTTAAGATCCTTCTCCGGCACATCACGGTAGATGCTCATGCGGCATCCGAGTTCTTCGCACTTCCTGAGCCTTTCCTTTGCATACTTGTATGTCAGCACTTGTATGTTTCTTTCCTTGCCGTCAATGGTGACAGTTTCGGGCTTCAAGAACAACATTCCAAGGCTTTGATTCTTTTCCGTTATCTCTCCGTTTTTATTATGGTAGTAGGTGAAGCTCAGGCTTCTGAAGGGGTCTACCTCGGTAATTGTCATTGTGGGAACCTGCGGCAGGTCGGACGTGAGCTGCTCATCGGAGGGGGAGAGAGGCCTGCCCTCACATCCTGAAAAAAGAGAAGCCGAAAGAATAAGTGCTGTCAGAAAAATGATTCGTTTCTTCATTGTGTGACCTCCATGATTTATCTGGTGTGGGATCAGTTGTATTGGTGTTTAGTATTTACATTGTGATAAGATCCTGTCTTAAAAGACAGAGATCAAAGGTATCTATAGACTTGTCATTGTTCAGATCTGCTGCCTGTATATGCGGAAGCCGGGTGTCCGGGACACCGAGCAGCCACTTGTGAAGCAGTACCAGGTCGGCGGCATCAGGGGACCCGCTGCCGTTTATATCGCCCCTTACAGCAGAGCTCCTTCTGAAGGGATAAGCAGGTTCACCAAGTATGTCAATGTCGTCACTTGCCGATTTTAACCGGCCCATGTTGTCTGAACCTCCGAGGGTGTATTGCACACCGTAAAGGGGGATGCAGTAGGCATGATCGGATTCGCGGTAATAAAGACAGACATCATCCCTGTATTCCTCCGGATAGTTCGGATCCCAGAGAACGATACGTCTGTCGTAGCTTCTGCTGTTCCATTCCCAGTTTCCTGACTCTATTCCGCAGCCTGCGCAGGTATGACCTCCGCTGCCGGTGTCGAAGGAAAAAAGGAAAGGTATCCCTTTGTCTTCGGCCTGCCAGCCCAGTGAGATGATATGTTCAAAGAAATCGGCATCGCTCATGCCTGAGTGTCTTTCAATGCCGGCGGCCGCTTCTGTAAACTGCGTGAACTGGTAGTAGTTGATGACAGAAAAGACCGTATCCTCCGGGGTGATATCGCCTATGGACTGCGCTCCGTCCTGTATATCGGAAGGGGACAGGAGACCGCTTTTAGCCAGCAGGGCTGTGAGCACCATTCCGTAGCAGGAGCCGCTCCATCCTTCTTCAGAAGCCTGATACTTTTCACTGATGCATTCTTTCAGCTGAGAACGGGCGTTATCTGAAAGGATGAAGGTGTCACCGAAAACAGCGCTGTCATTTTCAAACCGCCATGTCTCCGAACTGATATCAAGAGCCCGTCTGCCATTCTCCGGCGGTATTTCCGGCGAAGGCAGGCAGGTAATACCAAGGTCTTCCGCAACAGGATTCACCGAATAGATGATCTGCGGCTTACAGTTGACAAAGGGCGTTTCTTCTATGCTTCTGACCTGCTGCGGTATTGTGAGCGTGCGCATACGTGTACGGCCCTGAAAAGAAAGGGCACCTACGGAGATGACGTTATCCGGCATGATAACATTGATGTCATCTCCGGCGTAGCATACCAGCAGTCCGTTAGAAAGAACGAGCCAGCCGCCGTTCTCCTCGACAAGAGCTTTCATGAATGGCGTGCCCATGAAGGAGGAGGCATAGGCTTTTGTCACGGAATCGGGGATACGGACATCCTTCACATTAGTATTGCAAAAAGCGAATTCGTCGATGATCCTCACAGAATCGGGTATCGTTATCTTTGCGAGAGGTGTGCAGAAAAATGCACTTCTTGGTATCTTGGTGATGCCGTATGGAATGTCTATTTCTGTCAGCATGGTGTTTTTGAATGCATCATCACCGATAATGCGGAGCCCGTCAGGCAGATTGATCTTTCTGAGTGCAGTACCATAGAAAGCTGAATCTCCTATCTTTGTGACTGTATCCGGAAGAGTGACATACTCCGCCGGAGTGTTGAAAAAAGCATTGTCACCAATGATGCGCACTCCATCCGGTATAACGACATCAGCAGATACGCCGGTATATTTTAAAAGTTCTCCGTCTTCGATATAGAAATCGGGATCAGTGGTAAACTCAGCATGGCTGAGCACCGGGCAGATACACATACAAATCATTATAAGCACTGCAAGCAGCGCCGGTAATCTTTTCTTCATATTGTTCCTCCCGAGCTTCTCTGCATCTTTTAAGCAGTTTCATAAGGAATCTGTGAAAGAACGATTTCCGCAGAACAAGGCTGAAATACCTCCTCCGGCTGCGGTCAGACACAGTCCCGGCATTTTGTTACTTTCACACACTGACTACGGTGATATTTTTTACTATACCAACATTATAACAAACTTTTCCGGAAAATACAAGTCTATTTTTGTGCTTAGTCTGCGGATTTGCATTTTACACACCTTTGTTATATGATACAGTAAAAAACGCAGGTGTCCCTGCCTGAAGGGGAATGGCTAAGGTCCGCAGACATCCCGCCGGCCTTGTCAGTACGGAAAAACCGCATAGCCATAAAGAATTTGCTATATTGAATACTCTGCTTCCGTGCAGCAGAATGATAATGCGAGCAAGGATAAAAGTACTGTTCAGGTGTTCCGCCGCTCCGGCCCACACGTATTTCTCCTTTCTCATCCGCAATATCTGAACTGTGTCAGGATTTACAATCTGTAAACTCTCTTAGCCGTTATTACTGACTGTTTGAAATGGAAAACTACCTTAAAATCGAAGAAAAGTCATCATATTACGGCTTTTGGCTGCAAAGAGGCTATGATACAAGATATTCCTGAAATCAGCACCGTCAAAATGTACGAAAATACAGATCAAACCATGTGCATACCGCCGATATTATTGATGAAAGTATGAATTGTACGCAGTTTTTATTGAAATTCTTGCTGGTTTGTGATAAAATTATACTATAGAATAAAACTGACACTGCCTGTAATCTGCTGTATCATCTATACACATTGTTTAACTGCAGCCTTTCCTGAATACCGGATGTCAGTCATGAAGCAGTCGGGGAAATGAGTCTCCGGCTATATGAGAAAGAAAGATCAGATATAAAGGAGGAAAGCTATGTTACAGTCTACCATTTACAATGATGATGTAAGAAACAAGATAAGGCAGTCTGAGCAGAACAGGCTCTCCGGGCAGACCACATCTATACAGGAAACAGTTACCGAAAGCAAGTTCAGGTCATTCTACTACGGTTTCCGTGAAAGGTTCGGTGTTTTCTGGAACCGTCTTGTACATAAGGGTGTTGCTACCAATGAATGGGCGACCGGTACTCCGGAAGTCAGAGCTCAGATAGAGCAGACATACATCAACGCTGTCTGTGCAGAGCAGACTGTATTCAGCATCATCAATCAGAACGGAAAGAAGGATTTCCAGCAAGCGGCCTCCAAGGGACATACCCCTTCACGTTTCCATATCAGGTTTATGGAGTTCTGCGATGAGGCAGTACCACTGAAGTCCTTCTGCATCGATGACAGAGTCAAGAAATGGCTTGAAAACGAAGCACGCAAGGGATCTCTTGAAGCCTTCTATATACTTGGCAAGTTGTGCCAGTGCGATAATCAGAACGACGGCTCCCGTTACGTAAAGTATTGGGTGGACGGAGACGATTATGAGAGGGAGTGCTTTGAGAAAGCCGCGGAGAACGGTCATGTTCCCTCACAGTATGAACTTGGCTGCTGGTTTGAGGCGCATTCCTACGACTGCCCCACCACCTATGAAGAGGATCAGGCCCAGAAATGGATGATAAAGGCAGCAGAAGCAGGATTCCTTCCCGCACAGCTGAGGCTTGCGCAGTTCTATACCGAGGGCATATGTGCCCGTATAGACCCGGCAGAAGCATTCAAGTGGTATCGCAAGGCTGCCGAGCAGGGCGACGAAAGGGCACAGTACATAGTCGGTGACTGTTACTGCGAGGGCAGAGGCGTTGAACAGGATATCGAAAAGGCGATAGAATGGTTCAGGAAATCAAGCGGATATCAGAGATCCAGATGGGCTCTTGAAGAACTCGGCGCTGAGATATGAATTCAATACACGGCATCAGGCCGCCGGAACGTCATACACGTTCTGGCGGCTTTCTTATGCCATGAGTTTATGAACAGAAACGGGGGAGCATATTATTTCCCCTTCTTGCCGAATGCAGTATCAGGTAAATAAAAAACTTACCCATAAAAGCATCAGCTTATTAAAAAAACAAAATATTATTCTCAGTATGGCTATGGTATTGAAAACCTATTTCTTTTATGCTATAATTAAAAACAGTGTATTATTAAAAGATATTAGTAATTATATTATCTGATTATATAGAAGGAGAGCGAGAATGTACAGATTCATCATCGGATGCGACTGCGATGGAGTGCTTACTGACCTGTATACCCATAATGTACGTGCAGGAGGAGAGGTTTTCCGCCGCGAGCCCGTCGATCTGAATGCCTACGGAGTTGACGAGATATATGACGTCAGCGATATACCGGTTGTCTGGCGCTATGCAAAGGCAGTTGGTATATTCCGCCGCTACTGTCAGAAGGAGCCGCCCCGTGAGGGGGCTCTCAGCGTGATAAACGAGCTTTCCGGCCAAGGGTATGACTTCCACCTGATAACAGCCCGTATGTTTGCGGATGACCGCGGGGTCCTCGGATATCTTTCCCGCAGCTGGCTCACAGGATGGCTGGAGAGCCGCGGATTTCATTTCAGCTCAGTGCAGATATGCAGCGAGAAGCAGAGCCCGAGAGACAAGCTTCTGGCCTGCCGGAAGCTCGGAGTCGATGCCATGATAGAGGACAGGCCGGATAATGTGATGTATCTTGCCGAAAACGGTGTACGGGTGCTCATGTTCGATGCCCCCTACAATAAGGATATTACTCACGAGAACGTTACCCGTGTTCACAGCTGGGAGGAGGTAAAGGAAATACTGACCGCACTCCCTGTCCCTTCTGAGAAAGGCTGGACGAGGCTTGAACGTGAGGAAATAGCAGAGCTGAGCGATAAGGAGAAGGAGACTTATTTCCGGCTATATCAGCGGCATCTGCAGGAGACATCCTTCGATAATGAAAAGATTGAAAAAGGGGAGAACCGCTTTCGCTGGATTTACAGGCTGCTTAGTCTTCCTGTAAGGATTATTTTCCATGTGAAATCTTTTGGCAGAAAGAACGTACCCTATCAGAACGGCTTCATTGTCATATGCAATCACTGTGACAGCTATGACCAGTACCGCTTCGGGCTTGCATTAGGCAACAGACCCTTCGTGGGGTATGCGGCAAAGGAGATAGCAGATTCCTTCCGCGGAAGACTGTTTGACTCTACGGGGCTTTGCATCTTCATCGACCGCAATGACAAGACCGATAAGCACAACGCTGCCGAACTGATGGCTTCATACACGGCGCATGACAGGATAGCGCTTATATTTCCCGAGGGCACAAGAAAGAACAAGACTCCCGAGGGCAGAGCAAAATTCCAGAACCGGTTCAAGGCCGGTACGGCAGTACTCGCACAGAAAACAGGAGCAGCCATACTTCCGGTGGCCTGCAATTCATTCGGCAGCCGTGGGCTGGTGCGTTTCGGTGAGCTGATATATGTCTCGCCCACAGATGATATAGCTAAGAAGACCTGTGAAACAGAAGCCGCAGTAGCAAAGCTCAGCATGGAAAACATTGAGTATTATCTGACAAAGAAAAAAAGAACAGACGAGTTGAAAGAGGTAAGGGAGAAGTATAAAGACTACCTTGCTTTGACAGAGAGAAAGGAAAGTATTTAATGAAGATCGGTTTTGATTTACGTTCGCTGGTAAGAGATACGGAGAATGTGACCTTAGACGACACTGCCCTCATCAGGGAGCTTTTTGCCCCTCTCGGGAGCTCCGGAAATGAATTGTTCGTCTTCTTTCCATCGGGACTTGACATGAAAGAAGCGGGAAAGTACAAGACAGGGTTCCTCAGGAAATGCAGTACGGATGGAGTACCGGCTTTCCGTTTCGCCTGTATTGAAAAGGACGATATAGCAGGTGCAGCAGACCGTAATCATATCGATATATTCGTAACACCCGCGGAGCAGATCTGTGAAAGCCTTGATAATTTCACCGACAGCGTCTGTTCATCCGGAAAGAGCACAAAGGAGATACTTGACTGCATAAATGCCCTTATAGAGAAGAACAGAGAGCCTGTCATTCCAGAAGATTCAGAGCCTTCAGGTCTTCCCTCTGAGGACAGGTTATGGATGAAGTATTACCGCAAGGGAGACCTCAGATGGAAGGACAAAGATCTTTCCCCATATGAAAGAATAGTCGTTTCCAATCAGGACTGGCATGATGAGTATGCCATGGAGTACTTCGGCAAAAAGATCACCTACGGTGAATTCTTCCGCCGTGTGGAAGCTCTTTCTGATGTAATGTATGCAGACGGCATCCGCAAGGGTATGCGTGTGCCTCTCATATTTGCGAATACTCCGGAGGCTGTCATCATAGTATATGCCCTCTTCAGACTCAAAGCCACGATAGCTCCCATATTTCCGATGTCAACACCGGAGGATATGCGGGATAAGATCAGTCACATCTGTGAGCACAACAGGGCTGCGGGTTTTCCTTCTACAAAGATATTCATGTCTGATATCGTATGTGATCGTTTCAAAGATATCTTTCCGGCAGATGTGCAGAGGGTAGTTGTGTCCATATCTGATTCCATGCCCGGGCTGACTGCTTTTGCATTCAGAAAGTTCATTGCTCCGAAGAAGGGGATAAGTGTACCTGAGTATACAGCGGATATGATACTTTTCAGTGAGTATGAAGCGAGAAAGGCACCGCATATCGAAGTTGACACATCCTACGACAAGAGCTATCCGGCGATAAAGCTTTTCACAGGTTGAACTGTCAGACCTAAGGGAGTGCTGCTCTCCGAGGAGAATCTTGAATATGCGTCAAAGCAGTTCTACAACGACAGATACGCGTTCAGACGCGGAGACAAAATAGCTGCCTTTCTGCCGCTGAATCATGCCTTCGGCCTTATCATAGGCACACACGTTGCGGTTTCTCTCGGAGTGGAGCTTGACGTGATCCTCAAAGTAGACCTTGAAAGACTTGACAAGCTTTTCCTGCGGGCAAGGGACAACCTTTTCGGAGGCGTTCCCAATATGTTCCCGGCAATCCGCAATAATCCCCGTTTCAGGAATGCAGATCTTTCACACGTAAAGTATATCCTGTCAGGCGGTGCAATGATCGACAGTGCAGAAAGAGAGCGTACAACCGAGTTTTTCAGGGCGCATAATTCCAGGGCAGAAGTGCATGACGGGTATGGAATGACTGAGTCAGGCGGAGTGATCTTTGACGGTATACCGAATTTCAGTGCGGACGTTAAGATATGCGGTGCCGGAACCGAGAACGAGCTGGGATATGAGGAACTCGGAGAGCTTTGTCTCTCAGGGCCGCAGATGATGATGGGCTATGACGATCCGGATCTCAACAAGAATGTTCTCAGACTTCATGCCGACGGAAAGCTATGGCTGCACACCGGCGATAACGCCATGATACACAGGAACGGCAGAGTTGAGATAATCGGACGTGTTGACAGGATGATCAAATCGAGCGGTGAACAGATAATCCTCGATGGGATCGAGGAGTTGATAAATAAACTTCCTTTTGTTGAGAGAAGTGCGGTAGTAAAGCGCAGTGACCCGCTGAGGGGTTATGTGCCTGTAGCTTATGTGAAACTGACTCCCGGGTATGAATGGACAAGCAAGGAGGAGGCAGCTGTCATGAAGCTGTACGAGGATAAGCTTGCCGCCTACGCTCATCCGAGAAAGACAAGCGTTATAGAGGAGTTCCCCGTCACAGCAGTGGGAAAGGTGGATTTCCGAGCTCTTGAAAGAATGGCAGAGGAAGAAAACAAGTAAGAGTCCTCCGAGTATCGATATCGGAAGAGGATAAAAAAATAGAAGCTCCCCATAACTGGGGAGCTTTCTTTCAGTCGGCCTTTCTCCGTTTCAGTGATACCAGACCCTTGATAAGCCAGAAAATCACAGTAACTGCAAGGGGCATGGTGAACAGCAGAAAGATGATGGCTGCCCCGAGACCACTGAACATCTCGCCTGAATGCCGCTCAGCTTCCGAACTGATAAATGATAAGCCTGTCAGTCCGGCGCAGGTGAGGGTAAGCACCGTATGAAAATGGTTCTTCTTACTGAAGCAGCTGACGATCAGCCAGACAATATGACCGGCCGCTGATGCGGAAACCATGACTGTTATCCACAATATCGGTAACATGGGAAAATCGAGAAGACTGTCTGTGCCTGCTGTGATCAGTATCAGTATTGCTATGACGCTCACTATTATAAGTGTAGTTGTCCTTGTAACATCTTCATGTCTGATATATTTTTGCATACATTACACCTCCATGATGCAGTGGTATTTCTCTCTGATATCATTATAGAGCATATGACCGCATTGTAAAAGATGCTGTATGTCATTTGTCCGGTGACATTTGTAACTGTACTTCATGCCTTAGCTTTTGGAGAACAACGTGTTTCGTACCCCTCAGCGCTGAATACAGCCGTGCATTCACAGCCGGGATCGAACGGAATAATTCAGGCAGATAAAGCGGAACAGGACAGGTCACCGCCCGACGCATCCGGGAGGGCATTACAGGAGGATAGCTGAATAAAGGTATGCTGACGAAAGAATGGTATATAGGAAAAAATGCTCATTATGGTATGGGATTATAAATTAAAAAATAAAAATATATATTTTCTGTTGACAAAGAGCTTTCATTGTGATATAATAAATAACGTTGTGAGAGAGATAGGGGTATAGCTCAGTTGGTAGAGCAGCGGTCTCCAAAACCGCGTGCCGAGGGTTCAAGTCCTTCTGCCCCTGCCAGAACGATAAAGCCTGTATTTCGAGAAAAACACCGAAATACAGGCTTTTCTCTTACCTGTAGAAAACAGTTTAAACTGCAAATATGCAGTTGCGTGTGACGAATTTACAGTCGAAAATCACACGAAATCACACGAAAATCACACGACATTTACGGTGGTACAATGCTTATTAAAGAACCAGCTCCCGTTAGGGAGCTGATTCTATTTAAAAATATTTATTAACAAAAAGTTTTCAATGAATGTTACCGTTGCTATACTCCTCCAAGAATTCAGCTGCACTGATACCGCCTTTCACAAGATGGCTGAATCTTATCAATTCTTTGGGACATTCATCAAGTTCTGCTGTTGTGGCTGATTCGATTCGGAGTAGCGAAAAGTCCCTTTGGATAAATACACCGCCGCTGGAATGACAAGCGTTCTTTTCAAATACTACACACCTTACGGTCATATCGTTCATATCAAGATCTGTGGTTTTTATAGGACTTCTGTTATCCTCAACGACGACAGCAAATGTATTGTCATAAGTGAATACAACAACATCACCGGTTGCGTATCGATGCGGTATCCAAGCATATGCACCATATAAACTCCAGCCTATTCTGTCGTTACATAGATTCCACAAATCATAAGGCTCACCATTTTCATTGATAAGTGCTGTTATATCTGTAACATTTTCAAATTCATTTATTCTCGCTTTTACTATACAAAACTCATTTTCGTAATGATTCTTCTTTACTTCCTGACCTCGCAGCTGAACTGTGCTCGCCTTTCATTTGCGGAAGCTGATAAGATGCAGGAGTATCTGCATACTATACCCGGCTCTGTATCAGCGCTGGAGCTTATATTCGATACCGATAGCAACATTCAGCTCATCATTGATAAAGACCTGATGAAGGATGAATATATCTGTGGACATCCAGGAATCAATACTTCAACTGTACGCCTGCTCCGTGACGATATGCTCAAATATGTTCGTGAAGCCATGCATGAGCCAACATTTATAGATCTGCCGGTAGAATAAAATATTGGACCGTCCTTCTGGACAGCTATTATTTCATGAGAAAAATATATTGAATTTATACTTTTTGTGCAAAACTACCTTTGCATTTTTCTTTTAAGAGTGCTATAATAAAATAAAAGAACGTGTAGCAGTTACTGCGTAAGTCCAGTTACTTGCTTAACGTTCTATTTTTTTATGAGGTGATACTTATGTATAGCATAGGCGATATGGTAATGTACGGCTCATTCGGTATATGTAAGGTCACAGCGATAGAAAAGCGTGATCTTACAGGAGAAGAACAGGAATATTATATTCTTAAACATATAAACTCTGATAAAAACATTTTCTATGTACCGACCAATAACGACACGGCTCTCAGCAAGATGCACCCGATATGCTCAAAGGCTGAGGTCGATGAGCTGATCTCCCACATGAACTCTGAGGGGCTTATATGGATTGACAACGACATCAAGCGCAAGGAAGAATACAGCCGCATTATTAAAGATGCCGACAGGCATGAGATCATAAGGCTTATCAAAACGCTGTACCTTCGCCGTAAGGAGCTTGCCGAAAGCGGGAAAAAGCTCCGTTCCACGGACGAGAATTATCTTAGCCTTGCAGAAATATGCTCTTTGAGGAGTTTGCCTACGCTCTTGATATCGACAAAAGCGAAGTTGTTGAATATATCGAAAAGCATATCGCATGAAATTTGTGAAAAAACACAATTTGAAAAATGCTGTAAAATTTGATATAATTAGTACATAACGAGTAGCAATTCTGCGTAAGTCCGGTTATTGCTGCTCGTTTTATTTTTTATGGAGGTAGATCATAATGAAAAGAATCAAAGAAGCGTGTATCTGCCAGACACTTCATTTTATGCTCAAGGAAGATGTCGGTCATGACTATGCGGTAAGGGTCGTTCAGGAGGAGATCAAAAAATACAAGGAAAGCCTTGATAAAAACAAGACTAAGTACAAGATCGTTGAGGAAACAGAACAGCCTGACGGTTCAGTCATCATGAAGATCATCAAGCAGTACAACACTGCTCCTGTCGGCTCTTATCTCGACTGATACAATTTCATATCATCAAAAACAGCGTGTGGCGTAAGCATAAATCCAGCTTCCAGCCACACGCTGTATTTATTAGGAGGAAATCAAATGGAACAAACCGCAAATCAATTCTTAGGGCGTGAGCCTGTCGGCAAACTGATGAAAAAGTACGCCGTGCCGTGCATCATTTCTCTGCAGGTGGGGGCACTCTATAACATCGTTGACCAGATATTCATCGCCAACGCAAGCTATCTCGGCTCGTATGGAAACGCCGCCAATACTGTTGTATTTCCGCTTACTGTCATAGCTCTTGCAATAGCTGTTATGATCGGTGACGGATGCTGTGCCTTCGTGAGTCTGAGTCTCGGAAAGGGCGAACCGGACAAGGCAAGGAAAAGCGTCGGCAGCTCCGTCCTTATGACGATCATGAGCAGCCTGATCCTTTGTGCCGTGTACATGATATTCAGCGACGGCATCATCGCAATGTTCGGCGGTACGGTCAATGAAGAAACATTCCGCCACTCAAAGGAATACTTCTTCTATATCTCGCTCGGTATTCCGTTCTATATGTTCGGTCAGGCTATGAACCCTGTTATCCGTGCGGACGGCAGTCCGAAGTTTGCCATGATCTCAACGCTTGCAGGTGCGGTACTGAATATGATACTTGATCCAATACTCATTTTTGTTTTCAGGTGGGGTATGATGGGGGCATCAGTCGCAACTGTCATCGGACAGATCGTTACGGCGGTGCTTGCGATATGGTATCTCTGCAATATGAAGCTCGTAAAGCCTGAAAAGGCTGATTTCAAGCCCGAAAGTGCAATTATCCGCAAAACGCTGACACTCGGTCTAACCAGTTTTCTCTCGCAGATCTCTCTTGTGGCAGCAATGGCAGCGATCAATAATATGATACGAAAATACGGTGCAATGGATGCTGTTTTCGGGCAGGAGCAGTATGCACAGATACCTATGGCGGTAGTCGGCATCGTAATGAAGTTCTTCCAGATCGTCATTTCGATCGTGGTAGGTATGGCGGCAGGCTGTATCCCGATAGTCGGCTTCAATATGGGCGCAGGGCTGAAAAGCCGAGTGCGTGAGCTGTTCAAAAAACTGCTGACAGCAGAAGCAAGTGTCGGTGCGGTCGCCCTGATCTTTGTAGAGTTCTTTCCGAAACAGCTTATCGGCATATTCGGTGCGGCGAACGAAAGCAGCTATTACACCGATTTTGCGATACACGCATTCCGCATCTATCTCTGTATGATGATATTCGCCTGCGTGAACAAGGCTTGCTTTATCTTCCTGCAAGCTATGGGGAAGGCTGTGGAATCTACTGCACTTTCGATGATACGGGAGATCGTGTTTGGAGTTGGCTTTGCTGTGATTCTGCCTCGTTTCTTCGGACTTGATGGCGTCCTTTACTCCATGCCTGTGTCTGATATTCTGACCTTTGCGGTCGCTTTGTTCCTGATAATCCGGACATATAAACAGCTCAGCAGAGGTAAAAGAGAACAGCATGTAAAGCTTCTGCATAAGCAACATATAATCATAGCAAATAGAGAACATTATAGCTGACTATTTTGGCTATTGAAAAAACTGACACTATCATTGAAAATAGTATAGCGGTACGCTATTGGCAGGGAGCCGTTAACGACTTGCGTCGTTCATATATCATTGAAATTAAGCTAGATAAGCATGATTATCAATATTTCAATAATCGAAAGAGAACAGCTATAGGAGAAATGAATTTCAATCAGATTAATATTATTCCCCGCAATTATTCCACACGAAAAATTTTAAATGCATTTTTGCGGTCGCATGTGAAGAAAAGCAGTTGTTTTTCAAACGCTTTCATGCAGAATGCACACAACTAAAAGGCAGTATAACGATAGGAAAAGAAGACAGCTCCCGTCAGGGAGCTGTTGTTTTTGTAAGTAATAAATTTATTGCTTCCACTCCGACTATATGGAGTTCCGGTTCAAATCAGGTGTGAAGATCAGCATTGAAAAGTGAACAGATGACTTCTGCTTGAAACAATGCAAAGAGTTTTGTATATTAAGCGCATAACAACCTTTGATTTTTATGCAATCCCCCAAAGTTGTAATATAGCTATTGACAACTTAGCGTAAGAATGATATACTGATATCAGAAAGTTGAAACTAAATATGTTACAACTTTACAAATCACCAAAATCATGTTATAATCAGGAGGTACTTATTATGAAAATCGCAGTAGTTTGTGCAAACGGCAAGGCAGGGCAGCTTATCGTGAAAGAGGCAGTAAACAGAGGATTTGACGTTACAGCAGTTGTCAAGGGAGAGAATAAATCCGCTGCTCAGAACGTGATTGTGAAAGACCTGTTCGATCTGACCGAAGCAGACCTCACGGGTTTCGACGCTGTCGTAGACGCTTTCGGCGCATGGACCCCCGACACACTTCCTCAGCACTCCACTTCACTTGCTCACCTGTGCGATGTTCTTTCAGGAACTGACACAAGACTTCTCGTTGTCGGCGGTGCAGGCAGTCTGTATGTGAACGCAGAGCATACCGTTTGTGTTTCTGACGGTGCTGATTTTCCCGAAGTTTTCAAGCCGCTCGCTTCTGCTATGGCAAAGGCTCTGGGAGAACTACGTCAGAGAAATGACGTAAAATGGACATACATCAGCCCTGCCGGAGATTTTCAGGCTGACGGTGAGCGCAGCGGCAAGTACATTCTCGCAGGAGAGGAGCTGACCCTCAACGCTAAGGGCGAGAGTATTATCAGCTATGCAGATTATGCTATTGCTATGGTTGACGAGATCGAAAAAGGCGATCACATCGGTCAGCGTATCAGCGTGGTAAGAGAGTAAGAAAGAGATGAACATCTATGCAGATCACAAGTAAATTCACCGTGGCAGTGCATATTCTCACCTGCATCGACATTTTTGACGGTCAGATGAGAGTGACCAGCGACTTTCTGTCGGGCAGTACGGGTGTAAATGCAGTCATAGTCCGGGGCGTCCTCGGACAGCTTCGCACAGCAGGGATAGTTGAAACTCGTCAGGGCAGCGGCGGCGCACACCTTGCTAAGGCTCTCGATGAAATAACGCTGTACGATATTTACAAGGCGGTTGACTGCGTAGATGACGAGGGGCTGTTCCACTTCCATGAAAATCCCAATGCGGATTGTCCTGTGGGGCGCAATATCCATAAGGCTATGGACGGCAGACTTGAAGCGGCTCAGGCCGCTCTTGAAAACGAGCTGAAAAGTACCACACTTGCGCAAGTTGTTGCTGATACACGCAAGATAATAGACGGAGAATAAAAAAGGAGTGTGCTGAAATGATCGGCACACTCTTTCCATAGGGAGTGAAAGAAATGACAGTGGGAGAATTTGCAAAAGTTTTTGATAAAAAGACAGGATTTATTGCAGTCATCGACTCTGCTAAAAACTGGTCAACTGACGCAGTAGTGATGCGAGATGTTTCCTCTGCCATTGAATCAGAAATGATAATAGACCGCATTGCCTATTTCAACGCACCTGTTTTTATGATACAGCTTGAAAAATACGTGCAGTGCAGTCAGGAGGCTTCTGATGTTGTTGTGGTTTTCGCTCACAAAAAAGGAAAAACTCCTGTGAACACCAGACTGAAAATGGAGATCTGCGACGTATTTGAGGAAGCAGGAAGACTAACAGTTATGTCGGAGGGATATCTATGACAGCACATGATTATCTGAATTTTATCGTGGACGAGATACACTCCACTGTTGCTGCAACAGTGGACAGTGATGGTCTGCCTGTGACCTGTGTGATCGACATGATGTATGCAGACGAGAACGGACTGTACTTTCTCACCGCAAAGGGAAAGAACTTCTATCAGCGATTAAAGGATAAGGAATATCTTGCTCTTTCGGGAAAAAAAGGCGAGGATACCATGAACTGTACGGCGATCTCTGTCCGTGGCAAGGTCAGGGAGCTGGGTTCTGCTATGCTTCCGCTGCTGTTTGAGAAGAATCCCTATATGCGTGAAATTTATCCCACCGAAGAAAGCAGAAAGGCACTCACCGTTTTTCAACTATATGAGGGCAGCGGAGAGTGGTTCGACCTGTCGAAAAAGCCTATCGAGCGTGACAGCTTCACATTCGGCGGTGCAGAGATCACGGAAATCGGATATTTCGTGACCGATGATTGCATCAGGTGCGGTTCGTGTCTGAGCGACTGTCCGCAGAGCTGTATCGAACTGAAAGAGAAAGCTCTTATCCGTCAGGAAAACTGTCTGCACTGCGGAAACTGTGCGGAGATCTGTCCTGTGTGGGCAGTCATAAGGAGATGATCGTATGGAGAAATTAGACTTTCTGATAAACTATCTGCTGTCAGAAAGAAACGATGTTGACGGAATTGAGATACCAAACAATGATACAGATAAATTCCGCCTTTACAGAAGCCTTGTGAATATCCGCCCTGCTGTCAAGGCAGACGAGGATTATCTGCAAGCCGAGGACGAATACCTCACGGCTCTGACTAATGGCAAGGGCTTCACGGATATTGCTGATCTGTCGCCAATAGAGGACGGCATTTATCTCTGGAAAGGTGATATTACCACTCTCCGATGCGGTGCGATAGTCAACGCCGCCAATTCGGGAATGACGGGGTGCTGGCAGCCGTGTCACTCTTGTATCGACAACTGTATCCACACCTTTGCAGGCGTTCGTCTGCGGTATAAGTGCGGTCAGATAATGCAGGCACAAGGTCATGAAGAACCTACGGGAAAGGCGAAAATAACGCCTGCCTACAATCTGCCCTGCGACTATGTGATACACACCGTCGGACCGATCGTGCAGGGACGGCTCACCGAGGAGCATTGCCGACTGCTTGAAAGCTCCTACAAAAGCTGTCTTGAAATTGCCGTGAAGAACAATGTGAAGTCGATAGCGTTTTGTTGTATCTCAACGGGCGTATTCGGCTTTCCGCAGGAAAAGGCGGCAGAAATTGCTACCCGTACTGTCAGGGAGTTCCACAAAACACACGATATACAGGTGATATTCAACGTTTTCAAGGAGGACGATCATGAGATTTACAAGAGATTACTCGGCAGAAATTGACCGTCTGAAAAAAGAAATACAGACTGCCGATGCTATCGTTATCGGTGCAGGGGCAGGTCTTTCCACCGCCGCAGGCTTTACCTATTCGGGAGAGCGTTTGCAGAAATACTTCGGGGATTTCGTGGAGAAATACGGCTTTCGGGATATGTATTCGGGCGGTTTTTATCCATTCCCGACTCTGGAAGAACAGTGGGCGTACTGGTCACGCTACATTTACATCAACCGCTATATGGACGTGGACAACGGCACATACAAGCGCTTGTTTGAGCTTGTGAAGGACAAGGACTATTTTGTTCTCACCACCAATGTTGACCACCAATTTCAAAAGGCAGGATTTGACAAGCACCGCCTGTTCTACACGCAGGGCGATTATGGGCTTTGGCAGTGCAGTGAGCCGTGCCACCAAAAGACCTATGACAACGAGGAGACCGTCAGGGCGATGTTTGAAGCTCAGAAGGATATGCGTGTTCCGTCAGAGCTTGTACCCCACTGTCCCGTCTGCGGAAAGCCTATGAGCATGAACCTCCGAGCAGATGAGACCTTTGTCGAGGACGAGGGCTGGCACAGAGCAGCGGAGCGTTATGATGAATTCCTGCGCCGCCATGATGGACTGCATATCCTGTTCCTTGAATTGGGTGTGGGCATGAACACGCCTGTCATCATAAAGTATCCGTTCTGGAAGATGACCTATGCAAACCCGAAGGCAATCTATGCCTGCCTGAATTTCGGGGAAGCGTATGCACCGGACGAGATCAGAGGTCAGAGCATTTGCATCAATGGGGATATTCATGAGGTGCTGAATGCCTTAGTCTAATATAAATTTGAGCCTTGCTCTCTGTTTTGAGTGCAAGGCTCATTTTATGACAATAGGCTATGGTCTATTGAAATAGCAAAAAAATGTGTCATATAAGTTGTTTTTAGGCTTTTGCAATATTGCAAATAAAAACGATACCCCATTGAAAGATGATTGGAGCCGGTTATTACCGGCTCCGTCTCATTTATGTAACCTTTCTTTCGTATTCTTTGAGCCTGCGATAGAAGGTATTAGCTTGCAGGCCCATTTCTTTCTGAAACCATACTGCCGTAATAGCGCCCGACTTCCACTGCTCGTACAGCTGACCGAACTTTATCCAGTCGATAGGTAAAGGTTGTCTCCCTTTGTATTTCCCTTGAGATTTTGCAATAGCGATTCCTTCACGCTGACGCTGTAAAGTTTGTTCTCGTTCAAGCTCAGAGAGTGCTGCAAATATAGACAGAACGAATCGCCCCTGCGGAGTGTTGGTATCGATCTTCTCCTTACTGCTTACAAGAGTAACCTGTTTTCGCTGAAGCACGTCTATAATTCTAAGCAGATCTCGGGTAGATCTTCCAAGCCTGCTGATACTCTCAATGTACAGGGTATCACCTTCTCGGACATATTTAAGCATAGCTTTCAGCTCAGGGCGGTTTGCATTCTTACCAGACATAGGATAGAGCCAGCCCCGCATCACTGGTGAATTCAATTCAGTGGTGCGGGGAGGTTTTCATTTCATCTGTTTTTCAAATCTGAACATTCCTGCAGGGAACTGAGGATCATCACACTCATATTCCTCCAAAGGCATATCTCCGGGATGATATATATTCAGATATTCTACGATATGGAACCCGCAGCGGTTGACATAAAAGTGAATATTTCTTGTTTCTAAATAAGGTGTGATAGTCTCCCACACAGTAACTTCCGGATGTAGTTTTTCAATTTCGCACCATGCGGCATAGCCTATTCCTTTACTGTGAACACCCGGTTTTGTAAATAGGAGTTCAAGGTCACCATGAGTGCCGTCTACTTTTATAACTGCGCCTCCCACAATTTTTCCGTCAGACAGGATTCTATATGCCTCACCGCTGTCGATGGACTGCTAAATCGTCTCGCGTGAAATGATTTGCCCATCATCCTCAAAATGTTCATCACGGCAGCCGAATTCCTCCATAGCACCATAGTTGAATGCTTCCTGATTGTCTCTTATAAACCGTTCTCTGTCGGACGATCCAAGCGGAATAAGCTGTATTTCTGTCATTTTTTCTTCTCCTTTTTTACAATCCAATTCCGTATCCTGCACCGATGCCGATAACAGCAGACAGCAGGATTATTTTTATCGGGTGAACCTTTTTGAAGGCAAGCACTGAAGCAGCGGCAGATAATCCGAGAAATACCCAGAACCTTATATCTGAAAAAGCCGATACACTGACACCGTTCGGAAAGAACACCGTCCTTGCAACAGATATGAATGCGGCTCCGATCATTCCTACTACGGCTGGCTTCAATCCCGACATGATACCGCCGACAGCCTTGCTTTTCTTATATTTTTCAAAACACTTAGCAATTATAAGAATAATGATAAAGGAGGGAAGAATAATACCAAGTGTTGCGATGACGGCTCCGGGAATACCGCCAGTCCTCATTCCCACAAATGTAGCCATATTTACTGCAAGAGGTCCCGGCGTGCTCTCACTCAGAGCTACGAAATCCACAAGCTCTTCCTGTGTAAGCCAGCCCTGACTTTCAGCTTCCGCCTGTATCATTGCGATCATTGCGTATCCGCCGCCAAAGGTGAACGCACCGATTTTCAGAAAGGCAAGAAACAATTTAATCAGTGCCATTGCTTTGCTCCTTTCTGTTCAAAAGCGACCAAATCAAACCAAACAAGCCGCAGCCGATAATGACAAAGACAGCATCAATTTTCAGAAAAGCAGTCAGCACAAGTGAAAGCCCCATGATCGCATAGGAAAATGGTTGCTTTTTCTTCTTCACCTGATGAAACATCATCCACAGGGCTTTCAGTATCAGTGCAAGCACGGCTGCTCT
>CAMKMD010000028.1 GCA_946413815.1 uncultured Ruminococcus sp.
TTCAGGGGACGCCCTCTCTTGCAGGGCGTCCCCTCTTCAAAAACAGTCCACCGGACTGTTTTTGAATTCACCCCTTGCAGCGCGCTTTGCGGCTATATGCGGGGCTTTGCCCCAGCCTAACCGGCCCGTCCCCTCTGTCAGCTTCGCTGACATCTCCCCACACTGTGGGGAGTCACCCCACCAGAGGCTCTGCCTCCGGACTCCGCTAAAGGGCCGAAGGCCCTTTAGAATCCCAGCGTTTGAGTTTGGACATATATCAGCTTTTTTTCAAACTGGAGCAGCCTTAGAGCTGCTTTTTCGCTCTCAATGATTTAATCGGTTTAATCCATAGTTTAACAGCATTCGCCTAAATAATACCCCTTCCTTTGTGCATAGAGCCGAAATATCTTCCGTTAACAGAAAATCTATTGCTTTTCCGCTTAAATAGTACTATAATTAAGCTGACAGGATGAAAAGCAAGGCGGAGGCTGTATCATTTAGGCGTGAACAGCTCCGCAGACATTCCAAGGAGGAAAAACATGAAAAGATCACTTAAAAGATTCGCCGCAGCTTTATCGGCTGCTGCTATCGCCGCCGCAGGCACCGGCACTGTGCCTGTACCGGCAGATGCAGCTGATACCGTATTCCCGCTGAAAGTTGAGGGCGAAAGTATGAAGGGCGCTGATACATGGACTTCCGTTTATGAAACGCAGATACCCGGTTATTCCGGCGACGGCTTTGCGTATATCCAGTCCGGCGATATCTCCTTCAATGTTACTGTTCCGGAGGACGGTATGTACTCCGTTCACGGCATGGTCGCACAGGTCCTCAATGAGGAGGGACGTACAGAGACACTCGATGTAAACGGCAATAAGTATGTGACCGTTGTTCCCTATCTCGACAAGTGGACTGATTTCGATTTCGGTACAGTACGCCTCAACAAGGGGGAGAACACCATCTCCTTCACCGGCTCCTACGGCTATATGGAGCTTGATTACGCTACCGTTACTGTAGCAGAGCCCCATGACTACTCAAAGGCCTCCGGCGTATGCTGCGACCCCAAGGCAACAAAGGAGACACAGTCCCTCATGTCCTATCTCAAGAGCGTTTACGGCAAGAACATCATCACCGGACAGCAGGAGATATACGGCAGCGGCCACAAGGACAACTACGAATGGGAGAACGATTTCATCAAGGACCTCACCGGAAAGGTACCCGCTGTAAGAGGTCTTGATTTCATGAACTATAATCCGCTCTACGGCTGGGATGACGGCACTACAGAGCGTGCTATCGCATGGGCAAAGGAGCGCAACGGCATCCTGACTGCCTCATGGCATATCAATGTGCCCATAAACTTCACGGACTACACCCTCGGCGACGCTGTTGACTGGAAGGACTGCACCTACAAGAACTATCAGGCAGTAAACGGCACCTTCAATACCGCAAACGTCATCAAGGAGGGCACCAAGGAACATGAGTACTTTGAGGAAGCTATGAAGATGCTTGCCGAGCAGCTCGGTAAACTCCAGGACGAGAACGTACCCATCATCTTCCGTCCTCTCCACGAGGCACAGGGAAATGACGGCCGCTACGGCGACGGCACATCCTGGTTCTGGTGGGGCGACAGAGGAGCAGACGTATACCGCGAGCTCTGGAAGCTGCTCTACACCACTCTCACAGAAGAATACGGCCTGCACAATATAATCTGGGAGTTCAATGCTTACGAGCTTCCTTCCTCCCCCGCATGGTATCCCGGCGACGAGTATGTCGATATCATCGCCTACGATAAGTACAACGCAAACGGCGGCCCGAACCTCTCAGCTATCTCCGACATCTTCAACGCACTCTACAATATGACGGACGGCGGCAAGATGGTGGCTATGGCCGAGAATGATACCATCCCCGCAGTTGACAATATGACCGTTGAGGATGCCTACTGGCTGTATGTATGCCCGTGGTATGACGGCGGCGAAGACGGCGGAGTTGCTTTCCTGGGCGAGCAGTATCAGGACTATAAGGAGTTCAAGAAGTTCTATCAGAGCGATGTAGCTATCACTCTTGACGAGCTCCCTGCCGACCTCTATACCTCAGGCGGCACCTCAGAGCCCGCCACAAAGCCAACAGCTGCACCGACCGAAGAGCCTTCCACCGTTCCCGTGACTACCGTCAGTAGTACTGGCAGCAGCAGTGATGCTTATTACGGTGACGCTAATGAGGATAAGAAGATAACTGTAGCCGATGCAGTTGCAGTGCTCCAGTACATCGCAAACCAGGATAAGTATCCCCTTTCCGCACAGGCGCTCGTCAACGCCGATGTTGACGGAAGTGCCGGTATCACCGGTGATGACGCCATAACCATACAGAAGGTTGATGCAGGTCTGGTAAAGCAGGCCGAACTGCCGCTGAAGGCTAAGAAATGACAGTTCCGTAAGATGATATAAAAAGAATGACGGAGAGACATGTGCTCTCCGTCATTCTTTTTCATTTATACACACCGAGACGACATACTCCCCGCCTCTTATGATATGATGTGCAAACCTGTAGCCCTCGGGCGATGAAGCTATCCGCTCTCCGTCAAAGGTGAACTCCGCCGTATCCATCGGGTAGCTTATCCCCTGCCCGATGCACTTCACGAAGGCCTCCTTCAGTGTCCAGAGCCGTGTGAAGAGCAGGTCTCTCTTCTCAGGCGCTGCCTCCACTATCATTCTCTGCTCTGCCGGCGAGAAACAGCGGCGTGCCACTCTCTCCCGGTATTCCCTGCAGGGCTCGCAGTCTATGCCGCATTCCCTCTCCGTCACGATGCAGGCGGCGATACCGTCTCCGTGTGAGATATTGAAGTGCAGCTCCGGATAGTCCCGGAAGTAAGGCTTTCCGTAGCCGCCCTTTTCCATTGCCGCATCCTCCGGCACTCCGTAAGGCTTCAGACACTCCCGCAGGAGCCTTCTCCCGTGGTCATGCTGTCCGGACTTAGGTACGTCCGAAAGGGATATCATCAGCATATCATCGCCTCCTTAAAGAAAGAAGCCTCCCGGCTGTCCGGGAGGCTTTCTGTTATCTCAGCTCGTTAGCCTTATCAAGCCATATCTTTGCTGTATCAAGCGCCTCGTAAAGTCCGCACTCAAACTTGGAATTCTTTACGAAGGCCTTTGCAGGATCGGGCTCCTTGGTGTCCATCTGAACGATCTGCACCTTGGAAGTAACCTCCTCGCCTTCTACTGTCTTTGTACCTGTTATAGTGATCCAGATCACATAGGGATCAGACATATATCCGTAGTATATCTGATTGCCCTTTCTTACGAGCGGGTAGCCCTTGTAGGTCTGAAATTTACTCATATTCTCATCCTCCTTGGATAGGGTGGGTGGATTATTTCCATGTTGTCACGTAATCCTCGTCTGTAGGTATCCTCTTAATATTGTCAATGAGGGTATTTACATAAGACTTGGCAACAACGAACTTGCTCTTGCCGTCAACTGCAATGAGGGCACTGAGGTTGGAGTAGTCGAAGAATTCGATCTTTGTGGTTTTGCCGGAATCCGTGTACTCAACTGATGCCATAGGCTCGCCGGAGGGATACTCCTCCTCGAAAGCGAAGTCCTCTGCGGAAGCACTTATCAGGAATGCATAGAACTGTCTGTAGCGCTCGCTGTCGAAGTCCTGTCCGTTCCTTGTGACCACAAAGTCTGAGGACTGGAAGGAATCAAGCTCTACCTCGGGGTCCTTGCGCGCTATCCTGAAGGACTCAACTGTGCTGCCTGCTGTTGCAGTAAGCTCAGTGATGTTCCATACGTAGCCTGCAATGAATATCTTTGATGCGATATCAACGGGCTGTACTGTAACCCACTTAGCCTTCTCTGTCTTTACCACGAAGATGGTGTTGCCGTCCTTCATCATAGCGTAGCAGCACTTGCCGTTCTCGCTGTCATCGAAGGGCTCGCTCATAAGCAGGACGTACTTCTTTCCGTCGCTGCATTCCATAGTCGTAGTGCAGAAGGGCTCGTCAAGACCTGCCTCCTTGATATCGGCTTCCTTGCAGTGTACGGAGTAGATATCCGCAGCACTGAGTCCGAACATACCGTTGGTAACATCGGCTGAACGCTCAACCGCAAGATAGGCCTCGATGGGAGAGGTCATTTTGTGTGAGGCGGAGGTTCCGCCGGAATGCTTGTTATCGGGATCCTTATCGACAAGCTCGAGCACGATATCGTAGTCGATATCCTCACGCTCGATAGTTACCTTTTTGATCTCCGGATAGTTGTCATCGGGCGGAGCTTCAAGAACTGTCTTCTTCATGAATTCCTCAAGCTTGTTGTGGTAGTTCAGAAGAGCTGAATCTCTTACGGTATAGATGGTATTCTCGCCGTCGACCATAACATAGGAATCGGTGCCTGTCGGAGATTCATTTCCGATAAGGAGCCTTGTCTTGCTGCCGCTCTCGTAGGTGATATCAACGGTTATCTCCGGCTTGTCGAGGCCGAACTTTGATACATCCTCGCAGTTCTCCTCGATAAGGTCAGATGAAGTAAGGCCGTTGGCATTGTTGGCAAGAGTGCCGACAACTGAGGTGTTCAGAAGAACATCCTCATATCCCTTCAGGGTATATGTCGCAGCGCTGTCATCGGTCTTTCCGGTGAGCTGTACAACATGGAGCTCACCGTGCTCGTTCTTTACATCCACCGTCTTGATAACGCCGGTATCCATTATGCCTGTTTCGGGATCAGCCTCAGTGATGGTCTTATCCTTGATGATGATGACCTCTTTCTTATCGCTTCCGGGCATCTGTGCAACGACCGGATCGTCCTTTTCAGGCTGGGTATACAAAAGGTAAGCAACTCCGCCGCCCATGACTGCAAGTACGCCGACAAGAGCAATGATGCTCTTTGCTGTCTTTTTCATTTGTTACGTCTCCTTAACAGTATGATAATACCTGCGATTGCAACGAGTGCAGGGATAACATAAACAACAACGACTGCTATGGCCTTAGCCTCACCGGCAGAAGGTGCGATATTGTTCTGTGTGAGAGCCTTCTCAGGGATAGTGACTCCGCCTTCCTTGCCTGTCATCTTGTTCACCATACCGATAATAACGTTTGCATTGTTGTACGTGGTGTTGTATGAAAGGATGAGGCTGTCAGCCATGAAGGGGCTTCCGATAACGAGAACGTGTGATGCAAGTACATCGAACTGGTCTGAGGTCTCCTTCTTGGAGATAACAGCGATAGTTCTTTCGCCCTTCTCGGACTTCTTCTCCTCGCCGTCTATTACGGGATAGGATGTGGAAGAGCTCTTGAGCACTGCTGTAGCTACAGCTCCGTTGTTCTTCTGGATTATCTTTACTTCCTTCGGGAAGGGGGCTACTATCTGGATAGCCTCGTTTGCAAGCTTGCCTACTGAATCCGGATCAGCAATTGTCAGAACAGGCGCCTGAGTCATAGCATTGAGAGAGTAAACCGGAGTCTGAACAGCATTCTCTTCATCCATTACATGAGTATCATCAGCTACCTCAATGCTCCAGTCAGCGAGGAACTCTTCGATATTCGGGAGCTCTGTGGTGCTGAAGCTGGGCAGATAGATAAGATCCCTGCCGTACTTTCCGCTGTTGTAGAGGAAGTCGCCGAGTTTCTCGATAACGTCTGCTGTAAAGTCCATGGAAGGAACTGCAAGAACGAGGAGATCCTCCTCCTCGGGATTGAGGCTGTCCTTGGCGACATCGATATCCTTTACGTCGTAGCCGTTCTTGGTGAGCAGCTCGATGATACCGGAAACGATGGGCTCATAGCCCTCTTCGTATATGCTTGCGCCGTTGAGGGTCCTGAGGATGCCTACTGTTACAGGATTGCTGTCCGCAACGCTCTGGATAGCAGTTGTGAGAGTGGTCTCACCGACGAATACCATGCCTGTAGGCATCTGTCCGCTGTTGCCGGTATTGGTGTTGAGCATATTCATGATCTCCTGCTGACCGAGCACCTTAACTCTGTCGCCGCTGGAGATAACGATATTGCACTCCTTGATCTCGCCGTTGTAGTTCTTCTTGAACTCCGTAATGACACTCGGATCCTTGTTGATGTCAACATACTTTACGTTTACGCTGCCATTTCCGTTCTTGGCGTATATGGAATACTTGTCGAGTATCTCGGGGAGCATCTCATAGGGCATTTCCATAAGGAGACCCATCTGCTGCGCATACATCTGCTCGTAGTAGTCGCCGAGAGCCTCGAAGTAATCCCTGTTGCAGGTAACTGTGATATCAACGTCCTTATTGAGGTTCTTCATAGCCTCGATGGACTCATCTGAAAGTTCGAATCTGTTATCAGGTGTGAGGTCGAGCTTGAGAGGGGTACGCTGCGCAACAAGGTGCGCCATAAGATTGAAGGCGATGATGATAGCTGTCACAAGCACGAGAACTACCGCAGAGGCAGCGCCGTAGCGGAGCTTCTTGTGGTTGCGTTTCTTTTCCTTCTTTTCAGCCCCGGAGTTCTCCTCCTCTGCAGAAGCGATGATATCATTCTCTAAGTTTTCTTTGTTTTTCTTGCTCATCTTTTATTACCTCCTTTTCTATCAACCCCAGCGTCTCTTGTCGAGTACCCTGACTGTAAGGAAGTTGAAGAAGAATGCAACGCTCAGGAAGAATACCACGCTCGGGAGGCTGAATACTCCGCCGGTGAATTCGATGTACCTTGAATAGAAGGAGAGAGCGCTGAGTCCCTTTTTCAGGATCTCGTTGGAGATGATGGAGGTAATTGAATCGAGAAGATACAGCAGCAGGAGCACTACCATGCTTGCAACGGCAGCAGCCATCTGGTTCTCTGTGAGAGAGGAGATGAACAGACCGATAGCAATGAAGGCTGCACCGAGGAGCAGCATTGCAAAGTAGTTGCCGAGAAGCGGAGCCCATGCAACCGTTCCGAGATAGCTGAGTACCACTGCGTATATGAATACTATGCTCTCAGCGATGATGAAGAGAGTAAGTGCTGCAAGATACTTGCCGAGCACGATGGACCAGAGTCCGACGGGGGCTGTGAGAAGTCCCTGATCGGTGCGGTTCTTCTTCTCCTCACTGAGGAGTTTCATGGTGAGTATCGGTATGAGGAACAGCACGATTATGAACATCGAGCTGAACAATGGTGAAGTATTTGTAGTGCCGGAGCCGATAACTCCGTTGAAGAAGAATATTCCCGAGAGCAGGAAAAATACCGAAAGGAATACATATGCTACTCCTGATGTAAAGAATGCGCCCATTTCGCGCCTGTATATAGCTCCCATTATTCCTCGCCTCCATTCTCATCGGACTTATTCATATCAGCTGCGGACTCCTCAAGGATCTCCTCAGCCTTGTCTGCGGTTTCCTCTGTAGCTATAAGCTGACCGTTCTCCACCTTCAGATCAAGCTTCGGGCCTGAAGCGGAAGCAGTCTGCTGCTCTGAAACATCGCCGACTACCGTATCGCCCATAGTGATCTTGAGGAAGATATCCTCGAGAGTGAGGTCTGAGAGCTGGAGCATAAGGATGTTCCATCCCTTCTCGCGGCAGAGATTGTTAATGGCGCGGCGGATATCCACCTTCTCCTCAGCCTCCACGTCATAGTCGTAGATGCCCTTCTCACGCTCCATATCAGCACGGACATACTTTACACCGCCCAGTGCCCTGATAGCATCGGCGATCTCCTTCTTGTCGGTGGCAGTATGAGTGCTGCCCTCGATACGAAGAGTCATCTTGTGCTCGTTTGTGATGTTGCGTGCGATCTCATCGGCTGTGCCGTTAGCGGCAACGACACCCTTGTTGATGATGATGATCCTGTCGCATACCGCCTGTATCTCAGGAAGGATATGTGAGGAAAGGATTACTGTATGGCTCTTGCCGAGCTTCTTGATAAGTGTGCGTATCTCAATGATCTGATTAGGATCGAGACCAACGGTAGGCTCATCAAGGATCAGTACAGGCGGATTGTTGATAAGTGCCTGTGCAAGGCCGACTCTCTGTCTGTAGCCCTTTGAAAGATTGCGGATAAGTCTGTTCCTTACTCCGCTGATCTGGCAGAGGTTGCAGACATCTTTAAGATGAGCCTTGCGGGGCAGCTTGCACTTCTTCAGATCGTACATGAAGCCGAGGTAGGCATCAACTGTCATATCCACGTAAAGAGGGGGTATCTCAGGAAGATAGCCTATATTCGCCTTTGCAGCGATAGGATCCTCGAGAATATCCACTCCGTTTACCAGTATCTGTCCGGATGTGGACGAGATATAGCCGGTAAGCATATTCATTGTTGTTGATTTTCCTGCTCCGTTAGGTCCGAGGAAGCCGAGTATCTCTCCCTTTTCGACCTTGAAGCTGATATCGTTTACGGCCAGCTTGTCGCCGTAACGCTTGGTAAGGTTTTTAACCTCGATCATTGATTTCCCTCCTGTTGCTGTCATAATAGGATACTGTTTATTATGATAGCTGTTTAATGTGATAATGCAGTGAAAGCAATGCGAATTTTGTATGTTGTCTGTTTTACGGCATTTCCACAGCCGCCTGTATATCCGCGGCTATCTGTCTTTTCAGTTCCTCCGTGGAGCTGAATTTCCTCTCCGGGCGTATGAACCGGAGAAGTCTGACCTCCGGGGCGCTGCCGTAGAGGTCGCCCGAGAAGCCATGTATGTATGTCTCCGCAAGAGGGGCTCCTCCGTAATGTACGGTGGGCTTGACCCCTATATTCGTCATTGAGCGGTATTCTCTCCCGCCTGTTACTGTAACTGAAGCGTACACTCCGAAAGCGGGTACGAGCTGCCCGGGTTCGTATACCTGATTTATGGTGGGGAATCCTATGGTGCGTCCAAGCTGTGCCCCGTGAGTAACTGTGCGGCGTATCATATACGCTGCTCCGAGAAGTGCGTTTGCTTCCTCAGTACTGCCTGAAAGCAGCAGCCGGCGTATCTCCGTGGATGAGACTCTTTTTCCGTCAAGGCATACATCCTCAACGGTCTCAACGCGGAACCCGAAGCGTCTTCCGAAGGTCGCAAGCTCCTCCGCCCCGCAGGAAGCGCCTCTTCCGAAGCGGAAATCCCTGCCGCAGCATACAAAGGCTGCGTTCAGTTCTCCGGCAAGTATGTCACGGGCGAAATCCTCCCCCTCCATGCCGCAGACCTCAGCGAACTCCGGCGAGGGTATCTTCTCCATGCCGCAGTGTTCACGGAGTATATGCTCCTTCTCTGTGCTGCTGTAGATATATCCCTCCGCACCCTTGAAAGCCGTGCTCTCGGGCGGGAAGGTGAATGCACATGGCATCAGCCCGTTTTCTTTCTGTCCGGCAGCAGTCCTGAGCACCTCACGGTGTCCGAGATGGACTCCGTCAAAGATACCAAGGGCGGCCGCTGTCTTCGGCATATCCATAGCAGTCTCCTCAGGTAAGATTTTTCCAGACACGCAGCTCGCCGTTCTCAAAGTCGGCTCTTGCAGTGCCGATGAAGCCGCCGTCAAAGCCGTAAACGGCATACTCAGCAACGCCTTCCTTTATGTCCCTTACCCTTGATGTATCGAGCTTCACTCCGCTGCGGTACATACGTGTCTGCGCTTCGCCGAGTCTTATAGCCGGCAGCTTTTCAAACACACGGGATATGGGAAATATCAGCTCTCCGAGCCTGTCCTCGTCACGGGCCTGCTGTATCTGCTCAAAGGTGAAGCAGTCATCAAGGGTGAAACCGCCGGAGCTCGTCCTCACAAGGGAGGTCATGATGCCTCCGCAGCCGAGGGTCTCTCCCAGGTCATTTATAATAGTACGGATGTATGTGCCCTTTCCGCAGGCTATCTCCAGTACGCCTTCACGCTTCTCCTCGTCGTACTCTGTGAGCGTCAGGGAGAATACCTCTATCTCACGGGCCTCACGCTCCACCTCCATGCCCTTGCGGGCAAGGTCGTAGAGACGCTGTCCGTTGACCTGTACAGCCGAGTACATGGGCGGCAGCTGCATGATGGTGCCGGTGAACTCCGGCAGACGTGCGAGTATATCCTCACGGCTCACCGGCTTATCCGATGTCGTCCTCACCTCTCCGGTGATGTCCTGTGTATCGGTCGTAAGTCCGAGACGGAATCCCGCCCTGTAGCTCTTGGTGGTGTCCGGCATTATGTCGCAGGCCTTTGTCGCCGTGCCGACGAATACCGGAAGCACTCCCGTCGCCATAGGGTCAAGCGTACCGCCGTGCCCGAGGCGCTTCATGCGGAGAATGCCCCTGAGCTTTGCGACTACGTCGAAGGAGGTGAAGTCCTGCGGCTTGTTCACGCAGAGAACGCCCGAGAATGCTTTTTCGTTCATTCTTCCAGCGCCTTTCTCACAGCATCTGTAAGGTAAGCCTTTATGGAATCAAGGTCGCCCGAAGCCGTGCAGCCGGCAGCCTTCGCATGGCCGCCGCCGCCGAGAGTCTGGCATATCTTTGATACATTCACGTCGTTCGCGGAACGGAAGGAGCATTTGAATACCCCGTCCTCACGCTCACGCAGAAGTATGCCCACCTCAGCTGTCTCAAGCTGTATGGTTATCGGTGCAAAGCCCTCGAGCTCGTCGATAGAAACGCCCATGGACTTCATCATATCCTGTGTCACGGCTACGATGACGAGCCTGCCGTCGAGGTATTCCTCCATCATGGAAGAAAGCTCTGCCTCAAGGCGTATCCTGCCTCTTGACTTGATATCGAACATGGCACGGTTGATGCGTGCGAAATCGATATCGTAGCTGCGCATCATCTCTGCGGCTATCTCATGAGCCTCCGGAGTGGTGCAGCTGTACTTGAAGCAGCCGGAATCCGTGGCGATGCCGGTATACAGACACATCGCACAGTGAGTCGTTATCTCCACGCCCATGTGCTTTGCGAGCTGGTATATGACCTCGCAGGCTGCCGTGGCCTTTGCGTTGAGCAGTGTGCGCTCCGCATAGCCCTTGTTCGATTCGTGGTGGTCGATGCAGAGCTGTACACGATCTCCGTATATCTCCTCGTATCTGCCCATGAGCTGGATATCAGCTATATCTACAGCGATAATACTCTGAGGCTCAAAGTCCTCCTCAGTATAGTCTTCTGTAAGAAAGGCATATCTTGCGCCGAAGCTGTCGTGGCATACCACGCGGCTCCTTACGCCGATCTCCGAAAGTATATCATGAAGTCCCAGTCCTGCGCCTATACAGTCACCATCGGGGTTGCGGTGAGTTATGATAACGGCGTCCCTGCAGCTTCTGAGAAACTGTTCAGCCTCGCTGAATCCGATAAGCATTGCAGCCCCTCCTTTCATTGATGCTTTCAGCCAAGAAGATCGTTGAGCTTCTTGCTGATCTCTGCGCTGCGCTCTGTTGAAGCGTCAGCGATGAATGTGAGTTCAGGAGACTTCCGCATATCAAGTCTGCGGAAGAGTTCTCTCCTGATGAAGCCGGAAGCGCTCTTCAGTCCGATGACGGATTCCTTGGTGCGCTCCATACCCTCAAGGCTCGATACGTAAACCTTGCAGCTTGACATATCCCCCGAGAGATCGGCTCTTATGATGGTGAGCATCTTGTCTATCCTGGGATCCTTCAGTTCCCTGAATATGGCCGTCAGCTCACGTCTTATATCCTCTGCCATACGGCTGTTCTTGAAATTCGGCATATTATCCTTTCCGGACGCATTCTGTCCAAACGGGCACCGGATCAGTCCTCACGGTACTCCTCAACTGTATACGCCTCGAATACGTCGCCTTCCTTTACGTCGGAGAACTTCTCAAGGCTGATACCGCACTCAAAGCTCTCGGCAACCTCCTTGGCATCGTCCTTGAAACGCTTGAGTCCGGAGATCTTGTCGTCTGCGATGATGATACCGTCACGTACAACACGGATCTGGCAGCCTCTTACGATCTTGCCGCTGCGGACGTAGCAGCCTGCTACCATGCCCACATTGGAGATCTTGTATACCTGACGAACCTCTGCACGGCCAAGCTCCACATCACGGTACTTGGGTGCGAGCATACCCTTCATAGCGGTGGATATCTCCTCGATAGCATCGTAGATGATACGGTAGAGACGGATATCAACGCCGTCACGGGCAGCGCTCTCGGCAGCTACGGGATCGGGTCTTACGTTGAAGCCTACGATGATAGCGTTGGATGCGTTGGCGAGCATAACGTCGCTCTCCTTTACCGCACCTACAGCGCCGTGGATTACTCTTACTCTTACCTCGTTGTTGGAGAGCTTCTCGAGGGACTGCTTTACAGCCTCAACGGAGCCCTGTACGTCAGCCTTGACGATAACGGGAAGCTCCTTGATCTCGCCCTCTGCGATCTGGCTGAAGAGGTTGTCAAGAGTAACCTTGCGGTACTGGTTGAACTGCTCCTGCTTCTGCTCATGCTTTCTCTGCTCAACGAGCTCACGGGCAAGTCTCTCGTCCTCAACTGCATTGAAGATATCGCCTGCACTCGGAACCTCTGCAAGACCTGTGATCTCAACAGGCACTGACGGGCCGGCAGCCTTTACTGTGCGTCCCTTGTCGTTGGTCATTACACGTACACGGCCGACTGCTGTGCCTGCGATGAGCACATCGCCCTGCTTCAGAGTACCGTTCTGTACGAGAAGTGTTGCGATAGGACCTCTGCCCTTGTCGAGACGAGCCTCGATAACTGTACCCTTTGCAAGTCTGTCGGGGTTTGCCTTGAGCTCCTGTACCTCGGCAACGAGGAGGATGTTCTCAAGAAGGTCATCGATACCCATACCTGTCTTAGCGGATACAGGAACGCAGATAACATCTCCGCCCCAGTCCTCGCATACAAGATCGTACTTGGTGAGCTCCTCCTTGATCCTGTCAGGGTTAGCACCCTCCTTATCCATCTTGTTGATGGCAACGATGATCTGTACGCCTGCGGACTTCGCATGGTTGATGGACTCAACTGTCTGCGGCATGATACCGTCATCAGCAGCAACAACGAGGATAGCGATATCAGTGATATTCGCACCTCTTGCACGCATGGAGGTGAAGGCCTCATGTCCGGGAGTATCAAGGAAGGTGATGTCCTGTCCGTTGATATTTACCTGATAAGCACCGATGTGCTGTGTGATACCGCCGGCCTCGCCTGCTGCAACGTGTGCGTTTCTGATACGGTCGAGTATGGAAGTCTTACCGTGGTCAACGTGTCCCATTACTACGACTACAGGGCAGCGGGGCTGGAGGTTTGTATCGTCATCGTCGCTGTCATCGATGAGACGCTCCTCGATGGTAACGATGATCTCCTTCTCAACCTTTGCACCCAGCTCCTCAGCTACGAGTGAAGCGGTATCGAAGTCTATCTCCTGATTTATGGATGCCATAACGCCGAGTCCCATGAGCTTCTTGATGACCTCAGTGGCTGTGACCTTCAGACGTGTGGCAAGCTCTCCTACTGTGATGGAATCAGGGATCATAACCTTGAGCTGCTGCTTTCTCGCACGCTCAAGCTCAAGTCTCTTGAGCTTCTCAGCCTCGCTCTCCTTGCGGGAGAACTGCTGACGTGTCCTCTGCTGTGACTTCTGGTTGATCTTCTGCTTCTTGGAGGAGTAGTTGTCGTTCTTGTGCTTGTTTGCAGGAGCGATCTGCTCATAGCGCTCGTTGTACTTGTCGAGGTCAACATAGCTTCCTCTTGTATCAACTGTGCGGCGCTGACCTGAGGTCTGAGCGGTCTCGGAGCTTACAGCTGCGGTGAACTTTGTGCGCTCGCCTCTGTCCTGAGCCTTGGCCTGCTCCTTCTTCTTGTCCTTCTTCTTGTCCTGCTGCTTATCGGACTTGGGAGCCTCCTTTGCGGGCTCTGCCTTGGGGGCTTCCTTTACAGGCTCTGCCTTGGGAGCCTCCTTTACAGGCTCTGCCTTGGGAGCCTCCTTAACAGGCTCTGCCTTGGGTGCTTCCTTTACAGGCTCTGCCTTGGGTGCTTCCTTTACAGGCTCTGCCTTGGGAGCTTCCTTAACGGGCTCTGCCTTGGGGGCTTCCTTTACAGGCTCTGCCTTGGGGGCCTCCTTTACGGGCTCTGCCTTGGGTGCAGTCTTCACCGGCTCCGGCTTCTTCTCCTCTGCACGGCGTGCAGGCTGCTCCTTCTTCTTGTTAGATTCCTGAACAGCAGGCTTGCTCTCCTGCTTTCTGGGCTGTGCGGGACGCTCCTCCTTCTTAGGAGCCTCCTGCTTCTTATCCTCTGTCTTCTTCTCGGCAGGCTTCTTTTCAGCGGGTTTCTTTTCAGCCGGCGTCTTGTCTGCCGGTTTCTTAACCGCGCTCTTCTTCTCCTCTGCCTGCTTCTTTCTCTCAGGTGCGGGATCGTCCTTTGATGCGAAATACTCATCGAAGGAGGATACCTCATGGAGCTTTGAAAAATGCTCCAGCACCAGATTCATCTCGTCCTCGGAAAGGCCCGTGGACGCCTTCTTTTTGTTATCGCCCTTTCCGGCGAAGTAATCAATGATATCCTGTGAAGAAATACTGAGATCCTTCGCAGCATCGCTTAATTTGACCTTTTTTGTCATAGGCGTATGATACCTCCGTTTCAGAATGTACTGACCCTCCGGAGCCTTCCGGAGCGCCTGCATGTTTTTGCTGTTGCTGTATGTGAACACGGCGTACCGTGATACTTCAGGTATTTATATTCAGCTGATGATCCTGCTGAACCCTCCTGCAAAGCCCTTGTCGCAGACAGCTATGACCGCCGTCTCCTTGCCGCAGAGTGTTCCTGTCTCGGCCTTTGTGAGCTCCGTCCTCAGAACGGGTATCCCTGCCTTCGAGCAGAGGAATTCCGCCTCCTTGACGGTCTTATCCGAGGCATCCGCTGCTACGAGCAGACAGAAGGCTCTTCCTGCCCTTACCTCCTCGCTCGCACTGTCAAAGCCCTTGACGGCCTTGCGCGCTTTGAGGCACATGGTGAGCAGGTCGGCAGTTTTACGCTTCTTCGGCGTTTCTGAGTTCATCTGCCATCACCTCATAAACACTTTCATCTATCCTGCATGAGAAGGCTCTCTCGAACCGCCTTGCCTTGCGCGCCTTGTCGTAGCACTCGGTACTGCGGCATATATATGCGCCTCTGCCGTTTTTCTTTCCTGTGAGGTCAAGGCTTATCTCGCCCTCCGGAGACTTAACGACACGGATGAGTTCCTTCTTAGGCTTCATCTCGCTGCATCCGAGACACTGTCTCATGGGGATCTTTCTGGGCTTCATCATTCTTTCTCAGCTGCTGTCTCTTCAGCGGGAGCCTCAGTCTCTGTGGGAGCCTCTGACTCCTCAGGGGCAGTCTCCTCAGCAGGAGCCTCAGCAGTTTCAGCTGTCTCTGTTACAGCCTCCTCTGTCTCCTCATCAGCCGGTGCAGCCTCAAATACGGGAGCTACAAAATCCGGGCTCAGCTCGGGAGCTTCTTCACCTGTAACGCTGTCGAACTGGGGCTTGATGTCGATCTTGAAGCCTGTCAGCTTGGCTGCAAGCTTGGCGTTCTGGCCCTTGTTGCCGATAGCGAGTGAGAGCTGATTGTTGGGTACTACTACTGTGCAGCTCTTCTCCTCCATGGAGGTGATGACTGTCTTGAGCACCTCTGCGGGAGCAAGTGCACTTGCGATGAACTCCTCAGGCACCTCGCTCCAGTTGATGATATCGACCTTCTCGCCGTTCAGCTCGTTGACTACTGCGCTGATACGTGATCTCTTCGGACCGATGCAGGCTCCTACAGGGTCTACCTCCTTGTCCTTTGACCATACTGCCATCTTTGTACGTGAGCCGGCCTCACGGGAGATGGACTTGATCTCCACGATGCCTTCGTATATCTCGGGCACCTCAAGCTCGAAGAGTCTCTTTACGAGATCCTTATGTGTACGTGAGATCTTTACGATGGGCTTCTTGGTCTTGCCCACAATGCCTGTGATGTATACCTTGATCTTCTTGCCCACAGTGAGCTCCTCGCCTGCGATCTGCTCATTGCGGAAGAGGTAGAGCTCTGTGCCCTCATACTCTACTGTAGCAGCTCTGCCGGGATCGATCTGGCTTACCTCTACTGTGATGCAGTCATGCTCCTTTGATTCGAACTTGTTCAGCATCTGCTCACGGTTGATCTCCCTGAGGTCTCCCTTGATGGACTGCTTTGCGGAGAGAGCAGCCATTCTGCCGAGCTTGGATATATCCAGTTCCTTGAGCATGGTGCCGCCTACGAGAGCGTTGGGGTCGATGGTCCTTGCGGTATCGATATTGATCTCGTTCTCGTCGATAGGCTCGTCATCAATGATGTCCTGAACGATGTACATAGCGAACTTCTTTGTTGCGGGGTCTATCTCCACGCGGATCCTGTCCTCGCTGTGGGGGTAGGCTCTTCTTGCCGCCTTGAGCATGGCGGACTTTACCTTCTCGATCAGAAGTGCGGTATCAACGTCGTTCTCGTCTCCGAGAGCCTTGAGGGCCTCGAAGAAATTCATTTCTTTTGCCATTGCAGTTAATTCCTCCAGTATATTTTTATTTTATTCAAAGTCAAACCAAAGCTTCACAAAGGCGATGTCTGCCAGGGGGAGTTTCTTCTCCTCGCCGTCTTCGCCCTTTACCGTGAGTTCATTGCGGTCAGCCGCAAGGAGAGTTGCTCTTATCTCCTTCTCTCCGTCAACGCTCCTTATGAAGCGTATCCTTACCTCGTCGCCGATGCAGACCTCAAAATGCTCTTCACGCAGCAGCTCGCGCTCAAGACCGGCCGAGCCGACCTCCAGCATATAGCTCTGCGCTATGGGATCCGCCTCATCGAGCACCTCATTGATCGGCGCCGTTGCTCTCTCGCAGTCATCGATGGTGATGCCCTCGTCCTGATCAATGAAGATCCTCAGGTACCACATTGCTCCCTCCTTGACGTAGCAGACGTCCCAGAGAAAGTAGCCCAGCTCGTCGGTAACGGGCTTTACCAGGTCGTATACCTTCTGCTCCGTACCGCCGAATTTCTTCAGCTTCATACGCACTCTCCTTCCGCTGTCCTGCAGCTTTATAATGTCAATAGTCCGGGATTTTTCCCGATTCAAAACGAAAGACCGGAAGCTTCCGGTCTTTAGTCTAACTATCATCATATAGTATTATATCACACTATATTTGAAAAATCAAGGGGTAAGCGGGATTTTTTTACGTTTTTTCCGGCTTTTCGCTCCCGGCCCGTGCAGTCCGCATCCTTCATTTCCCGCATAGCCACCGCAGTTATCCGGCGAATATGGAATAATTGTTAATACTTCACTAAAGGAAAATCTTAAAATTGTTTAAATCACCTATATTTTAAAAACGGTATAGACAAGATTGCGGAAATACTGTATAATGATAAATGTAATATTATCGCTGTGCGTAATAGAAAATCCGGCTTCCGTATGCCGTAAATGCGGAGATCCGTGGGACAGTTCGTCCCTTATACGGCATCGGAGCATATAATGAGAGTTATTACAGGGATCGCAAGAGGCCGTAAACTCATTGCCCCCGAGGGGCTTGATGTAAGGCCTACCGCCGACAAGGTCAAGGAGGGAATATTCTCGGCTGTACAGTTCGAGCTTGAAGGAGCAGTGGTGCTCGACCTCTTCGCCGGCAGCGGTCAGATGGGCATCGAGGCGCTCAGCAGAGGCGCTCAGAGAGCTGTGTTCGTTGACAGCTCTTCAAAGTCGATAAAGTGTGTGAACGAGAATCTCCGCAACACTGAGCTGATGCGTCAGGCGGAGGTCATCACCCGCGACAGTTACGATTACATAAAGCTTACCTCTGCGGTCTTCGATATCATAATACTCGATCCGCCTTACAGGATGGGACACATAGCAAAGCTGCTCCCGCTGGCAGCAGCAAAGCTCCGCGAGGGCGGAACCATAATATGCGAATACGAGAAGGAGGCAGGAGAGCCGGAGGCTCCCGAGGGCACCGTACTCAGGAAGATCTACAAATACGGCAAGATCAACTGTGCGCTGTTCGTAAAGCCTGTCCCCGATGACGGAGAGGAAAGCGAGGAGCAGTGATGGCACAGAGAAGGATCGCCGTTTGTCCCGGCAGCTTTGACCCCGTAACGCTTGGTCACCTGGACATTATCACAAGAGCCTCGAAGCTCTTTGACAAGGTGATCGTGCTCATCTCACGAAATGCAGGAAAGCAGCAGCCCAGCTTCACAGCTACCGAGCGTATGCTGATGATAGAGGCTGTCACCCGTGACCTCGACAACGTAGTGATAGATATACTCGACGGGCTCCTTGCCGATTACGTAAGGACAGTCGGTGCCATCGCTATAGTAAAGGGTCTGCGAGCCGTCAGCGACTTCGAATACGAATTCCAGATGGCGCTTGCAAACAAAAAACTCTATTCAGGAGCAGAGACCGTGTTCCTTACCACAGCAGCTGAGAATATGTACCTCAGCTCCAGCGTAGTCAAGCAGATCGCATACTTCGGCGGTGATATCAGTCACTTCGTTCCGGAAGCGATACTCGGCGATATAAAACAGCGACTTGTAAAGGAGAGATAATTGAAATGGCTATTGATGAGATTCTGGAAGATATTGAGGAGACCCTTGACAAGGCTCCGACCTTCCCTTTTGTGAACCACAAGAAGATCGTTGACGGCGAGAGAATGCGCGAGCTTATCAACGATATCCGCATAAACCTGCCCCACGAGCTCAAGGAAGCAAAGAAGATAGAATTCGACAGCGAGCGTATCATCAGCGATGCAAAGCTCAATGCCGATGCTATAATCCGCAAGGCTGAGGAGAAGGCTTCACAGCTCGTCGCAAAGGAGCCTATCGTTATCGAGGCAAGGAAGCGTGCAGACGATATCGTCCGCGACGCAAAGGAGAGAGCACTTGAGATGATCCGCCGTGCCCAGACCTCCTCTGCAAAGCTCGAGAAGGAGGCCGCTCTGTCCGCTGCAAAGATGCTCAGCGACGCAGAGACTCTCTACAACCGCAACCTCACAGAGGTAAGAGCAGCCAAGGAGAAGCTCCAGCGTGAGCTCCGCACCTCACCTGCCCTGACGCAGAACCCGTCTCCTGCACCTCAGGAGCCCGATTCTGAGCCTGCTCCCGTTTCAACAAACACAAGCAGATTCAGGAAGAAGGATATGTAAGATACAAAACAAGCCCTCAGACAGAAGTCTGAGGGCTTTTCTTTATGTTTCTTATTCTGCATCAATACTTATTAAGTGAGATGCACATGAACAGATAGATAGCAGCAAGAACAGTTGAAATAACAGTCCTTATTGCAAATCCGCCCAGCACCATGCCGATAGCATCAAGAATAAGAACCGCTACAGCTATCTTCTTGCAGGTGTCATAATTTCCCTTCAGTCCCGAATACGCCATCAGCACGATGACCAGAAGGATCAGTGCGGAAAAAATGATCGCAGGACCAAAACCATACTTAACAATCGAAGCAATCATTGAAATAACATTCACCGCTATGATCAGGATGTTCCACCCTTTGAAGATCGTCCTCATAAGATCGTTACTCATTGTTTTTTTACCTCCTATATCATTATTTATATCAGGCCGCCGAAGCGGCGGGATACCTTACTTCTCCAGTGTGCCGTGTGAGAGCGACTTCAGGTAGGCATTGATGAAGCCGTCAAGATCGCCGTCCATTACAGCCTGGATGTTTCCTACCTCGTAGCCGGTGCGAAGATCCTTTACAAGGGTATAGGGCATGAATACATAGGATCTTATCTGTGAGCCCCATGCGATCTGGTTCTGTACTCCCTTGATATCTGAGATCTTTTCAAGGTGCTCACGCTCCTTGATCTCGATAAGCTTTGAACGCAGCATCTTCATTGCGTAATCCTTGTTCTGGTACTGGCTTCGCTGTGTCTGACAGGAAACTACGATACCGGTAGGCTTGTGTATAAGTCTTACGGCAGAGCTTGTCTTGTTTACCTTCTGTCCGCCTGCGCCGCTGGAACGGTATACCTCCATCTCGATATCCTCGGGACGGATGTCCACCTCGATGGAATCATCGAGCTCGGGCATTACTTCAAGGGCGGCAAAGGATGTGTGACGTCTGCCTGAGGCGTCGAAGGGTGATACACGTACAAGACGGTGTACTCCCGACTCCGACTTCATATAGCCGTAGGCATTCTCGCCCTCGATGAGTATGGATGCGGACTTGATGCCTGCATCGTCGCCGTCGAGGTAATCGAGCAGCTCCACCTTGAAATCGTGACGCTCAGCCCAGTGGTTGTACATACGGTAGAGCATCTCTGTCCAGTCCTGTGCCTCTGTACCGCCTGCACCGGCGTGGAAGGTAAGGATAGCGTTTGAGCTGTCATACTCTCCGCTGAGAAGAGTTGAAAGCTTCTCGTCCTCGAGCTTCGCCTTGAATGCAGCTATCTCCGAAGTTATCTCCTCAACAGAGCTCTCGTCATCCTCCTCGATGGAAAGCTCGATAAGAGCGATTATATCCTCCAGGTTGTCGCTGAGCTTGTTGAACTTGTCTATCTTGCGCTCAAGGGACTTTGTCTCCTGGAGCACCTTCTGGGAATTCTCAAGATCGTCCCAGAAGCCTTCCTTGGCGGTCTCTGCGTTAAGCTCTGCGATACGGTCCTTCGCAGGCTGTATGCTGAGCACATCGGCAAGCTCCTCTATCTCCTTGCGGTAGCCGGTCATTTCGACCCTGAGTTCGTCAAGTATTACCATTGCAATCTATCCTTTCATATCGGTGTTAGTCAGTCATATTTATATTATTATACCACAGACCGAGGCTTTCTGCAATACCTTTGCAAAAATAAATTCCCGGGATCAGGTCCCCGGGGTTGACACGGCGTTTATATTGTGTTATACTTATATATAGCGGTCACCCGCATACAAATGATAATTCCCCATTGGAGGCATATATATGAGATCATCAAGGATCGCCGCTTTTCTTACAGCAGCTGCTCTTGCACTCGCTGCAGCAGCCGGCTGTTCAAGCACGAAGGGCAACAGCAGCCTTGCACAGCTCCCCGCAACTCCCGTTCCCACACAGAACGGTCTTGCTGAAAAGGAGATCCAGGCCGCCATCACCGAGCCCGTAGACGAGCACGACACCATCTTCCAGATAAACTCCGTCATAGATTCCGGCATGAAGTCGGATGACGGTCTTAAATACGTTTATCTCGATGTTACCATCAAGAACACATCCGCTGTATTCTACAAGATAGACGTACTGAACAACTTCTTCGTCATTCTTCCTGACGGAAGCGAGCTCAGCTTCGATATCAGAACACAGGTATACGCCTGCAACAACTTCAAGGGCTACACCGAAACGCCCTTCTCCATAGGCCCCGGAGAGGAGTTCAGAGGCTACATCGGCGGCTTCCTCCTCGACGAGAACGTACCTGATTTCACAGTCTGCTTCTTCCCGACCGCAAATGATATGCACGACAAATCAAGTGTTATCAAGTGCAAGGTCAGCTCATCAGATATGATAGCGCCTCCGGCAGACTTCATCGGTTAATGCTTATACCATCTTCATCTATACCTTTCAACAGGCAGCCCTCCGGCTGCCTGTTGTCTTTTTTCCGGCAGAAAACGCCCTTCCGGCAGTCGCCATGAGTGAGCCGATGTAGACCGTCCCTCCGGCAGCAGCAGCGGCAAGCAGCTGCACGAATACTCCCCCGCCGCACCGTTCCGTTACGCTCTGTGCAAGATGGGCCGCACCTGCACACAGCGCACCGGAATAGACTGCCGCCGCAAAGCAGCCGGCACGCAGGCGCACCCCCGTAAAGGCACAATACCTCCGCAGGGTCAGCAGCAGTATCACCCCGTAGCAGAAAGAGGTCGAGACTGCTGCACCCTCTGCCCCCATAAGCGGAACGAGGAACAGATTACCGCAGAGCTTCACCGCAGTCCCCGCAAGCATTATCCATACCTGATCACCCGGCCTGCCCACCGCCTGAAGCATACTGAACAGGGGGAAGGACAGGCAGAGGAAGACCATCCCCGGCATCAGCAGTCTGAGTGCACCAACGCATACAGCCGCCTCAGCCGCCCTTTCAGGGAACAGCACCGAGAGCACCTGCCCCGGAAGAAGCGCAAGTCCCGCTCCGCAGGGCACTGCCGCCGCAGCCGCCGTAAAGAGCGCCTGCA
Source organism: uncultured Ruminococcus sp. (assembly GCA_946413815.1). Lineage (GTDB taxonomy): Bacteria > Bacillota > Clostridia > Oscillospirales > Ruminococcaceae > Ruminococcus. The sequence continues at coordinate 22,006 of CAMKMD010000028.1, forward strand.
CCGACCTTTGTTCAAGCTCCTCACGCCTGCCGGATGCCCATGCCTCCGTAACGGAGGGCAGAATCCCCTTTCCCAGCATATTCGTGATGCCCGGCACAAGGTTGAAGACCGTCAGCGCCATACCTGCAAAGGAGCCGTAGACAAAGCGGGGATAGTCCTCCGGCAGCACCCCCGCCGGAAGGATCTCCGGCAGCTTCACACACCCTATCACGGTACACATATCCACCACCGCTGAGAGATTCGTCACCACAGCCCCTATCCCCGCCGGAAGAGCCCTGCGCAGCAGCTCCGGAGCCGTCCCACGCCGTCCGGGCAGTGAGGTCTCGCGGTTTTCCGCCCTGTACGCAGGCAGCAGTCGCAGCACGCCGAAGTAAACAAGCGCCCCGAGGGAGCCGAGGGTCACGCCGAGTATCCCCGCCGCCGCCGCAAGAGGGCGTATGTCATCAAACTGCGGGAAGTACCGCAGGAGCTCTCCGCCGTGCCTGACAGTATACCCGCACAGGAACAGCCCCGCCGCCGCGCGCACAGCACCTTCAACGGTCTGCGAGACCGCCGTCGGGTACATATCGCTCATGCCCTCGTAGTAACCTCTTTCGGCGGATACTATACAGCCCGTTATCACCACAGGGGCAATCATCATTATCGCCGGCACAGCCTCATCACTCCCGCAGCTCCAGCGGCTGAAAGGCACAGCAAGCAGCAGTATCAGACCGCTCCCGACTATACCAGCCGCAGAAAACAGGGCTATGGCAGTCCTCCTGATGCGCAGGGCATCACCGCCGTGTCCGAGAGTCCGGCTCCTTGCAGTCATGCAGGCGACCGAAGAGGATATACCCGCCGTTATGAATGAATATACCGGCAGGAAAATTGTATACGCAGAGGAAAAGCAGCTCATCCCCACTCCCCCGAGCATATTGGTCAGCGGTATCCGGAACACTGCTCCGAGCAGCTTCGCCGCCGCTGCCGATACCATCAGTATCAGGGAGCCCTTCAGGAAATCCTGTCTCTTCATATCTGCACCTCCGGGATCATTTCCATATAAAACTGTCTTCCGCACGGAAAAATATATGTTGCAAAAGCTGAAAATATGTGTTATAATGATATATGTGTAACTGCATCTATGACTAAAGCCAGGATACAGATAACATCTACCAAGAAAGGCTGGTAAAATACAATGGAATACAAGTTTTCCGACAAGGTCAGCAGTCTGAAGGCTTCTGCTATCCGTGAGATACTCAAGTTCACCGCTGATCCTGAGGTAATATCCTTTGCGGCCGGCAATCCCGCTCCCGAGGCTTTCCCCAAGGAAAAGATCGCCGAGCTTTCCGCCGAGCTGCTCAGGGATGACCCCATCCTCGCTCTTCAGTACAGCGTAACAGAGGGCTACACCCCCCTCCGTGAGTTCCTGAAGGACTGGATGAAGTCAAAGGGCTGCTTCCACCCGGAATTCGATGATCTCATCATCACCTCCGGCGGCCAGCAGGCCAACGAGCTCTCCTGCAAGGTGCTCCTCAACGAGGGCGACACCCTCCTCTGCGAGTCACCCAGCTTCATCGGCTCACTCAATGCCTTCCGCTCCTACAACGTAAACCTTGTGGGCGTTGATATGGACGAGGACGGCATCAACCTCGAAAAGCTCGAGGAGGCGCTGAAAACTCAGCCCAACGTAAAGATACTCTACCTGATACCGAATTTCCAGAACCCCACCGGAAGGACAATGTCCCTTGCAAAGCGCAAGGCAGTATACGAGCTTGCCTGCCGCTATGATTTTATCATACTCGAGGACGATCCCTACGGCGAGCTGAGATTCGCAGGTGAGAATATTCCCACCATCAAGAGCCTTGATACAGAGGGCAGAGTAATATACTCCAGCACCTTCTCCAAGCTCATATCCTCCGGTTTCAGAACAGGATATGTATCAGCTCCGGCTCCCATCATCCAGAAGATAGTCGTATGCAAGCAGGTAGCCGACGTTCATTCCAATATATGGGCGCAGGTAATCTGCCACCGCTTCATGACTACCGTTGACAGAGAAGCACATTTCAACAAGCTCCGCGACATCTACCGCAGAAAGTGCGACCTGATGTGCAGCTACATCGAGAACGGCTTCTCCGACAAGATCACCTACACAAGACCCGAAGGCGGACTTTTCATCTGGTGTACTCTCCCGGACAACTGCGATATGAACGATTTCTGCCGCAGAGCAGTACAGGAATACAAGATCGCAGTAGTACCCGGCAACTCCTTCAGTATAGATACTGAAGAGGTAAGCCATTCATTCCGCCTCAATTACTCCACGCCCACAGACGAGCAGATAAAGAAGGGCATGGAGATACTCGCCCGCATGACGAGAGAGATGCTCGACTGATCAAAGCACCAAGCGTGCAAACCCAATACGAAAGGAAATAACTATTATGCCTACTATGGACAGATACCCCGTTACACAGAAGTACCTGATGACAAGAGGTCAGGCAATCAACTTCCCCGCTGAGTTCTTCAAGAACATGAACCTCAAGAAGAACGATGTATTCGGAGTTGTTATAGATATCCCCATGCCCCAGAACGTACTCACCACAATGGTATGCTTCATCAACGGCGCTGCAAACCTCTACTTCAACAACGGCGGAGAGTACTCCGGCGCTTCACAGAGATACCGCAACCTCGTTATGGCTACAAACACAATGGTACAGTACACCAACCAGCTCCTTCCCAAGTGCCAGAAGGTAACAGCCTTCGACCTCCCCAGAGGTTTCTCACACAACATCTTCCTGCTCACAAAGGGCGGCGTATACATGACTCAGGCACATCCCGGCGTAATCCCCGAGGATCAGCCCGAGCTCCGCACAACATACCTCCTCTACCAGAAGGTCCTCAATGAGCTCAGATCATGCCAGCTCAAGGATGAGGCTGATATGCGCAAGGCCGCAAAGTAAGGAGCATCCCACATGGACGATAAGAAGCTTATATTCTCAGCGATACAGCCTACCGGCACCTTCACTCTTGGTAACTACATCGGAGCCGTAAGGAACTGGGCGCCGCTCCAGGACAAGTATGACTGTATCTACTGCATCGCGGATATGCACGCCATAACCGTAAAGCAGGAGCCTGCAAAGCTGCGTCAGAACAGCCTTGCCGCCTACGCTCTCCTCATGGCCTGCGGTATGGATCCCAAGAGATCCATACTCTTCATCCAGAGCCACGCTCCCACACACGCACTCCTCAACTGGGTGCTGTGCTGCAATACACAGTTCGGTGAGCTGAGCCGTATGACGCAGTTCAAGGACAAGAGCCAGAAGCACCCCGACGATGTTAACGCCGGCCTCTTCACCTATCCTTCCCTCATGGCCGCTGACATCCTTGCCTACAACGCCGATATGGTGCCCGTAGGCGTGGACCAGAAGCAGCATCTTGAGCTCGCAAGGAACATAGCACAGCGCTTCAACCAGCGCTACGGCGATTTCTTCACGCTGCCCGAGCCCCTTATCCTTGAGGTAGGCGCAAAGGTAATGTCTCTCCAGGAGCCCACAAAGAAGATGTCCAAGTCTGACGAGAACGCCAATGCCTGCGTACTCATCCTCGATGACAAGGATACCATCATCCGCAAGTTCAAGCGTGCTGTTACCGACAGCGAGGCTGAGGTAGTCTTCCGCGAGGGCAAGGACGGCATCAACAACCTTATGACCATATACTCCAGCGTTACCGGAAAGGACTTCGCCGCTATCGAGGCAGAGTTCGCCGGCAAGGGCTACGGCGATTTCAAGCTCGCTGTAGGTGAGGCTGTAGCCGATCATCTTGAGCCCATACGCACAGAGTTCGACCGTCTCATCGCAGACAAGGCATACCTGAAGGAGTGCTATACAGCAGGTGCAGAGCAGGCTATGAAGATATCCAGCCGCATCGTATCCAAGGTATATCACAAGGTGGGCTTTGTGGATCCCAGATAAAGCATTGCCGATACCGTTAATATCGACAAAACCCATTGTAAATCCACATCATATTCTGCAAAAGCTACAAAAATGTAAAAATCAGTTGCTTTTTTGCGGATTTTAAGGTATCATAAAAGGAGTGCTTTTCCCATGGTTGAATACCAGCAGAAAGATAATTATTCAATCGGAGATCTGCTCGATATAGTTCGTCTTCTCAGAAGTGAGGGCGGCTGTCCCTGGGACATCGAACAGACTCACGAAACGATAAAGAGCGATCTGATAGAGGAGACCTACGAGGTCATTGAGGCTATCGACCTGAAGGATACTGCCCTGCTCCGCGAGGAGCTCGGAGATGTCCTGCTCCAGGTGGTGTTCCATACACGCATCGAGGAGGAAAAGGAGAACTTCAACTTCGATCAGGTCTGCGATGAGGTATGCAAGAAGCTCATCGTCCGCCACCCTCACGTATTCGGTGAGGTCAAGGCTGATACCACAGATCAGGTCCTTAAAAACTGGGACGCTATAAAGATGGAGACAAAGGGTCAGGAGACCTATACCGATACGCTTGAAAGCGTTGCCAAGTCGCTTCCTGCGCTCATGAGAGCACAGAAGGTAGGCAAGCGCGCCATGCGTGCGGGCATGGATTTCCGTACCGCTCAGGATGCTGTAGCCTGTATATCTGCCGAAAAGGCAGAGCTCGACGCAGCTATAGCAAGCGGAGATAAGGATAACATATACGAGGAGCTCGGCGATCTGCTGTTCTCCTGCGTGAATGCTGCCCGTCATCTCGGCGTAGACGCCGAGCAGGCACTGACCGACTCCACAGAGAAATTCATCCGCCGCTTTGCTGAGACAGAGAAGCTCGTCTCTGCCGAAGGGATAGATATGAAAACGCTCCCCATCGAAACGCTGGACACCTATTGGGCAAAGGCAAAGAAAAAATAAATCCGGAGGAATAGTAAAATGACTAAGACTGAACTGATCAACTCAATTTCTGAGAAGGCTAACTGCACAAAGAAGGATGCAGGCGCTGCTCTTGAGGCTACTCTCGCAGCTATCCAGGAAGCTCTTGTAAACGGTGATAAGGTTACAATCACAGGCTTCGGTACATTCGAGGTTCGTGAGAGAGGCGAAAAGACTGTTCTGAATCCCCAGACAAAGAAGAAGATGGTTTGCCCTCCCAGCAAGGCTCCCGCTTTCAAGGCTGGCAGAGCTCTGAAGGACGCTGTTAATAAGTAATCTGCGGTCATAAGACCGTTATTGCAGGGACGGCAGATGCCGTCCCTGTTTCTGTAAGAAAGGATACCTGCTATGAGACTGGATAAATATCTCAAGGTAACAAGACTGATAAAGCGCCGCACTGTAGCCAATGAGGCCTGCGACGCTGAGAAGGTCATAGTAAACGGCAAGGCTGCAAGAGCATCCTACGACGTGAAGGTCGGCGATATCATCGAGATAAATATGGGCGCCCACCCGCTGAAGGTGAAAGTGCTCAGCGTCACCGAGCACGCCACCAAGGAGAACGCGGCTGATAATTATACTATTATAGGATGAAAAAAGGGACTGCTTCATGCAGTCCCTTCAGTCTGTCAATAAACCTTACATTCACAAATAAGCGGGGCGATGTAGGCATCGCCCCCTACATTTTGCTATGGAGGAATCGGCGTTTGTAGGGGCGGATGCCCACATCCGCCCGCTTGACTTCTGCCATAACTGACTTTTTTGATAAGCTGAAGGGACTGCTTCATGCAGTCCCTTCTGTGTTACTTGGTATTGTGTATATCCCATCTGGGATTCGTCAACTTTGCGGCCTTTGTATGATCGAGCATATTGTTGTTCTCGAGCTTGGAAAGGTCGAGATAGCGGTAGTTGGTCTTGGCTTCCTTGTTGCCGAAGATCCCCTTCAGCTTGGAGATAGCGCCGCCCGGAGTTTTCTGGATGATGGCTCCGAGATGGTGATGCTCCTTCATGAAGTTGATTATCTCTGCGGCTGTTACGAGCAGCTTGTCGCTTACGTTATATACTCCCGCATAGCTCATATCATCTGCATTCTTTACGTAGCAGAGCATGAAGTCTACAAGGTTGTGTACGCAGCAGAACTGGAAGCCGTAATTTCCCTTTCCGTAAACGAACTTGGTGCCGTCCTTCGGATCAGTGATCTTTGCCACCAGGTTATCGGTGAAGTTGAGAGTATACACAGGTGAGTATCTGATGATACAGCACATGGTGTTGGGGTGCTGTTTCATCTCCTCAACGAGAGCCTTCTCGGAGTTATGCTTCATTACCGCATAATTCGTGGTGGGCTTGAGCTCGTTGTCCTCTCTGATAGGTTCTCTTGTCTTCGGGAAATCGTATACCTGATCCGTACTGAGCAGAATTATCTTGCCGACATCTTCTGTCATGGCATAGCGATAAATGAACTTATCGCACTCCTTGGCTATGCCCATTTCCTTATCTGTTATGATAGGCCCGAAATCATTGTCGACTGTACACGCCGCATGGATCAGAACGTTTATCTTGTTTTTCTCAAAGATCTCGGCAAATTTGTTCTTATCTGTAGGCTCGCACGCAATGAAGCTGTAGTGCAGCTTGCCAACGTTATATCCGCACTCCTCACGATCCACTGCGATGACCTCACAGCCCTTCTTCAGCAATCCTGAGCAGATATGCTGACCAATAAGACCGCAGCCGCCTGTAACAAGGACCTTCTGCATTTCGTCCATGCTCACGCCTCCTTTTCCGGACACAGCACGTTCTAAGCCGGTATGTCCTGCTTCAATAATTATGAATAGTATATTTTGATAGTATTATATCACATTTCGCCGGTAATTGCAAGAATGTCACCCGATGTTAGCTAAGCGCAACAGGCTCTGATCTCGTTATCAGCCGTTTGCCTCATCAACAAATGTCTGAACAGTTGAATTGATGGTATCAAAGGTCTCGCTCCACTGTACGCCCTGCTTGGCGGCAGCTCTGAGCTGCTGATCGAGCAGATCACCGCAGTCCTTGGATACGCCGGCAGTGAAATCGAAGAAGGTGTTCTCCTCCGCGAGATCCTGCATCTCATGCTGCATATCTACCATTTCGTCAGTCCAGCCGTAGTCCTCACGGAACTGCTTGTCGGCGAGATCGCCGGTAGTCTCATCGAGTATCACAAAACGCTTGCAGTCAAGATATCTTGCAACGCCCTCAGGATTCTTTCCGCCGTTTACCATGGTATATGCCTCCATACCAACGGGGATATAATGTGCATCAGCCTTGGGATCCTTCGGCATGGGTACGAAGAATGCGTCCTCGCCGTAGGTGCTCTGCCATGCAGACTTCTCCTTGTAGAGCTCATAGAGTCCTACTGGATAGAACAGCACCTTACCCTCGCCTACGTACTCAGGATGAGAATCCCAGCCGTAGTCGCCTACGCCGAGAGCCACACAGCCCGAAGTATTCAGATCGTAAAGCCAGTTCTGCACTCTCTCCATTGCCGGATCAGCAAGATTGTTCACCAGCTTGCCGTTCTCCATACCTATGGCAGGAACACCGGTGGTATTCATAAGCGCAAACTCGAACCACCAGCCCTCAAGGCCGTAGTGCTGCTTTGCAGGATCCACGTAGCTCTTCAGCATCTTTGTGAAGGCATCCCAGTCCCATTCGCCGCGCTTGTACAGATCAGCCGGATCCTCAAGGCCGGCCTCCTGTATGGTCTTGCGGTTGTATACACAGGCCACCTTGTCTCCGACAGCCTGTGTCACTATCATATAATGCTTGCCGTTCCATTCGAGCCCGTCATTTATATCCTTAACATCCTCCCACAGCGGTGAGCTGAAGTCGATATAATCGTCAACAGGTACGAACATATCCTGTATCGCGCCCTTAGGGAAGGCATCGCCGTCGTTTGCTGCGAAGAAATCCGGACTGTCTCCGCTGGAGATCAGTGTGGACAGCTTCTCATAGCGATTCTCCCAGGTACACTTTATCCATTCTATCTTTCCGCCGTACTTTTCCTCAAATGTGACAAGCTCCGTCGGCTTGTTCTTGCCGGTAGCATCAGGGTTAATATCCCATGTGGCCAGCCATTTGACCGTCTTGTTTTCAAGCTCTGTATCAGGGAGCAGATCTGACTCTGCAGCTGCCTGATTCACAGCATCCCTCACCTCTGAGGTAACATCCTTGTCGTAGACCGGTTCGGAGGAAGATCCCCCTCCGCAGGCTGTAAGCAACGGCGCAGATACTGCAACAAGCAGCAGTGCCGAAATAAACGCCCTTGATCTTTTCATGCTCAATACTCCTTTTTTATCCTGTTTCCCTCCCGCGCTTGCTAAGCAAGCCCGGTTTACACCCGTTAATGCACATACTTTCTGTATTGTATCATTATTATACCATTTTTCCGTCCTAAAAGTCAATAATCAAAATCAATATAATTTCAGCAGATTTATGGTTAATTTGCTGTGCAGGGCTTGCGATTCTGTCAAATTTGTATATAAATGGAACGTTGATTATCACCTGCCGCAATTCACTTTTCCGCAGCAATAAAGTTGTTTTGTCAAAATGTCCAAATATGAACCCTGTAATATGTCATACTGTTAGAATTTTCTGAAAATGCGTGACAATTCTGTACTGTTGTGATATAATTTAAGTATAGGTTTTACATATTGGAAGGCGGGATTAACGATGGATAATAACAATAACGGAAACAACACAAATCCGGAGGATGAGAAGTATTCGGCAGAATTCACAGTAATGAAGGAAGATCCCGACGGCGGATATTCTGCTCCACCGCCCCCGGCACCTGTCCGTACACAGCAGGCTCCGAGACCGAGAAAGAGAGTTACAAAGGAAATGGCACGCAGGCGTCAGCTCGGTGCTGTTATAATCGTATTCACAATACTTATCCTTATCCTGAGCGCCTGTGCAAAGGCCTGCCACAAGGATGATGAAGGCGAAGGCGGAAAGGGCGGCAAGAAGACACCGTCAGAGACAACTACCTCCGCTATGACTGAGGCACCGACACAGGAAACAGTTACCGAGGCAGCTACAGAACCTCCTACGGAAGCTCCCACAGAGGCTCCGGATAACTCAAACGTAAAGCTCACCACCCGTGAGATATTCCTTGACAACGTAGGAGATGTAGGCATCTCCATCATACAGGTATACCCCAACGGCTCCACCGAAAGGAACGAGGTCTGGAGATCATCAGACGAGAACATCGCAACGGTAGATCCCAAGGGCTACATCACCGCGAAGGCTCCGGGCGAATGCTACATTATCCTGAGCTTCGACAACAACCCGAACATAGAGATCGAAATCAAGGTCTCTGTTGCAGACGGTGCAGAAAGTACCGGAAATATGGCTGCGGCGCCTATGCACGCCGCTCCTGCTCCGGCTGTATATTCTAACGAAGGACTCCATTATATCGATGGAGTCCTCGTTGCTAATAAGGAGTATACCCTCCCGGAGGACTTTGCCCCCGGCCTCGACCCGACAGCAGAAGCACAGTTCAACGCTCTCTGCGCCGCCGCCGCAGAGGAGGGATACTCCATATATATGGGCTCAAACTACCGCAGCTATGAAGAACAGCAGGAGCTGAGGAACAACTTCATCAACTGGTACGGTCAGGAGTATGCCGACAACTACGCTGCTCTCCCCGGCGAATCCGAGCATCAGACCGGTCTCGCCATAGACTGCGCCAGCTATTCAGGCACCTTCAGCGAGACGCAGGAGGCTGTATGGCTCGCAGACCATGCACATGAGTACGGCTTCATCATACGCTATCCCGCCGGCAAGGAGGACAAGACGGGCTTTCAGTACGAAGCCTGGCATATCCGCTATGTAGGCACACGGATAGCTGAGGAGATATACAAGAGCGGTCAGTGCCTTGAGGAATACCTCGGGATATCCTGAGAAAGGAGAGAACTATGATATATCTTCTTGAAGACGACAGCGGCATCCGCAGCCTTGTGCTCTATGCCCTAAACAACTCCGGTCTCCCGGCAGAGGGCTTCGAGACCCCCTCGGAATTCTATGAGGCTCTCGGCAGGCAGATACCGGAGCTCCTTCTGCTCGATATCATGCTGCCGGAGGAGGACGGTCTCTCCATACTGCGCAGGCTCCGCAGCTCGCCTGCCACAAGGAAGCTGCCCATAATCATGCTCACCGCAAAGGGAACGGAGTACGACAAGGTCGCCGGACTCGACAGCGGCGCCGATGACTACGTTACCAAACCCTTCGGAGCCATGGAGCTCATATCTCGTGTCCGTGCGCTGCTCAGGCGTTCTGCCCCCTCTGATGAGGAGGTCAGCATCGGCGGGCTCTCCGTGATACCCGAACGCAGGGAAGTCACAGCAGACGGCAGCCCCGTAACACTGACTATGAAGGAATTCGACCTTCTGCTCCTGCTTATGCGCAACAAGGGCAGAGTATACTCCCGTGACGAGCTGCTCAGCGAGGTATGGGGCTACGATTTCAAGGGCGAGAGCCGCACCGTTGACGTGCATATCCGTACTCTCCGTGCCAAGCTCGGCGGCTGCGGAGAGCTTATACAGACAGTACGCGGCGTCGGCTACAGGATAGGAGAGTATAATGACTAAGCGGATATTCACTGCCCTTATAGTCTTCTCGACTGCCGCTGCTCTTGCTGCAATGTCTCTTATAACTCTGCTTCTGAACCGTTTCTCAACAGAGCGCTCGGCGGAGGAGCTCCGGGATTCCTGTACCCTCATCGCTGCTGCCGTTGAACAGACCGGCGGTGACTACCTGAGAAGAACAGATTTCGGCAAGAAGCGTGTCACCTGGATACTTCCCGGCGGCAAGGTCATATTCGATTCTGAAGCTAACCCCGGAAGGCTTGGCAATCATGCCGACCGCTCGGAGGTCACAGAAGCCTTTGTCAAGGGCCGCGGCAGTTCCCGGAGATATTCCACGACGACGATGGACACGACCCTGAACTATGCCATAAGGCTCAGCGACGGCTCTGTACTCCGTGTATCAGGCGCACATCCGTCCTTCATGCGGCAGCTCAGCACAGTATCCGCCCCCATGCTCAGTCTCCTGATGATAACCGGCGTCCTCTCGCTGCTGTATGCCTTCTTCTCTACGAAGAGGATACTGAAACCGATAAACGATATCGACCTCGACCACCCGGATATACGCCGCAGCTACAGCGAGCTCACTCCCCTGCTCACCAAGCTCCGTACACAGAACGGCATGGTCAGCAGGCAGATGGAGGAACTCCGCCAGAGCCGTGACCAGTTCTCCCTCATCACTGAGAGTATGGACGAAGGCTTCATCATCGCCGACCCGAAGACGAATATACTCGCCTGCAACTCTGCTGCATTCCGGCTTCTCGGGGCAGAGGCCATGCCGGAGGGAAACCGCCATACCATCTTTTCCCTTAACCGTTCCGACGGATTCCGCAAGTGCATACTCAACGCAATGGGCGGAGTCAGCTCACGCTGCATACTCCCGGGCGGCAAGGGCGAGTGTGAGATCATAGCTAATCCGGTAAATACTCCCGATTCCCTCTCCGGTATCGTCGTGCTCGTATTCGACGTCACGGAAAGGCGGCAGCTTGAAACAATGCGCCGTGAGTTCACCTCCAATGTCTCCCATGAGCTGAAAACTCCCCTGACTGTTATCTACGGCAGCGCTGATATGCTCGCCGGAGGCCTCGTAAAGCCGGAGGACGTTGCCGATTTCGGCAGCTCCATCCGCAGTGAGGCCGACCGCCTCATCAAACTGATAGAGGATATCGTCTCCCTGTCCAAGCTTGACGAGGACAGAGTGACCGAGCACGAGGACGTTGACCTCTATGAGCTTGCCGGCGAAGTCCTCCGCAGACTCAGCCCGCAGGCCGAGAAGAAAAACGTTACCTGTCTGCTGTCCGGCAGCAAGGTGGTATACAACGGCAGCCGTACCATACTCGACGAGATAATCACCAACCTTTGCAGCAACGCCATAAAGTATAACAAGGAGGGCGGGATCGTCGAGATAAAGACAGGCCAGTCCGGCGGCAAGACCACCATAACCGTCAGCGATACCGGCATAGGCATCGCCCCCGCCAATCTCAAACGCATATTCGAACGCTTCTACCGCGCCGACAAGAGCCGTTCAAGGAAGATAGAGGGAACAGGCCTCGGTCTCTCCATAGTAAAGCACGGCGCAGAATACCACGGCGGAACCGTATCTGCAGAAAGCACCCCCGGCAAGGGAAGCATATTCACAGTCACGCTCCCATAAAGTACAATGCACGTACAGCAGTCTTTACGCATCTTATTGAGGAAAACCCTTTTGAAAAAGGGTTTTCCTCAAACTCCTTTCCGAAAACTTCCAGCTAATTTTGCCCCCATAGGTCAAAGACCTATGGGGGCAAAATTCATTGAAAGTCTTTGGAAGGGGGTACGGGGGATAACCTTTCCTCAGAAAGGTTTCCCCCGATAGTACGTAAAAGCTGCTGTACGTGCATTGTACTTATCTTCTTCGTGGGCGCATGATACCGCCGACTGCCGCGGCTGCGCCTGTTACCTTTGGCACGCAGAGCTCGAGCACCGCACAGTACTTGTCTATCACGGTAATGACTACGGTCTCGCGGTACTTCGGCAGAGGCCTTGTCACAGGCCACATATGCTTCTCTATCATATCCCGTTCCCTGCTGCTGAGCTCCGTTACCTCTCCGGCGTTGCGGAGTGCCACATCAGCGTGGTTGGCGCTGTGCCTGAGCTGCCCCTTGATACGTGAAGAGTTGTACTCCTTCCTGTCATAGTAGAACAGGTCATGGAGGAGCCCTGCACGCGCTGCACCTCTGCTGTCGAGCCGCAGCTTCCGGCAGACCAGATAGCTGTAGTATGACACGTTCACGCAGTGCTGGAAACGTGTGGTGCAGATATGATGTGTTATGTCCTTCAGCGGATCAAGTCTGCTGTCGGTAATTATATCGCTGACACAGCTGTAGTAGCTGCTGTCTGAAAGCTCCTTGCGGGAGCAGATAGCCTTTAACAATTGAGCCGCTCCTTTTTGTTACTCGGTGATATCCACCTATGCTCATTATACTACATATCGCCGGATTTTTCAATAGGCGCGGCTCAATTGCTTATTTTTCCGCAAAATGCAGAAATTGCATCATATCAGGAGCGATATTATGATATCCATTTTTTCGTAAATGTCGCAGTCACTGGCGAAAAAGCCCTGATATACTATACCGCCCTCCAATGAGGGGAAATAGCCGATATAGTACTGCCCGTAGCTGTATTCCGGCTGTCCGATATAGAATGTACGGCCGTTGTACTCCACTGTTTCCTCCGAAAGCGGGCTTGCGCTGCCAAACCTTTCATTGTCCATGACTGCGAGATATCCGTCGGTAAACTCATAGATGACCTCCAGACAGAAGGCTCTCTCCGAAGTGATATCCCCGTTCTGACTTACCATGGCGGCCTTGAAGCCGGTGAAGTCTCCCCTCGTACACTGCACTATCGGGTGGCCGAATCTCTCCCTCGCCTCCTCATAGCTTACACTTATCTGTGAGTATACCCCACCGGGGCCGCCGGGATCAGCAGGCACGACCGGTGATATTGGCGGCTCGTACGGCCTTGCGGCAGGCGGCTCGGTCACAGGGGGATGTGTAGTCAGGGAGGGCTTTTCAGTCGCCGGAGGGGCTGTCGTGGCTGCGGTCACAGCAGCCGTCGGAGGTGCTTCCGGCTGTGTTACCTCTGCTGTCTTTACCTCGGAATGGGCTTCGGTCTGAACTGTCTCCGTCTGTACGGCAGCCGTCTCTGCTGCGGTATCAGCGGAGGTCTGTGTCTCCGCTGCCGCCGTGGTCTGTACTGTATTTGCAACTGTGGCTGTGGGCGCTGTTGCAGCAGCAACCTGTGTTGACTGCTCCTCTGTCGCCTCCGCAGTTTCAGTTGCCCTCTCCGGCTCAGTTATAACAGCCACCTCCGGGACCTCCCTGAGGCTCTGCCAATGACCGTACCCCGCTGCAGCAATACAGAGGCAGGCCGCCGCCGGAACAGTGCATCTTATAATAAGTCTCTGCTTTCTCTTCTTCGCCTGATACTTCTCAAATCTCGCCAGCAGGCTCTGGTACATCTCCTCGTCATTCTTCATACTCAAAACCGCTCCTTTCCATCTCCGCTCTCAGCGCCTTTTTTGCGTTGTGGAGCAGAGCCTTTATCTGACTGTCTGTCTTCTCCATGATAAGGGCTGCTTCGGGATTGCTGAAGCCCTCAAAATAACTGAGATACAGCACCTGACGGTATTCGCTCTTCAGACGGCGCATGGCCTGATGCACCATTATCTTCTCCTCGCTCCTGATATAGCTCCTCTCGACGTTCTCCTCATCGGCAAGCCATTCCTGCTCCCCTATGGGTACCGTACTGAGCTTCGAGTGCTTCCTGAGATACTTCCCGGCAGTATTCCGCCCGATGGCAAAGAGCCATGTCCTGAAGGAGCTCCTGCCGGAAAACTCCGGACGCTTCTTCATAAGCTCGAAAAATGTATCCTCCGTAAGCTCCTCGGCGGTGTGGATGTTCCGTACAAGGCTGTTCAGATAGAGCATAAGCCCCGGTCTGTAGGCGCATATTATCTCACGCAGTCCTTCGTTGTCGCCTTCAAGAAAACGGCGGTAGCTACTTTCACCGTTATCCATGGGAGATCCCTCCTCTCATGGGGGCTTGTCTGCCCCTTCACCTGTTAGTACCCTTTTCCGGGGAAAAGTTAAAGCCGTTTCAGATATAATTTTGTTTTAACAAAAATCAACAGTGCCAGTTGCTTTTGCGGCGGGTAGTGTTGTGTGCAGGGGCTGCCTTCGGCAGTCCGCCCCATATACGGCAGATACACCTGTCATGCGGTCGCCGGACGGGCGCCACTACACCCGATATACTTATAACACAGAACAAGCGGACCGCCAAAGGCGGTCCCTGCAATCACTGTGTCAGTAACGGCGGATGCCATATCCGCCCGCTTGACTTCTGCCATAACTGACTTTTTTGACAAGCTGAAGCGGGCACACATATAAGTGCGCCCGCTTCAGAGTTATGCTTTTGTTTTCTCCGGCACAGCCTGCATATAGTTCTTGAAGAACCACAGTATCAGCGCATAGAATGCAGTATCGGTCACAGCACGCAGAGCATAGGTATATGTCACTTCACCGTAGATCCCGTGGAACCCGTTGTTGAAGAAGCCAAGCTCGCCTATGCCCATGAGATTGAACCACAGTGAGCCTGCCACAAGTATCAGACAGGCGATATTTATGTACTTCCGGTTCAGGGCGGTGTTTATCTCTCCCTTTGATATATTGAGCAGCGCCTTCACGAAAAAGATTACCGCCGCGGCAGATACGAGGAACATGGGAAAGTCCTTCACAAAGCGGAAGAGAATGGTATTCCTGTAGTCCTCCGGTGTATTCGCCATATCAAAGGGCAGCTCTATGAGCCGGCTGTGAGGATCATCCATTACCGTAAAGGGCAGCTTTACACTGTACACGTCTCCTGACATCACCCTTGTAAGCTCATAGATACGAATGCCGAGACGGTACACGATAAATGCGCCTGCGCCGGCAAGTATCGAACCTCCGACAGCCTTCAGCAGCTTTGTATTTACTGCGGTGTCTGCCTTTTTCAGGTCAAGCTCGTGACGGCGCAGCATAAGGCCTCCGCATATCAGCACCACCGGAATAATGGTGAACCTGTACAGCTGACAATAGTACTCCGGACGGGAGAACACTCCGATCATTCCATCACCATAGGACGGTATTCCTTTATAGATCCCGACCTCACGCACGATATTGCAGACAAGCCACAGTAATCCGCTTATGAGGAAGTAATCCGAGCCCTGATTGCAGAACAGCGACTTCTTATCCCCGTTTCTCAGGGCAAGGAAAAGACAGGCTGTCAGTAAAACTGATGCAGCAATCATTATGCTGCCGGTCATTATGAAGAATGCCGCGCCTGACACAAGCGCTATGACATAGCGGTTATCAAGAAACTTCGGCAGTTTCTTCTTTTTGTGCAGCACATAGACCGCCGTAAGTATGAGCAGTCCAGCACCTGTTGTTATCATCGCATCTGAGAGAGAATGCTGCTGCACATCCTCAGAGGAATTCATCTCTTCCAGATACTCCTCATAAGCCTCCTCCGAGGCAAAGCTGTTCTCACGGTTTATCTCCACAAAGAAGGTACCGCAGTATTCATGCCTTAAAAACGGTGAATCCTCCGAACCTGACTCCGGCACACCGAAGAGGAAGACGCAGATTTTTCCCCAGAACAGCAGGAATATCATGGCACACAGCACACATTTAAGAATGAAATAGACGATGTGCAGACGCTTGTGTATCTTCTCCGGTATCTCATCCGTCACAGGCGGCTCTGTATTCTTTTTCACGAACAGCTTCATATCTTTCTCTCCTTTATAAAAAACAGGGTATGGTATCCTGTATATAGTATACCATACCCTGCACAAAAAATCCTTATCAGATCCTTAAACAGTCCTTATCATTTCCTTATTTCCTGCCGCAGCCGCCCAGCTTTGAAAAGGCGCAGCTCTCACGCAGGCTGCAGCCGGCACAGCCCTTCCTGCGCTGTCCCTCCGGCGGGGAATCGGATATGCCTATAACAGCAGTCACCGACTTTGAGGGTATCAGAAGACAGCTCTCCGTCACCGTCAGCCCTATGCGTCTCTGTGCGTTGAGCGCCTTGAGTACATCCTTCTGCACATCAATGGGCAGATCGCCGTAGCCGGGACTGTATCTCCATGTGCGGTAGGGGGCTTCGACTGCGGAGAATATCTCCTTCTCAGCCCTGTCGCAGACCTGTTCTATGGCCGCACTGCACAGCGCATCCACAGCCATAGCCTCTGCCATGCCCTCCACCTGCGCCTGACGTATCAGCTTGTCTGCCTCTGCGGAGAGTGTCGCCGCAAAGAGTACCGCCCTGCCGCAGCCGCTCAGATGCCGGCGGATATCCTCACCGGGGAGCAGCAGCCCGATATCGGGAAAGCTGACGCCCTCCGCCGTATGCTCTGCTCTAAGCTCACGGTAGACATAGGCCGGGCGCATACGCTCACGGACTATAGGCTCGTATCTTTCAAGGAGCGCCCTGATCTGCTCGTCAGGTTCTCCCTTTACACCCATGTACCGGGAGGCCTCCTCCCGGGAAACATCCCCCAGCTTCATACACCGAGTATCCCCGATACTGCCTCGCTTATCTTGCGGGCAACATAGGGATTGTTCATGGTGTAGAGATGCACTCCGTCAACTCCGCTGGCAGCAAGGTCAACGATCTGGTTTATAGCATAGGCTATTCCCGCATCACGGAGAGCCTCCGGGTTATGCTCATAGCGCTGCATGATCTTTACGAACTTTCCGGGAAGGCTGGCACCGCAGGTGGTTACCATGCGCTCGATCATGTTCTTGTTTACTACCGGCATGATACCGGCTTCTATAGGCACGTTTATACCCTTCTGCACAGCCTTGTCGCGGAACTCATAGAAGAACTCGTTATCGAAGAAGAGCTGTGAGATGAGGTGGTCAGCGCCGGCCTCCACCTTTATCTTCAGGTTCTCGATATCCTCGTCAAGGTCCTCCGCATCTGGATGAGCCTCGGGATAGCAGGCTCCTGCGATATCGAAATCTCCCTGTGTGCGTATGTAGGAGATAAGGTCGCTGGCATGAGCGAAATCCTTTACCGGATCAATATCCGGGTTGATATCACCGCGGAGAGCGAGTATATTCTCAACGCCGCATTCCTTTGCCTTTGCAAGGGTATCGGATATCTCCTGCTTTGTGAAGTTGATGCAGGGCAGGTGCAGCATAGGCGTTATGCCGTCTTCAAGGAGCTTTGATGCGATATCAAGTGCATAAACGCTGTTTCCGCTTCCGCCTGCACCGAAGGTAACGCTGATGAAATCAGGGCGGAGGTCCCGCAGCTGCTCAAGGGTAGAATAGATAGTCTCTATAGGGCTCGTCTTCTTTGGGGGAAATACCTCAAAGGAAAAAACTGTCTTTCTGTCGAATATCTCTCTTATCTTCATAGTATTACTCCTTAATTAATTATCAGTCTATGCTCCAGTCGATGGGCTTCATGCCCTTTGATTCAAGAAAGGCGTTTGCCTTGGAGAAATGGCGGCATCCGAAGAAGCCGTTGTATGCGGAAAGCGGGCTTGGATGCGCCGCCTTGAGTACAAGGTGGTTCGGATTCGTAATAAATGCCTGCTTCTGCTTGGCATCGCCGCCCCAGAGCAGAAATACCATAGGTTTCTCCCTGAGGTTAAGGAGCTGTATAACATCCGTGGTGAACTGCTCCCAGCCTATGCCGTGATGACTGCGTGCCTGATTTGCGCGCACTGTGAGTACAGAATTCAGGAGAAGCACTCCCCTCTCCGCCCATTTGGTCAGCTCGCCGTGTTTACCGGTATTGTCTATACCCACATCGTCACGTATCTCCTTGAAGATATTCACAAGTGAGGGCGGCGGTGTGATGCCTCTGCGGACAGAGAAGCTGAGTCCATGAGCCTGTCCTTCACCGTGGTAGGGATCCTGACCGATGATAACGCATTTCACATCGTTATAGGAAGTCAGCTTCATGGCGTTGAATATATCATACATTCCCGGGAATATCCTCTGAGTGCGGTATTCCTGTATAAGAGTCTGACGAAGGCGGAGATAATACTCCTTTGTGAATTCATCTTTCAGAAGCTCATCCCATTCGTTCCCGAAGTTTACCATAATTCCTCCTAAAAAAAGCAGGCAGCATCAGCCGCCTGCGTTTACTGCTTTTTCTTCCTCGGTATGATCATTGTAGATAGTCTCATCATAGAGCTTGAACTTAACGAGGGTATTGCGCTTGTATGTAAGTGAGCCCTGCTCATCGAAGGGCATCTTTTCGTAAGCCTCCGGGGAACACTGTATCTTCAGCTTCTGTCCCTTGCGGGTAACGAAGAGCAGCTCATAATACTCATCTATCATGCGCACCCTGCCGGAGTTCTCTATGACTCTCAGTCTGTCGTCGCTTTTCTGAATAAGAGTTGCCATTTCTACCACCGGCTCGGAGGTCTTCTTCTGTGCCTCAACCGAGTCGATACCGTCTGTGGGCTCTGCACCCTTTGCGTGCTGTCCCTGATAGTTGTCCTGCTGCTGTGCAGGTCTGCGCTGCTTCCTCGCACGGAAATTATTCATCCTTGTTGTACGAACATTTTCATCCTCCTCGAGGAAGAAGGACATAAACCTCATAAACGGGCTGTTGCCGCCGAAAAGAACAATTACGAGAAGCAGTATTACTGCGATACCGATAAGAAGTATCAGCAGGTTCTTCAATGGTTCGTTCATGATCGCTTTCCTTTCTACGTAAAGTTGAAAACCTTATTTCTATTATAATACATTCCTTCATTTTTTGCAAGATATAATTGAAAATTTCCTTGAATTATGATAGAATAAGGTATGAAAATCGACATTTCCGGAGGTAATTATGCAAAGAATACTCGGTTATATGCGCAAGACTATCCAAAAATACAATATGTTATCAGACGGCGATACTGTGGGTGTCGGAGTTTCCGGCGGCAAGGACAGCATGGTGCTGCTATACGGACTGAATCTCCTGAGACGTTTTATCGGTATTGATTATACCGTAACAGGCATCACTATTGACCCCGGCTTCGGCGGAGTGCAGGGCGATTATACAGAGGCGGAAGAATTCTGCAGCCGCAAGGGCATCCCCTACCATATCATACGCACTCAGATAGGTGAGATCGTTTTCGATGTACGCAAAGAAAAGAACCCATGCAGTATGTGTGCTCATCTCAGGCGCGGCGCACTTCAGGACGCTGCCCGTGACCTGGGCTGCACAAAGCTCGCCCTCGGCCATAACCATGACGACACAATAGAGACCTTTATAATGAACCTCTTCAACGAAGGAAGGATCGGCTGCTATTCCCCTGTAACGGAGCTTGAAGACAAGGGCATGATAATGATACGTCCTCTCGTTATGGCTCCGGAGAAGGAGGTCAGACGAGCTGCAAGAAGAGCGCAGCTGCCCATAGTCAAATCAGTATGTCCCGCAGACGGTCATACCAACAGACAGCGTACAAAAGAGTTCCTTGCGGAGATGGAGCGGAAGGATCACGGCTTCAAGGACAGGATGTATACAGCCCTCTGCAATTCAGGCATTGACGGCTGGAAACGATAAAATGATAAAGCGGACATCTCAAAGGATGCCCGCTTTTTAAGTACATACAAAAAGGCTCTCCATAACGGAGAGCCTTTGATTATGCTTTGGTCACAAGACTAAATTAGTCTTCCTTCTTTCTGAGAACGAAAGCAGTACCGATAGCAGCAGCAAGACCAGCTACAGCCATGCCAGCACCAGCAACGCCTGTCTTAGGAGCGTTTGTAGGAGCAGCAGTTGTAGAAGGAGCAGCTGTTGTAGCGGGCTTAGCTGTAGAAGCAGTTGTGCCTGTGCCAGCTGCTGTAGAAGCACCTGTGCCTGCTGATGTAGAAACAGTTGTAGCAGCTGTTGTAGGAGCAGTTGTAGGAGCTGTTGTAGGAGCAGTTGTAGGAACTGTTGTAGGAACAGCAGTTGTAGTTGTAGTAACAGGAGCTGTTGTTGTTGTAGTTACAGGAGCTGTTGTAGTTGTCTCACCAGGTCCCTCGATAGCAATGTAACCATCAACAGACTTATCGATAGAAGCAAGGTTAGCATTCTTAGCGATATCAGCAGCAGGAGCAGCAAAGGTGTTGTTGTAATCCTTGTTGTAGATACCCTGTGTGAAGAAGTAAGCCTGCATTACCTTACCAGTCTCATCATTCTCCTTGTTTGTGAAGAGGTCCTTAGCGTTCTTGTTGGATCTGTAGATAACATCGAGAGGATATACATCGCCTTCCTTAGCATCAGCAGGAATTGTGAAGTTCATCTCGTAGAGAACACCGTTGAGGCCCTTGTTAGCAGACTCAGCTGTAGCGAAGAATACGCCAGCCCACTTTGTTGTATCGTTATCGAAATCCTTAGCTGTAGGATCAGCCTGGATCTTGATTGTGCCGAGGTACTCTGTACCAGCACCCTTCTTTACGAGCGGATCGCCGAAAGGATCTGTCTCGAGAGTCAGTCTCTTATCATAGTAGAAGTGCATACCTGTTGAGCAGAACTTAGCGTTTGCGCCGTCAACAGAGATCTGTACCTTAACCTGCTGGCCAGCCTGATCCTTACCAACAACGATCTTTGTAACATCAGTTACAGGCTTAACCTCGGAAGCAGCGATAACATCTTTGGAGTAGCCTCCATCGGGAGCAAATGTCTCTTCAGTTGCAGAAGCAACAGCAGAAGTAGCAGAAACAGCTACTGCAGCCATAGCGATTACTGAGAAAGCCTTCTTTAAAGAATTCTTCTTCATTTTAATTCTTTCCTTTCAGATATAATTTTAAATGTAATTTTTATTTATGCGGTCTGCCGCCGTGAAACGGCAGACCAGACATTCAATAGATTAGTAGGGAGCGTACTCGCCGAGAACATCGTGCCATACAGCCTTACCACCGTCAGAACCAGTAGAGTTCATAGCGTAGTAAGAGAGGATGAATGATGCATCCTTAGCATCGATGATTCTTGCAGGCTTTCTGTCGATCCAGTTTGTAGCGCTCTTCTCGTTGTCAACGTCACAGAGGAATGCTGTGAAGTCATCAAGGATGTCATCAACGCCCTTTACGAGGAAGCTGCTTGAGAACTGAGTCTTCTCAGCGTCGCCGCCGGTTGACATATTTGCATACCATGTGAGGCAGAGTGAAGCGTCAACAGCATCTGCAAAGTTGTCGAGGTTACCGTCGCCCTTGAGAGCTACGTAAGCTGTAACTGTAACATTGCTACCGTTTCTGTTCTTCAGGATCTCGCCCTTCTTGCCGATAACTGTGCCGTCAGCAGCTGTGATATCCTCAGTAGCATAGATGTCGATCTGGTGTGCGAACTCAGATACGCCGGGATCATATACGTTGCGGGGAACCTGTGTACCGAAGTCAACCTTATCGCCGATAGCAACTTCTGCACCCTTCTTGATGATTGTATCACCAACTACCTCGTTGAACTCGTCGATGTAGAGGATGGACTCATCGATAGAATATGTGATGTCCTTCTTCTGCTCGTCGTTGAACTTGTCATCGAGGTTCAGGTAGAAGCCAACTGTCTCAGTGTTGTTGAAGTGAACAACTGTCTCCTGTACAGCTCTTGTTGTGCCGGAAACGTATACATCTGTTGTAGATGTACCGGGCTCAACAGCAGTTGTATCTGTAGGAGTTGTAGATGAACCGGGCTCAACAGGAGTTGTATCTGTAGGAGTTGTAGATGAACCGGGCTCAGCAACAGTTGTATCTGTAGGTGTTGTAGATACATCCTGACCAGCCTTTGTTGTGTCTGTAGGTGTTGTAGATACATCCTGACCAGCCTTTGTAGTATCTGTAGGTGTTGTATCTGTAGGTGTTGTATCTGTAACTACGGTTGTAGTTGTTGTAACCTCAGTTGTAGTTGTAGTAGTTGTTACAATAGGTGTAACCTCTACAACTCTCTTGAGCTGTACATCAACCTTGCCCTTGGAGCTGTCAGGAACTGCGCTGAAGTCAACCTCAACGGAAACTTCCTTCCATGCATCCCAGTTAGCTGTATCGTTGTAGTCGATACCGGCATACTTCTCGTCTGTTGCGTTCTTAGCGCAATCAGCGATGTAAGCGATAGCTGCGTCCTTCTCCTTATCAGCAAACTTAGCTGTGAGCTTGGAAACGCCGCCCTCTGTAGAAGCAACTACATCATAGATCTCGTTGTCAGCGAACTGTGCGATCTCATCAAGTGTAATATCAACAGCAACTGTGCTCTGCTTCTTGTTAACAGCGTTGAGTACCTGTGAGTAGATATCCTTTACAGCAGCCTTTGAAGCAGCCTCTGTAACGCTCTTGGGAGCATCATACTTGTCAGCAACTCTGCCGCCGTTGTTCTCGAACCAGAGTCCACCCTTTTCCATCATTGCAGGGATTGTGCCGTAAGCTGTCTCTGCGATGGACTTAGCGATAGCGTTCTCGATCTTTGTCTCAGAAAGATTGAGCTTATCCTCGTAGTACTTTACAGAATCATCGATTCTCTTGTTAGCGTCAGCCAGATCAATGCTGTACTTGTCCGCATAACTTGCTACGATCTCCTTAGCTCTTGCCTTTACAGCCTCGAGTGAATCGATAGCCCACTTAGCCATAGCCTTGGAGCCAACATAGGTCTTGCCGTTGAGATCCTTGAATGAAACCTCAACCTCAACCTCTGTACCCTCAGCAAGAGCGGATGACTTGATAACAGCTGTCATCTCACCGCCGATAGCGAGGTCAGTATAGAGTCCCTTGGAATCCATGCTGTTGTAAAGATCAGCAGCGCCATAGTCCTCTACGATAGAGTAAAGAGCTCCGCCGATAGTCTTTCTTGTCTTCTTGGTATCGTTTACGAAACGAGGAGTGATGTTGTCAAGCTTACCCTTGATGATTACATCACCTGTAGCGGTTACTTCGTATGTAACAGATGTAACCTTGTCGAGAAGAGCCTCAGCAACGACCTTATAATTGCCGGGAGTCTTGTTAATGATCTCCTCAAAGATCTTGTCAGTCTTAACATTGCCGCTCAGAGCCTTGCCTGTAAGAGCATTGTTAACCTGATAGTTCCATGTGGAGAACTTCTCGAACTTGATAGAATCGTCTACACGCTCATATCCGTCATCAGTAGCACCTGCTGCCTTAGCGGGATCAATGTAAACGAGTCCTGTACCCTCATCGCTGAGAGTAATAGCCTTTGCCTCGCCTGCAGCAACAGCATTGTCAGCAGTAGGAACGCTGATGTTTGCAGCATTTGCTGTAGTAAGGCACTGAGTGAGAGCAAGCGGTAAAGCTGAAGCTGCTGCTATAGCTCTCTTGAATAATGAATTCTTCATCGTTCTATACCTCTCTAACATATTTTTTCCCGTCAAAAGCACTTGCTGCCCTCGATACGGGTACATTTCCGGGAAGTAGGTATAGGTCGCCTATCTACCACCCGAAAATTCATAACTACATTTTATCACACAAATCCGAATAAGTCAAGAATTACTTAGAATTTTTCCAAAAAATTATTGACGATTATCACTTCGCTTTTTTGTAAGTATTTCACAATAATCGACTATTCTTCGCCTTTTTGACCAATTCTTGCTTTTTCCGGCCTAACATCGGCCTTTTTCTTTGTACGATTTTACTAATGAGACGTTTATATACTGTATTTTACAGAGAGACAATATGCGTATAATTATACGTTTTGTATTGAAATTTGTAAGTCCGGAGACTTTCCTGAATTTCTTTTGTGCATAATTCCGCACAGGGTGAATCCAAATCGCCGGCTCAGTCATTACGTCTCATTGTGCAAATTGCTATCTGAGGTGCATATATGTGATGTATGCTGTGCTTATATTATATCACTGTGTATCGATGGTGTCAATACATCTACGGCTGGAAGTTTACGGTATATCTTCTTATTCTTCGCTTTAACCTGTCATATCCTGTAACACGGCCGGGTGCATGAACTGGCATCTGTACTATTATAATAAAGAAAAGGAGCCAGACCGAAGTCTGACTCCTTTATTAGGATCTTAGCCGATGAAATCTCTCATCTTCTCTTCTCTGCCTGCAACAGCGTGGTTCCAAGCTTCGTTTCTATCCTCAACACCAGTCATGATGTCAGCATAGAATGCGAGAATTGCGGATGCATCAGTTGCATCGATCTCACGGTCTGCCTTTCTCTTGTTCCAGTTGTCCTCAGCGTAAACGTCGAGATCAACATCACCGAGGAATGCTGCCAGATCATCAAGCTCAAGTCCGATGAACTGTGAAATCACTGTATCCTTTACATCGGATGCAAGTGTTGTATCCTCAGGTGTACCGCCGGTTGAGAGGTTAGCATAGTATGAAAGAACGTTTGTAGCGTCTGTAGAATCAACGATGTTATCGAAGTTCGTATCGCCCTTAACGCCGATATATGCCTTGAACTCAACAGGTGTGCCGTCCTCGAATGTGAGCGGCTGACCGTTGTAGTAAGCTGCTACTTCGTATGTGAAGTCTGTCTCAGCTATGGTGTATGCATCGTTAGGTGTCTCTGCATCGCTACCCTTAGCCTTGAGCTCAACGAGTGACTCGTCAATTGCAGCCTCTGTCTTTGTGCCGTCTTCTGCAACTGTTACGATCTTGAAGTCCTTAAGGTGACCCTTATTGAACTTTCTTGTATCGTGGTTGAAGTAGAAGCCGTCCTGAGCTGTACCAACTGCATATACAGATGTAGATGCAGGTGTTGTCACTGAAGGCTCTGTTGTGGTTGTCTCACCAGACTCGCCGTTATCAGATGTTGTAACAGGCTCAGTTGTTGTATCGTTGCCAGGCTCAACACCGGGCTCGGTTGTTGTTGTTTCGGGAGCAACTACCTTGATCTTACCGTTTGTAGTAAGGATCGTGGATGTTACATCGTTGCCCTTGCCGTCAACTGCTGTGAGATCTCTGATCTCGATTGTTACTTCGTCACCGGGCTGTGCATTGTCAGGTATCTTGTACTTAACAGTGAACATTGTCTCGCCGTCAACTGAAGGTACGCCCTCGCCGTTGCCGAATGCGAGCTTGCCGGTTGTCTCGTCGTAGTTCAGAGTCTTTCCGTAAGGCTTGCCGTCGAATCCTACGATCTCGTAATCAACAGGTACACCGTTGATTGTGGGAACGAGTACGAACTGACCGCCGCCGATGAGCTTGCCGCTGTTCTTGGGATCGCCGATCTTCATGGTGAGTGTTACCTCATCACCGGGCTTGCCCTCAACTGAGTCAAATCCCCAGCTGATAGCGGAATTATCGATTATTACGGGCTCTGTTGTTGTTACAGGAGGCTCTACTGTGCCTTCTGATGTTGTAGATGTACCATCCTCAGGATTCTGGCCCTCAACTGTTGTTGTTGTGCCGTCCTCAGGATTCTGGCC
>CAMKMD010000029.1 GCA_946413815.1 uncultured Ruminococcus sp.
TTTTGAATTCACCCCTTGCGGAGCGCCTGAAGGCTATATGCGGGGCTTTGCCCCACACCCCACCAGAGGCTCTGCCTCTGGACTCCGCTAAAGGGCCGAAGGCCCTTTAGAATCCCAAACGTTTGGTTTTAACGCTGAAACTTACTTTTTTGACAAGCTGAGGCTGTGTAACACTTAGTTACACAGCCTTATCTTTTACCACCAGCTATTAATATCTATTTACTGTGCTTCAACAGTACTGTAGTTTTTGATCTCAACGTCTCTTTTTGTGAGTTCATTCTTTATGTATACAGGTATATCTGAGCCGACTATCTCTACAAGTGTCAGTGACGGAAGGCCAAGAAGAGGAGTAAAATCATCACAATCAACATTTATCAGACACAGTTTTTCTAATTTAGGCTTATTTCTGAGACCTGACAGATCTTTGATCTTCGTGTCTTTCGTCTGTATATACAGTAACTTCAAAGCCGCATTATCTGCAATAAAATCCAGATCCTCTGCTTCAGCCGAAAGCATGACAAGCCAGAGTTCAGGAGAATTGCCGAGCGACGGAACTGTTCTCAGATAATGATCTGTTTCAGACGCACTGTTAAGCATAGTCAGTACCCTCAGGTCAGTGAAATCTGTCAGGAATCCGACATTTGTAATACTTGAATCATTCACTATGAATCTTTCAACGCTGTTCAGATACTTCACATCTGAAATATTCTTGTCGTTTATATTGTACCCATTAGCAGCGATCTCTGTGCAGGATCGTGTCACATATTTATATCCTATTCTGAGTATCACATGAGTTGCCCTCAGGACTGCGAACAATATCACAAATGCAATGACAAGTATTACAGTGGATTTCAGAACTATGTTCTTTTTCTTTGCTGCTGTGTTTTCCATTTTACAGTTTTCCCCTTTTATATCAGCTAAGGTGCCGGTTTCTGTTACATATATTATACCATATTGCCAGGATATAATAAAGGCTGTGCAGCTTTGTACTACACAGCCTTCTTGTTATTACCAGTAAGCGACCTCGCCGCCGTCTCCTGTGCCGCCGTTGTCGCCGCCCTCGCTCCAGTTGCCGGGATCGGGATTAACGGGTTCAGGCATCACGGGATCGGGAACAACAGGATCAGGTGTGACAGGCGTATCGCCGCCTCCCTGCCAGTTGCCGCCGCCGGGATTAGCTCCGGCGCCGCCCTGACTGCCGCCGCCTCCGGGATTGCTTCCGCCGCCGGGGCTGATAACGCCGCCCTGACCGTTTCCGCCGCCGGAATAACCGGTAGCAGCCTGTGTTCCGGTGCTTATCGGAGGATCAGTTATCGCACTTGCGGTGACCGCCTCAGTCGCATAGTTGTTGTTATAGCTTTCTGTCTCAGAGGGACAGTAGTAAACTATCAGCTTGCTGTTGCTCTTGTTGCTGAAGTAATCGCCGGGGAATACCTCGTCATTGTCTATCATCAGCTTTGTTACTGTATTCGGTATGGACCACTCGTTTGCAGATGCGATGAGTGAATAGCTGGAGATACCGGCTTCCTTCAGACGGTTCTCGTACTGCATTACAGTAAAGCCTTCGTATGCCGGGATTATTGCGGATTCCTTGCCCTTGCTGACCCATACTCTTACGGTGCAGCCCTGGGCTACCATCTCGCCGGGTTCGATATCCTGCTTGTAGATGACATCAGCCTCTTCATCATCGTTATATTCGTATATAGCCTCGATGGTGAAGAAATCCTTGTATTTCTCAAGCGTGAGGTCATAGAACTTGCCCACCAGCTGCGGCATCTCGGTGTCAAGCTTGACTGTTGCCGCCTCTGTCGTCGATTCCTGATCCTCTATCATATCATCTGCCACCGATGAACCGTTGCCGGCAAGCTGAGCCCTGCCGGGATCAACGAGCTTAAGGAAGATCAGTGCGATTATCATAAGTATCAGGAAGAGGAGTATCGCTACTATTACAGGCACCTTGAGTCTGTCAACGGTGTTGACCCTCTCGTACCTGTAATCATCGTCATAGTCATCCTCCTGCTCATAACCGTAGCCGTAGGGTGCCTGCGGATCGTACTGCGGCGGATACGGCTGCTGATAAGGCACCTGCTCGTACTGCACGGGCTGCTGCATATTCGGCTGGATCGGTGCAGCGGGCTGAACAGGCTGCGGATATACAGGCTGCTGCTGAGGCGGCGGAAGGATCTGCATATTCGGATCAGTCAGCTGGGCCGGTGCCGCACTGACGCCCTGGCCGGGTATTGAGGTATTCCTGGTGGCCTCGTTCTCAGCGCCTGCGTCATGCTTTATGGGCTTGACGGGACCGGGTGCTTCAAAAAGCCTTGTTACCAGCTCGGTGATAGTGTTTATCCTCTGCCTGCTCTTCAGGCGCATACCCTCCATGATGACATTGGAAACGTGCTGAGGGATTGTGCTGTTGAGGCTCTTAGGCTCGATAAGGTCGTCCTTTGTGAGCCTGTCCTTTGAGTCAGTGGGCATACAGCCCGTGAGGACACGGTAGAGCAGAGCACAGATGCCGTAAACATCTGTCCATGTGCCCTGATGGCTGCTGCTGCTCGGAGAATACTGCTCCGGTGCCGCATAGCCGCGGAAAAGCTCATACTCCATGCCGGCGTTGACTGTCCTTACGGAGGAAACGCTGAATCCGGCGAGCTTGAGCTCATTCTTCGGGGTTATAAACACCGTATCCGGACTTATGGCACGGTGGATTATAGCATTGTTATGAAGAAGACTGATAGCTGTCAGGAGGGGCGGGAACAGCTTTGATGCCTTTTCCCAGCTCAGCTCGCCCGCATTGTCCTTCAGGTAATCCATCAGCTTCACGCCGTCGAAATGGGCAAAGATAGTGTAAGTGGTATTGTTCTCTGAGAACATATCGAGAACGGTAGGAAGGCTCGGGTTGTTGCGGAGCTTTACAAGAGACTTGTTGAGTTCTGTATATTCAGCCATGAAGGCCTTGTATTTCGCAAGGTTGTTGTAGTTGACGCTTATCGTGGCCTTGTTCCTTACACGCGTGCAAAGATTCACGGGCATATATTCCCGTATAATGACTTTGCCGCCGGTGGAGATATCATAACCGGTATAGGTCACGCCCTCACCGTTGCTGTCCATAAGGATGCCAACGAGATACCTGTCACGGAGTATGGTACCCGGGGTTATATACATGGGGTTGTTCGGCGTGGTATCATCATATCCGCATGAAGGGCAGATGTGCTTGTCCATATCGAATTTTTCCATGCACTTGTAACAGAATTTGCGCTCTCCCAAAGCAGCTCCTCCTTTCTCTCTCTTTCGTCATGAAGACGCAGTTACAAATAATAGTACTGTATCATATCTATTTTATCAGCATTCTATTGAAATGTCAACTACTTCTCATGTGATATTTCACTTTCGTCGGAATTTGTATTTTTTTTGTAATTTTTAATTCTGTATTTGGTACACTTTTGTAATAATTCTATACAATCAATGTTTTCGCATAATTTACACTGCCGAAGCAATTAATTATAAAATAAAACAATAAATAAGTCTTTTCAAACCAATGCAGATATGGTATAATAAAAACAAGGTCACAATAACGGCGGGGTGTTCCCGGGTATTCCAGTGCCTGCGGCCGCCGTGAGTATATACATTACCACAGCTACACTTTATCAATGGAGAGATATTATGGACTCAATTACCTTCAAAGCCGCCAGACAGGCAGCGCTGAAAAAATATTTCAGCCGGATGAATGATATGCAGCAGGAGGCTGTATTCAGCATAAACGGTCCTGTGCTCGTGCTTGCGGGTGCAGGAAGCGGAAAGACTACCGTGATCGTAAACAGGATCGCAAATATGATAAATTTCGGAAACGCATACTACGATGACCGTGAGGGAAGTCAGGACGATATCAGGTTCCTTACGGACTATGCGGAAGGCAGGGAGGACGATATCGCCACCCTCCGTGACATCATCGCCTGCGATCCGATAAAGCCCTGGAATATCCTTGCCATCACCTTCACCAACAAGGCGGCTGCCGAGCTCAAGGAGCGTCTGTCTGCCATGCTCGGTGAGGATGCGGGAAATGTTAACGCTTCGACCTTCCATTCAGCCTGTATGCGCATACTCCGCAGCGAGATAGGCGCTATCGGCTTCAGGAGCGATTTCACAATATACGATTCAGATGACAGCCAGCGTATGATAAAGAACTGCATGGCTGAGCTCGATATCTCCGAGAAGCAGTTCGCCCCCCGTGCAGCACTCAGCGAGATCAGCTTTGCAAAGGACAGGATGATCTCCCCCGAGGAGCTTCTTGATGAAGCCGGACAGGACTACAGGAAGAAGGCCATCGCAAAGCTCTACGCCCACTATATGAACCGTATGCGCGTAGCGAATGCCCTGGACTTCGATGATATCCTCTGCTTCACCGTGCAGATCTTCGAGCAGTTCCCCGAGGTGCTCGAGAAATACCGCAAGCGCTTTAAGTACATACTTGTGGATGAGTATCAGGATACCAACCATGTGCAGTTCCGCCTCGTTTCACTCCTCTCTCAGGAGCATAAGAACATCTGCGTAGTCGGAGACGATGACCAGAGCATATACAAGTTCAGAGGTGCAAATATTGAAAACATACTCGGCTTCGAGGATCAGTTCGAGGGTGCAAAGGTGATCCGCCTTGAGCAGAACTACCGCTCGACACAGACCGTCCTCGATGCTGCAAACGCTGTTATCGCCCACAACAGTGGCCGCAAGGAGAAGAAGCTCTGGACAGCCGGAGAAAAGGGCGAGAAGGTGCTCTGGTACAAGGCCTTTGACGAAAACGACGAGGCTCAGTTCATAGCCGATACCATAAAGAAGAACTACAGTGAGACAGGCTGCTACGCCGACAACGCCGTGCTCTACCGCATGAACGCACAGTCCAACACCATCGAGCGTGCGCTCACAAGAGCACAGATACCGTACAGGATCTACGGCGGTCTCCGATTCTTCGACCGCAAGGAGATAAAGGACGTAACCTCCTACCTTGCCTTTATCAACAATCACAGCGATATGCTCAGGTTCAGACGTATAATCAACGAGCCCAAGAGAGGCATCGGCGATTCAACTCTCGCCCTTATCGAGGATATCAGCCGTGATCTCGGAATATCCCCCTTCGAGGTCATCAGCACCTGCGATGACTTCGCCCCCCTCGCAAAGAAGACAACCGCCCTCAAGAGCGCCGCAGCCATGTTCGCCATGCTGACAGAGAAATCCGAGGAGCTCCCGCTTGATGAGTTCCTTGACCTCCTGCTCGACAAGACAGGATATCTCGACTACCTGGGCACCCTTGAGAACGCAGAGACCAAGATAGAGAACGTACAGGAGCTCCGCAGCTCCATCGTACAGTATATGGAAACGGCAGAGGAACCCAGTCTCAGCGGATTCCTTGAGGAGGTAGCCCTCTACACAGAGGCTGACCGCGACAATACCACAGATGACAGAGTCACCCTGCTCACCATACACTCCGCAAAGGGCCTTGAATTCACTAACGTATTTGTTACTGGAATGGAGGAGGGCATCTTCCCCGGCACTCGCTCACTCGACAGTGAGGACGATATGGAGGAGGAGCGCCGTCTTGCATACGTTGCCCTTACCCGTGCCAAGAAGCGCATATTCGTCACCAGTGCGAGCCAGCGAATGATATTCGGCCAGACACAGCGCAACGTGACCTCACGTTTCATAAAGGAGATAGGCAAGGAGCTTTACGACAAGCATGACAATGCCGCAGCCGTGCGCAGCAGGATAGAGGCAGATGCCGACAAGGCCGTGACAGAAGTCCATTCCTCCTCTCTCCAGCAGCAGCTCGCGCGCAACAAGATGCACGCAGGCGCAGCACCTAAGGATACCAATACCTATGCTCCCGGCGAGAGAGTCGCCCACAACATCTTCGGCGAGGGCACCATCATCTCCGTGAAGCCTATGGGCGGCGATTCCATGCTGGAGATCGCATTTGACGGAGGCGCCGGCACCAAGAAGGTAATGGCAAATTTTGCAAGACTTAAAAAGCTCTGATCCGGAAGGAGATATACTATGAGAAAGACCAAGATCGTCTGCACTATCGGACCCGCTACAGATGACGAAAACATCATGCGTGAGCTGATGCTCGCCGGAATGAACGTTGCCCGCTTCAATTTTTCACACGGAGACTATGAGACCCATGAGAAGAGGTTCCGTGCCGTGGAGAGGCTGAGACAGGAGCTTGACCTCCCTATAGCCACCCTCCTCGATACAAAGGGGCCTGAGATACGTCTCGGAAAGTTCGTTGACGACAAGCCCGTTGAGATACAT
Organism: uncultured Ruminococcus sp.; assembly: GCA_946413815.1. Lineage (GTDB taxonomy): Bacteria > Bacillota > Clostridia > Oscillospirales > Ruminococcaceae > Ruminococcus. The sequence goes on from CAMKMD010000029.1 coordinate 6,304, forward strand.
GACGGCGATACCTACACCCTCACCACTGAGGATATCCCCTGCACAGCAGAGAAGGGCAGCGTCAGCTTCAAGAAGCTGCCCCGGGACGTTAGCATAGGAACACGCATACTCATCAATGACGGCGTCATCGAGCTTATCGCCGAGAAGGTCACTACAACTGAGATAGTCTGTAAGGTGGTACACGGCGGAAAGCTCTCAAACAACAAGGGCATCAATGTTCCCGGAGTTAAGCTCTCCATGCCTTACCTCAGCGAGAACGACATGAACGATCTTGAATTCGGTGCAAAGATGGGCTTCGACTTCATAGCCGCAAGCTTCGTCCGCACCGCCGCAGATATCAACTACCTCAGGAAATTCACACAGAGCCTCGGCTGGTTCGATGTGCGCATCATTGCAAAGATAGAGAACACCGACGGCGTTGAGAACATAGACGAGATACTCGAAGCCGCTGACGGCATCATGGTCGCCCGCGGAGATATGGGTGTCGAGATACCCTTCGAGCAGATACCGGCTATCCAGAAATCCCTTATCAAGAAGGGCTACAATGCCGGCAAGCAGGTAATAACCGCAACACAGATGCTCGAATCAATGATAACCAATCCCCGCCCCACACGTGCGGAGATAACTGATGTTGCCAATGCTCTCTATGACGGCACCAGCGCTATCATGCTCTCCGGCGAGACCGCCGCAGGCGCTTACCCCGTGGAGACAGTGAAGACCATGGCTCTCATCGCAGAGACCACCGAGAACAATATAAACTACAAGGCTCGCTTCTCGTCAAGAAGAGCCGAGCAGAACGGCAGTGTTGCGGAGGCTATCGCTCATGCGACGGTTACTACCGCACACGACCTCAACGCAAAGGCGATCATCACGGTATCACTCGGCGGACAGACTGCACGCCTGATATCCAAGTACCGTCCGGACTGTCCTATCATCGGCTGTACCATGAGTGAAGTGGTATGCAGACAGATGAATATGAGCTGGGGCGTTGTCCCCTTCATAATAGACGAGAAGACGAGCACAGATGACCTCTTTGCCGCAGCCGTGGAAGCCGCAGAGAATCACAGACTCGTTGAGGACGGCGACCTTGTGGCTATAACCGCAGGAGTTCCTCTCGGCGTATCGGGTACCACGAATCTTATGAAGGTTGAGAGGATAGGAAAATGAAGCTGTCTGTTACGTTACGCAACAGGATAACAGAGATAGCAGCCGGAATACTGCTTATTATCCTGACGCTTCAAGGTGCTTATTCTACCCTGCGGGTCTATGCTCCCGGTAATTCTGTCATTAATTCGTTTTCCGAAGCAGACGGACAGACACTGAGAATCATGGTGTTATTCCTGATCGCTTCACTGTTTTTCGCCGTGCTCGGAGTCATGCTCATATTCAGGGCCTACCGTTTTCTGCCGCTGAAGATACTCTACTGCATCACTGCTATCGCCGTACTTGCAAACACCGGCGGCGGTATGCTGATAAGAGGCCTTTGCGGTGAGGAGCTCCTGAGTGATGCAAAGGAGATGCCCGCCTCATACATGATAAGGTACATGGCAGAGTCTCTGGTGATATGTGCAGTTATCGTTATCGGTCTTCTGTCGGTCAGCAGAAAGATCACCTGGAGAAGCCGCGGGGCGCTGCTTGCATACGCTTTCATAGCTCTGGTTTTACTGGCGCTCTTCAAGACGCTCGACCGTACTTACCTCCTCATAGTGCTTCTCCCCTTCTTCATACAGGACAGCACCAATGAAAAGGATACAAAGGGCATTATCGGAAATGCTGCTCTTCTGATATCATTTATCCTGCCGTATATCATGTCTCTGATCTTCAGATTTACCGGCTACTCAGATACTGTTATAAAGGTACTGAACGTGATACTCATGATCCTTTGCTTCGTGGCTCCTTTTATGATATTTGAAAGGGATCCGAGAGAGGTCATCACCAACGTCAAGGAAAAGGCAGTAAAAAAATAATCCCCGTCACCGGAAAGAGGTATTATATGTCAGCTACCATAACAACAGACCGTCTTATCCTCCGGCCGCTGACACTCGATGATGCTGATGCGGCATTCGAGTGGACAAGCGATGAGAGAGTGACTAAATACATGATATACTGCACCCACGAAAACACAGATGTCACAAGGGAATGGCTCCGGACCATAAGTCCGCTTGATACTCATCTTGATTTCGGCTTTGTCCGCAAAAGCGACAACAAGCTCATAGGCTCCGGCGGCATTTACTACAAGCCGGACGGCTTCTGGGACTTCGGCTACAACCTCCGGTATGACTGCTGGAACATGGGCTACGCTACGGAGGCAACACTTGCCATGATGGACTATGTACGCAGCGTCTTCAATGCAAAGTGGTTCCGCTCCGAGTGTGCAGTGGAGAATATCGGCTCGGCAAGAGTAATGGAAAAGTGCGGGCTGCATTTCGTCAGGAACGGTGAATACACCAAGGCTGACGGCGTGACGACCTATCCCACAAAGATATATGAACTGAAAGAAGGAAATGAATCATGATAAAACATATCGTTATGTTCAAACTGAAAGAGGCTGACGGAAGGAGCGAATATGAAAACGCCCTCGAGGCACAGAAGCGCTTCGATAACGTCATCGCAAACGTGAAGGAGCTGAAAAAGGGAGAGGTAGTGATCAACTCCAAGGACGCTCCCGAGAGCAACTACACCATCTCACTGCTCTGCGATTTCGACAGCATAGATGACCTCAACGCCTATCAGGTACACCCGGCTCACCTTGAGTTCGGCAAGTTCATCGGCAGCGTAAAGACCGACCGCGCCTGCATAGACTACGAATACTGATATCACAAGCCCTCGCTGAGACGGGGGCTGTTCCTTTAAGGAGATAATCATGGATATTAGAGAATGCATGGAGTTCATAAACTCCTACAGCAAATCCGGCGGAAAGATAACCGACCTCTCACGGGCACAGGAGCTCATGGAGCGTATCGGCAGCCCGGAGAAAAAGCTGCGGTTCGTGCATATCGCCGGCACTAACGGAAAGGGATCGACTGTCGAATACATCTCCGGCATACTCATAAACGCCGGATACCGCACAGGACAGTTCACCTCCCCCTTCATACGCCGCTACAATGACCGCATACGCATAAACGGCAGCGATATAGGAGACAGCGACCTCTGCCGCATAGCCTCCTGCGTAAAGGAAAGAGTCTCCGACCGCCCCTACTCGCAGTTTGAGATAACCATGGCCATAGCAATGCTGTGGTACGTACAGGAGAAATGTGATGTGGTGGTACTGGAAACCGGCATCGGAGGACTGCTCGATTCCACCAACGTTATCCCCCCTCCCCTGCTCTCCGTAATAACCTCGGTCTCACTCGACCATACCGCCATACTCGGTGATACAGTTGAAAAGATATCCGCCCAGAAGGCAGGCATCATAAAGAAGGGCTCGGCGGTGCTGCTCTCCGCTGACAATCCGGAGAGCGTATACAAAGTGGTAAGGGATACGGCGGAAAGAATCGGAGCCGACTTCCTCTCCCCCTCCGGAAAGCCTGTGATCGCGGCAAATGAACCGGACGGAGTACGCTTTACCTACAAGGGCGAGGTCTTCCGCACCTCCATGCCGGGAGTGCATCAGGCATACAACGCAGTCAGCGCCATAGAGGCCTGCCGGTATCTGCGGACAAAGGGCTTCACCATATCAGAAGAGGCCATAGCCACCGGTATCTCCGGCGCCCGCATCGCCGCAAGGCAGCAATTCATCCCCGGCGAGCCGCCTGTACTCGTTGACGGCGGACACAACCCCGGCGGAGTGGAGTCCCTTGCTGTCACTCTCAGAGACATACGTCAGAAGTACAGCATCTATGCAGTGCTCGGCATGGTGGATTCAAAGGACTACCGCAGCTGTGCCGCAGTGATAGCGGAGCTTGCGGACAAGGTATACACCGTGGACGGCTTTGCTTACAACTCCGTCCCCGCCACGGAGCTTGCATCCGGGCTCGGAGACAGAGCGGAGGCCTGTACCTCCCTTGAGGAGGCGGTGAAGAAAGCATCTTCGGCAGCCCTGAAGGACGGCGGCATCGTCCTCGTCTGCGGCTCACTCTATCTTGCAAGCGAATACCTCAATACCGCCGCAAAGAAGAACACACAAATCTCTGAATGATACAGGAGGATAATCATGGCAACAACAAGAAGAAGTAAATCAAGCCCGATAGCAACCGTTCTCATTGCAATACTGGTATTAGCGATCGGCTGCTGGCAGGCAGTGGGCAATGCACGCCTGAAGAAGGAATGCACCGAGACCGTCACAGGAAGAGTAATAGAGATCACGAAGCAGCACGGAGGCCGCTCAGGCATCAAGTACCGCGCGACTGTCAGTTACTCCACACCGAACGGCACCTATACCGTCCGCACTCCCTCCGGTAAAACACATTACTCCCAGGGTGAGAACATCACCGTGAAATACTCACCATCAGATCATTCAAAGGCCTACACGCCGGATCATACCTCACATCCTGTATTATTTATCGTATTCGGAGCTATCCTACTCGTCGTGGGAGGTTTCGGTATTTTCAGGAAATACATACTGAGGACCGGCTCCTATTCGGAATACTGACACAGCCGGCCTGCCTGCAGAATGTTCCGGCAGTCATACGGAGAGCTGCGGCTCGCTGTACCCTGCGGACGAATACCTGAACAACATACGAAAGTGAGAAAAAAATCATGGCAAGTAGGAAAAGAGTAGACCCTATGTCAGCCATACTCGTCGGGATAGTACTGCTGATATTAGGCTGCATACAGTTCGCAGATACAGCCCATAACATGGAGTCATGCGTGTCATCCACCACAGGCACCGTCACCTACGTCTCTACATCACATCGAATGCGCGGCGGAACAGATGACAGAGCGACCGTCTCATATAATGTTGATAATATTGAATACTCCATCAGCATTTCCACAACCAATCATCGATTCAGCAAAGGGGATATGATAAAAATAAAATACAATCCGGATTCCCCTTCAGATTCCTATTGCCCGGACTATACCTCTAACGCTTCCCCGTTCGTTTTCTTTATCCTCTCCATTATCATGCTTGTTATCGGAATCAGTTCAGCAGTAAAACTGCACTTATAAAATGCATAACACCAAAAACTGTAAAGGAGATAAATGATATGTCAGCAAGAAGCACAAGAAAAACAAGCCCCTGGGCATTAGTAGCCCTGGCGGTGCTTATCTTCGTTATTGTGGGCTGGCAGACTGCCGTCAATGTACGCAACAAGAAGACCTGCACCATGTCGACCACGGGAGTAGTCATCAGCGTTTCCAGCCACCACGAAAGACGCTCCGGCTGGAGGTACACGGCAACAGTAAGCTACAATACGGAAAGCGGCACCTACACCGTGCGCACCCCCTCCTCCGGCACCCATTTCACCGAGGGTCAGCACATCACCGTAAATTACTCTCCCTCTGACCCGTCAAAGGCCTATACCCCTGACTATACCTCACATCCCATAATGATGTTCCTGGCAGGACTCTTCTGTCTCGCCATCGGAGGCGTCGGGCTGTATAAAAAGTACATACTGCGGACAGGTTATTAAACGCCTGCTCCGCCTGTTTAAAGAAGAAAGAACAGTAAAGAATTATAGCAGCACCTGCAGCGATGACGATCATTATCCTTCGCAGTGTGCACACTGTTATTCGCCGTTCTTTCTTCTTTATTTATTTATTCTTTTATCCGCGGTGAAAAAACCGGCACTGCTGATACCCGGTCACGCCCTGATGTCACTGACATTATCTATATAACAGAGCGTATCGGAGACGAGAAAACTGTACCGAATGACGAAAGTACAGGTTTAACGCAATAAAGTATTGCAAATTCATTTTCGTGGTGATATAATTTTAAATGAGCTGCGAAAGCAGTAACTTTTTAAAGGAGGTTTTTTAACAATGGCGTTAAAAAATCAGTATCTTATCGATCTTTTTGAATCCGTAAAGAAGAGAAATCCCGCAGAGCCCGAGTTCCTTCAGGCTGTTACTGAAGTACTTGAGACTCTTGAGCCCGTTGCAGAAAAGAGACAGGACCTTATCGATGCAGGCGTTTTCGAGCGCATCGTTGAGCCTGAGAGACAGATCATGTTCCGTGTACCCTGGGTTGACGACAACGGCAAGGTACAGGTAAACAGAGGTTTCAGAGTACAGTTCAACTCTGCAATCGGACCTTACAAGGGCGGTATCAGACTCCACCCCTCAGTAAATCTTGGTATCATCAAGTTCCTCGGTTTTGAGCAGATCTTCAAGAACAGCCTTACAACACTGCCCATGGGCGGCGGCAAGGGCGGCTCTGACTTCGATCCTAAGGGCAAGAGCGACGCAGAGGTTATGCGTTTCTGCCAGAGCTTCATGACTGAGCTTTCCAAGCACATCGGTGCTGACTGCGACGTTCCCGCAGGTGATATCGGAACAGGCGCAAGAGAGATCGGCTTCATGTTCGGCCAGTACAAGAGACTCCGCAACGAGTTCGTTGGCGTTCTCACAGGTAAGGGCCTTACATACGGCGGTTCACTCGCAAGAACAGAGGCTACAGGTTACGGTCTCTGCTACTTCACAAACGAGATGCTCCAGGCTAACGGCAAGAGCTTCGAAGGCAAGACAGTTGTAATCTCCGGTTCCGGTAACGTTGCTATCTATGCCTGCCAGAAGGCTACAGCTTACGGCGCTAAGGTTGTTACAGTATCTGACTCCAACGGCTATGTTTACGATCCCGACGGAATCGAGCTTGCTGTTGTTCAGCAGATCAAGGAGGTTGAGCGCGGCCGTATCAAGGAGTATGTCGGCAGAACTTCACACAAGAATGCTGAGTACCACGAGGGCAGCGTTTGGACACTCAAGAGCAACTCCGGCGATATCAAGCTTGACATCGCTCTTCCCTGCGCTACACAGAACGAGATCAACGGCGACGGTGCCAAGGCTATCGTTGCTAACGGTGCATTTGCTATCGCTGAGGGCGCTAATATGCCTTCAACTCCTGAGGCTATCGAGACATACCTCAAGAACGGCCTACTCTATGGTCCTGCTAAGGCTGCAAATGCCGGCGGTGTTGCTACTTCCGGTCTTGAGATGAGCCAGAACAGCGAGAGACTGAGCTGGACATTCGAGGAAGTTGACGAGAAGCTCCACGGCATCATGAAGTCCATCTTCAAGGCTTGCGACGAGGCTGCTAAGGAGTACGGCATGGAGGGCAACTACATGGCTGGTGCTAACATTGCAGGCTTCCTCAAGGTTGCTGAGGCTATGAAGGCTCAGGGCTGCGTTTGATCTTAAACGCCGTATATAACCTATAATAAACAGAGCTCCTTCCGGTAAACGGAAGGAGCTTTCAGTTTGTCAAAAAACCTATATCTACTCAGGGGACGCACTCCCTTGCGGGGCGCTTTACGGTTATATGCGGGACAGAGTCCCTTTAGAATCCCAACCGTTTGGTTTTAACGATGAAACTGCCTTTTTTGACAAGCTGAAACGCCTTCCATATGAGCGGAAGGCGTTTTTTATATCCCGTATTTAACATGGAGCCTCTCAAGCTTTTCTCCGAGGGGCCGTGAAAGCAATCCGAGGAATACCAGATTGGAGACCACATAGGAAACGGTATAGGGTATGGCTGATATGAGTGCTGCCTTGTAGAGCGCAAGGCTGAAGCCCTGATCGTACCACAGTACAGTCCATATATCCATGATGAAGGAGTAGGCGAGACCTGATACCACACCGTATACCAGCAGGGGTACCATCCCCTTTTTCAGATGTTCCGAGAGCACTCCCGCAAAGAAGCCTATCATGCCCCAGGCGAGTATCTGGAATACGGTCCAGGGGCCCTGTCCGAAGTAGAAGTTGCTCAGCACCGCTGCCATAGCGCCTGTGAGGAAACCCGCCTCTGCCCCGAGGTAGAGCCCTGTCATTATGGCAAGGGCTGACACCGGCTTCAGCACCGGTATGAAGCGTCCGGCGAAGCAGAGCGCTGTCATGACGGATACTATAACGAGCCTGCGGGTGCCTGTTGACTTTCTCTCGAAGCCCGTCACAAAGAGCAGCAGCGCAAGTGCCGCCGCCGACATGGATACGATAAGATGCTTCTGACGGTCGAACACAAGAGTGCCGAGGACTGCAAGAGCCGGTATCAGTACAAAGGGCACAGCAGCACGTATCAGACTGCGGAGGGGCCTGCTGCGTATAACTATCATAGTCCCTCCCCTGCCATCCGGCAGACTTCAGCGGCATCGCTTACAGTAACCACTCCCGAGGCCATGCCCCTTGTCATGCGTACAGCAGCCGTAGTATAGAAGCTGTTTTCCGGGAAGAACTCCGCCGGAGTGCCGACTGATACCGCACGGCCGTTGAAAAACATGGCACAGCGGTCGGCACAGCCGGCTGCAAACTCCACATCGTGCGTTACAGTTACTATGGTGACTCCGCTTTCCCTGAGAGAGCGGAGTACTTTTATCATATTCTCCTTTGCTGCCGCATCAAGCCCCTTTGTAGGCTCGTCCAGCAGAAGGAGCTTCGGCTTCTGTGCAAGCACCTTCGCCAGCGCTGCAAGCTGCTGCTCGCCGCCGGAAAGATCGTAGGGGTGCATATCGAGGAGATGAGTTATATCAAACGGCAGCTCCTCCGGAGTAATACCGGCGTCCTTCAGCTCCTCCCGCACAGTGCTCCTGAGGAAGACAGTCTGCACGTCCTGGGGCAGGAGCGCAAGGCATTCCCGGTAAAGGCTCTGATTGTGGTACTCCTTAAGCTTCTTCCCGAATACCCTTATTGTACCGCTGCAGGGCTTCACAAGGGCGCAGGCCGCCGAGAGAGCTGTGGTCTTGCCGGAGCCGTTGCCGCCGAGTATGCAGAAAAGCTCCCCCCTGCCGATGCGAAGGTCAAGGCCTTTGAGCACGTCCGGCGAGGTGCGGCTGTAGCGGAAGAACACATCATCAAATTCGAGGGCAGGCTCCTCCGGGGGTGAGTACTCACTCAACGGCAGAGAGGGCCTTTTATCGCCGGTGCAGCGTGCAACGAGTTCACGCCCCTCACGCACCGTCAGAGGACACTCCCCCTCCGCACCGAGAAGAGTATGCAGCCTTGCCGCCGCCGGCATACCGCACAGAAGCTCCGGACGTTCACGCAAACCGGTTATCACCTTTCCCGGCTCTCCGTTAGCTATGAGCCTGCCGGACTCCATGACAAGAAGTCTGTCACAGCCGGGAACAGCCTCTTCAAGGCGGTGCTCCGCCATGAGTATGGTGATGCCCAGTTCCTGATTGAGCCGCTTTACCGCAGTTATGAACTCAGATGCGGCTATGGGGTCAAGCTGTGCAGTCGGCTCGTCAAGTATTACTATCTCCGGCTGCATGACGAGGACTGATGCAAGATTGAGCAGCTGCTTCTGACCGCCGGAGAGCTTTGCCGTATCACGTTCATACCACTCCCCTATGCCGAACCAGCTTGCCGTCTCCGCAATGCGCCTTGCCGCTTTCTCCCGGGGTATACCGAGGTTCTCCGCGCCGAATGCCAGCTCGTGCCAGACCTTGTCTGTTACTATCTGCTGCTCCGGTTTCTGCATGACATATCCTATAGCAGCAGCGGATTCACGGTCAGTGAGTTCTCCGAGGGGACGCCCGGAATACAGTATCTCACCCTTCATTTCTCCGAGGGGTGTAAGTTCTCTTTTGAGCATACGGAGAAGTGTGGATTTGCCGCTGCCGGATGCTCCGCAGAGTACGGCGAATTCGCCCTTTTCAAGGCTGAGCGTGATATCACTCAGAGCATCTCTGTCAGCCTTCGGGTAGCGGAAGCTCAGTCCGCTGACCTGTATAAGCGCCATCTTATATCCACCTCCGTGTCAATGATAACGGGCAGCAGCACGAGTATACCGTAGGCTGCGAGCCCTGCCGCCGTGAGCGGCGTCATCCCCGGTGATACTATACGGGGATAGAAGTTAATGTCAAGCCCGTCTGCCGCCATTGCAGCTATGCACAGAGCCAGCAGTACCAGGTCTGCTGCAAGGAAGAGCCAGTCCCAGCGGCGGAAACGGTAGTCGGTATAAGGCACTCGCTTTCCGCTGCCGTAGCCCCTTGCCTCCATGCTGTCGGCGGTGATTATACCGTTCTCCAGCGCCCATGTGATGAGTATGTCGAACACCCTGAGACTGCCCTTCACCCCGTCTATAACGTTGTCCTCCCGGTAGAGGCCGAGAGTCTTCTGGGTATCGTTTATCTTCCTTGCCTGCGCCCCGAACATGGGTACGAAGCGCACCGACATGGAGAGAGCGAGGGCGAGTTTCGGAGAGAGCGCCCCGGTTATCCGCATCAGCTTCTCGCTGGTCATTATCTCCGTGAAGCTCCTGAGCCAGTAGAGGACAGCGGCTATCATGGCAGCTGAGTTGAGTCCGTAGAGCAGGGCTTCAAGAGTGACGGGGGAATCGTTTATGACAAAGAGGACTGTCTCACCGTTATGGGATATGAGCGGATTCACGAGAGCAAGGACTGCAAAGAGGCCGAGCAGGAAGAGATGAAAGCGTGCATTCGCCCTGCCGTTGCGTTTCAGGTAGAAGAGCAGTCCCCCGGCAAGGGCGATGACAGTAACTGCCGGATGGCGGCAGAACATGGCTATGCCGGTGACTGACAGGAAGTACAGCGCTATGACTATGGGATCGTATTCCGAAAAGCTCCTCACTTTGTTCCCTCCTGCACAAGATCGTTGCCGACCTCAAGAGTGTAGAGCCACTCTATCCTGTCGCCGTCCTGTACGATGTATTCACCGCAGCCGACAGACGGGGCAACTCCGTTGACATGGTATATCCAGCCGGAAAGATCGCCGAACTGGAACTCATAGAGATAATCGATGCCGGCGACGTATACCATACCCGTAAAGCCTCCCCTTGAATCGGTCTGTATGCCGAAGGTACGGGCGGCGTCTGTGAGTATGGTGTATACCGAATCGCCCTCGGCGAATTCAAAGTCAGTCGTTTCAAGTATCACTCCGTCCTCAGGTATGTGCTCGGCATACTCCGAATCCTGCTGATCGGCTATGGTATCGCAGCGTATGGTCATTGATACCTTTCCGACGGCGTTCTCCTTGGTGACAGTGCCGGTGTAGTAATCCTCCGGTGAGCGTATATCCGTAAGGAGTATGACTGCTGCGGCGATCGCTGCGGCGAGCCATACTGCAAGGAAGTTCTTCCAGCTGCGCTTTCCGCAGGCAAGAAGTATCAGCGAGAGTATGACGGCGAAGGCAGCGGCTATTATAATAGCAAACGGCTTGTAGCTGCCGGATTTTTTCTGTCCTTCAATGGCCTGTGCGACTGCTGCTGTCTGTGCCGCTGTTGTGAACGTTTCCGGTACCGCAGTGCTTTCAGCGGCAGTATAGGAGGACGTCATAAAGCTGACAGATACCTCTGTCTCCGTGGGTGTCTCTGCCGTGCCTGAGACAGCTGTAACTGCCGACGATGATGCCGCAGCAGATGAAGCGGCTGTACCTGCCGGGGAAGTTACCGCTGCCGGAGCAGTGCTCTCAGCTGTGCCGGAAGGTTTTGCTGCCTGAGTTGCAGGCGGCTCTGTTGCCGGCTCAGTCACCGGGTCGGGCTGCTTGTCAAGTATCAGAAGCGGACTCCTTCCCTGCGTCATGCGCATATAGGCGACAAGGGAATAGTAGGCCTGCACCGTGGCGCTGTCGTTGAAGGAGCCGCCTTCGTTATGTGTGAAGGAACCGTCGCCGAGCCGGAATTTCAGCATACCGTCAATCGGGTTGTTGCCCTCCTTGATGAAGCGGTCGTCCTGCTGACAGTCGATACCCAGCGCAGAGAGCGCCGTTATCACCTGTGCGGAGCTCTCCGGGTTCTCTGCCCCCATAGTCGCAAAACCGCCGGACTCGAGCTGACGCTGTGAGAGAAGCTCAAGACCTGCATTGACAGCCTGCTGTACTGCTCCGTTGTAGGGATAGTGGGGTGCAAGAGCTGTGATAGTCATGGCTGTGACATCAACATCGCCGTTCTCGCCTATTACCGCCCAGCCGCCGTCCGGCAGCTGCATGGAGAGTATACCGTTCACTACCTCTTTAGGGCTGTGGGAGCCGGAAACGCCGTTGTTGAGCAGATGCAGGCCGTAATCCCAGCTCATGATACCGAGCTGACCTATGGAGTCTGAGGCAGTGCGGGAGATGTAATCCGAGCTGCTTCCCGCCGCCTTCAGTGCGAGGGCGTACTTCTGCCTTGCCGTGGCGGAGTATACCGTCGCTGTCTCAAGGTAGGTCTCGAGCGCATTGCGGTAGGCTGAAAAATCATAGCTGCCGGACTGACTCAGACCGACGATATACCATTCCGAAGCAACGCCCGCACCCTGAGCAAGAGGGCCGTCTATCCAGTCCTGTACTCCTGCCGCACCGGAGGATGATACCTTATATGCAACGATACCGTCGGCGAGAGACTGTATCTCACCGACGGTATGAGAAGCCGCACCGGCTGTCAGAGGAGTGCTCAGACAGAGTGCGGCTGCTGCTGTAAGGCATAGGGTAAATGCCTTAATCCTCATGCTTTCTGAATGTGAATGCAGCGGCAACGGCAGCTGCACCAAGGAATGCGAATACTATTCCGGAGCTGTCACCTGTCTTGGGTGAATTGGTGTTTGCAGCTGCGGTAGTTGCAGCGGCTGTTGTGGCTGCCTTAGTTGTAGTAGGAGCTGCTGTGGAAACTGTTGTTGCAGCTGTTGTGGCAACAGTAGTTGCAACAGTTGTTGCAGCCTCGGTAGCTGCCTCTGTTGCGGGCTCTGTAGGAGCGGCAGTAGGTGCCTCAGCAGCGGGCGCAGCATTGAGTATGGCAACGGGATGTACCACTACAGCGGTATCAGATGTTGCTGATACCACATTCTTTCCGGCAGCTGCCTCGATCTCGATATTTCCCTCAGCATCGGTCTTGCCGACTGCTGTGCCGTTTACAGTGACTGTAGCATCTGCAAAGGGTACTGCGGAAGCTGCGCCGTCTGCGCCAAACTGTACCTTTGAGAGCCTGAGGGTCACCTTGTCCCCCTGATTAACGTCCTTATCCCTTACATCGAAGTAGCAGTAGATATCAGACCATGCAGTCATATCGCTGTAAACATAGGCATCAAGAAAAGAGCCGTCAGCGAGCTCGTCAACAGGGCTCCATGCCATATTGCCGTTTACATAGTAGCCGTAGGAGCCGCCGTTCTCAATGCCCCAGAGCTTTGATACCATAGGGCCGTATGTGCTCTCAGTTGTAGCAAAACCGGCAGCAGCGCCGCCCTCAAAGAACTTGTCATGTGCTATAGTGAGCGCATCTGTGACTGTGAGCTTGCCGTCATTATCCACATCTGTTACCTCTATCTTCTCCTGTGTGACAACGGGAGCATCCTTGCAGGCATTGATAGTAATGTAGGCATTTACGCTGTCTGCTGCGTTTGCAGACGGTACTGCCGCACATGAAAGTGCTGCGGCTGCGATGAGAGTGGCTGTTAATGTACTGAACTTCTTCATGATATCCTCCTTGACAATACAAAAGCCCCCTTGCGGGAGCGCAGTTATCCTTCAGCTGAGAACTGGCTGCGTTTTCCACTGTCCGAAAACCTTTGCCGGCATACCTGACGAGCGATCCGACTCCCGGGATGACCGGACACGGCAGTGACTGCTGCGGCGGATTCTCACCGCCTTCCCTCAGCTTCAGGTTGCATTTTTTGATACACATTATTATAGCACGTTGCACTATGTTTGTCAAGAAATAACGCAACATAACCGGCCTTTTTTGCGGGGGCGCTGCCCCCACACCCCTGCCAAAGAGGCTTCGCCTCTCTGGACTCTCATTTCAAAACCCTCCCTCCCCATAAATGGGGAGGGAGGGTTTTGCATTGGGATTCCCAAGGGACGAGTCCCTTGGGCGGGAGTTTGAGGGCAGAGCCCTCAATAAACGTCCGCTGATGATGCTTAATTCTTGAGAGGCAGGTCTGTCTGCTTGACAAGGCTTGCGTCCACCTTCTGGATAACTATGGCGTCGCTTCCGGTTATACCGGCAACTCCGTCAACATCCGCGTTGAGCTGACCTCTGTCGCCGAGATCATACTTTTCCTTGTTTGCCACGAACTGGAGTACTGCTACAGCATCTGCAACAGTTATCTTTCCGTCGCAGTTTGCGTCGCCGTAGAAGGCGTCGGCTGCTACAGTTGTATCTGTGGGAGCAGCTGTAGTTGTAGTGCCGCTGTCCTTCTTTGTGAACACGCCTGTGATCTCGATGCCGTCCTTTGAGGCCTCTTCACCGTCGCTGTCGGAAGCCCACCAGATCTGTCCCTCGAAGGATGTGATATCTGCGAGAGCAGCCTTTGCTGCCTCGATGATGGCCTCGTCCTCTACCTCAGTGGTGCCGTCTGAGCAGTTGAGGAAGTTCTTCTCAGGCACCACCTTAACGTCACCTGACTTTGTAGCCTCCCACATGATATTTGCCCAGTAGTCCTTGCCGTCCACCTTTACGTTAGTACCGAGTCCGCCGTTTGCGTAGGTCACGCCCTCCGGAAGCTCTACCTCGAGATAGAATTCCTTTGCAGCCTCAGGGAGAGTTACCTGATAGGAGCTCTTGACTTTTCTTACCTTGCCCTCGTTCTTTGTAGGATCGGGAGCCTTTGTGGTAGTTGTGACATTCGGGTCAGCTGTGGTAACAGCGGGCTTTGTCACTGTTACAGCGGGATCAGCGCTGCCGGGATCTGTTGAATACAGGTCTGCCGGGAGCTCGTCAAGGGTTATGCAGTAATCGCTCTGATACATTGCGATAGTATCTTCCTTGGTATTGAAGACTTCTCCGGAAAGGAAGTTGGTGTCCTGTGAGCCGCCGTCATACCATGTGCAGAAGTAGAGCCAGCCCGCCTTGTCGTTCTGGAGCTTTTCCGGAGTTGAGAAGCAGTCGTTCTCAGCCATGGATATCATTTTCGCATTGTCGTACTTCTCTGCGATACCGTAGAAGGTGGAGGCTATGGGGCTGTCGTTGTGCTTTAATACTGCGCTTCCTGTTGACCAGTCGGTGCAGCTGTACTTATCGTAGCCGATGATATCAACATAGGCATCGCCGGGGTACCAGTCAGCTGATGTGGAGAAGTTATAGCTGTTCCACTCCCAAATAAGGTTGTGGCAGCCGAAGGTCTCTGTCAGGGTATTGTAGGTGTATATCCAGAGCTTCTTGTATACATCAGAACCCTCTCTGCCCCACCAGAACCAGGAGCCGTTCTCTCCGCCGCCGCCCTCGGCTTCGTGGAGAGGTCTCCAGATAACGGGCACACCCTCAGCCTCAAGCTTCTTGAACTCCTTGGCCAGAGTTTCAAGAGCCTGCATATAGTATTCATTCTCCTTGGTTCCGGGAGTTGCAGCATTCTCCGGTGAGAAGTCTGTATCCTTTGCGCCGTAGGTGGTGTTGGACCAGTCGATGCGGTCGCCTATGCTGTAGGATGCGAAGTTCTTGGGTACGTTGAGGTGGAAGGAGGAGGTAGCGATACCGTTCTTCTCCTTTACCCAGTCTATGACTCTCCTGGTCGAGCCGTCATCGCTGCCGAAAGCAGGGCAGCAGAAGTTGCCGTAATCGAAGCCTCTGATAGCCGGATAGTGGCCGGTGAGGTCCTTGAGGTACTCAAACTCTGTCTCCAGGCCATGAGGGCCGCCGCTGTATATCTCCTGCTGACCGGAGATGATGTTCTTTCCGTATACACTTGCAAGGTATGCCATCAGAGCCCTTGTCTCCTTGGTAGCCTTGCTGTCGGAAGGATAGATCTGCTTTGCGGAGATCTTTGCATCAGCCATGGAGATAAGCTCAACATAGTCGAAGTTGCTCCAGCCCCATGACTTGGTGATGGTGATGGTGTTCTCGCCTTCTTTGAGGGTAACAGCCGGAACTGATATCTTCTCGAAGCCGTTGCTCTCAGGGATTCCTATGGCGCCCTGATCCGTGCCGTTTACTGCAAGGTTGTTCTGCTTGTCGGAGCCTATTCCGCCTGCATAGAACACGAGCTGATAGGAGCCCGCCGCCGGAGCTGTTACAGTAAGATCGATAGTGCCCGACTCCGTCATCTTCAGGCACTTCTCACCGCTTGCAGAAGCATTTTCCTCAACGGTAACATCTCCGCTGATCTTAGCGTCCTCGAACTCGAACCTGAGTTCTCCGGCTGCTACAGTAACACCCATCACGCTTGCTGCCGCATTGACCGACATTGCAGCTGCCATAAGAGCCGCACTTGTTCTTCTTAATAATCCTGATCTCATTAAGACCGCCTCCATCGAGATTAATTTATACTTTAATTATACAACAGAATTTAATATAAATCAAGTACATTTTGTAAATTTATGGGATAAAAATGCTATTTCTTCTATTTTAGCGCTTCATATTCACAGTGAACGATATTACCAACTGTTTAACGCACAGATTAAATTACTGTGAGCAACTTAAATTATCGCAGAATAAAAAATACAGGGAAGTCCGGTCGCTTCCCTGCGTTTTTTGTTATTCGATATCGATATGGCACATCTTCATTGCCTCAAGGGCATTCTGGTGTGACTGCGGTGTAACTCCTGCACAGCAGGCAGAATCAACGGTTATCTTTATCTCCGGCACCCTTGCCTTGATCAGGAGCGCATTGGAGATAACGCATATATCAGTACAGAGACCGATAACGACCACCTCATCAACACGCGGATCACCGGCCACAAACTCAGCAAGCTCGTATGAGCCGAAGGTGGGCTTGTTTATCACCGTGCATCCGGTCGTATCGAGCTCCGGGGATATCTCCCATCCCTCCGTACCTCTTACGCAGTGTACCACGGGCAGCTTCTTTCCCTCCATGGTACTGAGGTAATCCTCCTCGTGGGTATCCCTTGTGAATACTATATCGTAGCCCTTCGACCTGAATTCCTCTATCTTGCGTTTTACAGCAGGCACTATTGCCTGAGCCTCAGCTGTGCCGAGAGCGCCGTCGATGAAATCCTTCTGCATATCTATGACTGCAAGTATCTTCATAAGAACCTCCTTATATAGCCGAGAATACCTTTCCTATGCTTTCATTTATCAGCAGGTCGGCCGATGAATCCTTGGGCGTAGGAGATTTATTGATTATGACGAGATGCTTTCCGCCGAAATAGCGCAGAAGTCCCGCAGCCGGATATACATTCAGGGAGGTGCCGCCGATTATCATCATATCAGCCGACATTATGGCCCTGATAGCGCCGTCGACTACATTATCGTCAAGTCCCTCCTCATAGAGAACAACATCGGGCTTGACTACTCCGCCGCACTCACATCTCGGTATACCCTCAGAGTTCAGTATATCCTCCGCAGTGAAGAACTTACGGCACTTGGTACAGTAGTTACGCAGCACGCTTCCGTGGAGCTCGAACACCTTCTTGCTGCCGGCAGCCTGATGCAGGCCATCGATATTCTGTGTTACTACTCCGGTGAGCTTGCCCTCCGCTTCGAGCTCGGCAAGCTTGAGATGCGCCGGGTTTGGCTTTGCATCAAGGCAGAGCATCTTCTCACGGTAGAAGCGGTAGAATTCCTCCGTCTTTGCCCAGAAGAAGGTATGGCTGAGGATAGTCTCGGGCGGATAAGCCCATTTCTGGTTGTACAGGCCGTCAACGCTGCGGAAATCCGGTATGCCGCTCTCCGTGGATACTCCCGCACCTCCGAAGAATACTATGGCTTCCGATTCCTTTACGTACTGAGCGAGCTGTGCGATCTTTTCAGTATTGTCCATAGATCAGTCCCCCATTACTTTAACGTAGAACTTGCGCTTTCTCGGTCCGTCGAACTCGCAGAAATAGATACCCTGCCAGGTGCCGAGAAGCGGTTTGCCTCCTGTTATGATAACGGTCTCGCTTGCTCCGACTGCCGAGGATTTCAGATGGGCGTCGGAATTGCCCTCCGCATGGCGGAAGATCTCGAAATCAGGGAAGATCCTGTCAAGTCCGGCTATGAAATCTGTCTTTACATCGGGATCGGCGTTCTCGTTTATCGTTATTGCCGCAGTGGTGTGAGGACAGTAAACGATACATATACCCTCGTTCACGCCGCTTTCGGTGATGGCCTCAGTGACTTCCGCTGTGATGTCAACAAGTCCCTGAGCCTGTGTGCTGAGCTGAAAATTGAATAACATGGTTCTCCTCCCTGTTCTTTTATTTATGGTTTTCCGAGTAGTATTTACAGAAATAGCTGAGCGGGCATTCGCCGCATTTCGGAGCTCTTGCCCGACAGATATCACGTCCGAACTGGACGGTCTGGTGACAGAAATGATTTGATATCTCCGGCGGCAGCAGCTTCACAAGGTCCTTCTCCACCTTTGCCGGCTCCGTGTTCTTTGTAAGGCCGATGCGGCCTGTGATGCGTATGCAGTGGGTGTCGGTGACTACAGCAGGCTTCCCGAAAACGTCACCGAGCATAAGGTTTGCAGTCTTCCTGCCTATGCCCGGGAGAGAAAGGAGCTCCTCCATAGTGCCGGGGACCTCGCCGCCGAAATCATCAAGCAGCTTCTGAGCCATCTCCTTCAGGCTCTTTGCCTTGGTATGAAAGAATCCGCAGGGCTTGACGTCCTGCTCAAGCTCCTTCAGATCGGCTTCTGCAAAGGCTCTCAGGTCGGGATACTTCACGAACAGGGTCTTCGTGACGATATTCACTCTCGCATCGGTGCACTGTGCAGCAAGCCTTGCAGCAAACATGAGCTCATAGGGCTTGTCATAATCGAGGGTGCAGCCGATATCGGGATAGAGCTTTTCCAGCTCCGCAACAGCGAGCTCCGTCCGTTCCTTCTTCGTCATTCCCTGACCTCCCCCTTTCTGAATACGCGGCGCTTTTCAAGCATGGAGTCATACACGCGGTACATCTCCTGCACCGTGTTCTCAAGGAAGTAGTAATGCTTGATATAGAATATGAGCAGCACCATGATGATGGTAATAAGTATCAGCAGTGTGAGCTCCTGCGTCATAATGAGTCCCACTACGAATATGGCCATTACAAGCGCAAACATCATGGTCACGAGAAAATGGACAATGCGTTCATGCTGCATGAAGGCTATCTTGTCGAGGTGCTCGGAGAATATCTCCTCAAGCTCTTCTGCGTCTTTGCAGACCGCAAGTCTCTCCGCCGTACGCTTCATGTAGTTTTTCAGATACTCGGTCATCACGCCGCCCCCTTTCTTACTTAATTATATTATACAACCTGAGGGAGTGAAAGTCAATGAAAAACCGGAGGGGAAGAAAAATGCCTGAGCAGGTGACTCAGGCATCGTTATCACATCATACTCAACTCTATCTTTCCGGTAACAGGGTCAACTATCACTGCTGATGCACTCGGGTGGTTCCAGTTACAATACGCATTTAAAACGTAGGCTGTAGCAAGCGGTGAAGCACCAATCCAGAATCCATCGTCTTTTTGTATCTCCAAATAATCATCATAGGTCTCCGGCGTTTCATTCTCCACGAGAAAGCTTCCGTCACTATAAGCCGCGCCAAGTCTGACTGTGTAAACCGCTGTTTCAGCAAACTTTGCCGCATATTTTTCGGCAGTCTCACGGTCAGTGACAAAGCGTACAGAATAGTGGCCATCACCCTGAAGAATAGACGGCATATATTCGAACCGGTAATCCTCCCTGACATCACCCATGAAATCCGGGAACCAGTCAGGCTCCTGAATATTCTGATAAAGTCCGATGTAGGATTTTTGAAAGGGGTATTTCCACTTTAAATGTGACGAGATATAAATAGGCGGGAATAAAAAGAACCCGGTAAACAGCGCAGCCGTGAAGTTAAATAATATAAATGTTCCAATACCGGCTGTGCCGGGAGAACCCTCCTTTCTGCCTTCATGAATATTATTCTCCCTTTCAGACTTTATCAAGCTTCCGCATAGAAAGTTCACTACTGTCATTATCAGGAATCGCAAGCCGCCTACCAGAAAGAATCCGGCAGCGAATATGATTGTCAGGATAAGCGGCAGTCTCGGGAATTTGACCTTTACGGCCGTTTCTTCTGTTATTGTTTCATGGTTGGTGTTCATAGTGTTTCCTCCGTTTCATCCTTTCTGACAAAACTCTATCTTACCGGATACTGTATCGACCATCACGAAATACTTCCACGATGAGCCAGATCCTTCATTGTTTTGTCCGCAATAATACACCTTTGCCGACGATGTGTCGCTCCAGAAACTGTAATCCATATCCGATACAAAATCTTCTTCCTCACCGTCTGCATTGTAACAAGCAAAAACCTTAGTATCCTTCATCGGCTTGACCGAATACGAATATGATGCTATTTCAGCATATTTTTCAGCATATCTCTGAGCAGTCTGAGGCTCAGCAATGAATCTGACATCAAAGCGGCTGTCACCTCCGTGCCCACCATAAAAATGCGGACTATAGTAAAAATAGTACCCACCCTTGATATCTTCTTTTTTTATCTCATTGAACCAATCGGGTTCCGTAAAAGAATTCACTCTCTTTTCTAAATATGCCTTCTGTATCGGATACCTCCACGCCTGATTCGAGTCAATATATAAAAACATTATAGAAGATGAAAAAAAGAATAATAGCAAAATGCCAACTATAAGGCCTGTCCAGAACGGAGCATATGAGCATTCCTGCTTATTTCTTCTTTTGTTATAATTGATGATAATCTGAATTCCCGAACCTATCAGTATCGGTGACGAAACAATCATAAAATTATAATGATTTGTCAGAACAAAAGCACGCAACAAGAGCAGTCCTACCGGCAGCAGAAGAAAGCCGCAGATAATTGATCTCTTTGCTTTCTTTTCCATGATCTCATAATCAATCGTACAATCGTTAGTCATTGTTTTATCCTCCGTTTCATCCTATCTGTGCCTTACTCTCAGGACACCTGTGTATGTTCCGTCATTCTGCTCCGAAGGCCGGAATATTGCCTCGAAGTGTTCTCCGCCAGCCGTACTGCCGGAGAAGGAAGCTCCTTCGTTTTCCTTCACCTCTGCACCCTTGTACTCTCCGCTGCCGGAAAAGCTGTCCATCAGTTTTTTCCAGTCACGAACAGTAAGGTCAAGCTCCTCCGTATGTCTGAATCTGTAATGGGTGTATTCAACAGGCTCAGCATCCTCAAGGCTGACACCGAATATCTCCTCCATCCGCTCAATACGTGAAGGAGTGAATACTTTGCAGTACTCAGAAATGAGGAACATTCTATAGCAATAGAAGAGGCTGCACGGTATCAGCAGCAGTATCAGAAACGCCTTTATACAGCGCATCATCCTTTGTATCTCCGCTTCGTCTATCTCCCTTTTCTCCTCCTCGGAAAACTCCGCATCGGAGATAATGCCCTTGTATGTATAGAATCCGGTCATGGTATCACTTCCTGTCTGATTTGCCGCTGTTAATTATCAGGTATATCAACATTGTTAATAGTCATTATCTCAAACTCTTCTGCAGGTCAAATTTTCCCTTATATTTCCAGACTTTTGAATCACATTCTTCAAATTTCACATTTACATATGATTTATCGTCAATAGTATAATGGTATACAGCATAGCTGCCGTCTTCATTTTCTGACGAATCAAGTTCACTCTCTCCATAATAGCTTTTCATCAGTTCTCTGTAATCATTCGTATACAGTTCAAGAGTTTCAGTGCTTCCGTCCTGAAAATGTGTATAATAAAACTTCAAAGGCTTCGCATATGAAAGACTGATATTATAAGTTTCCTCCATTCTTGTTATACGTTCAGGAGTAAACTTGCTGAATTCCTCACGCACTAAAAACCTGTGAAAACCATAAACCGCGCCAAACATAATCAGGAATAAGCCACCAATCACCCAAAAAGCTATTATAATCGAATTATCATCTGCTTTTCTGCGCTTTTCATGGATTTGAATTGAAGAATAATCATTCATCATTTTTCTCTCGTTTTCCATATTATCATTGCAAATCATATCCATCATCCTTTATATTTTATATTCCGGCAGGCTCTCCGCCCTTCGCTAAATTAATTATATCATCCAGGAGTTTAAAAAGTACTTAAAAAATAATAATTTCTTTCAGGAACAAAAAAATACCCCCACAGTCTCCTGTGGGGGTACGCTTTTTGATATTATTGATTCTGTCCGGATAAGTGATACTGTTTTTTCAGGGATCCTTATTACTCAAACAGAGCGAAATCGCCGAATGTATCGCCGTTGATAACATAGTATACTCTGTTTACCTCAGGCTTTACATATACATCAACCTGCTTAGCGCTCTTAACGCCGGCAACCTTCTTAGCCTTCTCTACGAGAGCAGCTGTATCAGCCTCTCCGCCGCCGAACTGGATAACTACCTTGCTTGCAGTCTCTGCAGCCTTGGGAGCAGCAGCCTTCTTAGCAGCCGGCTTCTTTGCAGCAGCAGGCTTCTTCTCAGCAGTCTTCTTTGCAGCAGGCTTCTTCTCAGCTGTCTTCTTAGCAGCAGGCTTCTTGGCAGCAGCGGGCTTCTTTGCAGCCGGCTTCTTTGCAGCAGCCTTCTTCTCAGCAGCGGGAGCAGCCTTCTCTGCGACAGCCTTCTCCTCAGCTACAGCCTTTACCTCTGTCTCAACAGCAGTAGTCTCTGTCTTCTTTGCCATAATGAATACCTCCGTTAGATCACTTGTTAACAGCGTTCTTGAGTGCCTGACCAGCCTTGAAAGCGGGTGCCTTTGAAGCCGGTGCGATCATCTTCTTCTTTGTCTGGGGATTGATAACCTGCTTTTCCTTTCTGTCACGAACCTCGAAAGTACCGAAGCCCACGATAGAAACCTTGTCGCCGCTTGCGAGAGCATCTGTGATCGTAGCGATAACTTCGTTTACTGCGATCTCAGCGTTCTTCTTTGTGAAGCCTGTCTTCTCAGCAACAGCGCTTATTAACTCAGTCTTTGTCATATGATTATCCTCCATTTTTTTGGAATTTATATTATGAATTATATACCCTGCTACAGGATTTGTCAAGCCATTTGTGAAAAAATGACATTTCGCCCGATTCTAAGGGGATGGCGGGTCGTTTTTTATGAAAAACACCAATAGAATTTGGCTATTTTCCGTCGGGAGCAGAGCCGGCAGGGCGGTCTGACCGTCAAATTGCACATAAAGGCGAAGCTGGCGCAGGGGCGCGGTATGAGGGCTGTACTGCTATTGTATGATATCCGGCCGGAACTGATGCAACTATCTGCTGATACATATTATGTGCACGTTCTGTACATCCTATTACGCGGATCAGTGCTGTATTCTTTTATTTCATCACCGCAAGGCGATACCGCAATTCTGCATTCCTGATTCATAATCCTGCATTAAAAAAGTACCGGCTGCGGAAAATCTCTCCGCAGCCGGTATGTTATATCAGAATGCTTTCAGTTCGCCGTCCTCGACGTCTATCTCTATAGTATCACCTGCCGCAACTCCGCCTCCTATGATGCGGCGTGCGATCAGTGTCTCAACGTTGCGCTGGATGTATCTTCTCAGTGGTCTTGCACCGAAGTTGGGATCATATCCGCATTCTACGATATGCTCCTTGGCAGCTTCCGATACGTTTATACGTATATGCTTGTCGTCAACACGCTTCTGGAGGTCTGCAAGCATAAGGTCAACGATGCTCACTATCTCGGTCTTGGTGAGGGGCTTGTAGAATACTATCTCGTCAAGACGGTTGAGGAACTCAGGGCGGAACTGCTGCTTCAGCAGACCCTCCACGCGCTCTCTTGCCTCGTCGGTTATCTGTCCGTCACTACCTATGCCCTCGAGTATGAAGGGAGAGCCCAGGTTGGAGGTCAGTATTATGATAGTATTCTTGAAATCAACAGTGCGTCCCTGTGAATCGGTGATACGTCCGTCATCAAGCACCTGAAGGAGGATATTGAATACGTCCGGATGAGCCTTCTCTATCTCGTCGAAGAGGACTACAGAGTAGGGCTTGCGGCGTACAGCCTCTGTGAGCTGTCCGCCCTCGTCATATCCCACATATCCGGGAGGCGCTCCGATGAGCCTGCTGACGCTGAATTTCTCCATATACTCGCTCATGTCGATACGTATGATATTTCTCTCGTCATCAAAGAGTATCTCAGAGAGTGCCTTTGCAAGCTCTGTCTTTCCTACGCCGGTAGGTCCGAGGAAGAGGAAGGAACCGATAGGTCTGTCGGGGTTCTGTATACCCGCTCTTGAACGGAGTATAGCCTCGCTTACTTTGGTGACAGCCTCGTCCTGTCCGATGACACGCTTGTGGAGGAGTCCCTCAAGGCCGAGTATCTTCTCCTTTTCGCCCTCCATGAGCTTGGATACGGGGATGCCCGTCCAGCGGCATACTATCTTGGCTATCTCGTCCTCTGTCACCTTGTCACGCAGGAGACGGCCGTTCTCAACATCGTGCTCCGCCTGCTTCTCCAGCTCCTCCAGCTGCTTTTTCAGCTGCGGCAGTCTGCCGTACTCCAGCTCGGCGGCCTTGTTGAAGTCATACTCACGCTTTGCCTTCTCAATCTGACCGCCCACCTGCTCTATCTCCTCGCGTATCTTCTGTACGGAGGATATATCGTTCTTCTCGTTCTCCCACTTTGCCTTCATGGCATCGAACTTCTCCCGAAGTCCGGCAAGCTCAGTCTGAATCTCGCTGAGATGCTCCTGTGAGATGCTGTCGCTTTCCTTTTTAAGGGCAGTCTCCTCTATCTGGAGCTGTATCATCTTACGGTTTATCTCATCAAGTTCTGTGGGCATGGAGTCCATTTCCGTGCGTATGGTAGCGCAGGCCTCGTCTATAAGGTCTATGGCCTTGTCGGGGAGGAATCTGTCAGTGATGTAACGGTTGGAAAGAACTGCGGCTGATATAAGCGCGTTGTCCTGTATCTTTACGCCGTGGAAGACCTCATAGCGCTCCTTGAGTCCGCGGAGTATGGAGATAGTATCCTCAACGGACGGCTCATCTACCATTACCGGCTGGAAACGTCTTTCAAGTGCGGGATCCTTCTCGATGTACTGACGGTACTCATTGAGGGTAGTGGCACCGATACAGTGCAGCTCGCCCCTTGCAAGCATAGGCTTGAGCAGATTGCCGGCATCCATAGCACCGTCGGACTTGCCTGCACCTACTATAGTATGCAGCTCATCGATGAAGAGAAGTATCTGTCCGTTACTGTTCTTTATCTCATTGAGGACTGCCTTCAGTCTCTCCTCAAATTCACCTCTGTACTTGGCACCCGCCACAAGTGCGCCCATATCCAGCGAGAAAACCTTTCTGTCCTTCAGGCTGTCCGGCACATCGCCTGCAACGATACGCAGGGCAAGCCCTTCAGCTATAGCAGTCTTGCCGACACCGGGCTCGCCGATGAGTACAGGGTTGTTCTTGGTCTTACGTGAGAGTATGCGGATAACGTTTCTTATCTCGCTGTCTCTTCCGATGACAGGGTCCAGCTTGTTGCGCTTTGCAAGACCTACAAGCTCCTGTCCGTACTTGGTGAGGACATCATAGGTATCCTCAGGGTTCTCGGTAGTTACGCGGGTATTGCCCCTTACCGCCATCAGTGCGCTCAGGAAGCTGTCGCGGGTAACTGCGAAGCTGTTCATGATGCGGGATACCTCGCTGTCCTTGGAGTCGATAAGGGCAAGCATGATGTGCTCGACCGATACGAACTCGTCCTTCATGTTCCCGGCTGTCTGCTCCGCAGCTGTCAGAACTCTGTCAGCCTCAGCAGACAGGCCGATATTTGAGCTCCTTCCGCTTCCTGTCACCTTTGTAAGGCAGTTTATCCTCTTGTCGGTCTCGGACTCAAACATATCCGTATCGATGTTCATCTTTCTCAGGAGCTGCGGGATAAGGCCGTTCTCCTGCTTCAGAAGGCCTGCAAGGAGATGCACAGGCTCGATGACGGGATTCGACATCATCACCGCTATGCTCTGCGCCTTCCTTACAGCATCCATTGATCTCTGTGTAAGTTTCTCAGCATTCATATTCATTTCCTCCTTTATAATGTATCATCATTCATCCTTTGTATCTTTGACCTAAAGCACGTATCTGTCAAGCAGCTTGCGGTATTCGCTCTCGAGAGCTCCCGCCTTCCCCGCAAATCCATCAGGGTCTGCCAGGTACTGCTTCAGGGAACGGTCGAGGTCGGCTATGTAAGCGCATATCGCTTCACCCGTTTCCTCGTCGGAGAGCTTCCCGCTGTTGAACAGGCGGCGGGTGAAGGTATTGGAGCCTATCACTGCGGAGTAGTCCGCAAGGCCGAGTCTTTCAAGGTACCTGGCCTCCATTGCGCAGCGGTATACGAAGAAGTGGGAGAACAGCTCCATCAGCGGCTTGCTCTGGGTACGTATGCTGACCGTCACCCGCCCCAGGTATTCCTGCGGTTCACGGTCGAGCTCCACCTTGTAGCTGATGGTAGGACGATACTTGTACGCAAGGGCAGTGCGCAGTGTCATCAGCGAATCGGAACGCCTTTCCTGCACCTGAAAGCTGCCGCCTGCCATTGCTGTCAGAGTGTCAAATATCTCCCGCATACGCATCTCCGGCGTGACGCAGGAAAGATGCTGCGCAAGTATCTGGTTTATAAGGTTCGAGCGGCTCGTCCCGAGACGATAGGCCTGCTCGTCAACAGCCCGCACCACATCGTCCATGAGCACAAGACTGTAAATGCTTTTTTTCATAGTCTCACCCCGTTTCAGTGAATATATCCTCTTTCTGATATAATCATACCACCTGATTCATAATTTGTCAAGCGGATTATTAATTTTTCACACAAGTTTCACATTGAATCGGTCCGGTTTAATGATAAATATTTTATCTTGGTGTTATCTGTACTCCGGCACCTTCTGTTCCTTCTCTCTGTTAATGAAACCGGCTGAGCATTTTTTAATGAATAGTACTTTTTTACTGCTCAGGCAAAGAAAAAAATCATCCTGTAAATGGCTTAACTATAAGAAAGTCACGGCATCTGTACAGCTTTGGTACTGGCTTGGTACGGTATTCTGATTCATGCCTTGACATATGCGGCGGTATCTGATTTAACACGTTTGAATCAACGTTTTTTGTTAATCAATCATAAATTGAACATATTATAAAACTTATTCAAAATAAAGTTACAAGCCAAAATTTAAAAAAATCCTAAAAAGTACACTTTTTTATAGCAGAGTACACAATTGTGTATTGTAAACTTTCTGTGTCTGAGTTATAATGAATACAGCAATTGAAGAGAATTGGTATTCAGTATCAAGTACCCTCCCCTCTCATGTGCTTGATACTGGGTATTAATTTCAGTTGCACGCCATAGAAATAGAATTAGTTTTTTCATCAAACTAATCCCTTTCATTTGTAATTTTTTCATGTTTTCTATTCTCAATAACTTATTTTAACTTATCATCTATGGCTCGCTCCTCAGTGCTAAACGGTTTGACCGTATGGAGCGGATATGATTTGGCATCCCGTGAGGGATGCTTTTTTTTGCCGTACCGGAAGTGCCGTACCAAATGCGGCACTTTTTCTTTTATACAGGGGTATCATCCGCGCTTTCCGTCAAAGTGCGAAGGACGGCAGATGCCTGATAATACGCAGATCGGGCGCACTGTTGTGCGCCCGATGCAGTATAGTATAGATGAAGAATATCTCTTACTCAATAGTGAAAACGTTCTGCGTTTCTGTGAGGGCATAGCCCGCATAGTAATTGTCGTTGTATGCGAAGCCTGCCTCAGCTCCTATGCCGAAGTTGGGTGAGAGCACCATGATGCAGCGGTAGTCATTATGAGGTGTGAAGCCTATCTGCTGCACTCCGTTGATGAAGATGCCCAGTTCTCTGCCGCCTGCTCCGGGATTTGTGAGTGAAGCAACAGCATAGGGATAACTGGTATTCGTCGGAGCTGTTACCTTATTTCCTGCTGCATATACATAGCCTCCGGTATAGTTGAATACTCCGGAAGCGTAGATAGAGCTCTTCTCCTCCTTGTTTCCGCCTGATACGCAGAGAGTACCGCCGTTTATATTGATGGAACCTCTGGACTTGAGTCCGTTGGAGCCGCCTCTTATTGTGAGGAAACCATCATTGATGGTTATATCATCGTGGGCATAGACGCCTGACTTTACAGAATTGATGGTGATATTTCCGCCCTCAAAGATAACGTCATCGTCGCTGGCGATACCGTGTCTGTTGCCTGCTGTGATCTCAAGAGTTCCGCTGCCCTTCATGCGCAGGGTATCATTTGAGAAGATAACGCCGTCATATACCTTGTCCTTGGCAGAGTCATAGAGGTAGTTCGCCGTTCCTTCAAGCACCTCCACATTGCATCTCTTAGCTTCATTGATGAATACAGCAGGTCCGTTCTGGCAGGTGATATTCACGCCCGCAAGGACTACCTTTACCTTTTCCTCTGTCGCAGTGCTGACGCAGATCTGTCCGTCACCTGTAGAGCCTGTGAAATAGTACTTTCCGCCGGCGGTGATTATAGCCCTGTTTCCTTCGATGGTTACATTGGAGCCTTTTACTACTGAAGGTGCGCCGTTGAAGTTTACCTCAGCCGCAAACTCTGAATCCTCCTCCGCGGGAGTCTCAGCAGGTGCCTCTGTAGGAGCGGCAGGAGCTTCTGTCGCCTGTCCAGCGGATGAACCCGATGAAGAGCCGTCTGATGCTGTAGTACCGGCAGAGTTTCCTGAAGCCGCGTTTGTGCTCTTCTGGTCTGTTGAAGCTGTTGTCTTGTCCGCAGACGATGCAGCCTCGGTGGCAGCTTCAGTCTTCTCCTCCTTCGGAGCCTTGGTGGTCTTCTCCTTGGTCTCCTTTTCGGTTTCCTCTTCGTCCTCTTCCGGGGCTTCAGTGGTCTCCTCTGTATCCTGCTCAGTCTCAGAGACAGATGTGCTGTCCTCTGTTCCGGTTGCAGGCTCTGTGTTCGTGTCTTTTCCGCAGCTGCTCAGCGAGCAGGCCATCAGTGCAACCGCCGCTGCGGCCGCCATAATTCTTCTGTAGTCCATACCAATTCTCCTTACCGTATATACGGATATATGGAAATAGTCAGACTCACTGAGACAGAGCCTGACATTTCCTGTATAGGGTGGGTTATGCAATTAAGCGAGGATCTTAGCTTTCGTAGATCTTGTCGTCGTATCTGAAGAATACGAGATTGATAGTCATATTGCCGTTGAGTGCTCTGAGCTCATCGATGAACTTCTTCTGATCAACGTTGTCGTTGATATCAACGCTGTAGATAAGCTCGAACAGTGTTCCGAAGTTTGTGGTCTTAACTCTTCTGAGCTTGTGCATCTCTGTGTACTTGTTGAGCACAGGCTCGAATACTCCCTGATAATCAAGGTTCTCGGGGATAGCGATCTTCAGTGTCATGTGACGCTTGCTTGATGCACCGAAGTCGATAACTGACAGTGCATAAAGTGCTATACCGAGTACGATGAAGAATACTATGCCGAAGCCTACATAGCCGATACCGCAGGCAACACCTGCTGCCATAGCGTAGAATACATAGGCTATATCCCTCGGATCACCGGCGACGCTCCTGAAGCGGACGAGGGTGAATGCTCCTGCGAGGCTGAGTGCTCCTGCCGTTGTATTGATAAGGAGTAGGATAAGTGCCACAATAGTGGGGAGCATTATCATAGTGAGAACATAGCTCTGTGAGTAGCCCTCCTTGCGGTGTGTAGCCATATAAAGAAGGCTGATGAGGAATCCCATGAGAAGCGCCACTCCGACGCAGAGGAAGAATTCCCCGGGCTTTATATTGTCGAGCAGAGATGAGGATGAGCTTCCGGAGAAGATATCTCCTTCATCTGCATAATACTTCGATAATACATTTCCAAAAAAACCGTGCTTAAACATTTCATACGCTCCTGTTCATTAATATTCTATCATTGACTCTCGAGATGCCCGAGATGTAGATATGGTTCCTTGTCGCAGCCTTCTCGCGGACAAAGTTGGTATAAGCTTTTCCGTACTTTGAGAAGCTGGTCTTATATATCTTCAGCTCCGACAGCTTTTCCACCAGCCAGTCGGGCATTGCATCGGATACCTTTACCTCCATCAGTCTCTGATCCTCGTCGATTATGTAGTTGCCGTAGCTCTCATAATCAAGGCGGAGATCAAAACGTCTCTCTGTGATCTTGCGGTCGAACGTAAGGCGGAAATCATGATTGTCCTTTCCGAAAAAGGCCTCACGCTGATAGCTGATATACTGCTTCGGAGCGACCGGGTAATGATCGAGGAAAACATCGAGCTCCCGGAAAACCTGCTCTGTGATATACTTCTTTGCCTCGGGCTTCTGACGGGTAGCAAAGTACTCATCAGACTCTGCAAGAGTCATGGAGACTCTTCTCTTTGTTACGATTCCGCCTATCTTCTTCTTGACCTCAAGAAAAACGAGATCATCAGGAGCAGCGGGTGAGTAGTAGCTGCGAAGCCTGAGCTTTTCCTTGTAGTAAGGCTTCGAGAGTGATTCTCTTATAAGAAAATCATCCGGGGTGTCATAGTAGATGTTGTAGATGCCGTATTCCCTGCCGCCGATACAGTACTGGTCGGGATTCATATACTCATGGATCACTTCCATGAGGCCCTCATACTGGTACATATCAAGGAGGAATTTAACTTCTTTTCGAGCAAACGTATTAATTGCCATAAGCTCCCGGTCACGTCAGTACATTAAGGGCCTTCTGCACTTCCGCTCCGGATTCAACTCCCTTCGTGTTATTTTCTTTCTTAATTATAATGCTGCTATCTTAAAATAACCTTAAAGTTACGCTTAATTTCTGACCGTTGTCAGAAGATTTTGTGTCCGTAAGATGAAAAAGGAGCTGTCTTCAATAAGCGATCATGAAAAAACAGTCTCAGAGGGAAAAGCCTCTGAGACTGCGGTAGATGCTTGATATCCAGAGACTTCAGGGATCAGGATATTATGTTATCCTCCGTGTCCTCCGGGAAGTGTGTCGCAGGATCAAAACCATGCTGCTCAAGCCACTCCCTGGCCTCTTCTTCTGATTCAAATTCAATGATCTCTGTATTAACAGCAGCCTGCTGGTTATGACTACCGGCAGTGGCAGGCTTTATCTGCACAGGTTCTGCATTGGGATCAATGATGACTATATCCACACCATTCTCAAACAGAGTAAAATCTTTTCCAAGCTTTTCCGAAAGTCTTGCAGCCGTTTCCCTGCAGGTCTCAAGAAGTGTCCGGCGCATAAGCACAAGATCGAATGTATCTATGGAGCCGCTTCCGTCAAGGTCATAACGGGGAACATTCTCCGCACTGATCTCTGCATTGGGATATCCGAGCAGCCAGCGGCTGACTCTTACCATATCCGATATCTTCAGACTGCCGTCTGCAGCAGGCACGGTCGCGGTCTCCGTTGCCGGCTCTGTTGCGGGTATACCGGTAATGAATATATCCTCTTCCGTCACCGCTTCTGTCGGAGCTACCGTATGCCACTGTGATGCAGGATCTTCATAAGGCGGATATGTCGGCTCCTGAGATATGCTGCCGACCATTTCATCAATGAAGTCTGCCCAGTAGAGACCAAGCGCCTTATATCCGTCATTGTTCGGATGAACGCCGTCCATAAGCTGTGTCCTGACATCGGTTATGGCTGAATCCGCTTCAGCAAGGTATAACGGCGCAACAGGACGGTAAAGCATTCCCTTGCTCAGGAATTCGCTCCTGTCGCTTACATACCTGCGTATCGCTTCATTATATGCTTCGACCGCCGCTCTGATGCTTGCCTCTGCCTCCTCGTCGCTGTACTCCGTCTGCCAGTCGGCGGAGTGACGGTAGTTGGAGAACCAGTCCCGCACCTCCGTACGGTTAGGATCAACCTGAGGTATGGTAGTGACTATCACCCTCGCAGAAGGCTGGACATTATCAGTAACGTATGTGAGCAGTTCTTTGATCCTGTCATAAGCTTTGTCAAGGTCATAACCGTCGATAATGTCATTTGTGCCTATCTGTATCGTTACGATATCCGGATTCTCCTCAAAGAGACAGTTCGTCTCCTTCAGTACCTCAAGGATACCGCTGCGGTTATAACTCGTTCCGTTTTCTGTGAGATGGTATTCTTTAATGGCGTATCCGCTGTATCCGGTATTACCGTCGTCGTAGGAGAAGGTCTCGCCGCTCTCCTCGTCTGTATACTCGGCCATAACGCTGCCGGACTTTGTACCGACCATGTCGATATCATAGCCCTTTTTGGTAAGTTCATGATATATGAATTTACGATAGGATCCTGCAATTCCATAGCCGTCGGTGATCGAATCGCCTATGCACATTATCTTCACAGTACGATTCGGGCCCTCTGCACCGACAGACACAGAAGCTGCAACAGATGCCATAGTTACGGCAGACATGGCTGCTGCGGATATAATTGATACAATCTTCTTCATAATAACCGTCCTCCTTGTACACAAAGCTACAAGAACCGACTATTACCATTTTCATGATAACACGGCTTTTCAATTATGTCAATATCTTTCAAGGGGATTCAGCAATATTCGGCAAGTCTGAAACAAAAACAGCAATATTAGACATCGACCCTCCATAATATGGCATCTCCTTCTTATATTATTATAGCATGATTTAAGTATTTTGTCAATCCGTTAAACCTTCCCGGTGCGTCCTCATAAGTGCATACCTCCCTCTGAGCACGTCCTTTACGGCACTTCTTCCGCCACTGTTACATATAATAGTATGTACCGCAAAAGCTGTACTGCACCTCCCCTAAAGAGGTGATGAACATGGATAATTGTATTCTTTCCTGCCCTTCCTACACATACGCCGTAAAGGCCGCAAGGCTCCTGCGCTCACGCGGGATATCCTGTGAGATGAGGCGGAGCGAGACAGTATCGCACGGCGGCTGCAGTTGGGAACTGCTGGTACGTCATGACTGCCGCAGGGCAGCAGTCCTTCTTGACCGGAGCGGCATCCCCTGTACCCTGCCGTTCCGGGAGGAAGGTGCGTCATGACCGTCAATTTCGACAACGCCGCCACCACCTTCCCGAAGCCGCCCGCAGTAAGGCGGGCAGTCCTTCAGGCGATGGAGAGATTCGGCGGCAATGCCGGAAGAGGCGGCCACACCCTTGCCGCAGCGACCTCGGAGGCTCTTTATTCCGCCCGGGAGGAGGCAGGCAGCTTCTTTGGCGCAGAGCCGGAAAACACCGTCTTCACCCTCAACTGCACTCATTCACTGAACCTCGCCATACAAGGAGTAATGGCGGACGGCGGACACATGATAATCAGCAGCATGGAGCACAACTCCGCTGCCCGTCCCGCCTTTGCCCTTGCCTCCGCCGGAAGGACAGACCTCTCAGTCGCTGAGGTATTTCCAGATGCAGAACGCACTCTCGGCAGTTTCCGTTCACTCATAAGGAACGATACAAAGGCTGTCGTCTGTACTCTCGCATCCAATGTCACCGGTCAGATAATGCCCTGGCAGGAGATAGGAGCGCTCTGCCGCAGCAGGGGGATATGCTTCATCGCTGACGGCGCACAGGCCTGCGGGATACTCGATGTGGATATCAGGGATGGCATAAACATCCTCTGCACCTCCGGCCACAAGGGGCTCTACGGCATAACCGGCACAGGCCTGCTCCTCTCAGACGGACGCTTCAGTATACGCCCGCTCATGCAGGGCGGCACAGGAAGCGCCTCGGGCAGTCTTGAACAGCCGGAGCTTCTTCCGGAATCCCTTGAGAGCGGCACGGTGGGAATAATAGGAGCGATGTCGGTAAAGGCAGGAGTACAGTTCGTCCGCAGTATCGGCACGGAGAAGATACGCGCCCATGAGGGAGCGGTCTGCCGGCGGTTTCTTGAAGGCCTCTCCGGAGACAGCCGCATCAGGGTATACCGCTCGCCTGAGAGCAGGTACCTGCCTGTTGTCTCCTTCGGCATAGAAGGTATGGCGCCTGAAAGAGCGGCCGCGCTTCTCTCGGAGGAGGGCTACTGCCTGCGGGCGGGGCTGCACTGTGCGGCTCTCGCTCACAGGACTCTCGGCACTCCGGAGGGCACCGTACGCTTCTCTCCCTCGGTCTTCAGCCGGCAGGAGGATGCCGAAAAGCTTGCAAGGACAGTCCGCAGAATTGCCGCTGTGTAAAAAAAACTATGATAATTTCGGGAAATTGCCAAAAAACTATTGAAATTATTT
Source organism: uncultured Ruminococcus sp. (assembly GCA_946413815.1). Classification (GTDB taxonomy): domain Bacteria; phylum Bacillota; class Clostridia; order Oscillospirales; family Ruminococcaceae; genus Ruminococcus. The sequence continues at coordinate 40,402 of CAMKMD010000029.1, forward strand.
CAATTTGTGGTACAATAATATATGTGTGGACTTATTTACTGTAATGACTTACGGCACACATCAGAACTGTAAGTGATGCGTGCAGTATGGCACGTGATATTCAATAGAACAAAAGGATCCCGGCATCGGGCGGCATCAGCGCTGCCCGGTGCAAATTCCGTCCTCAGGGCATAAAGAAAGAGCCCTGGCACGAAACGAAGGGTTGGTGAACAAATGCCGTCATTCAACGATATAAAATATGCGCTGTCAAGTATACTGAGCACGATGAGTCTCAGGGATATCGTTGACATACTCATACTTGCATACATAATCTACCTGCTCATCAAGCTCATAAGAGAGACAAGAGCAGGTCAGCTCGTCAAGGGCATACTTCTCCTGGTGGGAGGCTATTTTCTCAGCACCTTCCTTGAGCTGAAGATAATGAGCTACATCCTCGAGAGAGTGCTCTCAATCGGTCTCATCGCCATGCTTATACTCTTCCAGCCGGAGCTCAGGCGTGCGCTGGAGAAGTTCGGAAGAACAAAGCTCGGCGTCAAGTTCCTCGGTATCGGACAGACCTCCGACGAACTCAAGGCACGCTGGGACAAGGCCATCGATGCTATATGTGATTCCTGCGTAGAGCTCTCCGCAAGCTGCACCGGCGCTCTCATCGTCGTGGAGCGGCAGGTAAAGCTTGGCGAGCAGATAGAAACAGGCACCATTCTCAACGCCACTCCGAGCAAGGAGGTCTTCGGCAATATCTTCTACCCCAAGACTCCCCTCCATGACGGCGCTGTCATCATGCGTGACGGCATAATACTTGCCGCCGCCTGCTTCCTGCCCAAGCCCCAGAACGATGCCATCATCAACAAGAAGCTCGGTTCAAGACACCGTGCCGCCATCGGCATGAGTGAGAACTCCGACTCTGTGATCATCGTAGTATCGGAGGAGACCGGACAGATATCTGTCGCCATGAACGGTGTCCTCACCCGTGACTACACTCACGACAAGCTCAGGACTCTCCTTTACAAGGAGATATTCGACGAGGATAACGAGCCGCTCCCGGTTGCCGGAAAGAACTTCATCTCCTCACTGCTTGAAAGGAGGAAGAAGAAATGAAATACAGCAACAGCCTTAAAAACAATCTCTCGCTTGCCATAATCTCGCTCCTGCTCGCAATAGTGGTATGGTTCATGATATCAATCACGCAGTACCCCACTGCGGCAAGGACGATCACGCATATCCCCGTCAGGACGGATATCACCGGCACCCCCGCCTTTGAACAGGGCATCAGTGTCATATCCTGCGATGTGCAGGAGGTAACAGTAGACATACTCGGCAGCCGCACCAAGGTTGGCAACTTCAACAACGAGAACCTTGAAGCATATATCGATGCTTCCAATATCTACTCCACCGGCACGAAGTCACTTGCCATAAAGATACGCAGCACCAACGGAGCAGAACCCGAGGTGCAGAAGGTATATCCCCCGCAGGCGACCGTGATCATGGACAAGACAGTTACCAGGGATTTCCCTGTGACCCCCGTCACTCCGAAGATAAACACTCCGGACGGCATGGCAGTCAATCAGGACGAGATAACCTGCAGTCCCGAAAGCGTCAGCATCACCGGTCCGCAGTCGGAGCTAGATCAGATCTCCTCTGTATGCGCAGTAATAGACAAGGAGATGTCACTTGAAGCATCTTCCAATGTCCAGAGCGACAAGATACAGTACCTCACCAGCAACGGCACCCCCATCACACTGAGTGAGAACGTAAAGGCAGACAAGACCAGCTTCAGCATCAATATCCCCGTAAGGGCACAGAAGACTGTAGGCCTCCATGTGGTACCACTCGGAGCCCCCAGCGACTTCGATCTTAACACCCTCCACTTCAAGTACAGCTCAGATCAGATCACACTTGCCTCCGAGAACGCTCAGACCGAGATACCCGATCCCCTTGATATAGGTACGATAGACCTCAGCGAGCTGACTCTCGATTTCTCAAAGACCTTCTCCATCAGCAAGGTGCTCGAGCCCACGTCTTCCATCATCAACGTATCCGGACTCGAATCCGTGACAGTCACTCTCGACGGCACGGGTCTCGCCTCCAAGGATCTTATCCTCGATCAGAGCCGTATCTCCATCAGCAACAAGCCGCAGAACTACAACTACTCGCTGCTGACGCAGAAGCTTCCCATAACAGTATTCGGACCTGAGGATATGATAAACGATGTCACCGCAGAGGATATCACCGCAGACGCGAACCTTATCGATTCCAACAAGCAGCAGCAGGATCTTTTCAGTGCTCCTGTCACCTTCTCGACCAAATACTCAAACGTATGGGCCGTGACCAAGACCAATGTATCGATACAGCGTACAGCGATAACGCCTGCTTCAGGCGAACGCAGCAGCAATGCAGACAACTGATCCCTGCTTTATATCATGATTATGCTATATCAGAATCATGAAAAAGTCATAAAAAACTGCCGGTCTATGAGGCCGGCAGTTTGCATTTTGCTACATCTTGCTATTAAATCACTAAAAAATGTCATCGAACCATTGATTTTTATTTTAAAATAATGTATAATAGAAGTGTTATTTACAGAGAGAAAAGAACGGAGACAGCTCTTTTTTAAGGATGTAGTTCTTCCCGCTGTTCAGAGCGGAGAAGAACAGGGAAAGGTCCACTTATTGAAAGTGGGTAGAAGGAGAATATATGAGTATCACAAAGAAAATGGCGGTCACACTTGCCGCTGTGCTCTCTGTCGGTTCTGCCTGGTCAGCAGCTCTTAATGCCGACGCAGCACTCGGTACACCTGTTATCGCTCCGTTCACAGAAGACTCAATCACCTGCAAGGAGGGAGACGTCAATAATGACGGTGTAATCGATTCCTCCGACGCTTCGACTATCGCAAAGGCCTATTCAAGCCTTGCCACAGGAGACTATTCAGCACTTGACAGCCGGATGATGAAGGCTGCAGATGTCAATCATGACGGATTTGTCGATTCAAACGATGCTTCAATAATACTTGACTATTACGCTTATACATCAACGGGCGGACTGCTCTCTCTTGCAGAGAAGTACTTGGCGGAGACATTGCAGGAGACAACAACAGCTCCTGTACCTCCGGCGACTGCACCTCCTCCCGTTACAACAGCAGCAGTAAAGACAACAACAGTAACTTCCAGAGCCACTACAGCAACTGCAAAGCCAAAAACCACAGCCGCTCCGGAAACAGTAACGGCAGTACAGACAGAAACAACTGCCGACATACCTACTACCGCAGCTGACGATGAAAAGGTCACAGCTATCAAGCTCACAAACTACGAAATGACACTGAATGTCAGGGAGAGCGGACGATGCAATTACGCCACCCTGCCGCCGTCTGCGCCGAATACCGCAGTACGCTACACCATCTCGGACAAGAGCATTGCTACTGTCGATTATGACGGCTGGATACTTGCAATGAAGGCAGGCACCTGCACGGTCACCGTCACGAGCCTTGATAATCCGGCCATTTCAGAGACCATGAAGCTTACGGTCGTTGATCCCGACCGAATAACGGATATACGTGTATCCAAGCCCACTATACGGATAAGACCCGGCGAGGGAGATACCACTCCGGTTACTCTCTATCCGACTGACGCTGAGGACAGATCCCTGATCTGGATGAGCGACAACGTGGAGATAGCTCAGGTCGATGAGCTGGGCTGGATAACCGGCATCAACCCCGGCCACTGCCATGTAGTCGTGGCAAGCCACAAAAACGTTGACGTCAAGTACTACATAGATGTTGTGGTATACGACGATACTCCGGTGACAACGACACCGCCTGTTACCACGCCGGCACCTCCGGCGGAGACAGAGCCTGTAAAGACTGCTATCCCCGTACTCGGACCTGATGTATTCACCTCACCGGCAACGACAGCTGCCCCTGTTACGACGACTACAGAGGCTCCGGCAACTGAAGCACCTGTTACCACAACAACAGCGGCACCGGTAACTGAGGCTCCTGTTACTACAACAGAAATACCCACAACTGCGGCTCCTCTGCCCACAACGACAGAAGCTCCGGTTACTACAGCAGAACCTGTGACCACTACAACAGTGAGCACTTCCACTGCTCCGGTAACTACTACTGTTCCGGTATCCACAGCTGATCCCTACAAGATAAACGGCATCACCCTTTCAAAGTATGAGCTTGATCTGAACGTCCATGAAGGCGATATCTCAATGGTCACAATGTACCCGTCAACTGCATGGGACAGACGTGAGATATGGAAGAGCTCAGACCCCTCCGTTGCAACTGTTGATGACGAGGGCTGGGTATACGGCCTTAAAGAGGGCACCTGCACCGTTACGGTAACAAGTGTGAACAACCCCGAGATAAAGGCTGAGATAAAGGTAATTGTCAGAAGAATCAAGGTCGAGAAGATAGAGCTTACCAAGTACGAAATGGTGCTTGATCCGGGCTGCGGCGATATCTCCATAGTGACTATGACGCCATACAATGCACCGGACAAGGGCGAGATATGGAAGAGCTCCGATCCTTCCGTTGCTTCAGTCGATGACGAGGGCTGGGTAAGCGCCAGGAAGGCAGGCACCTGCATCGTCACCGTAACCAGCAAGGATAATCCCGCTGTTAAGGCAGAGATAAAGGTGACTGTAAGATCTGATACAGTCGAAGAGATAAAGCTCACTGACTACAAGCTGGATATCCCCGTAGGTACGGGCGGCATCTCCTATGTTACGATGTACCCGGCCAATGCACGAAACAAGGAGGAGATATGGACGAGTTCCGATCCCTCCATCGCAACTGTTGACTGCGAGGGCTGGATAATCGGCAAGAAGCCCGGCAAGTGCGTAGTCACTGTAACGAGCAAGGATAACCCGAGTGTAAAGGCCGACATAATCGTTACCGTAACCGGAAGCGATACTCCGGCACAGCCGCCGGTCCAGACCACTCCCCCCGCAGAGACCACGGAGCCTAAGGCACATGTTAACACCGGCAGTCACGAGATAAAGGTCATCAACGGAGTGACCTACATAGACGATATCCTTATCGTAAACAAGAGCTTCGGCCTGCCGGAGACTTTCTCACCGGCTATCGACCCGACAGCGGCTTCCATGTTCACCAAGCTCGCAGCTGATGCACGCAAAGCAGGGCTTAGCATCACCTTCGCCTCCGGTGTTCGTTCCTATGCTTATCAGGATATGATATACAAGGATTATGCGAACCAGTACGGACAGGCTGCGGCAGACAAGGCTGTTGAGCGTGCCGGACATTCAGAGCATCAGACCGGACTTGCTATCGATGTTGATACAGCCGGACAGAGCTTTGCGGGAACTCCCGAAGCACTCTGGCTCGAACAGCATGCACATGAGTACGGCTTCATCGTAAGATACCCCGCAGGCAAAGAGGCTGTTACAGGCTTCAGCGCAGAGCCCTGGCACCTCAGGTTCCTCGGCATCGAAACTGCCACAAAGGTACACAACAGCGGTCTAACCCTTGAGGAGTACCTCGGTATAGATTCATACTATCACTGATAAAGAACTCCGTTATCTTAATTGATAGCGGGGTTTAATTTTTGTTTATAACAGTGATTCTTCGCTGTAGACACAATTGTCAAATTTCCGCTTCGATGACGAGGCAGAGGAGCATAAAAAGGCGCCTGATATGATACCCGAGGGATATACAGTGCGTGAAGACTAATATAAAAGTCCGGAACTCTTCCCGGACTTTCTTTATATCTTTTTGAAGGTAAAGGCCTCTGACTCCCTGATGAAACCAAGCCTGTATGCAAGATTCTCAGAAGCTGGGTTCTTGTAATGGCAGCCCCAGACAGGCTTTCTGCCCTCTGAAAGGATGCGGCGGATAAGATGCTGACAGACACCGAGGGCGAGACCTTTTCCGCGGTACTCTGGGAGTGTCTCGATTCCTATATCTACCATAGTCCCGCAGAGAGATGCGGAGAACGCCCATGAAACGACTTTTCCGTTATAGGTGACAACGCTGCACAGACCTCTGTGAAGGAAGGCCTCTGCATCTCCCCAGTAGAAGAGAGGAACCACCTGACCTGTCAGCTGCGGCATATCAGCAGACTGCATAGCCCTGACCTCAAAGCCTTGTGGCAGTGAAGAAGGAGGAGCACTGTTACCGGCATAGGAGAAGAGGTACCGCTTTTCTGTCTGGATATCCGGGTATTTTCCAAACCGTTCAGATACAGCCTTATCGGACGATATAAGCAGGAAACGGCGGGCATTAGTTCCCGACTTGTCTGTAAGCATATCATAGACGGAATCAAGGACACTATCGTCATAGTTGCCGAACAGGAAAGCAAAACCGCCCTTATGCCAGATCAGTACCTGCCTGCCGTCAGCCGTGAAAATGTCTCCGCTCTGAATGCCCTCTGTAACCGAAAGAGGATAGCAGCTGACCGGTAGATCAGGAGGGACAAGATTACTTAAACTGCTGTATTCCTTTATATCAGCCTTATACATATCACACCTCCAAAAATATCTGTAAACAGCAAAAAAGCCTGTTCTAAATAAGAACAGGCTCAAATTGTGCCGGCATTGAAAT
>CAMKMD010000030.1 GCA_946413815.1 uncultured Ruminococcus sp.
TGTTTTTGAAGAGGGGACGCCCTGCAAGAGAGGGCGTCCCCTGAATAGATATAGGGTTTTGACAGCCTTATGGCTGCTTTCCTGTCTGAGGCGGTATCAGTCATCCGCCTCGTAGAATACATTATAGCTCATGGCACGGTGGCTGTAGGTGCTGAGTACCAGCCCTATCATGACATACATACTTACCATAGCCGTACCGCCGGCGCTGAAGAAGGGAAGCGGTACACCGATAACCGGCGCCACCTTCAGTACCATGCCGATGTTCATGACGCAGTGGGTGAAGATCATTCCGAATGCGCCCATGCAGATGAACCTGCCGAGCCTGTCCTTTGCGACGCGGCTGTCAGAGAAGATCTTCAGACATATATAGGCAAGGAGTATTATGATGCCGAGTGAGCCTATGAAACCGAATGCCTGTCCGACAAAGGCAAAGATGAAGTCGTTGTGCTGCTCGGGTACGTAGAGGTATTCCTTCGGGTCTGCGAAAAGTCCATTTCCGAAAACTCCGCCCTCACGAAGGGCAGTAAGCCCGAGATCCTGCTGGTACTCGATACCCTCCGGATCAGTACCGGGATGTATCAGCACCATTATACGCTTCTTGTGGAAGTCGCTCAGCGCAAAGAACCACATACCCGCTATGCCGGCGGCAGCGATGAAGGGTGCGGCGATGAGATACTTCCATGAGATATGCGAGGATATGAGCATGAAGGCCATGATGGCCACGAATATGATAGCTGTACCGTAGTCGCCCTGTACCGCAACTATCCCGAGGGGGACGGCGGCGTGCATGAGGAGGAGGAGCATATGCAAAGGCTTGTTCATATTCTCCTCATCGCGGGAGAGGTGGAAGCTGAAGGAGAGTATGAAGGCTATCTTCAGCACCTCGGAGGGCTGCATATTGAAGCTTCCTATCTTGATCCACGCCTGGTCGTCAGCACCTCCTCGCCTGTAGGCAAGTGAGGTAAAGGTCAGCGCCACGAGTGCCAGTGCGGCAGGGGCGTAGATGAACCACAGTTTTGCCAGCTTGCGGTAATCCAGAAAGGATATCACTACAGCGAAGAATGCGCCTATGCACATGGATATGAGCTGTGTTTTCCAGTAGCTTGCGGTAACTCCCTCGCCCTCGCTTATACCGCTGCGGACTATGGAGTATATCAGCAGCGTGCCGAGGATCGCGCAGAGCGTCACGGCGAAAAGCAGACCTCCGTCGAGGCTGTATTTCCTGCTGCCCGGTAGATTTTTGAATGCCGATCTCATTGTTTCCTTCCTTTTTCTTTAGTATCTGTATCAGCCCGCCCAGTATTTCCTGTCAAGAGTGCGGTACTGTGATGCCTGTGCGATATGCGCACGCTTTATGACCTCCGAACCATCAAGGTCTGCGATAGTTCTTGCGACCTTGAGTATCCTGTCATAGGCTCTTGCGCTGATGCCGAGCCTGTCGAAGACGTCCTTCATCATCTGCTCTGCTCCGTCATCCATGGGACAGTATTCCTGTCTCTTGTCGGCGGTTATCAGGGCGTTGCAGGTGATGCCGGTGCCTCTGAAGCGCTCCTCCTGTATCTTCCTTGCCGCAATGACACGGCGGCGTATCTCGGAGGAGGGCTCCTCGTTAGCCTTTGTGGAAAGGTCCTCATACTCCACCGGCGCCACATCGATATGCAGGTCGAAGCGGTCGAGGAGAGGGCCGGATATCCTTGATAGGTAGACAGCCACCTTCTTCTGCGAGCAGGTGCATTTCCTCTTCGGGTGTCCGTAATATCCGCAGGGGCATGGGTTCATGGCTCCTATGAGCATGATGGTGCAGGGGTAGGTGACAGTGCCGGAGGCTCTTGCGATGGTGACACGCCTGTCCTCAAGGGGCTGACGCAGTATCTCAAGAGTACGTCTGTCGAACTCGGCAAGCTCGTCAAGGAAGAGCACGCCGTTATGAGCGAGGGAGACCTCTCCGGGGTGGGGTATCGTTCCGCCGCCGGCAAGTCCGGCAGAGGATATGGTATGATGGGGGGACCTGAAAGGTCTTACCGTAACAAGCGGGTTTTCCGGTGTGATAAGCCCCGAGATGGAATGTATCTTGGTGGTCTCGAGGGATTCCTCAAAGGTGAGCGGCGGGAGTATGGAAGGCATACGCTTTGAGAGCATACTCTTTCCGCTTCCGGGTGAGCCGATAAGGAGGGCATTGTGTCCTCCGGCTGCCGCTATCTCGAGTGCCTTCTTGGCGCTCTGTTGTCCGCGGACGTCTGCAAAATCAAGAGTGTCGGTATAGGCTGCCTCTGAGGGTATATAGTGCTCCGCCGGAGTGAGTTTTTCCTGTCCGGTGAAGTGCTTTATCAGCTGAGCGGCATTGGATACCCCGTATACCTCTATCCCCTCGATGACCGAGGCCTCGGGGGCGTTGTCAGCGGGGACGAAGACTGCCTTCATGCCCGATTCGTGGGCGAGCATAACCATGGGGAGCACGCCGTTGATACGCCGGATATCTCCGTTGAGGGATATCTCTCCTATGAAGGCACAGCCCTCCGGCGAATCGTCTATGAGGTTCATGGCACGGAGTATCGCCATGAATATGGCCATATCATGTACAGAGCCGCTCTTGCGGGTGTCTGCCGGAGCAAGGTTCACCATGACCGCAGCCACAGGGAAGTTCACGCCGCAGGCTCTCAGAGCCGCACGTATCCTCTCACGGCTCTCACGCACCGAGGCGTCGGGGAGCCCGACTATCTCGAACTGCGGCTGTCCGCGGCTGATATCTATCTCCACATCGACCGGGAAGGCGTTGAGCCCGAACAGGCCGAGACTTGCGATCTTAGCAAACATAGGATCACTCCTTTACATCGGCTCGAAGCCGTCGGTGTATTCTCCTGAGATCATTGCTGGTTCCGGAGCGCCCAGCACTGCTGCAGCGCCCTCGAGACCGGGCATATCATCATCGAAGGGCATTGAACGTGAGGGGGCAGCCTCAAGCGTATCGGGGCCCGATCTGCGGTATACCTCCGAAGCGCGTCTTGCCTCTTCTGCTGCGAGACGTCTTGCCTCGTAGGGATCGAAGCTGGTCCTCTCCTTTGCCTCTGCCTCTGCGGCACGCATAACCTCGTCGGCCATTCTTGCGGCTTCGTAATCGGGGGAAGAGGGCCTTGGGGTCTTCCTGGGAGTGTCGTAGCTTCTTGCGGCATCCCACCTTGTCTCTGCCTCTGCCTTTTCGGCGGCGCGCTTGCGCAGGGTATCATAGCTGTATTTCGGGCGGTCTCTGTCCTCTGCCATCCAGCGGGCGAAGTGGGGCCAGCCCTCAGTCTTCCTGAGCTGTTCATAGTCACGGTAGAATACGGGCGCTTTGACAGTTGCGGCAGTACCTACCGATCCAAGCAGGAAGGACACGGCCACTCCCGGGAAAGTGCCGCTCACGAGGCTTGATGCGGTGAGCAGGAGATAGTATATCATCAGCACGACGAGGAGTACCTTTTTCCGTGTACAGGCAGCCGCTGCGAGTATGGTAACTCCGACGAGTTCAGCGAGCTGAACGAATATTGGAAAGGGCTCCCATACGTCTCCGATGAGCTTCGGGACGGCTGATATCAGAGGCATCTCGATAGTGCATATCGTGAAAAATGCCATTATCAGCGAAGAAATAACCGTATATATGAAAGCACGGTTGCAGTATTTGTCTATCTCCTCCTTGCGGCTGAGACAGGCTGTATAGTGGCTGTGATCAGGTTTTTCTTCCAGCATAGGATTGAGTTTCATGGTGTTTGTTCCCCTTTATATCATATTTGCTCTCTGCCGGTACGGTCAAGCAGGAACATCCTTCCGCTGTATGGAGGGATATCCATATCAAGCCGGCAGCCTTCCTGTCTGAAGACGGTTTCTCCCTCGGGAGTATTGCCGCTGTAGAGCTGGCTGTCGGAATCGAGCAGGAGCTCTGCAGTGAAGCCTTCTCCGATATCCACGGAGTAGCCGGACTGGAACCAGTCAGAGAAGTTGAGTACCGTGAGTATGTCGCCCCCGGCGCTCTTCCGGCGTATGGCGTATACACAGCGGTCAGTGCTTGAACAGTCGTCCCATGAGAAATTCGTGGGATCGTAGTCGTAATGAAGTGCGGTATGTGTAAGATAGATCCTGTTGAGTCTGCGTATGTATTCCCGGAAGGAGTCATGGAGGGGATACTTCAGCATATCCCAGTCCTGCTGGCGTTTTTCATCCCATTCACGGAGCTGTCCGAATTCGCTGCCCATGAAGTTGAGCTTCTTTCCGGGGTGGGCGATCATGTACATATACAGCGCCCTTGCCTGCGGGAATTTATCCTCATACTGCCCGTTCATCTTCTGGAGGATAGTTGCCTTTCCGTGAACGACCTCGTCATGGGAGAGCGGGAGTATGTATTTTTCGTTGTAGAAATAGAGCATGGAGAAGGTGAGCTTGTGGTAATCCCTTGTGCGGTACATGGGGGCACTCTGGAAATACTCAAGGGTATCGTGCATCCAGCCGAGATCCCATTTGTAGTCAAAGCCGAGACCGCCGTCGAATACGGGGGAGGCCACCTTCGGATGGGCGGAGGAATCCTCCGCTGCAAGTATCGCCGAGGGATGCCTTGCTTTGAGACCGCAGTTCATATCCTTCACGAACCGGATGGCGTACCTGTTCTCGCCGAGATAGTCCCTGCCGTTCCAGTAGATAAGGTTGCGGACAGCATCCATGCGCAGGCCGTCGATGTGGTAGACCGAGAGCCAGTAATCCGCTGCCGAGCAGAGGAAGGAACGTACTTCGCCGCGGGAGTGTATGAAGTTGCGGCTGCCCCATTCGTTATAGCCTGCATCGTCATCCTCGAACTCATAGAGCTTCGTTCCGTCATATTCTGTCAGTGCATAGTGGTCTACGGCAAAGTGTACCGGTACGAAATCCATTATGACACCGATGCCCTTTGCGTGGAGGGCGTTTATCAGCTCCATGAGCTGTACCGGAGTGCCATAGCGGGAGGTGGGGGCGAAAAAGCCGGTTATCTGATATCCCCATGATTCATCGGCGGGATGCTCGCTCAGGGGCATGAACTCAACGTAGTTGTAGCCGTATTCTGCCAGGTAGTCCGGCAGCATTTCGGCGAGTTCGCTGTAGGTATACCAGCCGTTCTCGTCCTCGTCGGAAACTCTCTTCCAGGAGCCGAGGTGCATCTCGTATATATTAAGAGGCCTGTCACGGCAGTCCGAGCGCTGCTCCAGCCACTCGCTGTCAGTGAATTCAAAGCCAGTGAGATCACGTATCACCGAGCAGGTGCCGGGACGCAGCTCCATGCCGAAGCCGTAGGGGTCGCAGTGGTCGATGAAATGGCCGCTCCTGTCATAGATACGGTATTTGTACCGCATCCCCTCCGTTGCTTCGGGTACAAGCAGTTCGAATGACCTGCCGTCCCCGACAGGAGTCATGGGCATATCCTTCCAGCCGCAGAAATCGCCGACAACAGCGACTTTTGATGCGTGGGGGGCGTAGGTGCGGAATAACGTGCCCTCCGGAGAGGTGTGCGCTCCGTACCAGCTGTATGCGTCAAAGGCCTCGCCTCTGTAGAATTCGTTGATGTCCATAATACCCTCACCTCAGTTCAGGCCGGCAGGAGGTGTCATGGGTAGGAGAACGGACGCCTGCCTGTATCATCCGTCTCAGCTGAAATTAAGGGCACGTCTGTAGTCTATTGCTCCCGTGAAGGGGTCGAAGAAGATATCCTCATTGTCGGTGTCGTATATAAGGTAGCGCTTTCTGTAGAAAAGCGGTATGAACTCAAGCCGGTCGAGTATCAGGGTCTCGGCGGCGTAGTAAGTGTCCTCAAGAGCCTTCTCATCTGCGCAGGTCAGGAGCATACGGCCGAGCTCCGGCAGTTCCTCCTGTGGACGGAGCACGTCCACGGTCTCGAACTGACGTATGAAGGAGCTTCCGATACCGCAGCTGCTGCGGAGAGGATAGAGGGCTATGGTGTAGTCACCTTCGGCTATGCGTCTTTCAAATTCCTCCGGCGTTACATCCTCTATGCCGATATAGGTGCCGAACATCTCCTGCCATTTCTGTGAAAGGGTGTGGAGGTAGGAGGAATCGACGGTCTCCACGTCCACCATTATCTTTATGGAATCGAGAGATTCTGCGCCGGCTGCCTGTTTTGCTTCATTGAAGCTTCTGACTGCAAGATCTGTATCGCAGCGGAAGAACTGCTTGTCCGATACAGCCTCGCGGTAGCTTCTGCCGCCCAGCTTTACTGCCGGCGGTATGATCCCGGCAGCTGTCTCCACGTCGGTGCCTTTTATGATGCCTGCAAGGGCGTCACGGTCAATGGAGGCAGCGATGGCCTGTCTCATGCCTGCGGAGGACCAGATGGGGTCGGCAGGATTGAAGATAAGCCCGAGGGTCATGCAGCTCTCGCCGGATATGACATACTTCCGCGGATTGTAGGCTGATGTGCTGAGAGAGGTGACAGCCTCTGTCTCATTGTCGTGGAAGCGCTGCTTCACGCCGTCCTCATCTGCCTCTATGCTGTAGCTGAGGTATCCCGGACATACCGTGAATTTCTCAGTGTCGTTCTTGTCGTTGCGTTTCATGTAGAGTATATTGTTCACGCCGTAGGGGTCGTAGAACCACTGACGGACGTAGAAGGGTCCGTTTGACATGACGCTCCTGTCATCGAGACCGTAGCGTCCCTTTGTTCCGTAGAAGAACTGACGGTTGCAGGGATAGGCGGCCGGCTCGGCCATACGTGCCGGGAATTCGGCATCGGGCTTCTCAAGCACTATGACAAGGGTCTTCATATCCGTGGCGTATATCTCGGCGTTCTCATCGGATATCTGACCGGTCTCAGGGTCTCTTGCGCCCTTGATGTTGGAGAACTCAAAGGCGTAGGGCGACTGCATCCTCGGGTCGAGGACACGCTTCAGGGCGAAGACGTAGTCGTCCGCCATGACGGGAAAGCATTCCTCATCGCTGATGGCGTCGTCGCCGTTCTCGTCGAAAAACCAGTAGTTGTCGTCCCTGAGGGTAAAGGTGTATACCGTGCCGTCATCAGATACGGTATAGTTCTCGGCGTTGCGGCATATGATATTGCCGTCGCTGTCGCGGTCCATGAGGCCGCTGTAGAGGTTGCGTATGACGTTTGCGGAGGCTTCGTCCGAGGCGTACTGTGGGTCGAGACTTCCCGGATTGCCGCAGAGGGCAGCGTCATACATATGGTTTATGCCGCTCCCGCGGTCGCCGCCGCTGCCGCAGGAAGCAAGACTGAGCATCTCCGCTCCGCAGAGCAGGGCGCTCAGTATTCTTTTTCTCTTTCTCACTGTTATCTCCTAAGAATTAAGTGCATACCGCTGACGGGTATCCATCTACAGTATGCACTTTCTGCTCGTATTTATTTCGTAGTCACAGTAACGATGAATCCGTCGCTGTTGTTTCCGGAAACGGTGTAGCGCTCCTTCTCGGGAACGAGCACCTCTATCTTATCTGATTCCGGAAGGGGAACGAAGTATATCTTGTATCCGCAGCCGTCACCTTCGACCTCAAGAGGCTTTTCGATAGTATAACCCTTCAGCTGCTCGATATACTCCTCGAGGCAGAGACCGTGCTTTGTGATATACTTTGCGTGCGGTACTCCCACATAGCGGAAGGTATAGTATCTGGCCTTTTCACCTGTGATATCAGTCTTGTCCTGAGGATAGCGGGTGATGAAACCGTAATCAGCGGCGTGTTCAGCGAACCATTCGTAATCGCCCTCGGGCTTGAAGGGGTCAGTAGTACCGTCCTCATGCATTACCAGCATATCGAAGGTCCTGCCGGTGTGGTAATCGGTATGGCCGGGGTCGAAGGCGGAGAGACCGTCGCTTCTCTTTGCGGCCTGTTCGTTGTAGGTGCGGTAGCCGTCGAATACCCATATTCCCGTGCCTTTACCGTCTCTTTCCTCGTTGAAGGCCTCCATCATGTCGCTGAGCTGATCGATGACCTCTGAATCGAGGCTTACAACATTATCGCTCACGTCATAGCATGACGATTTGTGGTCATAAAGGGTCTGTACATCGATATCATCCTCCATGAAGCGGTATTCGTACTTGCTGTTTACAAGTACAAGATCGCCCTTGAAGATATCGTCGTACTTATGGAGCTCTACGGTATAGTCCTTGTACCTGGGGGCATCCGTAACGGGCTCGGGTTCGGGGAGAGTATTGTCCTCCCATGGCTCTGTTGCTTCTGCGGGATCAGTCGGGGCAGCTGTGGGAAGCTGGCTCTCGATCGGTTCGGTGACGTCCTTGCCGGTAACGGCCTTCACGCAGGAAGTGATGATGACTGCAAGGACTATCGTAACGAGAAGAAGCACCGCAAGACGGTCATATCTGACCTTATATCTTCTGCGGTTCCTCCTTTTGTCGCCTTTGGTCATATTTCAGAGTTCTCCTTTTCTATCGTTTTGCTGCTTTTGTTTCTATGTCTGTATAGCCGCATAGTATAAGCGGTCACATTATATTATAGCACATACGTGCGTTCATGTAAAGCGTTTTTTCAAGGTTTTCAGAAGATTTTCACCCTTGCGTACCTGCATCCTCGCCCTCTGAGCAGCGCCTGCGGAACTCGGTGGGAGTGCATCCGCGGTGCTGCCGGAACTGCCGCATGAAGTAGGATTCGTTGTCGTAGCCGCAGGCGTCGGAGATGGCGTGTATCGACAGGTCGGAGTGGGCAAGGAGGTCTGCGGCGTGCAGGAGACGGCTCTCGATGAGGTCCTGACGGCAGGTTACTCCGAAGGCGGTATGATAGAGCCTGTGGAAGTAGGTCCGGCTTATGCGGAGATCGCGGCAGATCTTGTCGATATCCCAGTCTCCCGCTGGTTCTGCGTAAATCCTGCTGCGCAGTTCCTTCAGCTGTGACAGCTTCGGCAGCTGCACCGGCTGCGGGGGCTTTTCTTCAAAATGCTCTGCGAAAAGAGTGAGGAGAAGTATCTTCAGGGACAGCTCCATAAGCTCGCAGGTGTGTTTTTCATCGCTGCCCGTCCTTGACTTGATGCTGCGCAGGGTGTTGAAGACGAGGACTCTGTCCGTTATCTGCACCGGAGTGTTGTAGCGTACGTTCAGGGAGGCGGCATACTGAAGATCGGAGTTCGAAGGCTTGTAGCCTATCATCTCGTATGACAGGGAGCCGTTTCCGGCGGGGCTTATCCTTGCCGTCTGCTTTGAAGTGAATATCACGGCATAGCCGGCGGGTACACGCCTGTCTGAGCCGTCTGCGCTGACCATGGCCGCCGTGCGGAAAACGAACAGGGAGTATTCCTGCGGATCTGTTTCAATACCTGTATTCGTGCGGCAGCCGAGCCTTACCTGATTGATCTTCATATATATCACCTCCGTTGGTATTATTATAACACCGGCGGCAATGACTGTCAATTCAGACGTTGCGTCCTTGAACCTGTGTGAAAAAAACGCGTTATCCAACATACGTGATAGTGCAAAATCAACAAAATATCCTTTTCGGCAAAAAACTATTGAAATATCCCATAGACTATGGTATAATAACAATAATAGCATATACGCTTGATTCCAATAACAGGAGGGAAACGATAATGAAGCACATCC
Organism: uncultured Ruminococcus sp.; assembly: GCA_946413815.1. GTDB lineage: Bacteria > Bacillota > Clostridia > Oscillospirales > Ruminococcaceae > Ruminococcus. Next base: position 9,573 of record CAMKMD010000030.1, read on the forward strand.
AGACTATCAACAAGGCTAACCTCAAGGAGTCTGCTCAGAAGGGCGGCTGCGGCAAGTGCCAGGCTTCATGCCAGTCTGCCTGCAAGACATCCTGCACAGTTGCTAACCAGAAGTGCGAGAGATAATTGCGGCGCAAGAAACGTGATAAACGTTACCAACTGAGACAGTAGCCATACTGTCTCACTTTTTTTACAGTCACTAAAGCCGGTGCGGAGACGGACGTCCGGCGCAAAGATGATGAAAGGAAAAGAACATGATACATAAATACAAGCTGGGCGGATTCAATATCGTGCTCGATGTCAACAGCGGCGGCGTACACATCGTCGATGAGCTGACCTATGACCTCCTCGACAATATCCAGCCCCCCTTTGAGGAAGAATGTCCCGCAAACGTAGTGGAGAAGCTCTCGCGCTCCTACTCACCAGAGGATATAGAGTCCTGCTACCAGGAGATAGCCGAGCTGAACAGGGACGGCATACTCTTCTCGGAGGATGATTATGAGAAGTATGCAAAGTATTCCGTTGCTTCGCCGGTAAAGGCCATGTGCCTCAATATCGCGCATGACTGTCAGCTCAGATGCAAGTACTGCTTTGCTTCCACAGGCGATTTCGGCAAGGGCAGAAAGCTTATGTCCTTTGAGACGGGCAAGCACGCCATCGACTTCCTCCTTGAGAAGTCCCTTGACCGTGAGAACCTTGAGCTTGATTTCTTCGGCGGCGAGCCGCTGATGAATTTCGGAGTAGTAAAGCAGATAGTGGAGTACGCCCGTTCCCGTGAGGAGGAATTCGGCAAGAAGTTCCGTTTCACCATCACCACCAACGGACTCCTCCTTGATGACGAGAAGATAGATTTCATCAACCGTGAGATGTCCAACGTGGTTCTCTCCATTGACGGCCGCAAGGAGGTCAACGACCGTATGCGTGTCCTCCCCAACGGTAAGGGCTGCTATGATATCATCCTTCCCAAGTACAAGAAGCTGGTTGAGGGCAGGGGAGACAAGGAGTACTATGTAAGAGGCACTTTCACCAAGCGCAATCTTGATTTCACAGAGGATGTATTCTCCCTCTATGAAGCAGGATTTGACCAGATATCCATTGAACCTGTTGTAGGCGATTCCGATGAGTACGCCCTCACAGTCGAGGAGCTCCCGGCAGTATTCAAGGAGTATGAGAAACTGGCCGAGCGCATCCTGGAGAACGAGAAGAAGGGCGGAAAGTTCAACTTCTTCCACTTCATGATAGACCTTGACCAGGGCCCCTGTGCTATCAAGAGACTCCGCGGCTGCGGCTGCGGCAATGACTACGTGGCTATCACCCCGGACGGAGATATCTATCCCTGTCATCAGTTCGTAGGCATAGATGAGTACAAGATGGGCAACATCGACGAAGGCACCTTCAACAACGAGATGAAGATGGATTTTGCCAAGGCTCATGTATACTCCAAGCCCGAGTGCCGCGAGTGCTGGGCGAAGTTCTACTGCTCCGGCGGCTGCAACGCCAACAACTACCAGTACAACGGCGATATCCGCTCCGCATACAAGCTCTCCTGCGAGCTGGAGAAGAAGCGCCTTGAGGTAGCGATAATGATGAAGGCCTTCCGTATCTACGGAGAGCCTGAAGACTGATATATACAAAAAGAAGCCGGACGGCATGACCGTCCGACTTTTTTATTGTGCCTTTTGTCAGTTTGGGATTCTAAAGGGGCTGCGCCCCTTTAGCGGAGTCCGGAGGCAGCGCCTCTGGCAGGGTGAGGGACAGAGTCCCTCATTTATCCGCAGGGCGCTTCGCAAGGGGTGAATTCCCAAACAGTCCGGGGGACTGTTTTGGAAGAGGGGACGCCTTGCAAGTGAAGGCGTCCCCTGATAGAAGTATGGTTAATCAAGAAAAAAGCCGGACGCTGAAAACGTCCGGCTTTTTATATGTTAGAGTGTAAATTGTATGAGATATCTTCTCAGCTGTACCAGGTCGAAGGTATCGACAGTACCGGAGAAATCCATATCGGCGACTGTTGCCTGATTCTGAGTCAGTTCTTCTGCGCCTAGGAGGTATCTGCTGAGAAGTACGAGGTCAGCTACATCGACGCTGTAGCTGAGATTTGCATCGCCATGCTGGTATACCGGTCCGGGAACGATGCCCCCGTCAGTCGGCTCAGTTGTGCCGGCTTCCGTAGAAGGCTCCGTGGCCGGTGATGATGCATTTACGGGTGCCATACTGGGTGAGCAGTCACTCCACCATTCCCACGCATTGCTGCGGTAGGGCTCTGTTGCGGTGTTCTGCGTCCATGTGAAGACATTGTCGTAGAGATGATCGTTGTCATAGTACCAGTGTGCCATTGCGATGATCTCATCCGGATAGTCCCTGTAGTAGTCCTCGTTGTCCGGTGTGTAGTTGCACCAGCCCTGATTGAAGCCCTTCAGAGCTCCTCTTACTACATCGTACCCGCTCATGCCCTCCTCGTTTATTGCTATCTCGACGAAGTGGAGCAGCTTTCTGATGCCCATGTGGTCGGATATGATAGCGTCATAGAAGGTAGATTCCGAAAGGGTGTACTGATACATCTCCGGTACGTTGTCCTCCTTCATGAAGGTCGGATCGCAGCCCTCGAATGCAGTAACTGCCGTCTGGAGAGTGCCGTAGGAATGTGCGGAGCTCACTCCGAAACCCTGAGCAAAGGCTGTCTCAACGTCTGCGCCGTGTCTGCCTTCACCGAGGGTGGATTCGCGTGAGCCGAGACCGAGGAAGAGTGCATAGACCTTCTCGCGCTCCGGTTCGCCCAGTCTTACCCTGAGCAGATCCCAGTGCTCGTCGATCTCCTTGTACAGGGCGTACTTTACCTCCTGTACTGTCATCTCGCTGTTTATCCTGCGTATCTCTTCGGTTGAGGCATCTTCGGGAGTATTCCTCTCGCCGTAATTGAAGGGATTGCCTACGCCCTCAGTCTGTACGTCCCTTGAAGGATCATGTGCGATAGTATCATCAGCGCCTGCGGTGAGCCCGGTAACACTGCAGAATGCAAGAGCTGCCGCAGTCAGTATACACATTATGCGTGGTCTCATTTCAAACCTCCGTATTAGTCTGACCCGATACCGCAGGCACATCATTACTTATTTCTTGAGGGGAAGATCTGACTGCTTCACAACGCCTGCATCGACCTTCTGGATAACGATAGCGTCGCTTCCGGTAATGCCTGAAGCACCGTCAATGTCAGCGTTTACAAGACCCTGTTCCTGTATGGGATACTTGGTCTGGTTAGCAACGAACTGGAGCACTGCAACTGCATCGGATACGTTTACCTTGCCGTCAAGGTTAGCGTCGCCGTAGAATGCAGAACCGACTGTAGCGCCGGGCTGTGCAGGCTGTGTGGGCTGTACAGGCTGTGTTGTGGGTGCCTGAGTAGTCTCTTCCTTGGGCGGCTTTGTAGTCTCAACAGCAGAGCCGCTGTAGTTAGCCTTGATAGTAACTCCGCCTGTAACGGGTACTGAGATAGTGGTATCATTATAGGTCTTCGTGCTGCCTGTGCTGTCTGTAACCTCCCAGCCTGTGAAGGTAACGCCTTCCTTGGGTACGGCTGTTGCAGTAACATTGTAGGCAGTGAAGTAGTTTCCGCTCCACTGGTCGAGGTCGAGATTCAGGGTATTGAGCTTGACTGTGCCCTGTGAAGCTGTGTTGTATACAGTTACTAAGCCTGTTGTGTTCTCTATGCCAAGGTTGCTGCTCGTGATGCGGGGAGCATTGGTAGCACGGTTGTCATAGAACTGGCTGATAGCCTGGAATCCGGAAGCACCGCCGCCTCCGCCCATTCCCCAGCCGCCGCCGGCGGCGCCTGCGCTGAAGCGGGTCTTGGTGTCGCTTATCTGAGTGGAGTATGTTGAGCTGAAGAAGTCGATTATGGGCTTTACCTTGTCGGATGCGAAGTTGTAGTTGGCAAGATCCATGAAGGTGATGCCGAACTGCTCCTTGAACTCAGGGTTCTTCAGCAGTGAAATGAACATCTTGCTGGTGTTGTCGGTATTGGATGCGATACGGCGGAAGGTGTCGTATGTAGCAGAGGTGTTGTCCTGACTGTAGAGACCCTGGCCGTACTCTGTATCGAATATGATCATGCGCCACTTGCCGTCAGCATAGGGATTTGAGGAATCAACAACGGAAGTCTTCCACAGAGCAGTGTTGTTCTGCGGCCAGTCCCAGTTGTTCCAGTAGATCTGAGCTGCGAAGTAGTCGATATAGCTCTGAACGTCAACGCTGTCCTTGAAACGCTGATAGTTGGAAGCGCTGGTCATATCATTGCCTGCACAGAAGTCCTTGAGCTGCTCCCATGCCTGGAGATCTGCATCAGTGCCCTCCTCGAGCTCGTCGTTCTTGATCATTACAACGCTTGACTTGTCTACGCCGTAGTGATCGTTGAAGAACTCCTTGCTGAGCTTTTCGGTGATCTGATAGATGCCCCAGAACTCGCCGTCGATGAATACCATGCACTCGTCAGTTGCCTGGAATGCGCAGTTGCGGTCGGTGATGAGACGCTGGTTGATGGAATCCCTGAACCAGGTATTGTTGTTGTCGTTTCCGCCGTTGCGGAGTGTGATGGAATCGAACTTCTTGATCTTCTTGCCGTTGGTCTGCTTGCGGCAGGTACCGCTGAAGAAATCGAAGTCGAGTGCGTCAAGACCGTAATCAGATCTTGCGTATACGTTGAAGCTCTTCTGAGCGTGCGATCTTGAAGCAGCGCCCTTGATACGGATGCCTACGTTCTGGGCGAGTACAGGCTCACCGGAGTCAAATACCTCCATGCTTACCTCGCGCTCCCACTGCTTGCCCTTCTGGGTGTAGTTAGCCTCTATCTCCCAGCTCTGGACCATCTTTCCGTCCTTGTCTGTGAGCATACCGAAGCCGCCCATGCCGCCGGGCATCTGCCAGTCACCGCCGCCGCCGGGCATCTGCCAGTCGCCTCCACCGGGCATCTGCCAGCCGCCGGGGTTCTGCTGTCCTGCCGGATCGTCATCTGCGCCGATATTTGCCTGCTGGCCTGCAACGTTCCAGTCGCCCATATTCCAGCCGCCGTTCTGCTGCTGGTTAGGATCCTGCTGCTGGTTGGGGTCCTGCTGACCGCCCTGGTTCCAGTTGCCCATACCGGGGAACTGCTGGCCGGGGTTCTGCTGCTGGTTGGGATCCTGCTGGCCGCCTGGATTCTGCTGACCGCCTGGGTTCCAGTCACCCATGCCGGGGAACTGTCCGCCGCCGCCGGTGTTATAGCCCTGAGCGTCGAATACATCGCCTCTTACGTAGATACCGATGGTGGGGTCGAAGAGATTCTTTTCGTCTGTTACGAGTGATACGACCTTCATGTTCTGAAGGTAGGCTGTCTGAGCAGTCTTGCCTACGAAGTAGGTCTTGGTGATGACGCTGCTCTTTGTGCCGGAGCCGTCAACAGCCACCGCACGGATAACGTTTGCCTTGTCTACCTGACCCGGAGCTGTTGCATCGGGGTAGGAGATGTCGGTGTGTGCGCTGAGTACGTTAGGCTCGCTTGAACGGTCTGTCAGCTGTATCGCACCTGAGAACTGCTTTGTGGTACCGGAGCCGGGAACGGGGTCGCTTCCGTCAGTGGTATAATAGATAGTGTAGTTCTGAGGTGAGGAGATGGTGAGCTGTACAGCATTCTGATAGAAGCCGCTCTCAACGGAGAATTCAGGAGCCTTTACGGCATTCTGTCCCTGAGGAGCAGCATTCGCGCTTCCCGGAGTAGGAGAGGTTACGAAGAATGTACCGCTCTTTTCCGGATACTCGGCATAGCTTTCGTTCTCACCAAGGTTGCCGAAGGTCAGTGAATCGAGCACTGTACCGTCCTTTGCGGTGAGAGTGATGGTCTCTCCTGAGGTAGAGAGTCCGAAGGGTGCGATGTCGCCTGTGCCCTTTGAGTCACAGTAGACAACGAGCCTTCCGCCCGCCTGGATGACTGTACCGTCCTTGAAGGTATAGTCGTAGGGCTTTTCAGCGTCGTCGCTGAGTCCTGCGCCGCTGAGATCGAGGGCAGCGGAGCCGGGGTTGTAAAGCTCTATCCAGTCGTAGAAACTGCCGTCCGGGGCAGGCTTTGAGGTGTTTGATGCGCACACCTCACTGATGATAGATGTACCGCTCGCAGCGGCAACGTTCATTCCCGGGATTATGGCTGATCCCGAGAGGACTGACAGGCACAGTGAGCCCGCCATGGCTTTAGTGATAATATTCCTTTTCATGTCTGGTTCCTCCCATAAATATTATCAGCTAACCTATATTTTACAATTTTATTCTATCATTTTCGGCGGGATATGTCAAGACCATATGTGGCGAAAATAGCTGTTTTTCGGTTAATTATTGCGGAATTGACGAGCGCGGGATCATATTTTACTGTTGAGTTTTTGTCGAAAAATACAGCCCCGGAGAAGGCCTCCGGGGCTGTATTATGTGGATTTGCCGTCATTTTGTGACATTATCCGGCAACGAGTTTTTCCTTCATCAGGCACAGATCGAAGGTGTCAAGGATATCGTCTGCTGTGAGATCTGCGGAGCGCCAGTTGACGATAAGAGGACTTGCGTCGCCGAGGAGCCATTTGCTGAGAAGAACGGCATCCGCAATATTGAATTCTCCGTCGGCGTTGAGGTCGTGGTCCGGATATTCGGTAATGGTAAAGGATGAAGGATCAAGGCTTTCGTCCTCGAATTCATTGATCGAATATAATAATGTGCGCTTGCCGTCGCATTTTATGAATTCAAATATCTTCTCTTTTTCATCGAGATCATGCCATAAGCCGATGAGCACGACTTTTTCCGGAGGAACTGTGCCGGGTATCACGGGATAGTTGACCGTGCTGAGCGGAAGCTGGTAAGAACGTCCGACAGGCCGGATGCCGTTTTCAGTTTTCATCCATATCTCGTTATCCTTATCTCCCTTTATAAGAAGAGCTGCACAGCTGATCGCCGGATCATGATCAGAGTAATTGTAGATAAAGATATGGTCATTATCCTTCAGCTGACTGCAGATGAGATACAGCTCGCCGACGAGCGTGTCATTATCTTCGACATAATATGACAGCGGCTCTCCGGCTGCGGGAGTGAGACTGACTGTGTTCATATCCTGATGAAGGCAGTATATATCTTCGCTCCGGACGGTTATCTTACCGTTTTCTGATACTATGTAAAAGGAGTATAACATCCAGTCCATACCGAATGTCACGTTTGGTATACTGATTGTAACAAAGACAGTAAGGACATATTCTCCGCTGCCCTCCGGACGAAAAGCGTATTCTCTGTCTCCGGCTGAAAAATCGAATTTGTCGTCGGTTGATATCAGGATATCGTTATTATCATAATCAGAGGTCAGGTATACGGTATCGTTGCTGATACGGCAGCGGACGTGTTCAAAGCTTGTTATCTCATTGCTTTCCGGTCCGGCCGATAGAGAGGCTGCGGGAACACAGGATAGCAGGAGCAAAAGTGTTACAGCTGCTGATATAAGAAAACATATCATTCTTTTCATTGTGTTTACCTCCCTGCGGTATACGTGTGTGTTCTTCTGGTCGGCATTGTATCTTATCAGACGTATGAAGTATCATAGCTGCTTCATCTCTCTCACCCTCTGTCGAAATATATATGGCTGTTTATGTAACTATATTATAACAGACAGAAATGCCGCAATCAAGGTGAAAAATGTAAATAAAAAGGGCGGACCGACCGGTCCGCCCTTGCAGCTTGTAAAAGTTATATTGAAGTTGAGTAGTTGGGAGCTTCCTTTGTGATGTAGATATCGTGGGGATGGCTCTCCTTGAGTCCTGCGCCTGTGATGCGGATGAACTGTGCCTTCTCGTGAAGAGTGGGGATGTCCACGCAGCCGCAGTAGCCCATACCGGAGCGGATACCGCCCACCAGCTGGAATACAGTGTCAGCAACGGGGCCCTTGAAGGGAACACGTCCCTCAACGCCCTCGGGAACGAGCTTCTTTGCACCCTCCTGGAAGTATCTGTCCTTGGAGCCGCACGCCATAGCGCCGAGGCTTCCCATGCCGCGGTATACCTTGAACTGACGTCCCTGATAGATCTCAGTCTCACCGGGAGCTTCAGCACATCCTGCCAGGAGTGAACCGAGCATAACTACGTTTGCTCCGGCTGCAAGAGCCTTAACGATATCTCCTGAGTACTTGATGCCGCCGTCAGCGATAACGGGGATGCCGTACTTCTGAGCTACGCAGGCAACATCGTATACTGCTGTGATCTGGGGAACGCCGATACCTGCAACAACACGGGTCGTACAGATGGAACCGGGGCCGATGCCGACCTTGATGCAGTCTGCGCCTGCCTTGATGAGATCCTCGGCAGCCTCAGCTGTAGCGATATTTCCGGCGATAACGGGAATATCCGGATAAGCCTCCTTGACCATTGCGAGGCACTTCATGATGTTTGCGCTGTGTCCGTGAGCGGAGTCGAGAACGAGTACATCGACCTGAGCGTCGATGAGAGCCTTTGCTCTCTCAAGCACGTTGGCTGTCACGCCGATAGCAGCGCCGCAGAGAAGCCTTCCGCTTGAGTCTCTTGCGGAATTGGGGTACTGAACGGACTTTTCGATGTCCTTGATGGTGATGAGTCCCTTGAGGTAGCCGCCCTCGTCAACGATGGGGAGCTTCTCGATCTTGTGGGAGCGGAGGATATCCTGTGCCTCCTTGAGAGTCGTGCCCACAGGAGCAGTGATGAGGTTGTCCTTTGTCATCACCTCTGAGATCTTGGCGGAGAAATCTGTGAGGAAGCGCATATCACGGTTTGTGATGATGCCGACCAGCTTGTTCTTATTGTCAACGATCGGAACGCCGGAGATCTTGTACTTGCCCATGAGCTCGTCAGCATCGGCAACGATATGATCCTCGGTGAGTGAGAAGGGGTCAACGATTACGCCGTTCTCAGACCTCTTGACCTTGTCTACTTCATCAGCCTGCTGCTCGATGGACATATTCTTGTGGATGATACCGATACCGCCCTCACGAGCAATGGCAATAGCCATGCGGGAATCGGTAACTGTATCCATGGCAGCGGTCATAATGGGTGTGTTGAGTCTGATGGTCTTTGTGAGCTGGGTGCCGATCTGGATCATGTTCGGAGTTACATCGGATTTCGCCGGTATAAGCAGAACATCATCGAAGGTCAGGCCCTCCTTCTGGAACTTGTCTGTAAGCATAATTATTCCTCCTGACATCAATTTAAACCCGTAAGTTTATTACTTTTAATGATAACAATTTTTTGCGGTTATGTCAATAGATGATAGGGAAAAGGAGATATAAAAATAATTTGTTCATTGGCGTCGGGTTTTGGCAAAAAAAGCAATCAGTTCCCGGAGGTAAAGTAAAATGATTTGGGGAAATGCTCTCCGCCAAAATGATAAAAGTCCCCTAAAGCGCGGTATAAGTACAAAACAGCCCCGTAAGCGTCTGCCCGGGGCGCTTCGGGGCTGTGATTCACTGATGTATCTGGCTGAGAGGCGGGAACTGTGATTCCATGAGAAGTACAAGAATGATGATGATGACATCAGCAGCCGCGATAACAGGCAGCTGCTTCTTTGCAAGCTCCCTGTTTTCCTCAGGCTTTATACTGACGGCGATGATACCGCAGATGACACATGACAGGGAAAGGATGATGGTCAGCAGCGCACCTGCAAAGCCGCCGCCGGCCGACTGCTTACCGTAGCCGGGAAAGCACCAGTTCAGTGCCCTGACCGCATAGTTGGTTTTCCAGAAATACTGGAAGACCATGAAGGCGAAGGGAAAGGAACAAAGCCATCTCAGGAGACCTCTTATCCTCTTTTCGCTGACTAAGCAGAAGCCGAACAGCAGGGCGATAACAATAACGAGAAGATACTCGGCAGGGGAGGTGGCATAGGAGATTACAGCTCCGGTGAATATTGTTGATACATACAGCAGCGCCAGCGAAAAGGTTAGGAATATATCCTTTGCAAGGCTTTTTATCTTCATAGTGTATCGTCTTCCCTTCTGTCTTTCCGATTGTTCATGGTTTCATTATACCCTTTAAAGAGTGGAGTGTCAATATGATAAGTCAACCGTACACAGCAGGGGCGGCGTTCCGTCGCCCGCAACCATGGAGGTCAGGCTTGTAGGGGGCGATGCCTACATCGTCCCGCCAACTGTCCATAGCCGCGATTGTAGGGACGGCCATTGGCCGTCCGCGTGTAACAATATGTTTCATGGCTGCGGACGGCGGATCGCCGTCCCTACGAACCATCGCCGCAGGCGATACCAAAGCTAACGGCTTACGGCTTACGGCTAATGGCTCAATAATCGAATTAAAACGGGACTGCCGCAGCAGTCCCGTAGGTTCACGCAGTAGCGTTCTCTGCGTATATTATCAGTATCTCCGAGGCGTCCGCTGAATCCGTGTCGCCGTTCCCGTCAACGTCTGCAAGATAGCGCTGGGCGGCTGACAGTGTGGTCTGCCCGCCTGTTGCAAGCTCGGCGTATTCCGAGAGCACCATGGAGGCGTCCGCTGAATCCACGAAGCCGTCCATATTCACGTCGCCGGAGGGAGTAGCCTCGGTGTCGATGAAGTCTATGCCCTTGCCTCTGGCGTATCTTTCCGCTGCACTGTCCTTCTTGCCGAATATGATGAATCCGGGTACAGGCTCTATGGAGTTGTCGATGCGGTTCGTGCGGAGACCTATGGCGTTGTCGCCTATGAACTGCACTGTAGACGGTACTGTCACCGATCTGAGCGAGGTGCAGCCGTAGAAGGCTTCTCTGCCTATGCCGATGACTCCTTCCGGTATCTTTACTTCTGCAAGGTTGGTACAGGAGGAGAAACAGTTCTCGGGTATGGCTCTGAGACTGGAATGCTCTCCGCCGAGGTCGGCGTATTTCAGCTGTGAGCAGCTTACGAAGACCTTGACCCCCATGCTGCTTATGGAATCCGGAAGCGTAACGCTCTCAAGGGCGAGACAGCCGGCAAAGGCTGAATCTCCGATGCTTGTGATTGTATCCGGAAAGCTGACCGAGGTGATGTTCGTGAGTCCCATGAAGGCTTTTTCCTCCACTGCGGCGAATACAAGGCTGTCCTTGCCGGTCTCGGCGTAGGCGGGGATGACAAGATCGTCCGGCGGGTCGCTCATGCCGGTTATGACGGCAACGCCTGTGATGCCGTCTGTCAGCAGCTCCTCATAGTCGTCCGTAGTCTCGTAGCTGAGAGTGCTGCTGCCTATCTTTACTGAATAGGCCTCTGCTGTAATGGCGGCAGAGGAGAGAACGGTCGCAGCCGCAGTTATCAGTGCGGTGAGCCGGCACTTCATCAGATCAGCTCCTTCCGGCAGACCTCCCCGCTTATCATAACGAGTGCAGGCTCTGTCATAAGATCGAGAGGATCCTCTCCCTTGCGGTAGATCTGAAGATCAGCGTCCTTTCCGGCAGCAAGGCTGCCTGTGATATCATCTATGCCGAGTATCTCAGCGGGAGCAGCAGTGAGTGCCCTGAGGGCTTCTCCGGTGCTGAGGCCGCCCTTTACTGCCGCCTTTGCGGACAGGGGGAGGTACTGTATCGGCGTAACTGTATGGTCTGTGCATATTGCAGTCTTTACTCCTGCGCGTATAAGGCCGCAGGCGTTCTCGAGCTCGAGCTCGCGCATCTCCGGCTTGCAGCGGTCGCACAGCAGGGGGCCGCAGATAACGGGAACCTCTTCCTCAGCGAGGATGTCAGCGATACGGGAGCCCTCTGTGCCGTGTATGATGACGGCATCAACGGAGAATTCCTTTGCGATGCGGAGAGCGGTGCAGATATCGTCTGCACGGTGACAGTGGAAGAAGGCCTTCTGCTTCCTGTCAAGGAGCTTCATGAGAGCCTCGCACTTTATATCGTATTCCGGCGGCTCGCAGTCATCGTTGTCGGAGTAGTATCTGTCCATATCATGGGCGTAGCGGCGTGCCTTGTGGAGACCCTCACGGATAACGGCGGCTGTTCCCATTCTTGTGCGTGGGAGCTCGCCTCTGTCGTTGTATTCGTGCTTGGGGTTCTCACCGAGAGCGAATTTCACTCCGCAGGTGCTTATGAGCATCCTGTCAGCGCAGCGGCCGGCGGTCTTCAGCACACATATCTCTCCGCCGCAGGGGTTTGCGCTTCCGGGGCTGACAGCAGCAGCGGTTATGCCTCTGTTCCTTGCCTCGTCAAAGCAGCGGTCAAAGGGGTTCACACCGTCAATAGCCCTGAGCTGCGGCATGAAGGGGTCATTTGTCTCGTTGCAGTCGTCACCCTCGAAGCCGAGTCCGTCCTCGATTATGCCGAGATGGGTATGGGCATCTATGAAACCGGGAAGGAGGGTGCCTCCCTGTGCGTTGAATGCGTCCTCCGGGATATCCTCGGGAGAGCCGGCGCCGAGAGCGGATATCTTCCCGTTCTCTGTCAGGAGCCAGCCGTTCTCGATGGTGCCGGCCTCGTCCATAGTTATTATCTTTGCGTTATAAATAAGCATAGTAACTCCTTGTTATCTGTGCAGTCTTGCTGCCTCTGCGATGCGCTCGGCTGTCTGCATGGGGCTGCCGGAGCAGTCCACGGTAACTGTTGAATGCTTCAGATATATCTCACGGCGGGTATTGAATCGCTCCAGCAGCTCCTCACGGGTGGAGGAAGCAGCTATGGGGCGGTTGCTGTCACCGGATATGCGCTCATAGCAGGTGTCGAAATCTGCATCGAGGAAGATGACCGGGCCGGTCTTTGCAGCAGCGGCAGCGGTCCCGGGATTGAGGAGAGCTCCTCCTCCACAGGCGACCACAGCCGGTTTCCCGCAGACCTCCCTGACTATCCTTGCCTCTACCTCACGGAAATAGGGCTCGCCCTTCTGAGCGAATATCTCCGGTATAGTCATGCCCTGATCCTCTACTATAAGATCGTCGGTATCGCAGAAGCTGCAGCCGAGCTTGCGGGCGGCAAGTCTGCCTGAGGTGGATTTTCCGCAGCCCATGAATCCGCATAAGAATACTGTCATACTATCATCCTTTCTGACGGTTCATCTCTGCAACGGCATCCTCAACGGCTGTAATGATGGGAGCGATGTCATCGGAGCTGAACTCTCCGCCGTACCATATCTCATGAGCCTTGACGGCCTGATATACGAGCATGGCAGCGCCGCCTACAGCTGTTCTGCCGAGGGCACGCGCCTTGCGGATAAGCAGTGTCTCTGTCGGGTTGTATACCGCATCGAAGAAGGAGCCGCAGCGTCCGATAACGCTGTCAGGAACGGCGCAGGCCTCTGTCTTCGGGTACATTCCCACGGGGGTAGCGTTTATCATAAGGTCGAAGTCTCCGTCAAGTGCGGAGGTCTCCTCTATGCCGACGGAAGCAGCAGGGCAGGCAGCGAGTATCTCCTCCCTTGCCTTTTCTGCGAGAGCTCTGTCCTGGGGGATGATGCCGATAGTGAGCTCGCCGCCGTGGAGGGCTGTCTCTATGGCCATCATTCTTCCTACACCGCCGCAGCCGACAAGGAGGACTTTCCCGTCGAGGGGAAGCGCTTTTGCGGAATACAGGAATCCTGTGCAGTCGGTGTTGTATCCGATGAGCTTTCCGTCAAGGTTCTTTATGCAGTTTACGGAATTGTAGCGCTTTGCGGTCTCGTCCAGCTCATCCATGAGAGCGATGACGGACTGCTTGTGCGGGATGGTGACATTCATGCCGCAGTGTGAGCGTATCAGCTCGCCGCTTGCGGGGATATCGGCGGGATCTATGTCGATGAGGCTGTAGTCACAGTCCTTCATGCCGCTGAGAGCGAAGAGCTTCTCGTGTATCAGCGGTGACATGGAATGTCCGATGGGATGGCCTATAAGAGCAAATTTTTTCATAGTATACCTCAGAATTCAGCTTTCTCGAGAGTTTCGATGTTTTCGATATTGTAAGCTGTCACTCCGTCAAGTGTCTTCTTCACAAGTCCGGTAAGAGTCTTGCCGGGGCCGAATTCCACGAAGGTATCGAAGCCGGCGTTCTTTATGGCGCTGAGCTCGTCGGTGAAGCGTACGGGCGAGCTGATATGTCTTGCGAGCAGGGAGGGGAAGTGGCCGTAGTCGTTGAATTCCTTTCCGAGAAGGTTGGAGAAGAAACGTATATCAGCAACGGGCTTGCGGAACTCTGCGTCCTTGATGCCCTCATAGAACTTGTCTGCCGCGGTCTTCATCAGTCTTGAGTGGAAGGCGCCTGCCACCTTGAGGGGCACTACCTTTGCCTTGAGCTCTGTGAACATGGGAGTTACCTCCTCTATGCCCTCCGGTGTGCCTGCGATAACGGTCTGCTGCGGAGAATTGTAGTTGACGGGTGCTACGTAGTGCTTGGCTTTGCGGCATATATCCTCCACCTGCTTCGGATCGAGCTTGAGTATGGCAGCCATTGAGCCCTTATGCTCGCGTGCCGCCTCGTCCATAGCCTCGGACCTTATCTTGATGATGCGGAAGGCCTCCTGGGGGGTGAGTATGCCTGCTGCGTACATAGCAGCATATTCGCCGAGGGAATGACCGGCGACTGCCTTATACCGGAAACCCTTCTTATGTGCTGCGAGGAGGCATATAATAGATGCTGCCATAACTGCCGGCTGAGCGTTTATGGTAAGAGCAAGCTCCTCGGGAGTGCTGTCGAAGGATATGGCGCGGAGATCTCTGCCGAGCACCTCCGAGCCGACGTCGTAAACTGCGCCAAGCTCCGGATCAGCCTCAACGAGATCCCTTGCCATGCCGGGGTACTGTGAGCCCTGACCGGAAAAAAGTGCAATAGTCATAGTATTTGTAACTTCCTTTCTGTGTTATGTACACCACAAGGCAAGCCTGACAAAATAATCGCCGGTTCCACAGGGCATATTGTGCGGAATGACGAGTTTTCGGAGGCTCCGGATCAAAGGAATAAAATATCGTTGCAAAAAAAACGAATTTGGTTTATAATAGAATATGTATTACTGTATGCCGATCCGGTGTACAATAATAATATAACACATATTTTCAGGATTTACAACTGTTTTTTTATTTTTTGATAAAAGGAGAGCAGAATGGGAATAAACATTCTTGGCACAGGCAGTTATGTTCCGGAGCAGAGCCTGACCAATGACGACTTCACAAAATTCGTGGATACCAACGATGAATGGATCCGCACACGCACAGGTATATGTAAAAGACATATGTCCGGATGGGAGCCCGTATGGTATATGGGAGCCCGTGCGGCAGAGCAGGCGATAGAGAGAGCCGGCATCGATCCGGCGGATATTGGTCTTATCATCTCCACTACCGTCACACCGGATTTCCTTACGCCGAGCATATCGAGCGTCATACAGCGTGAGACGGGTGCGGTCAATGCAGCAGCATTCGACATAAACGCAGCCTGTTCCGGTTTCGTATACGCCATCGATACAGCAAGAAGATTCCTTGAGACTGACAGCTCGCTGAAGTACGTGCTCGTGAACGCCTCCGAAGCACTCTCACGCTTCACAGATTTCACCGACCGCTCTACCTGCGTCCTCTTCGGAGACGGTGCAGGCTCTGTAGTCGTTGAGCGCTCAGACAAGCTGTTCTCCTCACACCTCACCTCCGACGGCACAGGCGCACATTTCCTCTGCGCCCGCAACGTGAGAGTCGCTCCTGAGGTAGCTGTGGAGAATGATTTCGAGGACGGCTTCCCGGATAAGGGGATGCACAAGCTCTATCAGGACGGCAGAGAGGTATACAAGTTCGCTACCAGGGCTCTTCCGGCTGCATTTGAAGCAGCTGCGGAGAAGGCGGGTATCACCAAGGACGATATCGACTGGTTCATACCTCATCAGGCTAATGTGCGTATAATCGAGACCGCCGCAAAGAAGTTCGATGTACCTATGGAGAGATTCATACTCACTCTTGATCATTTCGGCAACACCTCGAGTTCATCTATCCCGCTTGCATTCAACGAGGCTGTAGAAAAGGGCATGATACAGCGCGGACAGAAGCTGGCTTTCATCGGATTCGGCGCAGGCCTCACCAGCGGCTGCGCTATCGTGGAGTACTGATCACAGGAAGGAGATATCTATGAAAACACGCATAACCAGACTACTTGATTGTGAATACCCTATAATCCAGGGCGGTATGGCATGGGTCGCTGAGTCTACCCTCGCAGCTGCAGTTACAAATGCAGGAGGAGTAGGCCTTATCGCCGGCGGCAACGCCCCGATAGACTACCTCCGCGACCAGATACGCAAGTGCAGGGATGCAGTAGGCGGCAAGACCTTCGGCGTGAACGTCATGCTGATGAGCCCCAATGCGGATGACCTCGCACAGCTCGTTATAGACGAGGGCGTAAAGGTAGTAACTACCGGCGCAGGCAATCCCGGCAAGTACATGGAGGCATGGAAGAATGCCGGAGTAAGAGTTATCCCCGTAGTTCCCTCAGTTGCTCTTGCAAGACGCATGGAGCGCGCAGGCGCTGATGCCGTAGTGGCAGAGGGTACAGAGTCCGGCGGACATATCGGAGAGAACACCACTATGTGTCTTGTTCCCCAGGTAGCTGATGCAGTTGAGATACCCGTTATCGCTGCCGGCGGTATAGCTGACGGCAGAGGCATGGCAGCTGCATTCATGCTCGGCGCAGAGGGCGTACAGATAGGCACGCGCTTCCTCGCATCCGAGGAGGCTCAGATACATCCCACATTCAAGGAGCTGGTCCTCAAGGCAAAGGATACCGACAGCATCGTAACAGGACGCTATACCGGTCATCCCTGCCGCGGAGTAAAGACAAAGTTCGCAAAGCAGCTCGCAGAGGGCGAGAAGAACGGCACACTCACTCCCGAGGCATTCGAGGAACTGACAGTCGGCGCTCTCCGCAGGGCAGTAGTTGAAGGCAATGTTGAATCAGGCTCCTTCCTCTGCGGCGCTATCGCAGGCATGGTGAATGAGCTGAAGTCCTGTGCTGATATCGTAAGGGAGATAAACGACGGCGCTGAGGTGCTGCTCGGCAGGCAGGATTAAACCGGAACGCTGATATGATATAGGGGTAAAAAATGAAAAAATACAAATACGTAAGAATGAGCTGCGGCGCATTGAGCGGCGTGTACAGTCACAAGACAGACGGCGAGAAGAATTCACCGCGGCAGATAATAGACAATATGGCTGAACAGGGTTACAGATTTGCAGGGTATGTTCCTGTAAAAAGCGGAGGATACGGTTTTCTGCTGGAATACGACCTTGTTTTTGAAAGAGATATCTGATATTTATTACATTTGTCACCGGCATAATTACATCTGACCGGTTTACACAGCCGACGTCAGGAGTTAAAATCAGATATCGGAAGATACTGTTCAGATAATACCGCATTCTGCGGAAGAAATACGGAGGTATAATATGGCAGCAGTTATCGTGACCGGCGCTTCTCAGGGAATAGGCGCCTGCATCGCAAAGAGACTTGCAAAGGATGGCTGGGACGTTGTTATCAACCACTACCCCAGTGACTCCGATAAGGAAAAGGCAATAGCTGTAGCAGAGGAGTGCAGGGCTCTCGGCGTAAAGGCTGAGTGCTACGCCGCAGACGTATCAAAGTACGCTGACTGTGAGGCTATGGTCAAGGCTGTGAAGGAGGACTTCGGCAGCATTGACGGACTGGTAAACAACGCAGGCATCACCAAGGACGGCCTGCTCGCACGCATGAAGGAGGAGGACTACGATGCAGTCATCGCAGTCAACCAGAAGAGCGTATACAATATGATGAAGCTCGTTACATCAGTTATGATGAAGCAGCGTCACGGCAGGATAGTCAATGTATCCTCCGTTGCAGGCCTCTACGGCAACCCCGGACAGGTGAACTACTCCGCATCAAAGGCAGCTATCATAGGCATGACCAAGACAGTGGCCAAGGAGTTCGGCTCACGCAATATCACCTGCAACGCTGTTGCTCCCGGCCTTATCCGCACACCCATGACAGACGTGCTCTCAGATGAGTTGAAGGCAAAGATGATAGAGGCAGTTGCCCTCCGCCGCTACGGCGAGCCCGAGGAGATAGCCTCTGTGGTATCATTCCTCCTCTCTGATGATGCAAGCTACGTAACCGGACAGGTCATCGAGATCTCCGGAGGCCTTTCGATGTAAGGCATGAGCGGCAATACCATTGATGAAGCAAGAAAGGATTAATATATGAGCAGAAGAGTTGTAATAACCGGTATGGGCGCAGTTACCCCGCTCGGTACAGGAGTTGAGAAATTCTGGGAGGGAATAAAGGCCAACAGGCTCGGCTTCTCCTTCATAGACAGCTTTGACAGCGAGGCTACAGGCGTTAAGATAGGCGGTATCGTGCGCGATTTCAATGAGGAGAGCTACTATGACGTTCCAGGCTGCTTCGACAAGAAGGAAGCAAGGCGCATGGACGGCTTCACGAAATTCGCAGTTGCTGCCGCACATGAAGCGCTTACCGATGCCGGTTCTGACTTCTCCGACATCGACCCCTACCGTGCAGGCGTTATCGTCGGCAGCGGCATAGGAGGTATAGACCTTACACTCACAGAGTACAGCAAGTATCTTGAAAAGGGACCGGGAAGGGTATCCGCCTTCTATGTCCCCATGATGATATCCAATATGGCAGCCGGCACCATCTCCATGAAGACCGGCTTCCGCGGAGCAAACTTTGATGTTACCACAGCCTGCGCCTCCGGTACCCACTCCATAGGCGAGGCCTTCCGCAAGATCAAGGACGGATATCTTGATGTGTGCCTTGCAGGCGGTACAGAGCGTACCCGCGAGGAGTTCACCTTCGGCGCATTTGCCAATATGAAGGCACTCACCAAGTCCGGAGACCTTGAGCGCTGCTCCATCCCCTTCGACAAGGAGAGAAACGGCTTCGTTCTCGGTGAGGGAAGCGGAGTGCTCGTTCTTGAAGAGTATGAGCACGCAAAGGCAAGAGGCGCAAAGATATACGCAGAGATCGCCGGCTACGGCGCCACCTGCGACGGCTACCACATGACATCACCCATGCCCTCCGGTGAGGCTGCCGGCAAGGGTATGTCACTTGCCATGGAGGAGGCAGGCCTGAAGCCCTCTGATATCGATTACATCAACGCCCACGGCACCTCCACAGGTCTCAACGACAAGTACGAGACAGCAGCTGTAAAGCTGGCATTCGGTGAGGAGGCTTATAAGGTGAAGATAAGCTCCACCAAGTCCATGATAGGACATCTCCTCGGTGCAGCAGGCGCAGTTGAGGCTATCGTATGCGCAAAGAGCATACAGGAGGGACTTATCCACGCAACAGTCGGCTACAAGGTGCCCGATGAGGAATGCGATCTTGACTACTGTGTAAACGGCAACATCGAGCAGGAGGTAAAGGCTGTGCTTTCAAACTCTCTCGGCTTCGGCGGACACAACGCCACCCTCTGCTTCAGGAAAGTTACAGAATAAGGAGTGATACAGATGAGCGAGATCTTTGATATGATAGATGCTGAGATAATCGAGAAGCTGGCGGATATCGTCAATTCCAAGGAGCTTTCCGAGATCACTATAACAAACGGCGACAAGACGGTCTCTGTCAAGGGCAGGAAGTGCATCCCCGCACCTCCTCCGCAGCTCCCGCCTGCCATGTTCCCGCCCGCACCGCCCGTACAGGCAGGTGCTCCGGCACCTCAGGAGAAGGCTGAGGAATCCGGCGGCAATATCGTAAAGGCTCCCATCGTGGGCACCTACTACCAGTCACCCGCACCCGACAAGCCGCCTTTTGTAAAGGTGGGCGACAAGGTGAAGAAGGGCGATGTCATAATGATAATCGAGTCCATGAAGCTTATGAACGAGATACAGTCAGACTATGACGGTGTCGTTGACAGGCTTCTCGTCTCTGACGGTCAGGCTGTAGAATACGATCAGCCGATCATGATAATAAAGTAATGCGGCTCTCGGAGCTTAAATACATCGGTCAGAAGGAACTGGACGAATGCCATTTCGAGGTGAAGTCGGCTGATATGTTCAGGGAGGCACAGGAATTCAACGCCTATATGCTGGAGATGAGGCGCAGGAAGTGGAAATTCCGCAAGGATCTCATCTATATGGGCATCCTCAACCTGATACTCATCCCCATAAGCCTTTCAAAGCCGGACAGCCAGCTGAGCCTTTTCAGGCATTTCTGCGACAAGAATGCTACCCTGACGCTGAGTCTGCTGTTCACAGCGGCTTATGTGCTGCTGTTCTTCTTTTTCTTCGTCAGCAAGAGAGACTACAGCCCGGTGAAGTGCCTGCTGTATTCGCTCTTCCTGATACCTGCAAGTGTTATCAATATCCTGGCTGTTGTGTTCAACACCATCCTGATGTTTTTCATGAAGAGAACAGACGATGAGATCAGGGGGGAACCGGGCTATCCGTCCTTCCCGCAGCTCCATATATCCTGTCCCGTGGATCTTGATGCCCTTGAACCGGGGGAGGATATGAAACACTTCGAGGACTCTGAAAAATCCGATGACCTTGAGCATACCGGGGAGACTGCTGAGACAGATCCCTATGCAAAGTACAGGATAAAGCCCGAGGACGACTGCGGGCTCCTGAGAGACACTGATTTAAGCACTGATATGAATGGAACGGAGGATAACAGCAATGGCTGATGTACTTATGAATAAAGAGCAGATAATGGAGATAATCCCCCACCGTGATCCCTTCCTCCTCATCGACGAGATCGTTGATATGGAGGTAGGCGTGAAGGTACACGCAAGAAAATACATCAGGGAAGATGATTTCTGGTTCAAGGGACACTTCCCCGGCTATCCCGTTACTCCCGGGGTGCTCATGGTCGAGATGCTCGCACAGGCCGGAGCGGTATGTATCCTCTCCAAGCCTGAGTTCAAGGGCAAGATAGGTCTTTTCGGAGGCATCGACAAGGCCAAGTTCCGCCGTCAGGTAGTTCCCGGTGACGTGCTTGACCTTGAGGTAGAGATAATCCGTCAGAGAGGACCTGTGGGAACGGGCAGCGCACTTGCTTCCGTAGGCGGCGAGAAGGCTGTATCCTGCGAGATAACCTTTGTAATAACAGACGGCGACAAATAACGGACGGTAAATATACCGGAAAGGAGAACAGTTATGAGCTTTATAAAGGACCATATTTTAAGCATATTCTGCGCGACCTTTATCATCTGGTGCATCAACGTATTCCTGACTCAGATGAAGTATAAGAAGAAGGGGGTCCCGCTTACGGGCACCGTTGTTGACTACGTTGTGCAGTCCTCAAATTACTTTCCGGTATTCGAGTTTGAGTACGAGGGACAGAAGATGAAGGTGGACAGCTATCAGGCGGACAAGACCAATAACGGTATAGGAACGACTGATACGATATACTATCTGCCCGGCAACACAAAGGGCGTGTTCCGTGAGCGCGACCTGAAGCCGAAGCTCTGGATGATCGCCGGCATCGTTCTCTGTCTTGGCGTTATCATAATCGACTTTGGATTCCGTAAATAATCCTGCTAAGGAGTAACATAGTAAATGTTCAGAAAAGTATTGATCGCAAACAGGGGAGAGATCGCTGTACGAATCATACGTGCCTGCCGCGAGCTGGGCGTAAGGTGTGCGGCGGTCTACTCAACTGCTGACAAGAATTCCCTCCACGCACAGATAGCAGACGAGGCGGTGTGTATAGGACCGCCTGCCACAAAGGACAGCTATCTGAATATGAACGCTGTCATACAGGCTGCGCTGAATGTGGGTGCTGACGCCATACATCCGGGCTTCGGATTCCTCTCGGAGAACGCAGAGTTCGCAAGGCTCTGTGAGAAGAACGGTATAGTATTCATCGGCCCTTCCTATAAGGCCATCGAGATGCTCGGCAACAAGGCTGCTGCAAAGGAGACTATGGCAGCGGCGGGAGTGCCTGTCATCCCCGGCTCAAAGGGTGCGGTAAGCTCCGTGAAGGAGGCAGCCGCATTCGCAGAGAAGGCCGGCTATCCCATACTCGTCAAGGCATCCGCAGGCGGCGGCGGCAGAGGCATACGCCGTGTGGATTCCGCAAAGGAGCTTGAGGCGCAGATGACTGCCGCACAGCAGGAGGCAAAGAACTTCTTCGGCGATGACAGTGTATATATCGAGAAATTCCTTATCAATCCGCATCATGTGGAGATACAGATAATGGCAGACCGTCAGGGACACGTGATCTATCTCGGCGAGCGTGACTGCTCCATGCAGCGCCGCAATCAGAAGGTGATAGAGGAGTGCCCGAGCCCCATCGTTGACAGCGAGCTTCGCAAGCGCATGGGTGAGGCAGCTGTTACCGCTGCAAAGCAGTGCGGCTACTACAACGCAGGAACTATCGAGTTCCTCGTTGACGAGAACCGTGATTTCTATTTCATGGAGATGAATACCCGCATACAGGTCGAGCACCCCATAACCGAAGAGGTGACCGGCTTCGACCTGGTCAAGGCGCAGATAGAGGTGGCGGCAGGCTCTCCGCTCCGTGTTTCACAGGACGAGATAGAGCTCCGCGGTCATGCCATCGAATGCCGCATCAATGCGGAGAACCCGGCTCTTGACTTCCGCCCCTCCCCAGGCACCATAACCGCCCTCTACGTACCCGGCGGCCCCGGCATACGCATAGACGGAGCGGTATATCAGGGCTACACCATAACCCCCTACTACGATTCCATGATAAGCAAGCTCATCGCACACGGCTCCGACCGTGACGATGCTATCCGCAAGATGCGCTGGGCTCTTTCTGAATTCATAGTCGAGGGCGTTGATACGAATATCGAATTCCAGCTTGAGCTCATCAAGCGTCCGGAATTCATAAGCGGCAGCTATGATATCGGATTCCTTAACCGGTATATGGACAAGAGAAAAAAGTAAGGCGGTGAGCGTAAATGGGCGATAACAAGATGCTGGATAACTTCTTCGACGTTGTAAGAAGAAGATTCAACGGCAATAACGACGACGATACAAGAGAGACTGTAAAATGTCCCAGATGTACCTCACTGATACTCCTTGAGCGCTATGAGGAGCTTCACAGGGTCTGCCCCAACTGCAACTATCACGGCAGGCTCTCCTCTCCGGAGCGCATCGAGATAACCTTCGACAAGGACAGCTTCTGTGAGCTCGATGCCAATATGATAAGCTGCGACCCTATAGACTTCCCGGAGTACCCGGAGAAGCAGCAGGAGCTCCGTGACAAGACAGGTCTCCATGACGCCATAGTCACAGGCACTGCCACACTGAAGGGCATACCTGCTGTAGTCGGCATCATGGATTCAAGGTACATGATGGGCAGCATGGGAAGCGTAGTGGGCGAGAAGATAGCCCGCGCCTTCGAGTATGCTACCGAAAAGCACCTCCCCGTCATACTCTTCACCGCTTCAGGCGGCGCAAGGATGCAGGAGGGAATAGTGTCCCTCATGCAGATGGCCAAGACCTCGGGAGCAGTCAAGCTCCACAGCGAGGCAGGAGGCCTCTATATAACAGTTATGACGGACCCCACCACCGGAGGAGTTACAGCGAGCTTTGCCTCCCTCGGCGATATCATCATCGCTGAGCCGAAGGTACTCATCGGCTTTGCCGGAAGGCGTGTCATCGAGAGCACTATCCGCCAGAGACTTCCCGAGGACTTCCAGCTTGCGGAGTTTATGCAGGAGCACGGTTTCGTGGACATGATAGTTGACCGCAAGAGAATGAAGAACACCCTTGCACATCTCCTTGAGCTGCACGGGTATACCGCAAAGGAGGCGTGAACATGGACGAGAAGAAGACTGCATGGGAATGCCTCAACCTGGTACACACAAAGGGACGCCCGACTGTAAGGGACTATATCCCTATGATATTCGATGATTTCTTCGAGCTCCACGGCGACCGTTCCTACGGCGATGACAAGGCTATTATCGGCGGCATCGCCAAGCTGGACGGCACTCCCGTAACTGTCATCGGACAGGTAAAGGGCAGGGACATCAACGAGAACAAGGCCTGCAACTTCGCAATGCCTCTGCCGGAGGGCTACCGCAAGGCGCTGAGACTTGCAAAGCAGGCAGAGAAGTTCCGCCGTCCCGTGATATGCTTCATAGACACCCCCGGAGCCTACGCCGGCATAGAGGCGGAGGAGAGGGGACAGGGCGAGGCCATCGCCCGCAACATTGCAGAGTTCATGACTCTGCGCACCCCGATAATATCCATAGTCCTTGGCGAGGGCGGAAGCGGCGGCGCACTTGCTCTCGGCGTGTGCGATGAGCTTGCCATGCTCGAGAATGCACAGTACTCTGTCGTATCACCGAGAGGCTTTGCGAGCATACTCTGGAAGGATGCCTCCCGAGAGGAGGAAGCCTGCAATATAATGAAGATAACGGCTGATGATATGGTGCGTCTCGGAGTCGCTGAGGCCATCATAAAAGAGCCTGTAGGCGGCGCTCACAACGATTTAGACAAAATTTCGGAAAATATCAAGGAATATTTGGTAGAAAAGATAGCAGAAAAATGCAAAAAAGATATTGACGAATTGCTAAAAGCACGCTATACTAAATTTAGAAAAATCGGTGAGTTCACAGAATGAAACGATTTTGTCTGGACCGGTACCCAACGGTCATCATACTAACCAAGGAGGATAAAATATGATCATTGACAAGCTCAAGGATATCATCGCTGATCAGCTCGGCGTTGAGGCAGATGATGTA
Organism: uncultured Ruminococcus sp.; assembly: GCA_946413815.1. Classification (GTDB taxonomy): domain Bacteria; phylum Bacillota; class Clostridia; order Oscillospirales; family Ruminococcaceae; genus Ruminococcus. The sequence continues at coordinate 34,183 of CAMKMD010000030.1, forward strand.
ACAGCAGAGGCTAATATCCAGGAGGATCTTGGTGCAGACTCTCTTGACATCGTTGATCTTATCACAACAATCGAGGATGAGTTCGATCTCTCAATCCCGGACGAGGCAGTTGAGGAGATCAAAACTGTAGGAGATATCGTTTCCTACATCGAGAAGAACGCTGAGGCAGATGCTGACGCTGAGTGATCTGAATTGAATGAACGATCCGGCTTTCGCAGCCGGATCTTTTTTTGTCTCCGGCATGAATATAGCTTAAAAAAGGGGATGGCAGGCAATCCTTTTTGGCATATTTTACAATGTAAAGCAGTAAATTTCCGCTTGCAATCGGCAATAAAAGGTGCTATAATATAAGATGAAGTTTTTCATCAGAGGAAAAACTACAGGCAATACCGCACAGAAAAGGACATCCTTATGAAGAAGATCACTATTATCACCGGTCACTACGGTACCGGAAAGACAAATCTCTCCGTCAACCTTGCCGTAAAGGCAGCCGAGGAGGGAAGAAGCGTGGCTATCGCAGATCTTGATCTTGTTAATCCCTTTTTCCGCACAGCCGATTTCAAGGATCTGTTCGAGGAGAAGGGTATCAGGATGATCGCACCCGATTTTGCCAACAGCAATCTTGATATGCCTTCCATACAGTTCGATGTGGAGCAGCTCGCCATCAACGAGGACTGCCTTATCATCGATGTAGGCGGCGACGATGCCGGTGCAACGGCTCTCGGACGCTATGCGGAGGCACTTGCGCCGTTCCGTGAGGATACGGATATGTACTACGTCATAAACCAGCGCAGATACCTTACGGAGAACTCCGATGAGGCAGCTGAGCTTCTTTTTGAGATCGAGACTGCCGCAAGGATGAGACATACCGCTGTCGTGAACAACACCAATCTCGGCTGCGAGACCGATGCTTCGGTCATAGAGAGCTCTGCACGCTTTGCAGAGGAGGTCTCAGCAAAGACCGGACTTCCGGTAGCCTTCACCACCTGCCCGGAGGAGCTCACAGAGCTTGCCGGAAAGCCGGGGTATATGCCCGTCAAGGTGTATGTAAAGCCCCTTTGGGAAAAATGAAAACTCTGTCCGGAGCCGGGGAGAGGCCCCGGCCGGACGTGTTATACAGAATGGAAGGAGTGTAATTATGGCTAAGATGACTGTTATTACCGAGCGCTGCAAGGGATGTGCGCTTTGTACCACAGCCTGTCCCAAGAAGATCGTCGAGCTTCAGAAGGAAAAGCGTAACAAGAAGGGTTACTTCTACGCTGTATGTACCGACGAATCCCAGTGTATAGGCTGCGCTATGTGCGCTATGATGTGTCCCGACTGTGCTATAGTCGTTGAAAAGTAAACAAGGAGAAAAGGAGCTGTTAACTTTGGAAAGAAATCTTATGAAGGGTAACGAGGCTCTGGCAGAGGCTGCAATAAGAGCCGGCTGTAAGTGCTTCTTCGGATACCCCATCACACCCCAGACAGAGCTTGCCGCTTATATGGCAAAGCGTATGCACAAGGCAGGAGGCGTTTTCCTCCAGGCTGAGTCCGAGATCGCTGCTATCAACATGGTCCTCGGCGCAGCTTCAACAGGCGTAAGAGCTATGACCTCATCCTCCTCTCCCGGAGTATCACTCAAGAGCGAGGGCGTTTCATATATCGCAGGCTCAGACCTTCCCGCAGTCATCATCAACGTACAGAGAGGCGGCCCGGGTCTCGGTGGCATCCAGCCTTCACAGGCTGACTACTGGCAGGCTACAAAGGCACTCGGCCACGGCGACTTCCAGCTGATCGTATATGCTCCCGCTTCCGTTCAGGAAATGGTAGACTTCGTAGTAAAGGCATTTGACAGCGCAGACAAGTACCGTATGCCTGTTATGATCCTCGCTGACGGTCTTCTCGGCCAGATGATGGAGCCCGTATCCTTCCCCGAGATCAATCCCGATGCTTACGACAAGAGCAGCTGGGCTGCAAACGGCCACGGCTTCAAGAGAGAGCACCATATCATCAACTCCCTCTACCTCAAGCCCGATGAGCTTGAGAAGTCCGTTGTGGACAGATACAAGAAGTATGATATCATCAAGGAGACTGAGACAGACGCAGAGCTCTACCTCACAGAGGACTGCGATATCCTTCTCTGTGCATTCGGCGCTACAGCAAGAGTCGTAAAGTCTGCTGTAAACGATGCAAGAGCACAGGGCATCAAGGCTGGTCTCTTCCGCCCCAAGACACTCTGGCCCTTCCCTGTAAAGGAGATCAACGAGGCTGCAAAGAATGCTAAGGTACTCCTGAGCGTTGAGATGTCCATGGGACAGATGGTAGACGATATCAAGCTCGCTATCAACTGCTCAAAGCCCGTAGAATTCTACGGCAGAACAGGCGGCGTTATCCCCACACCTGTTGAAGTACTTGAGCAGATCAAGAAGATCGGAGGTACTCTCTAATGGCTGTTGTATTTGAAAGACCCAAGTCTCTTATAGACGTTCCTACACATTACTGCCCCGGCTGTACTCATGGTATCGTTCACCGCATCCTTGCAGAGGTAATCGATGAAATGGGTATCGAGGGCGATACTATCGGTGTATGTCCTGTTGGCTGCTCCGTTATGGCTTACGATTACTTCAACTGTGATATGATCGAGGCTGCTCACGGACGCGCTCCGGCTGTAGCTACAGGCGTTAAGCGCACAAACCCTGACAAGTTCGTATTTACATACCAGGGCGACGGCGACCTTGCCGCTATCGGTACTGCTGAGACTGTACACGTTGCTGCAAGAGGCGAGAATATCGTTGTTATCTTCATCAACAACACTATCTACGGTATGACAGGCGGCCAGATGGCTCCTACAACTCTTCCCGGCCAGGTTACACAGACCACTCCCTTCGGACGTGATCCCAGACTTGCAGGCTATCCTGTAAGAGTAAGCGAAATGGTAGCTACTCTCTCCGGCACAGCTCTTGCTCAGCGTGTTGCCGTTGACAGCATCCCCCACATCCGTGATGCCAAGAAGGCTATCCGCAAGGCATTCGAGAACCAGAAGGCAGGCAAGGGTCTCTCACTCGTTGAGGTACTTTCCACCTGTCCCACAAACTGGGGCCTTACTCCTGTTGAGGCTATCAAGCGTCTCCAGGACGAGATGATCCCCTACTATCCTCTCGGCGTATACAAGGACGTTGACGAGGGAGTATTCCCCAAGGAAGGAGGCGAGGAATAATGGCAACAACTGAGATACTTCTCGCAGGCTTCGGCGGTCAGGGTATCCTCTTCGCCGGCAAGATCCTCGCTTACTGCGGCCTTATGGACGGCAAGGAGCTCTCATGGCTCCCCTCCTACGGTCCTGAGATGCGCGGAGGCACCTGCAACTGCTCCGTATGTGTATCCGATCAGCCCATCGGTTCTCCGCTGGTACTGACTCCCGATATCCTTATCGCTATGAACCAGCCTTCCTTCGACAAGTTCGTCAAGGAAGTACGTCCCGGCGGAAAGGTATTCTTCGACAGCGGCCTCATCGAGCCCAACACTGACAGAAAGGATATCGAGCTCTTCGGTATCCCCTCACAGCAGATGGCAGATGACAATGCTCTCAAGGGCGGCTCCAACATCATCCTTCTCGGCAAGGTGATCAAGGAGACAGGAATCTTCTCACTTGATATCATGAAGAAGGGTATCGAGAAGGTAGTTCCGCCTTCAAAGGCTGCTCTCATTCCCAACAATTTCAAGGCTATCGAGCTTGGAATGAATGCCTGAACGGAGGTTGTATGACTAAAGCAGAAAAGAAGGTGGTCGGCTTTGTAAGCCGTCACATTCTGATATTCGGCTTTGTTGCGGTCTCTGTCTTTGCGTTTATGATACGGTATTCCTTCTTTCCGCAGCGCTCCGCTGACTGGCAGATCTATCTTTCAAAGTGGATCACCGATCTCGGCTCACATCCGGGGCTCAGCGGCATCGGTGAGAATATAGGCGAATACAATGTCCCCTATATGCTCTTCCTGAATATAGCTGCAAGGACACCGTTTGAAGACTTATATGAAGTAAAGCTGTTCTCCATCGTCTTTGACTACCTGCTTGCAGGAGCTGCTGCAATGCTGGTATACAGGAATTCCGGAGCAAAGGGCGCCGGTATGAGCCTTGCTGCATATGCAGCAGTGCTCATGACGCCGGTAGCCTTTATAGACTCCGCATGGTGGAGCCAGTGTGACAGTATTTATTCCTTCGGCGTAGTGCTCAGCCTTTATTACCTCACAAAGGAAAAATACGGCTGGTGCTGGTTCTGGTTCGGAATAGCCTTTTCCTTCAAGCTGCAGGCGGTATTCTTCCTGCCTGTGCTTGTGATATGCTATTTCGCATCAAGGAAGATGAGTATACTGAATGTGCTTATTGCCATAGGTACCTTTGTGTTCCTCCTTGTACCTGCACTTATAGCAGGCAGGGGACTGAAGGACACCTTCGGCATCTATGTTGCACAGACAGGGCTTTACGGCCAGCTTACGCTGAATACGCCGAATCTTTACAGCATCCTTCCCGGCGATTCCATAGATATGTTCCAGCCGGCAGCTGTATACCTCACAGCAGGTGTACTGGGTGCTGCAGCCTGTCTCTTCATAAAGAGAGGACTGCATTCCGCTTATTCCTACATCACCCTCGCATTCTGGACGGTAACGGTATGCACATATCTGCTGCCCTCAATGCATGAGAGATACACCTATCTTTCATGTATCCTTTCCATCATCTGGGCTGCCTTCGGAAGAAAGAGGTATGATGTTCTTATTGCGGGAACGGTAAACGTTGTGAGCATAAGAAGCTGGATGGCCTATATGTTCCAGCAGGAAGTCAATTTCGTGCTTCTTGCCTTCGTTACCTTAGCCGTTATTATCATTGTTTCCACAAGGCTCTTCACACTCAGGGACGAACCCATTCCCGCAGAGGAAGCTGCTGAAGAGAAGACAGAGGAAGCTCCGGCAGAGGAAAAGAAGACAAAGAAAAAGTCTGACAAGAAGACTGAGGAAAAGACTCCGGAAACTGTAAAAGCCGGTTAACGGATAAAAATTAAAGGACTGCCGTGTGCAGTCCTTTTTCATTAACTGAAAAAGCCATAAAGAAGCAGACACTTCTTTATGGCTTTTTGTTTCCGGGTCTTTTCTTTTACAAGAATATATGCTATAATAGTATGTACATCAATAGCCCCTGTTGTTCTCGCTGCCGTGGTACTTGGTACGTGTGCGGACGATGCTCTCCTCGCTTCGCTTGATGAGGTTGAGGAGTGAGGATGAATACTGTGCATAGTCCTTCTGAAGTGTTGAGGTAGTGAGATAGAGGGTGTCGAAGTTGTCAACGCAGTCGTTTCCGTCAAGTGGTATGCCGCTGGAAGCAGCCTTGATGTCTGCCTCGCTCATTGATATGATGGCGTTTGCGCTGTCGTTGGCGATCACCTTTGGAACACGGAAAAGCTTCTGGTCATTATGCGGGTTCGCATTGTATATGATACGGAACAGCTTGTAGATAGTCAGCATAAGGTAGGAGGATACTTCCTTGATAAGGGTTATGCTGCCGGCCTTCTGTGCAAGACTGAACAGGAGACTGATGGAGTTGTTGATGATACGGCGGTTGAAGTTGATGATCTCCGGAGAGGGCATTTTCAGTGTGTTGTTTCCGTCATCATCCGGGATATCCTCGATGGATATGGTCTTTCCCTCCGGCTCGGGGGTGCGGCCGAGGAGGTAGTCGCAGGATACATTATAATAGTCGGCGATCTTTACAAGGAAGTTGAGGCCGCATTCTCTTATGCCCTTCTCGTAGTGGGAAAGCAGGGCCTGAGAGATGCCGAGGTCTGAAGCAGCCTGCTTCTGGCTGATATGTCTTTCCTTCCTCTGAAGGGTGATTATCCTGGCGAAATCTGAATTCATTTTTCATGTCCTCCTTTATAAAACAACACGCTGCCCGTTTCTGCGGGAAACACCTTACTAATATAATATTATTATAATACAAAATGTATAAATAGTAAATACTGTGAAATATGAAATTTTCATGTTTTTTTCAGTAGATTTTTGTAGGAAATACTAAGAGTTAAAAAAATGTCGGTTTCTTTTGTACAGTTTGTACATGGAAGAAAGGAGCAAATATGAAGGGTTACAGGATAAGCCTTATCCGTCACGGCATGACGGTGGCAAACGAGATGGGTATATATATCGGCTCGACGGATATGCCGCTTTCAGACAAGGGTGCTGCGGAGCTTGCGGCCAAGATGGACGAATTCGATTACCCGAAGGTACACAGGGTCTATACCTCGCCGCTGAAAAGATGCGTCGAGACTGCGGATATCCTCTATCCGTACACGGAGACATCTATAGTGCCGGAGCTGAGGGAGGCTGACCTCGGAAAGTTCGAGAACAAGAGCGTGGACGAGCTGGTGGGCCGCGAGGACTACAAGGCCTGGCTCAGCGGCGGGAAGGATTCACGTCCGCCGGAGGGCGAGAGCCTTGAGGAGCTGACTGCAAGGTGCTACACGGCTATACACGGCATAATCAACGATATGATGCACACAGGCATCACCCGCGCGGCTGTCATCACTCATGCGGGCATAATCTCCAATCTGCTCACAGGCTTCGGCCTGCCTAAGTACGACCCCAAGTACCTGACAGCAGGGGCAGGCGAGGGATTTGATATAATGGTATCGGCTCAGATGTGGCTAAGCTCACAGGCCTTCGAGATACTCGGCTACTGTCCCTATGAGCGGATGGCAGGAGAAGAGGATGACCTGTACTGATATAGTATGATACCGGGAATTCTGCACATACTACCTCTGTACTATATTACGGAGGGATGCTATGAAGACCGGAGAACTTATACGCTATTCCCGGCGGCTGATAAAGGGGCAGCGTGCGGGACTGCTGCTGATATGCCTGCTGCCTGTATGTGCTTCTGTGACGCTGCGGACGGCAGAAACAGCGGCATACTGCATGATGCTTTACTTCGGCGGCAGACCGGCAGAGCTTTTTACCTCGGAGACTGCCATGCTTGCGGCGGCGGTATTTGCTGCCCTGCGCTGCATAGTCTGCGCTCCGCTGAGATTTGCCGCAGCCCGCAGGCTCTGGGAGACCACTGAGAGGAGAGAACACCTTACGCCGGTGACGGAGCTTCTCACACAGGGGAGGTTCCTCCGACGGAGCGCAGGTGCAGCCTTCCTTGTAAAGATAACAGGTGCGCTCGCACTGATGCCGGCGGCTGCATCCGGCGCTGCCGCATATCTTGTGCTGCGTGACGGCGCCGGCACAGAGGAGCTCTTCGGAGTCCTCCACTGCACAGTGCTGACAGGGATACTTCTTGTGTGGTGGATAAAGGTTAAAACAGGCATGGCGGCCGTGCCCTTCCTTATGGCCGCAGATGACGGCATATCGCCGGTCAGGCTCCTTATCCGTTCACAGAGGCTGATGAGAGGGAGAAAGAGGGTATTCGTATTCCTTGCCTTTCGTTACCTCCTCTCCGCCTTTTTTCTCTTCCCGCTGCCCGAGGCCGGCACAGCTGCTGCCCTGAGCGTTTCCATATTCCTCAGGGAGGACGAATACCGGGAGGAACGCAGGGCGGCGATGATAAAGAGCAGCATAAGAACAGCATGAACGGAGGGATGGAATGGCTGAACTGAGATTCACGGCAGAGGAGGATATGACAGTGGAAGAACTGCTCAGGGTGAAAAACGGTGTGTCAAGGAGGCTGATAGCCTCTCTCAAGCATCAGGAGGGCGGCATCACCTGCGGCGGGATCCCTGTACGCACTATAGACAGGGTGAAAAAGGGTGATGTGGTAGTTCTGAGCGACAGCAGCGATGAACCGCTGGCGCCGGACCCGACACTCAACATTCCGGTAGTGTATGAGAACGAAAGCCTTGTGGTATTCAACAAGCCGCCGGGTGTACCTGTCCATCCGTCCCACAAGCACCGCAGCGGAACTCTCGGCAACTGGTTCGCCCATCTGTATCCGGGTCTGACCTTCCGTCCGGTGAGCCGTCTAGATGCGAATACTTCCGGGCTGTGCATAGCGGCAAAGGATCCTCACGCCGCGAACCGCCTGCAGGGTAACTGCCGGAAGGTATACTATGCCGTCGTACACGGCATAACGGAGGAGTCCGGCACAATAGACGCTCCTATCGCCCGGGAGAAGGAGAGCATAATACTGCGCTGCGTGCGGGAGGACGGAAAGCCATCTGTGACCCATTACCGCAGGATAGCCTGCGTCGGGAAGTATTCGCTTCTCCGCCTTGAGCTTGAAACAGGAAGAACGCATCAGATAAGGGTACACTGTGCCTATACCGGCCATCCCCTTGCCGGGGACGACCTCTACGGAGGCAGCCGTGAAGATATAGGCCGCCACGCTCTTCACTGCGGGGAGCTGACATTTCCCGACCCCATGACGGGAGAAGAGATAACACTCGTCTGTCCCCTGCCGGAGGATATGGCAGGGCTGACAGAATACAATATCACACAGGAGGAATTACAATGGAAAAAATAGCAAGCTTTCAGGTAGACCACACCAAATTCGGAGTAGGTATGTACATATCACGCATTGACGGTGATGCAGTGACCTACGATGTACGCATGGTAAAGCCCAACGGGGGAGTATATGTATCCAATCCCTCGCTTCACACCATAGAGCATCTTTTTGCCACCTATGCGCGCAATTCTGCGATGAAGGACGGCATAATCTATGTTGGCCCCATGGGCTGCCGCACCGGCTTCTACCTTATCACAAGGGACACCGTGACGCAGGAACAGGCCATAGCCCTTGTCCGTGACGCCTACCGCTTCATATCGGAGTATCATGACGAGATACCCGGCTGTACTGCTGTAGAATGCGGCAACTACCTCGAGCATGATCTTGAGCAGGCAAGGAAGGATGTACTCCCGCTTCTGAAGGTGCTGGAGAATTATACCCCCGAGATGCTGGACTACAGGTGGCATACAACTCAAAAATAAACGGCCGTTTTTGTGCATATCTACAAAGTTTTGCCTTCCGCGTGTGAAAATGCGGAAGGCAAGTTGTTTTTCTGAAGGTTTGATATTATAATAAAATAGTGTGACCATTACAGCTTGCCGGAAAGCGGAGAAAAACAGGCATCAGACAGAAATACCGCCTGCGCTCCGGATGACTTTTGCGGCGGCTTTGATAAAGAAAGGAGGAGAACGGTGAAACTGTTCGGAAAGCTGACCGATCTTCTCGCAAGAGCCGGATTGACGGCTGTAAAGTTCTTTGCGGCGCTGCTGCTTGCAGTATGCAGCGTGGCGAAGTTCGTGCTGCGGGAGATACTTAATATACTGAAGGCGCTGCTGAGAGCCCTTGGATTCGTTGCCGGAGTCATATCCGAATCCTTCCGTGACCGCGTGAAGCTGTCAAACAAGCTCACGAAGGATATACGCACTGCAAGGAAGGAGAGTCCGTCAGCGGCGGCAAAGGCCGTTGCAAGGTTCATTGGTTCCTTCTTCTTCGGTGAGGACGGCGTATTCTACACCGCCTTCAACTACATCGCTCCTGTGCTTGCGGTATTCTTCCTGATATCCGTCATCAGGTACGGCTCCGGATTTGAATACGGCCTTGCAGTCGAGCTGAACGGAAAGCAGCTGGGGATCATAGCATCGGAAGCAGAGTTTGAGTCTGCTGAGCATGAAGTGGAGCAGCGTATCTCCTATTCCGGCGACGAGGAGAAATTCTCCCTCGAATCGGCTCCGAGATTCTCGCTTAAAATAATATCAGACAGTGATAAATACATTTCCTCAACTGAGCTTGCAAACATAATGCTGGAGGCCTCCGATGAGGAGCTCACTACTGCCTACGGCATCTACGTTGACGGCGAGCTTATCGGTGCGGTGCGGGACAAGGAACAGGTACAGGAGGCCCTTGAAGACAGGCTCTTCAACTACGAGGTAGACGGCATCGTCCGTGATGTTTCCTATGTCAACAAGGTGGAGTACACCGAGGGAATATACCTGGTTGACGGCCTTATGTCGGAGCGCTCCGCCATAAGCCTGCTTACATCCTCCCGCAAGAAGCGCGGAGCATATGTTACACAGGACGGTGATTCACCGGCAAAGGTATGCCAGAAATACAACATGACTCTTGAGGACTTTGCCGCCCTCAATCCGAAGGTCAAGGACACCCTGAAGCCGGGAAAGATAGTCAATGTCTACGAGAACGAGAGTTATCTTCCGATACAGTATGTCCGTGAGATGGACAGTCTCTCCTTTATCGACTATGAAACGGTGGAGTACGAGACCAGTGTCCTCAACCTCGGAGTCCGCTCCATGCTCGTCAAGGGCGAGAGGGGCGAAAAGCTGAGCAAGGTGGAGGTTACCTATGTTGACGGCATCGAGAACTCACGCAGAGTCATCAGCAGCCGTACAGTCAAGCAGCCTGTGATGGAGGAGTATGGCATCGGCACCTACACTGCAATGCCCGATGACCCCGCTACAGTATACTTCGGTGATGCCCTCAGAGGCAACGGAACCTTTGGCTGGCCGCTCAACGGCGGCTGGGTAAGCGATTCCTTTATCAGCAACCGTATGCACAAGGGTATGGATATCGCCGCTGCTGAGGGTACTGAGATATACGCATCCCGCGAGGGAGTGGTAGTATCGGCGGGCTGGAATGACGGCGGTTATGGAAACGTAGTAATGATAGATCACCTCGACGGCTATCAGACGGTATATGCCCACATGAGCCTTGCCATATCTCAGGAGGGCGATTACGTTGAAAAGGGACAGCTCATAGGACTTGTGGGCAACACCGGAGACTCCTACGGAGCGCACTGTCACTTTGAGATACGCTACAACGGAATACACTGCGACCCGAAGGATTATCTGAACACCGTGGATATGGGCGAGGATAATACGGATGACAAGGATAAGGCAAAAAACAAGAGGAAGATATCATAGCGAAATACAGCCCGGGAACAAAATGTTTCCGGGCTGATGTATTATCACTGCAAAATAAAAATGGTGCTCCGGGGGAGCACCGTTCTGACTGTCAAAAAAACTATATCTATTCAGGGGACGCCCTCTCTTGCAGGGCGTCCCCTCTTCAAAAACAG
>CAMKMD010000031.1 GCA_946413815.1 uncultured Ruminococcus sp.
TTCAAAGAAAGTGTAGGGAAATTATTATGAGAAAATCAATCAAGGCAATCATCTGCGCAGCATCAGCTGCAGTTATGTGCGCAGCACCCACAGTTACCACATTTGCTGGCGTTACAGCCAATACGGCTATTACGGCGGAGGCGGTAAGATATAATACATCTGCCACAACAGATTATGACGGTATTACATATGGTCTGATCGGAAACATAGGTGATACCAAGAATGCGGAGTTTGTAGCGTTATATCCTGACAAGGCATCGAAAACATGTAAAAAAAGCACTTATACTATCCCCGCAACAGTGACATATAAGGGAAAGGCATACAGAGTTACCACAATTGCAGAGGCAGCATTCAAGGATTTGACATATGTGAAGAAGATCGACTTTTCAAATGCTGAGAATCTTCAGTGGTTTCATTATGAAGCCTTCTCAGGTTCAGGTCTGACCAATGTTACCCTTCCAAAGAATCTCAGGGCAATCGATGGATATGCATTCGCTTATTGTGAATCTCTTAGAAGTGTGGGAACTGAGAAATGTGTACAGCTTTCTTCAATAGGCCTTAATTCCTTCGCAGAATCTGGATTAGAAAGAATCAGCATACCTGTTACAGTAAAGAATATTTCACAGTATGCTTTCTATAATTGCAATTCTTTACGAACTGTATGGTTCAGCAGAGACGGTAAATTAACGTATATTTTACATCATGCTTTTTATGGAACAGCATTACAGGAAATCACAATTCCGAAGTCTGTAACAACAATTGGATATGAGGCTTTTGAAAATTGCAAGAATCTGTATAAGGTAACGTTCGCAGCAGGCAACAGCGAATGCGTATACATAGGCTCAAAGGCTTTTTCGGGAACACGACTGCTTTCAATTGTTAATAACAGGCCAAATGTATTATTCGGAACAAATACTGGCAATGTAGTCAGAGAGTATAAGTATGTATTCGGTGCAACTGATGCTACAAACAAGATCAGTTCTGTCAGCGGTAGTTATCGTACTTATTTCAAGCCTTATGTAAAGTGATATATAACAAAAATGCCCCCGGACTTGCGTCCGGGGGTTCTGTGTATAATACGCATGGCAGAAACGACAGTGCAGGGAGAACTTCGGAACATCCCACAAACTGAATAATGGGGCATATTTTTATTTCACCGGTCGTTCTTACAACTGATCGCTTATCCGAGTATTCTCTATTATGGGTCCAGTTCAATACTCGGACAGCTTCTTCATTTCAATAGGTAAAGTTGCGTCCCAGCTTGCCGGCATTGCGATGATCTTATACTTTCCGTCACCGAAATTATTGACGTTCATGTCGAAATCGCCTGCGGAAACAAGATTGACGAAGCCGTCCGCTTCAAGAATATCCATATTCTTCTGACGCAATGACTTTTTCATGCAGGCGAAGATAATCGTTAAAATAACAAATAGTATCAGCAGGATAAGCAGTATCCAGCCAATCACCTTAAAGACCTTTTTATGAATTTTTTCACAGTAATCTCCTTTTTCATTTTATCAGAACATATCATGCAAGAAATCAAATATCATGTGCAGTGCCACAGGGACAAGGATATTTCTGCTTTTCAGAAATGTAATACTGAATATGACACTCAGAATGATGATCTGAACGAATCCGAAATGAAGAAAAGCCGCAGTTAATTGACTATGAATAGTCCATGTAGGGATATGGATCGCCACGAACATCAGTGAATTGAGCAGTATCGCTCTCCACTGATTTGTTCGCTCTTTGCCGACCATGGCATTGAGCAGCCAGCCGCGGAATACCATTTCTTCCGTGATGCCAACAAAGGAATACATTATGATTTCTTTTGCACCAAAATCACTGTTCAATGTCAGTGAGCCTTTGTGGAGATACGCTGTAACAAGGGGATAAAGCACAAAGAGCAGGAATACAGGCAGATATCTCAGCCATTTTACTTTTGTTGTGAACATCTCCTTCAGCCTGATACAGACATCGTCTCTGTAATGATGTACAAGAAGTGCTGCCGGAAGAACCCAGACAAGGTTCTTGATTACAACCGTCTTTACAATCTGCGAACTGATTTCTCCGTGGAAAATATCATCTATGACCGGTTTCACTAAAAACTCAAACAAAGTCCATATTGTATAAAATGCAATGCTATATAGGATAAGTGCTTTGTTTTTGGATATACTTTTTTCGATGATTTTCATTGTTGCATACCTCCACTGTTCTTTATTCAAGTAAAAAAAGTTCTTCTACAGGTATTTTCAGGTACCTTGAAAGTCTGATTGCAAGCTCGAGCGTAGGATTATACTTATCGTTTTCTATAGCATTGATGGTCTGCCTTGAAACTCCGACAGCATTCGCCAGCTCGTCCTGTGTCAGCTTCTGCGACTTGCGCAGCTCCTTTAATCTGTTCTTCATATCATGCTACCGTAACGTTAATGCCGAAAGAGAGCATAAGCAGGAATGCAACTGCTGCTATTAAAGAAAGAAGAATTACAAGCCTTTTTTTCCATCGCTCATCTCCGAAATCATGCCTGTATACCAGTGCAGCACCGCCGCGTATAAGTAATCCTGCCAGAAGAACATATAATGGCATTATCACTGACTTGTGTCTGAAATGATTTGATACTATCCACGTAACAAGTATAAGCTGAGTATAGTAATGAGCTGTTATAACACTTTTGTTATGGATCTCTCTGTCCATTTCATCTTGTTTGTTTCTCCTGAACATATAATAAGCCTCCGATCATAAACATATCTGTTTTTATTATACATCAAAAGGCAGAAATGTCAAGAACCTTTTACATTTCAGAAGAAAAAAATTTATATCGAACCGTTTATAAACAGGATCAAAAAAGCGGACGTGTTGTTGAATACATGAAGAATCAACGGGATCGTTGGATTCTTTGATTTCAGCATGATAACACTGTAAATCAAGCCTGTCGTTAGTTTTGGCAGGTTTGCCAGAAACTCAGGCATTGTGAGAGCGTGCATATGCCACATCATAAACAGTACCGATGATAGAATTATACAAATAAATGCGGGTATCTTGCTCCGAAGCTTATCCGTGATAATGAAACGAAAAACGAACTCCTCTGTAATTGGTCCGAATATGCCGGCTGCTGCTATGAACAAAGGAACCGACACCAGCTTTGCTGCTATCGCTATGTTGTTATCATTGTTACCCTCATAATCGGGATATATAGCGTACTGCGGATAATAAGACAGATTTTCTAAAACTACATCTGCAATAAATCCTCCTACGAGCCAGAACAGATTCTTCATACCGTGTTCTTTCCACTCAGAGATACCTTTGCGGAGATCATCACGGAACAGATATATTCCAATAAATCCGAGCACACAATAAGCGGAGATAAGCAATGCTATCGATATGTTTCTGTCATAAAGTATTAGCGGACGAAGCTTTACAACAGAAATAAAGAGTATTGCATATACAACAACAGCTATGGAAAGTTTTCCTGTCTTGTTTTCTTGTCTGATCATTGGTTTGCTCCTCCTGTTTTTTTAAAATGTCAAGAGCTCTTTACATTTTCGATTATACACGCCGAATAAATTAATGTCAAGAGTGTTTGACATAATTCGTTATTATGCACATCGCAAAGCAATGAGCAGTTGCTGATATTGTGCGTAATAATAAAATATAGAGGGCGGGCTAACTATAGATCAATGATCACAAATAAACCTGCAGTTATAATAGTATTGCTTGACGATAGCTGCAAACCGAACAAGAAAGAAAGCGTAAAATATCCTCGTCATACGTTTGCATCAGATCCAACACGATAAAAATATCAGGCTCGCCGAGGTGAGCCTGATGCTTTTATATTTGACGCTTACGCATAAACCATTATATGCATGACTCCTGAAACGCCAAAAGACAATACCCTTGTTGTGGTGCCGGTTTCTCAATTGTGTCCATGGTGTCCACAGATTTCCTTCATTAAACAAAAAAATGCTCCGCCCGCCGGCGGAGCAGGTGATCGTAAGAGTAAAATATTCCGTGTCTTCCCTCCTGCAATACCTGACAGAAAGGCAGTCTACAGCGCAAACACCGGCATCCGCATCCACGGGTATTCATCATCTGCGCTGCCGCAGAAAAGCTTTAAGCTTTATTCCCGCGCGGAATACGGCACAAAAAAATTCGACTATGATTTATTTCACGGCGCTGTAAAAAATGTGAACGGCGAGCATATCGGCTCATTCAATCATCTCATTCTGCGGAACGGCGGCAACGATCAGAAGCTGAAGCTCCGCGACCGGCTGAATCAGGAAATGGCAGCCGGAGGAAGCTTCGGCACGCAGGCGCAGACCGAATGCATCGTGTTTCTGGACGGCGAATACTGGGGGCTTTACAACATCACCGAAAAGCTGAACGAATCCTATGTCACAGCGCACTACGGCGTGAAGAAAAGCACGGTCTGCATGTTCAAGGATCCGGTCGAATATATCGAGGGCGATGTTAAGGGGCTGGAGGACTACAAGGAGAAAGTGCGGAGTATGCAAGAAAGCATCTGCTCTCGCATCTGCAGGCGATCATCCGTGCAGGCGATGTGAACGGCGACACCATGACCGATGAGGCGGACGCAAGACTGCTCTGCGGCTGGCTTTCCGGCAAACCGGATGCAGTACCCGCGGAACCGGCCGCCGGTGATCTGAACGGAGACGGCAGGCTCGATGCAGCCGACCTGACCTTGCTGAAACGTCTGAATTAACCGCAGCGGCAGTGTCCTTTTACGGCGCACTGCCGTTTTTTTGCTGCGAAAAGCCGCCCCGCAGAACAGTTCTTCAATTGTATTGACAATCAGAATAAAACATGCTATAATTAACGTGCTATGTTTACTGGCAGTAATACTAGTAAACATTTTATGTTTTATATAGTATCACGGTCTCCGACTGCCGTGTTCTATAAATATGGCGTTGCCAAAAACAGAAAGGAATCAAGCATGAATCATCCAAAATTCAGCAGACTGCTCGCAGCCGTCACATCGCTGACGATGCTCGGCGGAATGCTGCCGGCTTACCAGCCGGGCGCGATTCTGACTGCACGTGCCGAGGATATTTCCGGGATCGAAGAATCCACAGAATCCGAAGGCACCGATGCTCCTGTCGATCCCGATTCACCCGAGATCGAAATGGTCCGTGCGGTCAGATCCTCCTCGATCCGTTTCGACCTGAACGGCGGCTCCCTGAACGATGAAAAGTTCACAGTCACCGAAGGCGTTGCGGTATTGGCGGACGAAAATGCATCCGCTGATGCGCCGACACCCGAGGCACCGGCACTCTCCGATCTTGTGTTTGCAGGGTGGACGGACGCGGCCGGCAATCCGGTCACAACATTTGAGATTGACACAACGTACTATGCCTCATGGAATTACGGCAGTTATGAGGTGACAAACCCCAATTCCGGACTCGTCAATTATTTCAACCACAACAATTACTATGACTTCCACGGCAACAACGGCGGCCTGAAAACGACCTTCGGCGACTACGGCTACAACATCAATTACAAAATCGGTAGCTATCAGACCGATATCTACAGAAACGGTCTCAAGGCAACCTATGAGATCTCTTCCGGCCTTGCAGTCACACCGGTGTTCTCCTTCTGCGACTGCTACGGCAATGTCTCCGCAAATCCGGGAGAAAATCTGTACACCAAGATCACCTACATCGTTCAGAACCGTTCCGATTCCGACGTTGACGGCTTCTGCCTTGCAAGCACCGCAGACGTCCAGATCGGCGGCAATGACCGTGCAGCGATCTATGCGTATTCGGATGACGATACGCAGCTCAATGCAGAGAACTGCGCAAATTACAATGTCAAGAACGTAGAGATGCGTGACGGCGGCAAGGACATCTTCTTGCTTTCAATCCCGGAAGATGCAAAATGCTGCTGGGGCTACTACGGCAACAGAGGCGGCTATGCCTACAGCGATCACACCGCTTCCGATTACAATGTCGGCTATGACTCGGGTATCGCATATTCCTGGAGCGGCCTGAGCATTCCGGCAGGCGAAACTGTCGAAAAGAGCGTGATCTTCGCAGTCGGCGATATTCACCTCTTCAAGACGCACGCCTACAATGCAGACGGCATCTGCTACGGCGGAAGCGGCTGCCCGCTTTCAATGGATCATACCGCAGAGACCCCGATGTTCTTCCAGAAGCCGCAGAGCTTTGAGGAAAACGGCAACACCAGATACGAGGTCAGAAACGCGGGTCAGCTCATGTGGCTGGCACAGAATATCAACAGCGGCGAGATCGCAAACAATGTGAACATCGACCTCGTCAACGATATTCGCTTCAACATGAACCTCACGCAGCAGGACGACGGCACTTTTGCGCTGTCCGATACGCTGGCGTGGACGCCGATCGCACAGTTCTCCGGCAAGTTTGACGGCAAGAACCATACGATCAGCGGCCTCTATTATGAAGGAACCGAAGCGGGCGGTCTGTTCGGCTCGCTCAGCGGCGCGACAGTTCAGAATGTCGGCATTGTGAACTCCAGCTTTGAAACGGATGCTCCGTCCGGCTCGATCGCTGCCTCCACGGATAACAGCTCGATCATCAGAAATGTCTTCAGCACGGCTGCCGTCACCGGCAGTCAGGCCGGCGGTCTGATTTATGATGCTGTCGATTCGACCGTTGACTCCTCTTATTTCGCAGGCAGCGGCGCAGAGCAGCTCTTCGGCGGGAATACGGAAAATTCCGTGTTCACCAATGTATACATCCTTTCAGAGAAAGCAGACACTTCCTATAAGGCTTCCGCAGCGGACTTCGCAAGCGGTATGGTCGCATTCTTCATGGGTGCTTCATGGTCGCAGGATCTGGAAAACGGCGAAGCACTCCCGCACCTTGGCAATGAGCTGGGAGTGTACAAGTATACCGAGAACCGCTCCTGCAGCCCGTCCAATCCGAACCCGCTGATCCACTACACCAATGACAGCACAATGGCCAACAAGGTGCTCACCGTTGAGCATGTGCTGGATTGGGGCAGAGTTGTCCGGTATGCAAACTGCACCGAGAATGAGCTCTGGAACAAGAAGTGCATCAACTGCGAGTACGAGACCAATGAACGCTTCGAACGGGAAGGCATCAGCGAGCAGGCAACGGGTCATAACCATGATACTTCCGGCTACTGCCAGAACATTGACCGGAACACGAACCGCAAGTGCAATCACTATGACCCCGCGTTCACCACAACGGCGACCACCACAACGACAACCACTACAACCACTACCACAACCACTACCACCACCACTACCACCACAACTACCACGACCACATCGGAGCCGTTTGCACCGGTCGCCACAGAATACGTCCCGCATCTTCCCCCGCAGGAAGAGCCGCGCCGTCTCAACATCGAAGGCGAAATGACTGTCACCCCGATGACGATGGATGACATCATCAATGCGGGCATTGACATCTCCGGCGATGACAACTACCACACCTTCAATTACGCGATCGAGATGACCTTCGAGGCACAGGTCGTCGATTTCGTCGTGTACAACGACACACCTTATATCGTTACGGCGGGCGGCGGCGCACCGATCGCGATCCCGTCCGGCAGCTATGTCTACGTTGAGACCATCGGCGGCTATGTCACGCACTACGAGAGCGTTCATGAAGAGATGTTCATGATCATCTACGGTGAGGCAAAGTGGCTCAAGGAATTCTATGATGTCCAGCTCTTCGTGGTCAACAAGGATACGCAGGCTATGCGCAACTGCAAGACCGTTCTGGACGTTCCGGACGGCCTCACGCTCTGCAACAGCGAACAGACCCAGATGCTGGGCGACCTCGCACCGGGCGGCGTCTTTGACGTTCACTGGTACCTCAGAGGCGACAAGGCCGGCACCTACTCCCTGAGCTCCAAGTTCACCGGCGAATCCGGCGGCGAAGAGTTCGAGTACATCTTCCACTCCAAGAACGATCTGCATGTCTATGCAGGCGATGCACTGAAAATGTTCATCGAACTGCCGGGCATCTCCTTCTATGACGAGCCGTACCCGGTCAAGATCACCCTGAAAAACGTCTCCGACAAGCCGATCTACAATCTGGATCACAGAATCAAGAAGGTGGAACAGGGCTCCCTGTCGATCCGCCGCATCTACGACAACGGCACATACAGTACTGAAGTCGAGGGCAAGCAGCTGCAGTGCGCAAACCGCGTGGAGCATGTCCATGTTGACGAGCTGCTGCCGGGCGAATCCGTTGAGATCACAGTTGTCATCAACGACGTCTGGAAGTCTCTCCTTGAACAGCATCTTGAGCAGATGAAGCTTTCTGCAGATGTCATCGTTCTCGCCAGCTCCTTCGGCTCCAATCCGTGGCTGAAGTCACTCAACTTCTGCACCAGACTTTACAGCGCATATCTCTCTGAGATCCATGTCGGCCATATTCTCAAGAGCGTCGCTGTCACCACGCTGGAAGGCTCCACGACGGAGATTCCGTATGAAGTGATCGTCGGCGAGGTTTCCGACGAACTCAAGGCAAAGAACACCAGCCATTACTTCCGCGCAATGGGCAAGGCCGCACTCGGCTTTGCATTCGACAACTGCGGTGAAGGCGGAGGAGCCCTCATCGAAGGCGCGGAGGGCGCAGCAGTGAAATACCTGCTTCTGGGTCACGACTGGACCACCGATCCGACCAGCGAATCCAACATGTCCGGCTACGATAACTTCCTTGTTGATGCGATCGGTGCCGGCGCAGATGTGACCGGCCTCGGCGAGGCATATACCGTCATGGAGGACTGCATCGGCATCCTGCATCAGCCGGAGGACTCTGTCACCGCGACCGTCACGATCCGCAATGCAGACGGTACCCCGCGTACCCCGGCATTCCAGCGTCTGATAAGCCTGCTGAGCAGCAGCACGTCTTCTGTTCCGTTTGAACTCGAAGTCCTGCAGGGCGATTACGAGCTGCTTGAGGACGGCAGCCTCGTCATCACGGGCGACGCCGTGCTCAACATCACCGCACTGGAAGCTAACAGAGACGCTGTCGTGCACATTGAGTATGACAACGGCTATGTGATCGACTATCCGCTCCACAGCATTGAGCCGCACGAGTGCTCCGGCAACTACTATCTCCTCGACGTTCCGACAAACGGCAAGAACGGCAGCGCGATCAAGGTCTGCGAGACCTGCGGTCAGCTCATCAATGCAAAGTATGTCAACCCCAATGCAACGGCTATGCTTGCAGACGGAAGCTCCTACCAGGATGTGAGAGGCGCGATCCAGAAAGCAGCAGAGACCTGCGAACCGACCATTATGACCCTGTTCGGCAATATCAACATCACTACCAATGTGACGATTCCGGACTTCATCACCGTGATCCTTGCACCGGGCACGAACATCACCGTCAAGAACGGCTGCTCCTTCGTCGCCGACGGCGTAGTCAAGGACTTCAGCGAACGCGAGAATGACCTCCGCGTCAACATTCTGCTGAACTACTGGGAAGGCAGAACCGAGCTCATGCAGGTTCCTGCAGGCACTGTCGTGAACAGCCTGCCGGATATCGGCACGGAGACCTGCCCGCTGCTCGGCTGGTACGCAGACGATGCACACGATGAAGTTTTTGAGCCGTTCACGGCAGGTGCAGAGGCAGGCGCACACATCTACTACGCAGACATTCACCATGACTTCAACGACCACGGAAAGTGCAAGCTCTGCGGCGAACTGCATAACGGCAGAGATGCATTCACCGGCGCAAATGTCTCGATCAGCGGCGAGGTCAAGCTGAACCTCAAGGCAAAGCTCAGCCCGGCAGCATTCGCAGACAAGAACGCAGTCATCCGCTTCGAGTTCGAGGACGGCACCGTCCAGAACGTGAAGATGACGCAGGCAAGATCGAACGGCGACGGCACCTATACCTTCACCTGCAAGATCGACCCGATCAAGATGTCTGACAACGTAAGAGCACAGATCCTGTACTCGGACGGCGTTCGCGGAACGGTTCTCGACTACAGCCTCAGAACCTATTTCCAGAACGTTCTGCGCAAAACAAACCTCGATCCAAAAATGGCAAACCTGATCAAGGCACTGGTGAACTACGGCGGATATCTCCAGAAGTTCAACGGCGAGCCGGAAGAAAAGCTCATCAACAATCTTATCAACATGCCGCTCGACAACGAAGTTGTCACAATCGGCGACGAGTACAAGGCTGTGATCGCAAACAACGGAACGACCGTCAGAGCGAAGAGCGCCAACATTTCGATTTCCTCTCTGATTTCGCTGAAGGTGAAGTTCACGCTTGCGGAAGGCGCATCTGTTTCTGATTACAGATTCACCGTGAACGGCCAGACCGTAAAGGCCATAAAGGACGGCGACGTCTATGTCGTGTCCTGCAAGGGCATCGCACCGACCGACTTCGATGAGATGTTTGTCGTGCGCGCAGAATCCGTCTCCGATCCTGCTGACTGTGCAGAGGTGCAGTACGGCGTGTACACCTACGCCAAGAGAATGCTCGAGACGAGCACAAACAATGATCTCAAAAACCTGCTGAAGGCAATCGTGAAATATGGCGAAGCCGCTGCAGCTTATGAGGAATAATACACAGAAAGGAAAAACGAAGATGGAATACACAGCACCTGAGGTTCAGATCATTGCATTTGATGCTGAAGATGTGATCTCGGAGTCTATCATCCTTGATGAAGATGAATTCTGAGGCATCCTGAACCCTGATCATCCTGAGAAGCTCCCCTGTGAGGGGGGCTTCTCTTTTCATTTGCAGGATTTTGCAGAAGCCACCCGCCAAAACGGGGCGGTATTGCCCCCGTGGTGATAACCGCCGCTAAAGCCAAAGCAGCAGCTTTTTTGAAGATACTGTTCATTTTTCGTCCTCCTTTTGGTGAATATAATAAAACCGTACACAGGACAGAATTATCCCATGTACGGTTCAAACAATGTGATTGTTAGCTGTATAGCCTTGATTTCATGAACTAAAAATGATTTACACATATACATTGCCCCCTGTAATACTCTGTCACATCATGAAAAGCAGCTTTTATGATGTTTTAACACATTACACGGCTTATGCCAAGATAAATTTGGATGAAACGTCACCGCAAAATTAATAATATTCATTCAGCTTTTATAATGCAAAAAGCTCCGTCTGACACATTATCAGACGGAGCTTTCTTACCTGCTTTTGAAAAGTGTATGCTCTGAATAAATGACGGCTATCTATATTATCTCAGCTCTCCGTGCTTTTCATAGTCGGAGACCTGTACTGTTTTGTTTTCATCGCTGACAAATACCACTCGCGGACGATGTACCTTTACCTCCTCAGGAGTCATTGACGCATAAGCCATTATGATGACGCGGTCGCCTTTTTGTCCCGAACGTGCAGCAGCTCCGTTAAGGCAGATGACTCCGCTTCCGCGTTCTCCTGCTATAACATAGGTCTCGATACGGCTTCCGCTGTTCACGTTGACAATGTGTACCTTTTCATATTCAAAAAGTCCTGCAGCGTCCATAAGTTCCTCATCGATGGTGACGCTGCCCACATAGTTGAGCTCAGCCTGCGTGATAACAGCGCGGTGTATCTTGCTTTTTAACATGGATACCTGCATCATGCTCCTCCTTATACGTCTTCGGTGAAGAAGTTGTCGATAAGGCGGGTCTTGCCGATATATACAGCCATTGCGCAGAGTGCAGGGCGGTCAAGAGATGTTATCTGCTGCATTGTAGCGCAGTCAACTATCTTGACATAATCGATTCTGGCAAGAGGTTCAGCTTCTATGAGCTTTTTAATTTCTCCGATGACAGCAGAGCAGTCGCTCTCGCCATTTCTGACCATATCCATTCCGAGAAATACAGCCTTGGAGAGTACAAGGGCAGCCTTTCTTTCGGCTTCGTTAAGGTAAGTGTTTCTTGAGCTCTTTGCAAGTCCGTCAGCCTCGCGGACGATAGGACAGCCGATTATCTCAATGTCCATGTTGAGGTCATCCGCCATGTGGCGGATAACGGCAAGCTGCTGAGCGTCCTTTTTGCCGAAGTATGCGCGGTCAGGCTTTACGATATTGAAAAGCTTCGATACTACGGTGCATACACCTCTGAAGTGCACGGGACGGCTGAGACCGCAGAGCTCCTGAGTGAGAACAGTCATGTCCACAAAGGACGAAAATCCTTCATGATACATCTCTGAAGGCTCGGGATTGAAGATAAGGTCGCCGCCGTGTTCTTCCACCAGCTTTGCGTCGCGGTCAATATCACGGGGATAGCTTTCAAGGTCCTCTGCAGGGCCGAACTGCATCGGATTTACGAAATCCGACACAACAGTCCTGTCGTTATCGCGGTGAGAGGCGTCTATAAGGCTTGCGTGTCCCTCATGGAGATATCCCATTGTGGGAACGAGTCCCACTGTAAGCCCCTGAGCTCTCCATTCCTTTACCTGTGCACGGACTTCATCTACAGTTTTTACAACTCTCATTTCACTTTTCCTCCCTCATAAGCTGTTCGATAACATCATCTTCGATAGCGTAGCTATGCTCCTCAGCAGGGAATGTTCCCTCCCTGGTCTCGCTGATATAGTCTGCGATGCCTTTGCGCATGAGCGCTCCGACCTCTGCAAAGCGCTTGACGAATTTAGCCGTGTGACCCGTGGTAAGGCCCAGCATATCCTGATATACCAGTACCTGTCCGTCACAGCCGCTGCCTGCGCCGATACCGATAGTAGGGATAAAGAGCTTACCTGTGATGATGTCCGCAAGCTTAGCGGGGATACCCTCCAGAACGACTGCACAGGCGCCTGCCTCCTGTATCTTCAGAGCGTCATCGATGAGCTTCTTAGCCTTGTCAAGGCTCTTGCCCTGTACCTTGAAGCCGCCGAAGGCGTTGACAGACTGCGGAGTAAGACCGAGATGTGCAACAACGGGAACAGACGCATTGACGATAGCCTTTATCTGTTCGCAGACCTCAGCGCCGCCCTCAAGCTTTACTGCATTGGCGCCGCCCTCTTTAATGAGCCTGCCTGCGTTGATAACAGCTTCCTGTACGCTTACCTGATAGGACATGAAAGGCATATCAGCAACTATGAAAGCGTTCTCTGCACCTCTTGAAACTGCGGCGGTATGATGGATCATATCCTCCATAGTAACAGGGAGAGTGTTCTCATAGCCAAGCATGACCATTCCAAGTGAATCACCGATGAGTATGGCATTCACACCGCACTCGTCAATGATCTTCGCTGTTGTGTAGTCATAAGCAGTAAGCATCGTGATCTTGTCACCTGATTGCTTCTGCCTCAGAAGGGTTGAAACAGTGTTTTTCATATTCGTTTTTCTCCTTAAAGATGTTACCTTTCCGGGTCAGCGGATAAGATACAAGATTAGTATAACACAAGAATACGAATAAATCATGAACAAACACTTTTATGTTGGTAACTATTACCTAAGAAGAGCTTTCATTTCTGTGTAATCTGACTCAGGATGGCGCTTTTGAGCCATTTCGGTCAGCTTTTTTGTAACCGATTTGTAAATATCTGCGTCGATATCGTTTTCAATGCAGGAAATATGCTTCTTTACCGTAGAAACGTCATTCCGCTCTACAGGACCTGTCAGTGCGCCGACAGGTCCTGCAGCGAGAATACGCCGTATATTGCTCATCACAAGTGGGCTGAGGGCGGCAATGGCCTCATCTCCGCTGAATCCGCACTGCTCAAGGAGAGCCTTGCTTTCCTCCATGAGACCGCATACAAGGTTGCTTGCAACACAGCAGGCGGCGTGGTAGCGTATCTTGATACTGCTGTCGATAATGCGGGTGGGGTTGCCCATGGCTGAGAATATGTCTTTCCACTCCTCTGCGCAGTCGCCCTCAATACAGAAGAAGGAGTTTTTCAATTCCTTGTAGGATTCGCTTTTGCTGTTGACAGGAAAAAGAGGGTGTATGGAAGTGCCCTTTGCGCCGAAGTCCGATATATTCGGGAAGGCCTCCTCAGCTGACATAGCTCCGCTGCAGTGGCACAGCTGTTTTCCTTTGAGAAGCTCTTTCGGCAGCGAGAGATAAGTGTCCTTTATAGCGCCGTCGGTGACTGTGAGAAAAACAGCGTCACTGCCGATAATCAGCGGTTCGGGAGACAGAAAGAGCTCTGAACCCGTAAATTCCGCAGCCTCACGGGCAGAGCGCTCTGTACGGCTGATATATCCCGATATTTCCATGCCGTTTTCCGAAAAATACTTTCCGAGAGAGACACCTACCTTGCCGGCACCTATAAATCCGATTTTCATATAGTTCACCTCTGAGTAAAATAGTCTGCATAGCGATTATAACATATAAGTCCGAAAATAGCAACATACGCGGGAAAATAAAGGGGGCGGCATCAGCCGCCCCCCTGGCATTCATAGCCCGGCTCTCCGCAAGCGCGGCATCCTGCGTCAGCCTGAATACTTCTGCCGGTGTGCTGACACTGAGCGGCACTGTCACCAAGAGCAAAGTGCAGAAATACGCAAATGCCACAAGAGTAAAGTCTGTTATCGACGAATCCGGAACAAACTTCCCGGCAGTTATTGCATATACAAGCTTATCCATGCCCATGGTTACAAGGGCCACGCAGATGAAGCTATAATTATTATGGAATAACAAACAGCTGCCAGTCTGCGGACTTATTGTTGTTTGGCTTCACGCTCCTTTTTCAAGATAAGAGCAAGTACACCTGTCATAGCTATGATGGAAATAAAATCATTTGAAGATAAGCTGCAATAAGTAGCTGTTGGGTTGCCGAAGTCCATAATATAGTTATAAACAGCTGCGACAACGCTCATAACATATATAACCTTATAAATTGTAAATACGATGATCTCTGACTTTTTCATGATAATACTTCCTTTCGGTATAACAGATATTGTTTATTTCGGGTTGTCCCCGTTTCCATGATTTTATTATACTTCACAAACAGGTATTTGTCTTGCGTTTAAACTTACAGAACATTACAGTTTTGAAATGTAACATTGATCTTCAAATGTAAGAGTAAATTATTCTGCGTCTTTCCTGCAATGTTCAACGGGCTCCGATTTACTACATGGAGTTTTTTTGAATGTCCGATTTACTCCATCAAGTTTCCTGGAGTTTATTATACATCATTAGACAGCTGGAGGGACGATGCTGATTATTTTGCTCTTACGACGGAACAATGAAAGTACCTTTCTGTCGTATAAAAAACAGGAGTATGTCCGTGATAATACCGGACATACTCCTGCTTTCTCTAAGTATTCAATCAGCGTTTCACGCCACGCTGATATTAGTCGATTATAGCTCCCATCCTTCCGAGAAGCTCCTCATATTCTTCAAAGCTGAAGCTGCATCCAGTGAAGTCGCATCCGGTAAAGAGGTCGAGATGAGTTACGATATTCTCCAAAAGTTTCTTGTCAAGCTCTGGAAGCCCGCTGCCTTTCCTTGCACGTTCGCCAAGCGCCGCTAACTCCTCCTCAGTAAATTCCTTACCGCTGCGTGAGATCTCTCCTGTCAGCAGGTCGAACTGAACCGCTTCCCATGAAGTGTACAGCGTTCCAGTCTCACCATCAGTCTCTATATGCTGTACCTGAAATGGATAATCAAGGCAGAGATAACCATCAAAGCGGTGATATGCAAGCGGTTTACCCTCTGATATACTCCATACTATCACGATAGACGTGTCCGGAATGAGTATAACCATGGTATCACCGGAAACTGCATAAGGGTAGTCACTGTCAAGGTCGAGCATAGGTATGTACGCTATCGAGGAATTTCTGAAAGAGCATTCATGGAACTGACAGTTCGGCATTATCGGAATGCTAAGGCCACTGAAATCATAGCCGCATACAACACCGTTGCCGATAATTCCAAGAACTTCAGCAACGTTTTCAAAACCTCTGGTGAAATTATATCTTCTTTGCAGGCTGATGAAGTCCTCTATAACTGTTGGGCGTTCCAGCTCAAAGTGCAGTCTTCTCCAGTCGCCGCTTATTTCTCCGATAAGACGGTAGACCTCCGGGCTTTCATCAGCATCGAACCAACCTCCTGTAAGTCCCGCCTTCCAGGCTATGTCAAAGACTTCATCATCTGACAAGCAGTTATTTGTCTCTTTAATCATACGGATGATATTAACTATGTGCTTTGCCGCAAAATATTCACGGTAGTGCTGATGAATGAAATGGACATTTTTCCGGTCAGTCTCCGATATCTCCAACAGTCCTGAATCTGTCATCAGCTCAACTATATCATCATTTGTCCTGCTGAGCAGCAGGACTTTTTTGTTTATTCCGTTCGGTGCAATATTGTTCTGATAGATGCGGCTGTTGTGGATATAGAGCTTCAGTGCAAGGTCAAAGGCATCCTGTACCTCCGCCCTTGTTATCTCATACTGCGTAATACACTTCGTCATTATCCATCCCACACAGGGCATTGCGTACCAGAGCAGAAAACGGCTCACGTCATCCCTCGCAAGTTCGCTGACGTAACGGTCAGTCAGCTCACCGGGAGTGAAAAGGTCGTCCTGTACGGCTGTGTACATCTTCAGGAAAAGCGGCAGCCGCAATAACTCATTCAGCCTGTCATCCCTGATAGTATCATTGAAACCCTCAAGAGCCTTGTCCAACGATTCCACAGTTATACCATGAAGCATAACAGTACGGAAAAGCGGGTTTAGTGATAAAGGGAGCAGGTTTCTGCCTGTCAGTATGATTCGGACATTCCGGTATGTGCAAAGCTCGCCTATCTCTTCTGAGAGCGCCCTCTTATCCTCCTGCGGCAGCTCGTTGAAGCCATCAAGCATGAGGGTGAATTCCGGCTCACCTGACACGGTCTCAGCATTCAGCAGCTGCCTCAGCTCGGTGATACGTGAACAGAATTCCTCCTTACCCTCAACAGCGCGGCACTGCTCAAGGCTGCCATACTCATGGCGATAGTGGAATTTCAGTAGCATTCCTGCAAGAATGCGCTCTTCTCCCGCATCGCCTGGACACTCAGTAAGCGGCAGCAGGAAGCATTTTTCTCCGGCTAGGCTTTGCAGAAGCGTAGACTTGCCTGAACCGCCTGCTCCGCAGATATAAATATTACCTTCCGGCAGTTCTCTTATGGGACTGCCGTTTTCTGTGAGCTCCGGCTCATATTCAAGGCTGCAACTACTCTGAAACGCACTGCTCTCCCGCAGATTTTCCCTGAGGCTGAGCCGTTTGAAGGTGTCGAGGGAATTGTAGACGGAATAGTTCTCTATGCGGAATGGGAGTTGCTCCGGCAGTTCCATAAGCTTGACAGGCGATGCTCCGGCGGGGTACTTGTGTACGTGATAGAGGAGTCCGATCAGAAGAGCAGCAGGACAGACCGTGACCGGGTGTGCAGGAGTTCCTTCAAGCTCAGACTTAGATATTACCCGATTGCCGTAATACAGAGTGCTGATAGTATCATCTTCAGAGATAAGGCAGAGGAGGGTATACACAAGACTGTCGAGCTTTTCCGGTGCTATCGTCTCCTCGATGAATTTATCCGCCGCTGTGAGATAAGACTTCATCTGACCGGTCTCAAAGGCATCTTCGAGAGCTGTGAAAGTGATGTTTTCGTATGGGTAGTATTTGCCTTGCGGAATGAAATTGTATATTTTTTTGTCAATCAGTTTTGTCGCATCGTACTGGGAAGCATCTGTAAAACGGGCATATATATTGTACCGTGGATTGGCGCTCTTGCCGTCGGTATCTGCTGCTGTAAGGAGCAGATCAACGAGAAGCCGGCCGTTGCCTTTCGTGCCTTTACCTGTGATCTTTGCATCTATTAGAAGTGATAGAAGAACGTTCATTGTAAGCCTTTGCTTCATACCTTACCTCCTGCGGACAAATTTCGCATTTTGCGGGACATTTATTAACTGAGTTTGTGGTATAATAAAAATATCTATAACTATTTTATCATAACTCGGGTGAAAAGTCAAAACAATTACCACCTGTGGCTTTTTCTCACTGTTTCATCTCAGGTATCGTTTGGACAAATCTGCAAATTTTGCGGACATATCGCGGCCCTAAATCTATTGACCTCCCGGTAATGGTATTGTATAATAAATGTAGAGGGAAAGTACCCTCGTTCATACAGTTGAAGCTGGCAGTTCTGACATGACCGGCTTCCCACCCTTTCTTTATAAAGGAGGAAAAATATGGCAGATCTTTTAAAGGCGTTTGACGAAAACAGTTCCGAGATCAAGGAGCAGATCCTTTCACATGAAAGGAAGTATGCGCTTAACGAGCATTGTTTTGAACTGCTGATGGTGATCAGCGATTCAGGCAAGGTGAACTATGAGAGCAAGCCAGGCATTCCAAGTAAGGAAGTGATCGGGGATAACAGCATTTCGCTTTCATACAGCGGAGGACCGAAAAAGGAATACTGGATGTACATTCCTGCGTTTGAAGTGCTTTTTGAACCGGAGGAGCTGGAAGTGATCAAGGAGGAGTTAGCTGAATCAGAAGGCCTTGATCTCAGAAAGATCGGCACAAATGAACTGCGAGAGTATTACGAAAAGAATCACCCCGAGATGATCGAGGAGTGGCTTGACGAGTATATTGATATGTCCTACCTGGACGATGGCTTGGATCAGTACATGGAGAGCCTGAGAGAAAGAATCGAGGATCAGATTGAAGATCTGAAGTACGAGTAAGTAAATATGTTTTATGTGGAGCGGCTTATGCCGCTCCTTTTTTATGTTCTGATACGTTGATCAATGCGTATATGATATATACTCTTATGAATAGCAAGTTATTAAGTCACAGTAGCCTTATTACAGGAACACATAATGGTTACTCTGTATATAAAAAGTTGTATTTTCTATGAGTAACTTTTGTGAAGAAAACTACGATCAGGAGGTAAATCAGATGAATATTGACGAATTGATACATGACTTTGATCAATATGCTAAGGAATGAACAGGAGGAGACCAAAAGCTGTATCCTGTATTTTGTCGAGAGCCATTGGGACGAATTATTCCGGTTCAGCCGCAGAGACAAGTGGTCCATTGATCGATGGGCCGGACGATACGGCTACGAGCAGCATGGCAGAGATATTCTCGAAAAAGCCAAGAAAAGAGAACGGGCGCATTATTCAGCAGTCAACCTCGCCAATAAAACGACGATTGAATTCAGAATATTCAAGGGCACGTTAAAGTGCAATACGTTCATAGCGACTCTGGAGCTTGTAAACGCCGTCATTGAAACAGCTGTCAACCGCACAGAAGACGAGCTCCACCGGTTGACTTGGGAGGAGTTCGCTGCGGGACTCACCGAGCCCGAGCTTGTTACCTATCTTAAAGAGCGTGGACTCTACATAAGCGAAGAAAATCAGGGTGCTGAAGTACCCTGATTTTTTTATGTGAAAGAATCAATGGTTTTGCGGTTATGTCTGAAATTGTATTACGAAAAATACACTACATAGTAATTCCGTAATACAAATTCTCTATACGTAGTATCCTGTATTTATATATTATTTATTATTATATATATTACTTCATATAGAGGAAAAACGGAATAATCTTTTTAGAATGGAGTTGATCTGTATGAGATCAAAAACAACAGTCAAATCTTTAAGGATGTCTGATACCTTGATATCAGATATCGAACAGACAGCAAAGGATAAGGGAATTACATTCTCTGAAGAAGCTGTACGCAGAATGAAGCACTCTGACAGTAATCTTACACCTGAGGTAATGGTGCGAGTACAGAACGTCGTGAATCTGTCGTTGGAAGCAGCTTTTACACAGTCAGAGGATAAGGCTTATGAAGCGCTGGAGGGGGTGAATGAATTATGGAAATCTTTGAAGTAAACCTTCACACAACAGGTGACAACGATTGCCTTAGATCTGTTGTTGGATACCCTATAAAGGGAAACGAGGTCCTCTCGAAGGGATATGGTGTTACGCCTCACGATACCTACAGTGCAGCGTTGCAGTTCAGAAAGACTGCGGAATTCTGGGGTAACGAAGAGAAAACGCCGGTGTATCATGACGTGTTGTCATTCACAAAGAAAACAGCTCCGACTGCCGAAAAAGCAATGGAGCTGACACAGGAGATCTTTTCTGCATACCTTGACGATCACCTTTCCCTGATAGGAGTACATCATAAGGCGCGTGGTCCATCGGAATTCCATACGCATACTGTCATCTCCCCCACCAACTACAGAAACGGAAAACTCATGTACGCAGATAACTCGACTTTGTTCCCGCTGGCACAGCACGCAGCTGATGTTATGCAGGAGACCGTCAGGCTTGTTGTAAAGCCGGAGGATAAGGAGAAGAAGGAATTTCATAGATTGTTTTATCCGCATAGACGGGTGGATGAATAAGAGAGATTCTTCAGTTGTGTTAAGATTCGATTCCTGATAGAAAAACCTCCATAGCATTCCTTTAATCAAGCAGTGCTATGGAGGTTTGAATTACTTATACTGCGGGATCAAGGTTATCAACTGATTAATAATTCATTACTCCTGCGCAGTATTCCGTCCTAGAAAGAAGAAGGCCGATCGTTCTTCTTCGATCGGCCAGAAATATGGTTTACTTATTATTTGTTATTTTCCTGAGAAGATAGCATTCTTATTTAGTTGCTTCTAACCACTCCAGAATCTCTTTAATTGTTATTGTGTCATCGCTATCGTCCCCATTGCCGTGGAATACGAGTTTCTTCATGTAGTCCATAAATCATCCTCCTTTCCACTATTATTATAGCATAAATTGATAGAAATGTCAATAGATATTTGAAAGATGTATGTAAAAACACTAATAGAATGTAAGCCGTTAAAACGATACCGATACAGCATGAGAACTATTTCCTTCATTTTCTGCGCTTTTTACGACAGCTGTATGTTGCTCTATGGCGTCGTATGTTAGAGTTTAATAAATGATATCAGGAGATTGATTAATCTAAAACGGTTTTAAGATGGTTTACTTGATGAAGTGTAAAACCAGTCTCAATGTTATAGATTGAATCTAGTGCAAAAGCATGTTAATTTTAGGCTGGAAGAGTGACTTTTAAGGTCGCTTTTGACCTCGATTTGACATCGGTTAACGAGCGCAAAAACGGGTTATTTACACATTGTATTTTTTGGTCTAAATATAACAGATTTGCAAATTCGCAACAAATGATTTATATATATGCTGTATAAGAAATACACATTTCTTTGTATGTTATACACAAATGTGTTATCCTCTAATTGACACATCATATAAATCATGGTATAATTGTAGGCACGAAATAGACTAAACAGTATTTCCGAGAGCAATCTACGCTCAGGAGAAAATGTCGTGACTTCACATGACAAAATGACTGTTTTGGCCATTCAATTATTGGAGTTTCATTTGAAGAAAAAGATTCGTATAGGATTATTCTCAGTATATATAGCTATCGTGTTGTGGCTCACGCTCATTGATCGTGAGTGGGGCAAGCCTCATGCAATGCTTATACCATTCTGGGAATATGCAAATGTCATCAAAGGCGTTGAGCGCAGTTTTTTCATAAAGCAGATCATTGGGAATCTGACTATGCTTATGCCTTTGGGTTTTATGCTCCCGATGTTAAGAAAGGTCTCTCTGAAGAAAGTGTTCATTGCAGCTCTTTTATTCTCAGCCACAATAGAGCTGTTACAGTTCATAACCGGCAGGGGACTGATGGAGTTTGATGACGTGTTCAACAACACCGCCGGAGCGGTGTTGGGATATGTAATCTACAGTAAATCGAGGTGTAAACAGTGACATATTCACTTACGGTAGCTATACAGTATATTACCTGTCCTGTTGTTCTTGTGACTGACACACAGGAGATCAGGTTCGATAATGGGAGAGAAGCCGTAGAACGGAAATTCGACAAATATTATTTAATAGACGAAGTATTCGCCCGCAAGGATGAAATAGTTGTTCATCTCAAGGCTAACGACAAAATCAATGCAACTAATTGGTGCGGAGAAGAGCAGGTGTCATTCTTTTGATTATGGAAAACTTACTTATTTTAGGGGCAGGTCAATATGGCGTGGTCGCGAAAGAAATTGCTGAATCCACGCATATATTCAGTAAGATAAGCTTCCTCGATGACAATAATCCGATAGCTGTCGGTAAGCTTAGTGATTATCAGGCGTTCAAGGATGAATATGAATGTGCTGTAGTTGCGATAGGAAATGCAGATATCCGGTTACAGCTGATCAATACTCTCGAAGAGGCAGGATTTAGAGTACCTTCTCTGATACATCCAACATCTTATACTGCTCCCTCTTCAAGGATAGCTGAAGGATGCTTCATTGAGCCAAAGACAGTAGTAAACACGGATGTTGAAATTGGTACAGGATGTATTATTTCCGTAGGCGCTATCCTGAATCATAATTCTGTTGTTGAGCAGGGGTGTCATATAGACTGCGGAACGATAGTTGCAGCAAGAAAAATTGTAGAATCAAAGGCAAAAACAGACATAGGCTCTGTTGTAATATGATCTTATTTAGGGTGGATTGAAATGAAAAAGTTGAAGAAAGCGCTTGCTATAACAGGAACAGTTCTTGGAACTACATATGTAGTCATGGACGTGATCGCAAAGAGTCAGAAGAAAAAGGCAACATATCAGGATAAGCCTGAAGAAAAGAATCCCTTGGAGGGAAAGAAAGTAGTATTCGTTGAGAATGAAAATGATGCTGTGAATGCAGACGGCCTTAATGGTCATCTCGAAGCAGTCGGTAATTCTGAACACGTTCCAACAGTGTATGAAGTATGCATTAAGCGTGGAATTGATAAGGTACTTTCTTTCGGAGGAATGATTCTTCTTGCTCCTGTATATGTTGCCACTTCTTTTGCCATAAAGGCGGATGATCCAGGGCCTGTATTATTCAAGCAGAAGAGAGTTGGTCAGAATAAGCAGTACTTTGAACTGCTTAAATTCCGTTCTATGTCAGTTAATACGCCTAACCTCTTATTTATAAAAGGTGAAAAGATGGAGAAAACAGCGTAAAATCGAGGAAAATGTACATTAAAAATCATCATTGTTTCGTTACATTTTCGGGGTAATATCATTGCATTATCAGGTATGAACACTTCCGACGCATCGGCGGAGAATTTACCTTTTGAGCTGAAGAAGGTAATTGGTATGTAAATTGTTGGTAGTATGTACATAAGAAGTATTGATGTATAAAAGTTGGCGGGTTGATATAAGTGACTGAGTTTCGGTTGCTGATATGAGCTTGCTGATAAACACAGTGTGTTAGGAGCACACGGTTGGTTATTATATATAGTATTTCCGAGACCGGAGTATTACCCGGTCTCTAAAAATCGTAGTAGTATTGATCCATCTTGACACTTTTATAATCTTTTTAGGGGGCGTGTTTATGAAGAACTTACTTATCATAGGTGCCGGACAATATGGTATGGTCGCCAAGGAAATCGCAGAATCGATGAAGTGCTTTGAGAAAATTGATTTTGTTGATGATGTATATCCGTCTGCCGTCGGAAAGATCTGTGATATTAATAAGTTGATTCATGAATACGATTCAGCGGTTGTTGCGATTGGAAATACGGAACTCCGCCTGAATCTGATAAAAGGATTATGCGAGATTGGTTATGAAGTGCCAACTCTCATTCATGAAAAAGCGTATGTTAGTCCATCGGCAAAAATCGGCATAGGTTGCTTCATAGAGCCTATGGTTGTTGTTCATACCGCAGTGAGTGTTGAAACAGGATGCATACTCTCCGCCGGAGTGATCTTAAACCACAACAGTGTTGTTCACGAAGGCTGCCATATTAATTGCGGTTCTGTTGTTAAAGCAAGAGCTGAGATCAAGGCTGGTACTCAGACGGGCTATAATGAAGTATGTGATACTGAGAAGGTTGAACATATGAAACAGCATGAGAAATTGCCTGTTGCCGTGTAAGTGGTTTTATTGGATGGTGAACTTGTGTAGGACACAGTATTGATATAGCAAAACTATGAGATATAGAATAATTAAGGTGAGGTAAGAGATTGTGAAAGAGCAGACTAAGAAAAATCTGAAAACAGCAGCTACGGTAACCGGTTTAGCTTTTGGGGCTACATATCTTGTTATGCGTCATATTGCCAAGAAACAATATCCTGACTCTGTGTATGCTAATCAGCCGGAAGAGCAGAATCCGGTACAGGGTAGAAAAGTAGTGTTTGTCGAGAATGCGGATGATCCTGTAAACGCAGACGGCAAGCAGGGGCATCTTGAAGCTGTTGGAAACACCACACATATCCCGACATTCTATGAGAAGTACATCAAGCGTGGCTTTGATGTTGTTCTTTCCTTCGGCGGCCTTGTTGTTTTAGCACCTGTTTACGCTGTTACAGCTCTTGCAATTAAGGCTGACGATCCCGGTCCTGTGTTCTTCAAGCAGAAGCGTGTGGGAACGGATAAGTCTTACTTCGAGTTGCTTAAATTCCGTTCTATGTCCGTCAACACGCCGAAAGACGTGCCGACACACATGCTTCAGAATGGCGGCATTACAAAGGTCGGAGCCTTTATTCGGAAAGCCTCTATCGATGAACTACCCCAGCTCTGGAATATTTTCAGAGGGAATATGAGCGTTATTGGTCCGAGACCGGCTCTCTGGAATCAGGATTATCTGACAGCCGAGAGGGACAAATATGGCGCTAACGATGTGAAGCCGGGACTGACTGGTCTGGCTCAGATCAGCGGTAGAGATGAGTTGGAGATTCCTGATAAGGCAAAGCTTGATGGTGTGTATGCTAAGACTCTGAAAAGCAGTAGTTTAGCAGGCTTCTTGATGGATATTAAGCTGTTTATGGGATCGATTACATCTGTTCTTAAAAGTAAAGGTGTAGTTGAAGGTGGAACCGGAGCAATAGCTAAAGAAATTGAAAAAGCTAAAACTATTAATAGTGATATACAACCTGATGAAGATATAAAGGCGGAAGTATGAAAAAAATATTGATCACAGGTGCCGGATCATATATTGGCACTTCATTTGAGAAATATATGAAACAGTGGCCTGATAAGTATCAGGTAGATACTGTGGATATGATTGGCGATGCCTGGATGAAGAACGACTTCTCCGGCTATGATACTGTTTATCATGTAGCAGGTATTGCGCACTCTGACAATGGTAAAATCAGCAAAGAGAAAGCAAAGCTCTATTATGAGGTAAACACAAAACTTACATTACGAACAGCTATGAAGGCTAAGAAGTCAGGTGTTAAGCAGTTCATTTTCATGTCATCTGCTATCGTTTATGGTGATAGTGCACCGATTGGTAAGAAGAGAATAATCACGAAGGATACTCCTGTTTCTCCTGCTAATTGCTATGGCGATAGTAAGGTTAGGGCCGAAAGAGGTCTAAAGAAGCTTGAAGATGAGAACTTTAAGGTAGTTATCTTGCGTCCGCCGATGATCTACGGTAAGGGCAGCAAGGGAAACTATCCTCTGATGTCTAAGCTGGCGCAAAAGATGCCTGTGTTCCCTTATGTTGATAATTGTCGTTCCATGCTTTATATCGAAAACCTCATGGAATTTGTAAGGCTGATGATTGAGAACGAGGAGCACGGTACGTTTTGGCCGCAGAATGCAGAGTACAGTAATACAAGTGAGCTTGTGAAGATGATTGCTGCAGAGCATTGTAAGAGAATAGTTCTTGTGAAAGGTGCAACAGTACCGCTTAAGCTTGCAGGATTAGCCACTGGGCTTGTCGATAAGGCTTTCGGTAATCTTGCTTATGATCAGTCATTAAGTGAATACAAAGAAAACTATAGAATCGCAAATTTAAGACGCTCTATTATGCTAACAGAGGATGTGAGTAAGTAAATGTCAGATACTAAGAAATCAAAGAAGAGAGTACTGTTTCTAGTAAATCATGAAGTAGTAATCTACAACTTTCGGCTGGAAATAGTTGAGCGTTTGTTGGCTGACGGACATGAAGTGCACATATCCTCTCCTTATGGTGAGCGAATTGATGAACTTACTGCATTAGGTGCCAAATATCACGAAATAGTTATTAGCAGACACGGCTTGAATCCTGTATCTGAATTGAATCTGCTGAGAGATTATAAAAAACTGTTGAAGGAAGTAAAGCCGGATATCGTTCTTGGTTTTACTATTAAGCCGAATATCTATGGCGCTATGGCCGCTGACAGCCTCGGCATCCCATTTGTAGCAAATATTACAGGACTTGGAACAGCTGTTGAGAATGCTGGATGGAAGCAGAAGGTCTTCATTAATCTTTACAAAGTAGCATTCAAGAATATACAGTGTGTGTTCTTTCAGAACACAGAAAACAGGCAGCTTTTTGTTGATAACAAAATTGCTATGGGAAAGCATAAGATGCTTCCCGGATCCGGCGTAAATCTTGATAGATTTCCTGTCAGAGAGTATCCTTCTGATGAAAACGGCGTTGTTAGATTTGCTTTTATTAGCCGTATCATGAAGGAGAAAGGCATTGACTACTATCTTGCAGCAGCTAAAGCTATCAGGAAAAAGTATCCGAATGCGGAGTTCCATGTATGTGGATTTTGTGAAGCAGAGTACGAAGGCAAACTGAATGAATACAACGATAACGGCACTGTTATTTATCACGGAATGATCCGTGATGTGGCAGAGTTCCTTGAAGATATTCATTGTGTCATTCACCCAACATATTATCCGGAAGGACTTAGCAATGTTCTTCTGGAAGCAAGTGCTTCAGGCAGACCGATTATCACAACCGATAGATCAGGTTGCCGTGAGGTTATTGACGATGGTGCGAATGGATACATGATACCGCCAAAGAATGGAAAGAAGCTGATTGAAGCGGTAGACAAGTTCATGCGACTCACAAATGATGAAAGAAAAGCAATGGGCTTAAATGGTAGAGCAAAGGTTGAAAAAGAGTTCGACAGACAGATTGTCGTTCAGAAGTATATGGATGAGGTTGAAAAGAGCTAATGGATTATAAGAAAATCAT
Source organism: uncultured Ruminococcus sp. (assembly GCA_946413815.1). Lineage (GTDB taxonomy): Bacteria > Bacillota > Clostridia > Oscillospirales > Ruminococcaceae > Ruminococcus. Next base: position 26,887 of record CAMKMD010000031.1, read on the forward strand.
TAAAAATAGAAATACACGGTTTCTAATTCTCAAATTACTTGGCTTTGTGCCAGATAGAATAATGCTTAAATTGCAATATAAAATTAAACTTGGACGTTCTCTCAATTTGAACCATCCTAAAAGATTCACCGAAAAGCTTCAATGGTATAAGATTAATTACCGAAACCCTATTATGCACAGATGTGTAGACAAATATGGTGTTAGAAAATTTGTAGAGAGTAAAGGGCTTAGTGATATTCTTGTAAAGCTGTACGGGCATTATAAGACAATCAACGATGTTCCTTTTTCATCACTTCCAAATAGTTTTGTGATAAAAACCACACATGGTGGTGGTGGATTAAATGTTGTGGTTGTTCCTGACAAATCAAAGCTAGATACAGAAGAGTTAAAACAAAAGCTTTCTTTTAGCGAAGATAGAGTAGCTAATAATGGAGGCGGAAGAGAGTGGGCGTATTACGGTTTAAAGACTGGTATTATTGTTGAGCAGCTTCTTGTAAATAGCGAAAATCCGAGAGCTGGAGTAAATGATTATAAAATATTCTGTTATAATGGCCATGCTAAATATATTATTGTTGATGTTGATCGATATATCGGTCATAAAAGGAACTTTTATGATAGGGAATGGCATAATCTTCATATCACTAGTGACTGCCCAGCGGCAGATAGAGAAATTGAAAAGCCGGAGAATTTAGAAAAAATGTTGGCCATTGCAGAGAGGCTTTCAGAAGATTTCCCATATGTCAGAGTCGATCTATATAGTGTAGAAGGAAAAGTGTATTTTGGTGAATTGACTTTTTACCCATGGAGCGGATATGTTCAGTTTTTACCTGATTCAGCAGACTTTATGTTTGGAAAAGATTTTACTTTAAGGAAAGGTGTATAATGATTAGAGTTTTACATGTTGTTACAATAATGAATAGGAATGGTCTTGAGAATAGATTGATGGATATATATCGTCATATAGACCGCAATAAAGTTCAATTCGATTTTTTGACTCACAGATTAGACGATGGCGCATTTGATAGCGAAATTAAGAGTTTAGGCGGAAAAGTATATCATATACCAGCGCTCAATCCATTACACACATTTAGATATTTGAAAACAGTGAGGAGTTTTTTTAGAGAGCACAAAGAGTATTATATTGTACATTCACATATCAACGCATTTAGTACTTTTGTGCTGTATGCTGCAAAAAAAGAAGGAGTCAAGGTAAGGATAGCTCACAGCAGAACTTGGGGCGCGGAAAAATCATGGAAAACACTATTTAAGTATATTTCAAAAGCATTTATTAATGGTCAGGTTACTCATAGATTTGGATGCTCACAGCAAGCCGGCGAGTGGCTTTTTGGAAGAAGATGGGTTAAGGAACCAAATCATTTTAAAGTTATTCCTAATTCGATTGAATTGGATAAATTTGCTTTTAATGAAGCTTTAAGAAACGAGATGAGAAAAAAACTAGGCTTGAATGAAGAGATAGCATTTGTTAATGTATCACGATTAGAGCCACAGAAAAACCATTCTTTTTTGTTGAAGATATTTAAAGAAATAATCAATGACAACTCAAATGTAAGACTGTATTTAATTGGAGAAGGGTGGTTAAAAGACAAAATAAGCAGAGAAGCTGAGGAATTAAAAATTAGTGAGTCAGTTGTATTTGTCGGAAACATTAATAATGTTGGAGATTACCTTAATGCTATGGATGCATTTATTTTTCCATCTCTATTTGAGGGGTTTGGTACAGTAACTATAGAGGCTCAGTGTTGTGGACTTCCAATTATTGCAAGTGATACTATACCACCTGAAACTAAGATTTCTGATTTATTGGAATTCGAGTCGTTAAATTCAAGTCCCAAAATCTGGGCCGATCATATCATGAGGCTCATAGAAAAAACTAGTAGAATTGATCAAAGAGCGCTTGTCAAAAAAGCCGGTTACGACATAAACGATACCTATTCATTTTTGCAAAACTTTTATTTGGAGGTATGAAGTAATATACCATAAGGTGGTGTAGTTAATGCAACAGTCAAATGCCAAAAAAGCTGACATTGCGGATATCCAACATTTAGTTGCTTTTGGATATATGTTCCTGTGTTGCCTCAATCAATACGTTAAAGTAGCTGGTATTCCTGTTTTTATATTTCTAATTCTGATATACTCGTTTTTAAAACTGCTTCGTAATGGATTCGTTATTCGCAATTCATTTTCGAATATTATAAAATCATCAAGGTGGGTCCTAAATTTCTTTTCTTGTTGGATATTATATGGGCTTTTTTTTGCGGCCATTATTTGGAATGAAGCTGGTTGGAGAAATGTTCTGTACATTGCGATAAATAGTCTTGGATTCTATAATGCTTTTGTAGATTCATACAATGATGAAAAAGTGAGAGTGTCTTTAATAAGAGGAATCATTTGTGGGCTGTGCGCTAATATGCTGGTTGCTGTATGGGAATTGCAAACAGGAAGGCATGTTATGTCATTGACTTCTGATTATTTGAGAAGATTTGCAAATGTTCCATTGGGCTTTTATGTCAACACTAATGATTTAGCAATCGTTTTAATCTTCTTTTTAGTCGCAGTTACAGTCAGTTATATATATAATAGACCAAACAATCATTTAAAACTTGCAGTAGTAGGGTTAATTATAGGCGGATGTTTTATTGTTTTTAGTACGGGTTCATTAATATCGAGAGCTACTATTATTTCCTTGATTCTTTTTTCCTATTTATTCTATCAATTTAAAAAAAGAAGGAAAAATGGATTTATTATTCTTATTATCACAACGTTTTTCTTGCTTATAGTTTTGATTGTTGATAATGGAAATGTATTCAATGTATTGAGTATCCGTATTGATGATCCAGCCTTCACTTTACGTGGCGATTTGTGGAGTAAAACGCTTGATGTATTTAAGTCCACATATTGTATTGGCATTGGTCCAGGTCAAAATAGTGTTGTTGGCGTTGGATCTGTTCACAATCTGCTTTTAGAGATCGTATCCGAATATGGCTTTATTATAGGTTTTATTTTTTCTATTCTATATGCATTAATATTTCGGACGATAATAGGATTAAATAATTCTTTGATTACAAATATTGGTTTTTCTTTATGCTTATTAATGATACCAATGTCAATTTGTTCGAGTTCAATGACGAAGTTGTTTCCGATATGGCCGTGTATTGGTTTAATTTTAAGCTTTGTTATTCTTGATAGTGAGAGGAGAGAAAAAAATGATTACAACGGTTGCGCAAACTTATCCAACTGAAAATAATTTGTATAACAATGGATTTGTTCATGCAAGAGTAAAAGAATACATACACGAAGGAATTGAGGCTAATGTATACGTTTTATGCAATAGAAGCATCAAATCAGATTATTCTATTGAAGGCGTAGATGTTATGGCAGGAAATGTTTCGCGTTTGGTGGATTATGTAAATAATAATAAGGAAGTAACTTGTGTTTGCTTTCATTTCTTAAATCCTTCTATGTTAAAAGCAATTCAACATTTTAGAAAGAATATAAAATTGGTAGTTTTTGTACATGGAAATGAGGCACTTTGGTGGCATGAAAGAATATTCCCAGATCGTTTTAGCGGCTTTATCAGGACTCTGAAATTTATAAAGTATATGATCGTTAATACATATAGTATTAATTATATACGGAAAAGGATCAATAATATTGATAATTCGATAAATATCGTATGTGTTTCAGAGTGGATGAAGAATGTTGCTGTAAAGAATTGGAAAATCGATGAAAAAAAAGTTCAAGCTCATATTATCCCAAACATTGTTAATGAAAACATATTTAAGTATGAGAAGAAAGATAGTTCGTTGAGATATAATATTCTGTTGATTCGTCAATTTACTAGCGGAAAATACGCCTTAGATATTGCTATGGACACGATAAAAAAGCTTGAGGAGTATCCGGAGGCTGAAAAGATTAGGATTACTGTGATTGGCAGAGGATGGCTTTACAAAAAATATACTGATAGGATCAAGAATTTTAGAAATGTTACTTTGCATGAGACATTTTTGACTCAGAGTGAGATTGCAAGCAAACATAAAGAAAATGGCATTTTTATCTGCCCAACTCGACAAGATGCACAGGGCGTTTCAATGTGTGAGGCTATGTCAAGTGGATTAATTCCTATCAGTAGCTGTAATACAGCGATTCCTGAGTTTTTGCCGAAAGAGTTTAACCTAGCCTTTGATACAGCAGTGGAATCGGCTGAAAGAATTATTGAAATTATCCGAAATCCAGATTTATTTGATCAACTGTCTGGAAGTGTATCACAGTTCATTCAAAGTAAGTGTAATAGTCAAGAAACGGTCATAAAAGAAATTGATTTGATTAAATCGATGATGTGAGTCATTATATAATGGAGAAAATATGTCTGAGAAAAAAAGTATTATACAAAGCTTTGTTCATATAGGTGTGGGCACTTTTTTGAATATGTTGATAGGATTCATCACAACACCTATTATCACAAGATTGGTTCTTCCAGCAGAATATGGCCGTTTATCTATTTTCAACTTGTATATTAATATTGCGGTAATGGTACTTTGCTTGGGACTCGATCAATCCTTAGTTCGTTATTATTACAAAACGAATGATATTGTATATAAGTCTATATTGATTAGGAAATGTAGTTTAATTCCATTTTTATTATCTGTTTTAGTTCCTTTACTTGTTTTTTTCTCAATGAATTTGCTAGGAGTATCTTTTGAGTTTGCCGATGTATGGATTCCTCTTGTTTTAGGCATAGTTGGTCATATGATTTTTAGGTACTCAATTCTTGTGTTACGATTAGAAGGAAAAAGCAAATCGTATGCTAAAGTGAATGTAATTAATAAATCTTTATTTGCTGCAGCAGCGATTTTGATTGCGATAATATTTGATAATAGATCCTTTTCTGTTCTTGCTTTTTCAACGGTTTTTGCTATTATTATAGCTTCTATAATTGGAATAAGTGAGATGCGCGATTTATGGTTTAAAAGGAACAAAACTATAATTAGTAATAGTTCTGGTGTTGATTTCAAGGAATTAGTAAGGTATGGTTTGCCGTTTATACTTGCGATGGGTTTAACAACCTTGTTTGAAGCAATTGATAAATTATCATTAAATAAGTATTGTGATTATTCAACTGTTGGAATATATACGGGAGCAATAAATATTGTTAATGTATTCGCTATAATTCAAACTACATTTAATACCCTGTGGGCACCTGTTTCAATTAAACATTATGAAGAAAATCCTGATGATAAGGAGTTTTATTCAAATTTTAATATAACAATAACTTTTATAATGTTTTTATTTGGTTTTTCATTGATTCTTTTCAAAGATGTTTTTGGGTTAATGCTTGGACAGAAATACCGAGAGGCAGCTTTTATTATCCCCTTTTTGACGTTTCATCCAATAATGTATACTATATCTGAGACAACAATAACCGGAGTTGTAGTAAAAAAGAAAAGCTATATTCACATATTGACTGCAGGCATTTCTTGCTTGATTAATCTTATAGGAAATACATTATTAGTTCCTGCTCTTGGGGCAAGAGGTGCAGCTTTTTCAACTGGAATTTCTTATATAGTTTTTTGGGGATTAAGAACTGCCTTTGGTATGAAGTATTTTAATTTTGATATCAAACTATTAAGGCTTACTATTGTGATACTTCTCTTGATAGTATATTCACTATACAATTCGTTTTATAGATTCGGAGTCATTTCGTTAATTTTATATATCATTTCTGTTTCTGTACTGCTATATTTATATAGGGCTACTTTTATTAAGATTCTTTTATCAATAAAAAAACTGATCTTTAAAATGAAATAATATCATTATTATCATAAAATAGAACAAGTATGAAACTTTAATTGCAAAGATTTGGTTTGGCGAACTATTGAATCTAATTATTTAAAGTGTACATTCACTAATTTAGTAGAAAACAGTATTAAAAAATAGTTTACGCTATGTCAAGTTGTAAAAAGTGGCAAACCTTAGTTTGCTAAGAATAATTACGAGTAAGGTGCAAAAATGAAAAAAATAATGTTAGTTTTTGGAACTAGACCAGAAGCAATAAAAATGTGTCCGCTTGTTAATGAGATGAAAAAAAGAGAAGGTCTTGACGTTGTAGTGTGTGTAACAGCGCAACACCGTCAGATGCTTGATCAGGTACTTGAAACATTCGGCATAGTTCCTGATTACGATCTTAATATCATGAAAGACAAGCAGACACTTTTCGATATTACGACCAATATTCTGAATGCAATAAAAGAAGTGCTTGAGAAGGAAAAGCCAGATGTGGTTTTAGTTCATGGAGACACTTCTACAACATTTGTCACTGCTCTCGCTTGCTTTTATCTTCAGATTCCTGTTGGTCATGTTGAAGCTGGACTTAGAACCTATAATATTTATTCTCCATATCCAGAAGAGTTTAATCGTCAGGCTGTTGGTATTGTTAGTCAGTATAATTTCGCTCCAACTCAGCTTGCTGCAGATCATCTGATAAAAGAAGGTAAGAATCCAGATAACATTTATATTACAGGTAATACAGTTATTGATGCTATGCAGCATACTGTTAAGGAAGATTACACTCACCCTGAACTCGAATGGGTTGGAGACTCTAAGCTTATTTTTATTACTGCTCATAGACGAGAAAATCTCGGTGAACCGATGCACCATATGTTCAGAGCAATTAGAAGAGTTTTAGATGAGCATCCAGATTGCAAGGCCGTGTATCCGATTCATATGAATCCTGTTGTGCGCCAAGCTGCCGATGAAGAACTTGGTAATTGCAACCGCATTCATATTATTGAGCCCATAGAGGTATTTGACTGTCATAATTTTGAGGCAAGAAGTTTCTTATGCTTAACAGATTCCGGCGGAATTCAAGAAGAATGCCCTTCTTATGGAGTGCCAGTTCTTGTAATGCGTGATACTACAGAGAGACCGGAAGGCGTTGAAGCTGGAACCCTACGCCTTGTTGGAACTGACGAGGAAGTAATATATAAGGCATTCAAAGAGTTGCTTGAAAACAAAGAAGAATATAACAAGATGTCCCATGCTTGTAATCCGTATGGAGACGGTCATGCCTGTGAGAGAATCTCTGATATTCTTGAAAAAGGGACGTTTCAACCTTGGAATGCAAAGTAATGCACAGTGTTTATAATGGCAGCGTTTCAGGGAGTTTAGTTAATACACTGGATTCCCTGCCCTGCCGACAAGCTAGATTAATTCCAAGATAGATTTCCTATGATTCGTGTGCTGGATTTTGTTGTGATAAAGCTTTTGAATCATAGTGGAATAATCATCTGTTCATGCTACCCAAAAAGGAGGCAAATCCATTATGAGAACAAAGTCATCTGATCCTTCCGCAATTAAGTCTACTGTAATCCGTCTCCGTGTAACAGAGGCCGAATCTGATCTCTTCAAGACTAAAGCAAAAGAAGCAGGTTGTAAGACAGTTAGTGAGTACATTCGAATCCGCTGCATAGAAGATGAAAAAGTGCGTAAAGATGAAGATAATACTTAAATCATTAATATTTGCTGCGGCATCAGCATACTTAATAGCTGTATGTTCTCCAATCATATCTTCAGCTGCTACAGTTGGGGATGTTATTGCGTATGCCTATCAGGTTGGAATGCCCGAAGAAATGATACAGGAATACATTGCGATGGGTAGCGGACGTGAGTGGACATCTGCTCAGTGTGACCAGGCAATTGCAGCATTGAGTGCATGGGCTGCTGAAAGAGATTCGGCTATAAGTGGAGGCAGTGGTCAAACTCAGACCGTTCCTGATCCGATAGAACCTGAAGAGTTTGGAGAAATGTCTATCGATGAAAAGCAGGAGTATATAACCTCGATACCGAGTGAACAGAAACAGGAATATCTTGATGTAATGACTAACGATGAAAAGAATCAACTTTTGAAAAAACTTGATACTTCAGAGCAGGTCGAGGTCATTGCAGGAATGTTAGGATTCGGCGATCCCTTTGGTTACAACTTTTCAATTGAGGATGTTTCTGACGGTTCAGTCATGATAAGTGCAAGGGACGAAGATAACAAATTGATCGGAGTGACTGTGCTTGGTGACTCAGTTGAAAAGACAGGTCAAACATACACATATCCAATCATAGCTGCTTTGAGTACTATTCTCATGTCAGCAATTGGAATAATTATATTATTACGAAAAGGCAGGTGTGATTGATGGAGAAAAAATCTATTCTCCCACAGATACTCATGCCTTTTTTGATTACAACCTTGTGTGGTGGTATATTATTCTTGCTTTCCATCAGACCGTACGAGAAGGCTCAGACCTATCTGAAAGTCGGCTTTATGGATAACAACAATGTTATTCCACAGAGCGAGGGTATTGCCGGACTGACTATCGTTCAAACTGATATCGACACCAAATTCAGCGGCAAGACCTATCAAAATGGAGATATAGTATATCCTGAATACGGAACTCAATATGCAGTTGTGGAATGTGATAATGCTGATATTTTCGCACCTGTTTACTGGGGCAATGGCTCTGAATTGCTTGAACATGGAGGCTGTAACACACCTTCATCTGTTCCGGCAGGTGGAGAAGGAAATACTGTTATCAGTGCTCATGTGAATACCTTCTTTGCTGAACTTGATAACGTAAAGATTGGCGATGAGGTGAAAGTATATACTGATTACGGACGTTTCACATATAAGGTGTCAGAACTTATCGAGTTTCAATCTACTGATAAGAAATATCTCAAAAAAAGTAATAAGGATATATTGACTTTATACACTTGCGAGAAGGATCTTCTTTCGTCCTCAAATAAGAGAGTTGGTTGTATCTGCGAGCTGAAGAAACGTGAGTTTTACAAGGAAGCAGAAGTAAAGGAGGCTGCTAATGAAGAGTAAGATCAGATCTGTTCTTAGCGTCCTCGTTTGTATAATACTTGTGTTCGTAATAATAGGAACTACAGGCGCGATAATGGCGGATAAGCTTTATACTGCTCAGTATTTTCGTGATCAAATAGATAAGACGAACACCTACCAAAATGCTTATAATGCAATGATTAAAGAGTTTTCTGATAATTACAGTGTATCTAATATTCCTGTAGAGGTCTATGAGAAGTCGTTTACAAAAGAATGGATGAGAAATGCCATTGATGAAAAGATCAACAGCACTTTTGAAGAGCGTGAAGCTGATATCGATTGCTCGGCCGTTGAGAAAAACATAACAGAATACTTTGAAGATTATGCTCATGAAGCTCATGTCATGAAAGATGAGACGTATGATAAAAAACTTGCCGAGTCAATAATGTATGCTGAGAAAACGGCAATGAATGTAGCAGACGTTTACTCCTTGGATGTGATGAAAAGGGCAGGAATAACTGCGAAAGTATCGTCATATGTCGAACTTGCAAGGAAGTATATGTATCCGTGTATAGGCTTAGCGATAATATTACTTATTATTCTGATGATCCTCAGACGTCCTGTTTACTGGGGGGGAACTGCATTATTTGCATCAGGAGTACTTATGACTGTTCCGACAGCAGTTGTACTAATGAATGATATGATACAGAGATTCTCACTAAAGAATTATATGACGTATAATCTTGTTACAGGAGTGCTTGAGACAGTTACGAAAAATGCAATGATAACTGGCATAGTTATGTTATTAATCGGCTTGGTTATGATTATTATTTCAATTGTATATAACCATAATAAAACAAAGGCGGGGATATAGAATATTCTGTTGATCTGTATTGACAGTTGTCAGATTATGTGCTATACTGATGATATAATAAAGTGGGAATAATAATCCCCTTAGAGACTGTAAGATTTGATAAATAATAATTATACAGTTCCTAAGGTAAACGTGATTGTTCGAAGGGAGTGGTTGGATGTCTAATTTTAATAATGCTGATTACGAAAATTTATTGACTGATTGCTTGAATGATGCATTTTATGCAACAACATCATTTAGAGGTAAGATTGCTCACATTCGCCAAGTCGCTGAGATTGTTGTTCGTAAACTAATTGATTGTCCGTCAACTCAAAAGCTGATGCTGGGTCAGACATTTGTAAAAGACGAGATAAAAAAACTCAATAACTGTGATCATATCCAGTCTTGTGTAGAGGATATTATCAAAGATGATGGTCTAATGCATCGTGGTAACTCTTGTACACATACTGGCGTGACGGATAGTATTGAAGATAAAGAGTATCGTGAGGCTATAAATAGTTTACAGGAACTTATCGCTTGCTTGTTTATAGACTATTTTACAACATATAAGTTTGGTAGCAACTCGGAGATAATGAAAAACTTTTCGCTTTTACCTCCAGTTATTAGATTTAAGACTTTAACATTTTTATACTCAAAAGATAATTCAAACGTTAATATCATAGATAAACTTGTGCTTAGTATGATAAAAACCTTTGGTGCAGATAAAGCAAAAGAATGGGTTGAAAATAACAAAGAGCATCTTGAGAAAATACATAGTACCTCTCCTGAAATGGGGGCGTTGTTTGCTATGCTTGGACATCCTCAACTCATGAGTAGGACGATGTATGATTGCTGTGTTACCAAAATAAATGATTCGGCAAGCTTCCCACAGATGTATAAGACTTTTGAAGAAGCAAAAAGATTCTATAGTGATAATAATACTCTTAATGGTACTGATGAAGAAGCATTGAAATTCAAGGATTTAATGGATTTTGTTTTCATAGGAAGAAAAGAAGAACCTTTGCCTGTAGACAATAATCCGTTCTTTGTTTTACATTGTTTTGCACAGAAGTAATAAGTAATGAATAAAAAATAATCCTCGGAGAGAAGTGAAAGTAAGCACACCTCTTCGAGGATTGTTTGTATAGTATCACTTTAGTGATTGAAACTGTAACGGTTTAGATAGAGAAATCAATTGACGCCTACACTGGGCTCCTCAGTTCTTGTCAGTGGATAATATAGTCGTTATCGCTTCCTCTACACTTGCTATCAACATTGGCCTTCTCATCTCACCGACCATGATATCAAATGGATCTCCGGTTCCTTCTCCGTGCATTAGACAGTCTGCGTCTGTGGTTTTGAGCCAATGGAGAGCGGCATTGAGACCTGTGAGTGTAGATGTATCAAACCCCTTCAGATTTAGGAAGGTTAAATTTATACTGTTCTGTGTGTGCATTTATGTGGTTACTCCTTTGTATAGATAATCAATCTCCTGAATACTGATTGACAAATGGTGTAAAAGCCTCTCTGATTGCGATTACCAAGTCGATGGCTTTATTCATCAGATCTGGATAATTGCTTTGGTCATTAAAACTGAGCTTAGGAATATATGTATAGATGGCAGAAGCCTTTTTATTGTCCAGCTTATCCCATTCGAGTTTTACCTTAGCTGCAGATTCTATCGTGTCTTTGTTTTCAAAGAAATAATCAAACAAATCCTTGCTGTCATCAATCCACAGACCCACTCTAATTTTATGGTCTTTATGAACTAAATCTATGGAGATGTGGCATTTTGAGGAACCTACAGCTACAGTGTACCAATGATCAGTAGACGGTTTGTGCTTATTGAAAGGTTTTCCACGCTCATCAATGACATCATTAAACTTCGTCCAGAAGTCGAGACGATGCTTTTGACGTTCATTAAGCTCACCTTTTTCTGCGAGAGCTTTTACGTTCTTTACAAAATCGTTCGGCTGTTCGATTATCTTGAACATCGGCGCCGGATCGGAATCACCGATTTTATAAGCATGAATCTCGATCAAGAAGAATGAAACGTTGTCATCTGTGTGATTGTTCAGCCATTCAATAGCACTGGCGTGTTCATCTCTTGCATTAGCTACTATCCATACTACGACACTTGCATCAAGTCCAGAAGCATAAGTAATAATCTTTCCAAGATGGTCGTGGTTTGTCTGCTCGAGCTGATTCTCTATAAGCACAGATTTTCCAGTCAGCTCGTCTTTACAGATGATATCGCAGCGATAGCTGCCAACGAACTGCTCGGTGTTTACGTCGGATAGCGATAGATTCAGAACTTCTCCGAGTGCTTTTATATTCTCGTCTTCAGCCAGCCACTTTGAGAAGTCATATTGTTCATGCGCCCATACTTTTCTGATATCAACTTCTTCTATTTTGCCGAGTTTCATTCCGGTTCCTCCAATAATAATACATCTTTACAATTATATGTTCATGATATTATCCGCCCATAGCTCACATTGCTGCATAACCGTAGTAACCGCATCGTCCATACCTTCTGGCGGATAACGATGATCTTTCAGGAGCTTACGTATCATCATACGCATTCTTGCTCTTGCGCCTTCACGTTTCTGCCAGTCAATTGTGCGGCTTTTGCGGAGTTTATCAGCAAGTTCTTTTGTGATAGCGATAAGTTCTTCATTCTCATAGAAGTCCTTGATCGCCTGCGGTTTGGTGAGCGCATCGTAGAAAGCAAGCTCATCAGCGGTCAGGCCGAGATCTTCACCTGCTTTTTGGGCTTCTCTGATCTGCTTTGCAAGATTGAGCATCTCCTGTATTACTTCCTCATTGGTAAGCATACCGTTGAGATAGCGGTTCATAGCACTTTGCATGATCTCACTGAATTTCTCCGATTTTACGAGGTTCGTCCGTTTGTAGATATGTACCTGCTCAGCAATCAGGCGTTTTAGCAGCTCAACAGCAAGGTTCTTTTCTTTCATCTTAGAGATTTCCTCTAAGAATTTCGGATCAAACAGCGAGAAGTCCTGTTCCTTATCCGAGAAAAGATTGATAACGCCGTCACTCTTGATACTCTGCTTCAACAGTTCATTGATTTTTGCGTTTATCTCAGGGAGCGAGAGCTTCTTGCCACCTCCACCCTGGTTAAGTATACGCATCAACAGAACACGCACCGCTTCAAAGAAAGCGGCTTCTTCACGCTCATCTTCCTCAGCGATAGAGGAACACAGCGAGAGTGCCTGTTTCAACAGTAGAGCTTCTTTCGTGTAGCTTTCTCTGTCTTTCTCCCTCTTTCTGTCCATAAGGAAGTTGACCGCACCTGTGATCGTCCGTCCTGCCGTAAGGTCATTTCCGCCGAAAAATGCAGAATAATCATATTCATGGAGCAGATCACGGCAGACTTGCAGTTTCTCCTGAAACTTCGGATAAGCAACCTTTGCAATATCGGTATTGCCATAGTTCTTCTTGTCACGGACGGTATAATCGTTCATCGCCTGCTTCAATGCGCCTGCAATACCGACATAATCAACGACTAGACCGCCTTCCTTGTCACGGAAAACTCTGTTGACACGGGCGATAGCCTGCATCAGATTATAGCCCATCATCGGTTTATAGACGTACATCGTCGCAAGGGACGGAACATCAAAGCCCGTCAGCCACATATCGACTACAATAGCGATTTTCAGAGGACTGTCATTGTCCTTGAATTTTGTTGCAAGCTCCTCCTTGTGACGCTTATTTCCGATGATATTGTGCCATTCTTCGGGATCTTTGTTTGAAGCCGTCATGACCACAGCGACTTTTTCTTCCCAGCCCGGACGAATCTCAAGAATACGCTTGTATATCTTCATAGCGATAGCACGGGAGTAGGCAACGATCATCGCCTTACCTGTCAGCAGGTTCTCACGATAGCTCTCATAGTGATCGAGAATATCGTCAACAAGGGACTTTATCGTATCATCGTGACCGAGGATAGCTTCCATCTGTCCAAGCTCACGCTTGCTTTTCTCTATTACGTCAGCATCAGCATTCTGCGCCATGATCTCATATTCGGTGTCGATCAGTTTCAGCGTGTTTTCATCGAGTTTCAGCTTCATGACACGGCTTTCATAGTAAACAGGACGTGTTGCACCGTCCTCAACAGCCTGCGTCATATCGTAAATGTCGATATAGTCACCAAACACCTCACGGGTGTTTCTGTCCTCTCTGGAAATAGGCGTACCCGTAAAGCCGATATATGTAGCATTCGGGAGCGTATCACGGATAATTCGAGCTGTACCGATTACCTTACGGGCAACAAGTTCGCCGTCCTCATTCTTAGTCATCTTGATTTTTTCGGTCAGACCGTACTGCCCTCTATGGGCTTCATCAGCCATGACGATGATATTTCTTCTTTCAGACAACGGTTCGCCCGATTCCTCAAATTTCTGCATTGTCGTGAAGATAATGCCGTTAGCCTTGCGACCGTCAAGGAGCGTTTTCAGATGTTCACGGCTCTCTGCGTGGACAGGCTCTTGTCGGAGAAAAGCCTTGCACTTCGCAAACTGCGAATAGAGCTGATCGTCAAGATCATTTCTGTCCGTAATAACTACGATAGTCGGGCTTTCAAGTGCAGATTGAAGCAAATGGGCATAGAACACCATAGACAGCGACTTGCCCGAACCCTGCGTATGCCAGAACACACCGCCCTTACCGTCAGTGACAGTAGCTTTCTTAGTGGATTCAATCGCCTTACGAACAGCAAAATACTGATGATAGCCTGCAAGTATCTTGTAGCTCTGCAAGCCCTCATTGGAAAACAGGATAAAGTTTTTCAGAATATCGAGAAGACGATCTTTTGTGAAGATACCCTCAAAGAACGTGTCAAACTGGGCAAACTGCGTATTTTCATAACTGCCGTCCTTTGTTTTCCACTCCATATAGCGATCTTCACCCGAAGTGATCGTGCCTGCACGGTTTTCGGAGAGATCGCTCATCACGCAGATTGCATTATAGATGAACATGGAGGGAATGGAGTGCATATAGTTCCTGATCTGCGTATAGGCTTCGGAAGCGTCCGTTTCCTCACGGGAGGGAGATTTCAGCTCCATCAGCACCACAGGCAGACCGTTGATGAACAGCAGAACATCGGGGCGCTTCTCGTCATTCTCGATGAACGTCCACTGATTCGCCACTATAAAGGAGTTGTTGTCCGTGTTTGTGTAATCCACAAGGTAACAGATCGCAGATCGTTCCTCGCCTTTGTCTGTATAGCGGACTTCAATGCCGTTTTGCAGATAGTCCATGAATACAGCGTTTTTCTGCACAAGCTCGCCGTTTTCAAAGTTCTGGAGCTTAAAGAGCGCATCGCTGATTGCATCATCGGGGAGCGTGGGATTGAGCCGATAGAGTGCCGCTGTTAGCTCATCCATATACAGCGGAATCCGATAATCACGGTCGATTGCCGGACCGTAGGCATGGGTATATCCCATTTCTTCAAAAAGCTGTATAATAGCGTTTTCGTATTTTTCTTCGGTGTAGGGCATGTTCTATCAGCTCCTTATCTATAAAATATCTGCGTAGTATCCATCGTTGGTTTTGCTAAAGATTACATCAGCAGGAAAGCGCTTTTCTCCCTGCATAGCCATTCCTACAGCCCATATTACCCAATCATCTAATTGGTAAGGCAATCTTAAACACAGGTTTTCTGGTTCACTTGCAATAGTAACTAACGGAATTCCTTCTTTTGAGCGACCAACACTAAGTACATGAAGCTTCTTCTCACCATATTCTAATTGCAGTTTGGGTTGTTTATTGATATCAAAGTATACCTTTGCCCCTCTATTATTTCTAAAATATTCCTTTGTTTCGGGAACAACAGGCTCAACAGGCAGTTTATTATGCATTCGTTCAAAATGTTCTTGTAACCTACTACATATACAAGCATTGCAATACTCAGGGAGCATTTCAAAATCTTTCGTTATTTCATCGGCAGACTCGAAATGATTCATATAATCCAATAGACCTAAAAGACTAATAAGATCATCAGAATAATTGCCAGAATAGATTTTATACCAATCATTGTTTATTTCTAAAAGAATATGATATAGCTTTTTATATAAGCCTAATTGTTTATCATTCACCCTAAACCAAGCTTTATCAAGCAGAGTTTTTGTAACAGCTGCATTATTACCGTCATTATGCAGTGAATGAAACAATGATTTCATCAACTTACCGACAATACCTACCAGCATATCAGCAATTCTTAGCCCAAAGTGGTTTTTTGAGTTTAATTCTCCAGAATTCATTAAACCGACTTCTATCGCTGCTAAAAGCGTTTTACTTTGCTCTCCTTCTTTGCCTTCTTTATCAATTGTGAGAGTGTAATCATTGATGTTCTTGCTTTTTAGATAATAGTCAAATCCAACAAATGGCATATGATAATCCCAATTAAGCGTTTGAGGCGGCTTAACATCTTGTAAAACCATAAGAATATTTGAAAGAGCTTCATTTTCAGATGCTTTTAGAACAGGGTTTCTTTGATTTAACTCTATTCGTTCCTTGAAGAATAATATCAAAGATTCCACAAACACTTCTGGCGAGCTATAAATATTCTGTATAACGCCATCGGGATGATATGTTAAAACAGTTTTTACGATTGAATATTTTATTGCATCCATGTCAACAAAGAAGTTATTATGGTAGTCTTTGAACAGTTGCAATATTATGAATTCAAGCTTACTTGCTATACAAAAATAGATATAAAAACTGTTATCTATAATCTCAAGCAATTCATCAAGTAATTCTATGTTTTGTTTGTTAAACGAAGCAAAGCCGTATTTAAATTGATTGCTTTTGAAGGTATCGCTTTTTAATTCACCTTTTTTCTTACGCTCAGCATTCTTTTCTTCAAAAGCCAAATATTTCTGCTCTATCTCAGCTTCTTTGTCTGAGTCCCACCCTACAATAGCGACAAGGAAATTATCATAGTAGGTTTCTCCAGTAATTGTGGAGAGATTGATAATACGGCTATGTTCGGACTCATCATAATAAAAGTTATACATTATCATCCTCTCCTAACATAAATGAAAATTTACGCTTGCAAGCCGCCTAAATCTTGATCGCTGATACGTCGATCTCGCCGTTCATCAGCTTCGGCAGGAGCGTGTCACGGAGATTTGCCAAATTATTTGCTTCAATTCTATTGGTATATACTGTTTCAAGCATCGGAGCTACTGCCTGATTGAATCTTTCGATATATTCAGCAGAAGGAATACAGATAGGATATACCATTATTTGCTGTTTGTCACCTCTGGGCATTTTTGTTCCTTTTGAGCTTGCAACCATATAATCAAAGAACTTGTCCGCATACAAGGCACAGTATAGAAATGCAGAATAATCAGTTTTGTTCGGCACAAAGCATAGAACATCTGTTGAGCAACCGCAATCAGAGAAGCAATACAGTATTTTCTTGAAATACGGGCGAATATTAGATATAAGCACATCGCCTTTTTTGCAAGCAGTAGTCTGTTTGATCGTAGGGAGCGTGGTAGCCTGAACTGCACCTTGACGGTTTGGCTGCATATTTTCCGTGGAGTAGTAGGTATCCAAAGTCAAATCATCAATATCCACTTTATCTTTGGAGTAACCGCAGATTTCGGAGAGTGTACCCATTCGCCAATCATCAGGCATAACACCGCCAAACGGCTCAAAATCAACGAACCAAGCCTTGAACAGAGCCTGAGCCTGCTGCTCTAAATTTTCATTTAT
>CAMKMD010000032.1 GCA_946413815.1 uncultured Ruminococcus sp.
CCTGTGACCCTCTGCTTGTAAGGCAGATGCTCTCCCAGCTGAGCTAAACCCCCACAGCATATCTCTCAGGCGTTTCGTTCGTTGTCTCTCGCCTGACGACTTGTTTATTATATCACAGGCATTCTGATTTGTCAAGGGTTTTTTTCAAAAAAATCCAAAAAATTTTCTCAGGTGCTGAAAACAGCTATATAGCGGTATTTTCAATGCCTTTTACCTGTTCATATTGATTGTTTTCGGCCAAGAAACGGGGCAATTCTCTGCACTCTACATATTGTTCTGTGGATTGTTGATTTATTTTTGATTCATCGCCGTAAGGCGATACCTCATCTATTCACTATTCGTTATTCACTCTTCACTAAATATACTTTCGTTCTCTCCCTACTGTAACGAGACTTCCTACCTGTACTGTTGTCTGCCAAAGAGGAATACCTTCGGGGGAAGGAGGGAGGGAAAAAGAAAACCGCAGCAAAAACCGGCATTTCCCTCCCTCTTTCGCCTGACAGGCGCCCGTCCCCTCTGTCAGCTGCGCTGACATCTCCCCACCCCGTGGGGAGTCACCCTACGGTTTTCCTCTCTGGACTCTCTTTTCCCTCTCCCCCTTTCTCCCTCCCTTTGCCGGTTTTTGCTTTGCTCAGACACGCAGGCTAAAGGGGGCTATCGCACGGGTAGCATAAGAAACGTTGCTGCTTTGCGGACGTCCATTGGCCGTCCCTACAATCAACATTTTTAAATACATCGCCGTCAGGCGATGCCATAAGCTAATGGCTAATGGCTCAGAATCACTCCAGCTCACTTATAAACTGCTTTATGTCCTCGCTTATCCGCTCGTAGTCGTAGTGGTGGACATAGTGACCGCAGTCAAGGAGGACCATTTTTCCGTTGTCGGAGCTGTCAACCACTGCCTGATGGGCGGTAATCCAGTCCTCGCTCTCCTTATTCTGGCCGGAAATATACTGTATGGTGGGAGTTTTCGGCAGCGGTGCGCTCTTAATCTCGTCAAAGGCATCGAAAATGCCGTCAAACTCCCTGTAGATGGTTTCACTGGTCAGGGCTCTTCTCGTTATCGCTCTGACTGTCTTCATTTCGGTATCTGAGCACCATTCACTGCATTCGTCCGGAAGGATGCGGAATACTCCCGTCACGCCCTGAAACTTGCTGAACCAGGTTGACAGGTCTATAAGCCAGCCCATCGACTCGAAATCGGCTGAGTCAGGGAGAGTTATGTCCAGTCCGATTATGCCTTCCACTTCGTCAGGATACTTCTGCGCCCAGAGTATGGCCTCAAGTCCTGACATGGAATGGGGGCAGAGTATGTAGGGGGCTTTGATACCTGCCTTTTTAAGTGCCTCCCTGTCCTGGTTTACAAGGGTGTCAAAGTCGCGCGCTCCGGGCTTTTCGTCACTGAAGCCGTAGCCGAATTTCTCGATAACGGCTACATTGCAGCTGTCGGCAAGCCTGTCGCTGAGAGGCTTGAAGTCGTAGACAGGCGAGGGAGTGCCCCAGCCGGCCATGAAAACCACGGTATGGTCGCCGTCGCCTGCGCTGTAGATGTTCATATTCGCTCCGTCCACTTCCACAAGCTGCCCGAAGTTCTTCTCCAGCAGCGGTGCCTCCTTTTTGGTCATGATGATGTTGTACACCGTCATGGCAAGCAGGAAGACGGCAAGCAGAAGCAGGATGACAAGCAGTGTCTTACCGATAAACTTAAGTACTTTTTTCATAGATGATTCCTCCGTTTTGTCCCGGGATACATGACCTCCCCGGGCAGTAGTGTGATTTTCAGAAAGTAAGAAGGGAAATATATAAAAGGGTCACAGCCGGAAAGCTATGACCCTTGTTTATCAGAAATCGAGCTTCTGCTTGAGCTTCTCAAAGAAACTCTGACGCTTTGCGTAGTTCTTATCTGAAAGAGAATCCTCGAAGGCCTTCAGCAGATCCTTCTGCTTCTTTGAAAGGTTCTTCGGTACCTCGACATAGATCTTGACGTACTGGTTTCCTCTCTCCTGGCGGTGGAGTTTCTTCACGCCCTTGCCCTTGAGACGGAATACAGTGCCGTTCTGTGTGCCCTCGCTTATGTTGTATTTAACGTCGCCGTCGATAGTCGGTACAGTTATCTCGCTGCCGAGAACAGCATCCATATAAGTAACAGGGATATCGCAGTGGATATCATAGCCCTCACGGGTGAAGAGCGGATGGCTCTTTACATTGATGCCGAGAAGAAGATCTCCTGAGGGACCTCCGTTTATACCGCAGTCGCCCTGACCGCTGAGACGGATGGTCTGTCCGTTGTCGATACCTGCCGGGATCTCAACGGATACCGTCTTCTGTACTCTGAGTCTTCCGGCGCCCTTGCATCTGGTACACGGGTTCTTGATGACCTTTCCCTTGCCTCCGCAGTGAGGACAGGGCTTTGCAGAGCTTATCATTCCGAAGGGGGTGCGCTGGGTAGCCTTGACCTGGCCGCGTCCCTGACAATCCGGGCATATATCGGCTGTTGTGCCTGCGTCTGCGCCTGTGCCCTTGCAGGATTCACATACTGTCATGCGGTTGAGCTTTATATCCTGCTTCTTGCCGTTGCAGGCATCCATGAAGGATATAGTTACAGCCTCCTGGATATCTGCACCTCTTCTCGGTGCGTTGGCGCTTGAACGTGTCGAGCCGCCTCCGAAGCCGAAGCCGCCGAAGATGTTCTCGAGTATATCGCCCATATCGGCAAAGCCGCCGAAGCCGTCCATGCCGCCGGCACCGCCGCCGTAGCTCGGGTCAACGCCTGCATGGCCGAACTGGTCATAGCGGGCACGTTTCTCCGGGTCGGAAAGCACCTCGTTGGCCTCGTTGACCTCCTGGAACTTCTCAACGTAGGAAGGATCATCAGGATGAAGGTCGGGATGGCATTCCCTTGCCTTCTTTCTGTATGCCTTCTTTATCTCGTCCTCAGTAGCACCCTTCTCGATACCGAGGACCTCATAGTAATCTCTTTTTTCAGCCATAATCTATTCTCCATTCATATTATCAGCCGGCACCGGCCGAATGTGATGACGACCGATCAGCGCATACAGCTTTAGGGCGAAGTGTTCTTCGCCCCTGACAGCTGTCACATATTTTCGATCTGTTCAACGATATCTCCTCTGCCGCCGTCATAGTCTCCCAGGTCGTCCTTAGCCGCTTTGTTGAAGAGGCTGAGTCCGAGGAAGAGGGCTGCCATAACGATCAGCGCAAAGATTATCTTTTTAACAGTCTCTTTTCTCATTATACTTCAGTGAAGTCAGCGTCAACTACGCCGTCATCGTTTCCGCCGTTGTTATCGGAAGCGCCTGCTGCACCGCCCATGTTAGCGAACTGTGAAGGATCGATAGTATCACCGTTGGGATTGGACTGCTGATAGATCTTTGCAGAGAGATCATAGAATGCCTTCTGGAGTTCCTCCTTCAGCTTTGCGATCTCATCGTGGTTGTCTGCACTGATAGCAGACTTCAGTGCTGCACACTTGCTCTCGATAGCGGACTTCTCATCAGCGGATACCTTGTCGCCAAAGTCTGCAAGTGCCTTCTCGCACTGGAATACAAGGCTCTCTGCCTCGTTCTTGTTGTCTACCTGCTCACGGCGCTTCTTGTCCTCAGCTGCATACTGCTCAGCTTCCTTGACAGCCTTGTCGATATCGTCCTTGGACATATTTGTGGAGGAAGTGATGGTGATGTTCTGCTCCTTGCCTGTGCCGAGATCCTTTGCAGATACGTGTACGATACCGTTCTGGTCGATATCGAAGGTTACCTCGATCTGAGGGATTCCTCTCGGTGCGGGAGCGATACCGTCAAGACGGAATGTGCCGAGCTGCTTGTTGTCTCTTGCAAACTCACGCTCACCCTGGAGTACGTTGATATCAACTGCGGGCTGGTTGTCTGCATAGGTAGAGAATACCTGAGACTTCTTGGTCGGGATAGTTGTATTTCTCTCGATCATACGTGTACATACGCCGCCTGCTGTCTCGATACCGAGTGACAGAGGAGTTACATCGAGGAGGAGGAGTCCGTTCTCAACATCGCCGCCGAGAACGCCGCCCTGGTATGCTGCACCGAGAGCTACGCACTCGTCAGGATTGATACCCTTGAAGGGATCCTTGCCGATGAGCTTCTTTACTGCTTCCTGTACAGCGGGGATTCTTGAAGAACCGCCGACCATGAGCACCTTGTTGATCTCGGAGATCTGGAGGCCGCTGTCGCTGAGTGCCTGACGTACAGGTCCCATTGTAGCCTCAACCAGGTCTGCTGTGAGCTCGTCAAACTGTGCTCTTGTGAGAGTAAGGTCGAGGTGCTTCGGAGTGCCTGTTGCATCAACGGTGATGAACGGGATATTGATATTTGATGTTGTTGTGGAAGAAAGCTCTATCTTGGACTTCTCAGCTGCGTCCTTGAGTCTCTGTGCAGCCATCTTGTCCTGTGAGAGGTCGATACCCTCTGTAGCCTTGAACTGCTTTACCATCCAGTCGATGATACGCTGATCGAAATCATCGCCGCCGAGACGGTTATTACCTGCTGTTGCAAGTACCTGCTGAACGTCCTCGCCCATCTCGATGATGGATACATCGAAGGTACCGCCGCCGAGGTCGTATACCATTACGGTCTGCTCCTCTTCCTTGTCGATACCGTAGGAAAGAGCAGCTGCAGTAGGCTCGTTGATGATACGCTTTACTGTAAGGCCTGCGATCTGACCGGCATCCTTTGTAGCCTGTCTCTGTGAGTCTGTGAAGTAAGCAGGAACTGTGATAACTGCCTCAGTTACAGGCTCGCCGAGGTAAGCCTCTGCGTCTGCCTTCAGCTTCTGGAGTATCATAGCTGAGATCTCCTGGGGAGTATAGTTCTTGCCGTCGATATTTACCTTGTAATCAGAGCCCATGTGTCTCTTGATAGAGGATACAGTCCTGTCATGGTTTGTGATAGCCTGTCTCTTTGCTACCTGACCTACAAGTCTCTCGCCTGTGTTTGTGAAAGCCACAACTGAGGGAGTTGTTCTTGCGCCCTCACTGTTGGGGATTACTACTGCGTTGCCGCCCTCAATAACAGCTACGCATGAATTTGTTGTACCTAAGTCGATTCCGATTATCTTTCCCATAATTGATTCCTCCTGTATAGTTTCCGGTATACCGGATAATTGTTTTCCTTAATTTATAGTTTATACCGCAACTGCTACCATTGCAGGGCGTATCAGCTTGTCGCCTATCATGTATCCCTTCTGGAATACAGCGCATACATAATTTGCGGCATAGTCTGTATCTGCCTGCTGCTGGATGGCATTGTGGATATTGGGGTCGAATTCCTTTCCGAGCGCCTCTACCTCAGTGACATTCATCTTTGTGAGGAAGTCCTGAAGCTGCTTGAAGATCATGTCCATTCCCTTCTTGAAGTTCTCGTCGGCGCACTCGGTACTGAGTGAGCGCTCAAAGCTGTCTATGAAGGGAAGGAGCTCCTCGATACACTTTGAAGTCGCGTTGGAGTAGGTCTCCGTCTTTTCCTTTGCCGTGCGCTTGCGGTAGTTGTCATACTCCGCATAGAGCCTGAGGTATTTGTCATTGGCCTCGCTGAGCTGCTCCTCAAGGGCTGCATATTCCGATGCGGCGTCGTTGTACTCGCTCACTGCATCATCCTCGTCGGTGCTCTCCTCTTCGGGAAGCTCCTCTGTCAGCTCCTCATCAAGCTCCTCAGGAGTCTCCTCCTCAGTTTCCTGTACGGGCTTTTCGTTTTCGTTCATCAGCTGTGTCTCCTTTCTACGGTCTCGATTCCGGATCTTCCGGAGGTGCCGTTATCATTCCGTCATCGTCGCCGGACATCAGGAAGGAGATCTTCTCTGTCAGGTAGTCGATGTAGGGTATTATCTTCTTGTAGTCCACCCTCATAGGTCCGATGACTCCGAGTGAGCCCGCCTCCTTGCCCGCCTTGCGGTAACGGGAGACTATCATGCTCGAATTGCCTATCGCAAAGGTGTTCTCCGCTCCGAACTTCACCTGTATACCGCTGAAGGTATCATCAAGGAAGCCCGCAAGCTGATCCTTGTGCTCGATGAAGCGGACCACCTCCATCTTATCGAGCTCGTCACAGGAGAGCAGTTTCTCGCCGCCGCTGACTGTGAGCTCCTGCTGCCTGAGATCCTCTGAGATCTCCCGCAGTCCCTTCACAAGAGGTGAGAGGGTGACCATATAGGCTCCCACCGCTGCGATCATCTTATCGAGCATCTCCTCCGAAAGATCCTCGACGGATATACCGTGAAGGTTCTCGTCGATATACTTCGTGAAGAACTCGAGCTGCTCCGAGGATAGATCGAATTCAAGACGGCAGGCCTTGTTCTTGATGCTGCCGCTCGAGGTGATGAGCAGTATCACATAGAGCCGCTTGCCTGTCGGTATGACCTCTACCTTGGATATGACCGAGAAGCGGGGCGCCGAGTTCGTGACTACGGCAGCGCACTGGGTGAGTTCCGTAAGCGCCGCTGCTGCATTCTGTATCAGCAGCTCCTCCGGTGTATCCTCACCGCCGAGCATTTCATCAAGCCTTGCTTTCTCGTCTTCGGACAGTTCAGGAAGCTCCATCAGCTCGTCAACATAGAGCCTGAAGCCCTGGAATGTGGGTATCCTTCCGGCGGAGGTATGGGGCTGTTCAAGATAGCCGAGCTGCTCGAGCACAGCCATATCGTTGCGGACAGTAGCAGCGGATACATTTATATGCGCAAGGCCGGCAATAGCCTTTGAACCTACCGGCTCGCCCGTCCTGACGTACTCGTCAACAACGGCAGCCAGCACTTTCAGCTTTCTGTCATCCATACTCACACCGCCTTTCTTTCTCGTTTAGCACTCTCAATCCCTGAGTGCTAATTATAATTTACCACTATTATGCGGCTTTGTCAAGTTCTTTATTCATTTTTGGCAGTTTGCACATTTTTACTCTCCGTGCGGGCTGTATGATAGAGCGGATTGTGTAATTCCGGGTATCAGAAAAGGGTCCCCGCAATGGGGACCCTTTAAAACTGTTATTAGTCGTTATAGCTGTAGAAGAAGCCTGAGGAGTTGTAGTTGTTGGGGCAGTTGTTGAAAGAATCACGGTACAGGAACAGCATTCTTCTCTGTCTGGGAGTTCTGAATGCTTCAAGAGATGTGCAGTTCTTTAATGCATTATGGCCTACATATACAGGCGTATTGTAGTTATCGCCGTCGTTGCAGAAGAAATCCACTGTCCTGAGGTAGTTGTTCCACATAAATGCACGATCCTTGATAATAGCATCTCCGGGAAGCTTTACTGTACGGAGATATCCGTCATAGAAAGCATCAAAGCCGATCTCGATCTTCTTTGAGTTGATCTCCAACTTGTTGATGCCCGAGTATGCGAATGCTCTGTCGCCGATCTTCTCAAGATACTTGCCGCCCTTGAGTGATCTTACAGAAGACTGTCTGTAGCAGGCTTCATCAAGGATCTCAGTGATCTCCCATTCACTGCCGTCAATTCTGAGCTTATCAGGAAGTTCGAGATCCGCAACAGGATTATATCTTCCTTCAAGCTTTGCAACGTGTCTGCCGTCGGGCTCTACGGAGATAACATATACGAGTGAATAGCAGATGACCTTGGACTGGTCATTTGTGAATCCTGCGTGCTGTGCATCATAGACAACGTCTTCAGTATTTTCCCAGATCTCCCAGTCAGAAAGAGCCTGAGCCGTGAGGCTTGTTGTTGCTGCTGTGGATGCGAATGAAGCTGCAACAGGAACTGCGCACATGATAGATGCAGAAATCGCTGCGATTATAGCTTTAACGTTCTTTTTCATCGTTTTTCCCTCCTGTGGAATGTTTAAGTAGTAAGATGATAATAAATATGATTGCGATTATCGAGCAACGCTTGAAAATCAGGAGGTTATTCTTCCCCGGCTTATAAAAAGGCGTCCCCATTCTGCCGGAAAGTATAGTACGTTCCGGAAAGTCATACCATTTGTTGTGTGACCCCTAATCCCTTACATCACTCAACATAACTTATTATACATCATATTTGCAATATTGTCAACAGTTTACAGCAATTTTGTACAAATTTGCACTTGCAGAAGCAATTTTGTGCATAGAAAGCGCAATATATAACAAAAGAGCTCCCCGAAGGGAGCCCTTATATACTTTGATTTTTAACGATTACTTAGGGAATCTTGCGATCTTGCGGCTCAGGTACTGCTGGAACATATCAAGATCAGCCTTGCTCAGATATCCGTCATCGTTGATATCGAAATTAGAGTAGGAATAGTTGCGTCCTACGCCGCCTACAGCTACGTTCATGTAACCGAAATAGCTGAACTTGTATCTGGACCAGTCATAAGGAGCAACCTTCTTAACTCCTGCGAAAAGAATATCATAATCCTTCTCGTCGATCTTCTTATCTAAGTTGATATCGCCAACGAGGATTGTAGCGCTTGCACTTACTGCATCGCTGATAAGCTTGTTGTTCTTGTCATATGCGTAGTTTGTAACGCTGATCTCACGGTAATCGGAAGGAGAGTTGCAAACCATAGCAACAGATACCATGCCGCCTACCATATTGGGGTTTGAAGGATAGAATGTGCCGCCTGCGCTGTGAACGCCGACATTTCCGCCGCCGCCGCGGTAGAGTGTTCCGCTTGAGATCTTGTCAGCCCAGGGAGCATCTGTATTGGATGATGCGCAAGCAACACCGAATACGAGGTGGTCGATATTCTTAGCTGATGATACAGCGAAAGTCTTTCTGAATGTGAAACGAGCACCAGTATTGGCATAAGCGTCTGCTGTAAATGCGTTTGCAACAGGAACTGCGCACATAATTGACGCAGAAAGTGCAGCAATGATTGCCTTAACGTTCTTCTTCATTGTGATTTCCTCCTGTGGAAAATTTGTTAGTAAGATGATATATAGTAGAATAGTGATTATCGAGCAATGCTTGAAAATCAGGAGGCAATTCTTCCCCGGCTTATAAAAAGGCGTCCCAATCAAGCCGGAAAGCATAGTACGTTCCGGAAAGACATACCATTTGTTGTGTGACCCCTAATCCCTTACATCACTCAACATAATTAATTATATATCAAATTAGCAATTTTGTCAATAGTATACGGCAATTTTGTGCAAATTCATTTGCTTTGTCACAATTTTGTGCAAAAAAATCACAATATTATAACAAAAAGGCTCTCTTTTAAAAGGGAGCCTTTCGTATGTGTTATTCAGCTTCGTCTGCAGAGACTTCGCTCTCTTCATCAGCATTTTCCTCTTCTGAATCCGTGTTCTCTTCCTCAGACTCAGCAGACGTCTCCTCCGGCACCTGAGGCTCGCCGGGGGCTGTTGCTGCGGGGCGGTTCTTGTATACCGTCACGATGAAGCCGTCTACATTGTTGCCTGATACAGTGTACTTCAGTCCCTCGGGAACAGGCACGCTTGTGGTATCTGATGCTGTATCTGCCGGCACCCAGAACACCTCGTACTCTACACCGGAATCATCTGTAAATTCAAGGTGTGCGCCGGTATAGGGGAAGTTGCCGCGGAGGAGGTCTATATACTCCTCAAGGCAGAGATTCTTTGTGGTCATGTAGTACGCATGGGGAGCTCCTACATAGCGGAAGTGCCAGGGCTCCGGATCGAAGCCTGTGATATCCTTCTTATCCTCGGCATAGCGGAGGATAAGTCCGTAGTGGTAGCAGTTCTCGTTTATCCATGCCTGATCGCCCTCACCGTTGTAGTCATAGTTCACAGTCTCACTGAGATCGAAGGCAAGACCTGTCTCGTGCTCACTGCTGCCGGGCTTTGCAACTCTTGAGGATTCCTCAGCACCGGTCTCTGCAAGGTCTTCCTCGTACAGCTGCTGCTGGAACTCGTTGGTGCGGTAGGAGCCGTAGATCGTAATGGTATCGTCAAAGAACTGGTTGTAGTAATCGGAAAGGAGGTCTGCCATAGGCTGATAAGCCTGGCTGAGTATTGTATAGTCATCTTCTATAGCGCTGAAAAAGGTTATGCCGTATGCCTCGTTGAGTTCGTTGATGTTGACGAGGTTCTCGCTGCCGTCGCTGACATACTGATGCTCGTCATTTACAAGGATAAGATCGCCCTTTGATACGTCCGCAGAGGGCATATCGACCGATGTGTATACTATCTGGTCGGGATCGGCTTCTGTAGGTACTGCTATGGGCACATCCGTATCTTCCGCATACTGTGACAGCGGGACCATCCTGCTCTGGTCAAGCACTCCCTTCAGTCCGAAAGCTCCTGCGCAGAGAATAGCACCGGTGATGATCGTTTCAACAAGCAGCTTGGTACTTCTGATGCTTTTCTCCTTGCTCACATTTTTCTTAGACATATTATTCTCTCCGTTTCTGCCGGAGCCTTCCGGCACCTCATCCTTTCCGCGTGCCATAGCCCCGAAATACGCTTTACATTATACCATAACTTATTTTAAAATAACAGTCTGCCGGATAATCTTTGTATGTTGGACTAAAAGAATCACCGTGAGACAGGCAGTAAATGTGAAAAATGTACTATTATCCGGAGGTGTATTACTGCCCGCATCTCAGTCACAGGGGCATCTGCTCTCTGTACCGGCCTTCCGGCAGGATGCAGCAACAAAAAGATTTGACAATCACCGGAAAGTGTTGTATAATGATATAAGACTATATATTTCCAGGATCTTTGGGAAAGATCACATTTTTTGGGGGAGGTTTTCGTATGATTTGTATTTCATGCGGCAAGACTATCGATGATGATTCAAGATTCTGTGAGTTCTGCGGCGCAAAGCAGACCCCTCCGGAGGTACCGGAGATACCGCCTGCGGAGGCAGACCTCACTGAACCGGTGATACCGGATGCTGAGCTGACGGGAAGCGAAACAGACACAAAGCTGCCGGAGGATGAACCGGCCGGACCGGATGCGCTCTATGATGAAGGGCCCGCTTCCGAGCCCTCTGAACCGCAGGCTCCCGCAGCTTCATCAGTGATGAGCGCTCCGCCATACGGCTCGCAGCAGCCTGCCGCTCCTTTCGGACAGCCCGCCGGAGGATACGCTCCGCCGCCCTACACCGGGCCGCTCTATGAGCCTGCACCTCAGGTGCCGGAGGAGGAAGAAGCTCCGCTGCCGCAGCCTGTTGCCGTACACCCGAAGCTCGGTGCAGGAAAGGCTATAGCCGCATGGTTCATTTCTCTCTTTGCCATCATAGTGCTCACAGTGCTCAGCATCGCATTATGCGTAAAGCTCGGTGTTTCAGGTGAACTGGTGAGAAAAAGAGTGGAGAGCATGTCTCTCGATATGCTCCTCGGCGCCGACTACAACGGCGAGTCTCTCTCCGACAACATCTACAAGGGCACTGATTTCGGCGGCCTGACCTACAACAAGGCTGACAGATTCTCCTTCCGCGAGTTCATGACAAAGACCGACTTCCTCAGCTTCGTCGGGAAGAAGGCTGCAAACTACGTTGACTGCATCGTAGGCGGAAGCGAGACAGACCCCTCAGTTGCTGAGAGTGAGATAATCGATTTCTTTGAGGGCAACGCAGATGTCTGCGAGGAACTCTTCGGCTACAGGATGCAGACCGTTGACTACAACACCATGCGCAAGAACATTGCGAAGGAAGGCTTTGTGGACAAGATATCCATAACAGGCCTTTCCGATGCGGCCGGATTCCCTCTTCAGAATCTCAGCTACATATTCTCCTACATCACCCTTGGCATACTCCTTGCTCTGCTGCTCGTGCTGCTGATATGGATAGCAGTTGTTACCGACCGCAGAGGCAAGTACATCACCGGCTGCTACGGAAAGATACTTACATGGAGCGGCATCATCGTGCTCGGCATCGCACTTGCAGTATCCGCAGGCGCTGCACTGGCCTATGTGATTACAGGCTGGTTCGAGTTTTATGTATGCGCATCCGTACTTATTCCCTTTGCTGCCCTTGCAGCTGTTACAGGAATCTTTGAGATCATCCTCGGCACTGTATTCCGCAGGATAAAGAGATCCATACGCATCAAGGAGCGCCGCGAACAGGCGGTCATAAAGGCTCTTGCAGAACAGAACTGAATACAGCGAACGGCTGCCATACGGCAGCCGTTTTTATTTCCCGGAAATACAAAAAACGGATCCGTGAAGATCCGTTTCATGCGTATACGTGATACCCCTTTTACTTCTTCTCGTTCTGAGCCTTGAGAAGATCTCTGATCTCTGTAAGGAGAACTTCTTCCTTCGGAGGCTCTGCGGGCTTCTCTTCTTCCTTCTTCTTGCCAATTGCCATCAGCTTGTTCATAGCCTTGATAAGGCAGAACAGGATGAGTGCAGTGATAAGGAAGTTGATGACAGCCGTCAGAAACGTGCCATAGTCAAGTGCCTGACCACTGTCACCAAGCGGGATAGTACCGTGAACTTCTGCGCCGCCGATAAGAGCGATGAGGGGCTGGATGAAACACTCTGTCAGTGCTGTTACTATGCTGCCGAATGCTGCACCGATAATTACACCGATAGCCATGTCCATAACATTGCCCTTCAATGCAAAAGCCTTGAACTCCTCTAAAAACTTCTTCATTTTGTCCTCTGCTCCTTTCCTTTGTTATTCTATTCCAACCTTCGGGAGGTCAGGTATCTCTGCCTTGTCCTCCTTAACAGTCTTCTTAGCCTTCATATGCTCCGGAAGCTCCACAAGATCTGTAGGATCTACGTATTTCTTTTTCTTTGGCATAGCCTCAACGGAACGGCTGACCTCTCGCATCATTTCGCTGCGGAAGGTCTGCTTCTCGCTCTTTGCGGGAGCCTTGAGCTGATCGGGATCTGCTGTCCCGGCTGCGTGCATGGTTATACGTGAACGGTGGCGCTGATTCGCTGCAAGGAGATCTGCATCGACCTCATCTGTGGCCGCCATATAATCGCGCTTCTTACGGGGGCTGGCGTCCTGCATTCCGGAAGCATCGACCATATCCGTGCTGTGCATATAGTGCCTGTATTTACGGTTATCGTTCGGAGCAAGGTCTGAAGCATCAACCATGGGGGTATCGCTCATATAGGCTCCGCCCTTCTTTGAAGGCGGTCGCACTCCGAGGCTTGAGCTGTTCTTAGGATAGCTCTCCTCCACCTCATGCTCGGTACGTCCGAAGAAATCGGCCTCCTGGTGGGGCTGCTTCGTTTCCTTGCCTTCATCGAAGAATGCCCAGAAATCATCCTCTGACGAGGGCTGCTCCTCCTGCTGGGGAGCTGTCTGGGCGGGTGCTGTCTGCATTGGTGCCTCCTTCTGAGGCTGATACTGCTGAAGCGGAACTCCGGCAGGCACAGGCTGGCTGTACAGTGGCATACCGTTCTGGTCATAGCCTATGAACTGGGGCTGCGCATACATCATCTGCTGCGGCTGGCTGTACAGCGGTGTACCGTTCTGGTCATAGCCTATGAACTGGGGCTGACCGTACATCATCTGCGGCTGGCTGTACACAGGCATTCCGTTCTGGTCGTAGCCTATGAACTGGGGCTGGCCGTACATCATCTGCGGCTGGCTGTATACCGGCATTCCGTTCTGGTCATAGCCTATCAGCTGCGGCTGTACTGCGCCGGGCGCAGGCTGGCCTGGGTACTGCGGGTTCTGTGCATAGGGCTGCTGGAACTGTGCGCCGGGATATACCGGCTGCTGCATTCCCGGAGCGCCGAACTGCTGCGGGGCTCCGTACTGGTTATACTGCGGCTGCGGGGGCGGTGCCGGCTGACTCTGCGGCTGGGCAGACTCCTCCGTGCCGTCGTACATACTGAAATCGAACTCCTCATCAGTATCATTGAGTTCTTCGGATGTATATATATCTGACGCAGAACCTGTTGCCGGGCGGTCGCTGATGACGAAGGTGCCGGCGGTCATGGTAAAGCCGCCTTTTCCTTCCGGAAACTCCTCCTCGGAGTGGTAGCCTCCCATATCTGCTTTTCCGTAATCGGGTTCCTGAGGTGCGTCAAGTCTGCTTCCGCAGTTGACGCAAAAACTGAAGCCGCTGTCGACTTTTGCTCCGCATGATGGACAAATCACACAGACCACTCCTTTCGCCTGTCTTATTGAGACAGAAACTCCCCCAACTGACTTCTTTTATATACTACTTTAATTATAGCATCTCCGGTATTAATTTTCAAGAGGTTTTCTCAAGATTGTGCATATCATCGGCTTTTGATATTGTGACATTGTGCACTTTGCCGCAGGTAACAATTTCAACAGGGCCGTTTAGTAGATAACGCACAATGGCGCGCAATTATTTACAGGTTATTGCCTTATTTCAGCCATGATACATTATGTCTCCTGCGGCAGCATCTGATTCACAGGACTTTACTGGTATTTTTGACCGTGGGGCAGCCGCTTTTTAATTCATAATTCATAATTCTTAATTCATAATTAGTTATATCGCCTGACTGCGGCTATCTGCAGGGACCACCTTTTGGGGGCCGCTTCTGCAAATTACCGGTAATTGAATGTAGGGATGCCCTGTGGACGTTCCTGATGCAATAAAACCGGTCTTTCAGAAGAACTGGCGGACCGCCGGAGGCGGTGGCTGCACCTGTTGCCGCTGCTTTGCAGATGCAGAAAGCCCGCAGGGCTCCTGCTGAGCTTCTGCGGGCTTTTTATGTTCAGTTTGCTGAACGCTTCTTCATTGTTCGCTTTACGATATGCCTGAGACGGTCACAGGTCTCTGTCGGAAAATCCGTAATGAAAAGTATCGCCTGTGCGTGTGCTTCCTCTGAGGGAAGCTTCAGGAACTTATGGAAAAAGGTATAGATCTCTGTGAAATTGCTGAAGATCTCCTCTACTGCCTGCTCACCTTCAGGAGTCAGCATGACGCTGTTGCCATAGTCCTCATAGACAAGCCCGTGATTCGCAAGGCATCTCAGCATCTTGCTCACGCTCGGGCGGGATACCCCGAGATGGCGTGAGATGCTCACGGATTTTACATATTCATCGGTCTCCGAAAGCTCCCTGATCGCTATAAGGTAGCGTATCTGTCCTGCACACTGCTTCATGTTTCCCTCCTGTTATCAGATCATTTATCCGAATCTATAAGATGCCAGTAACCCTTGAGATATATTCCGCCGGATATCACAGTAAGCACAACCGATATCCACATAAGAGCAGGTATGATAAAGCTTTCAACTGCCTTCACGAGCGGCTCCGGGAAGGGTATGCTGAAATCGCCGCAGGCGCTCAGCCATACCAGTGTTGCGATTATCGCTACCATAGTAAAGGCTGTCTTCAGCTTGCCCCACATACCCGCTGCAACTACCACTCCGCTGTTTGCGGCAAGCAGTCTCAGACCGGATACCATGAACTCCCTCGCTGTTATGATAATGAGCGGAACTGCGCCGAAGCGTACCTCCGGCAGCTCTACGAATACTGCAAGTGCAGCGATAACAAGCACCTTGTCTGCAAGCGGATCAAGGAATTTGCCGAAGTTTGTAACAAGGTTCCTCTTTCGTGCTATCTTGCCGTCAAGTGCATCAGTTATAGCCGCCGCTGAGAATATCACCAGTGCGATAAAATAATGCAGCGGGCATTTCAGATACATGAACAGCAGAAAGAACGGTATAAGGAACACACGCATCAGCGTGAGCTTGTTTGGAAGATTCATTATTCTATCACCTCACCGATAAGGTCATAATCAAGTGTATCTGTTATCCTGACTTTTACATACTCTCCGACTGAGAGCTTTCTTTCAGATGAGAAGAATATCTTTCCGTCTATATCCGGAGCATCCATCTCTGAACGGCCGAAGAAGCACTCGCCGAAGCGGTCAAAGCCCTCAACTACTGCTTCAAGCTCCCTGCCGAGATGCTTTTCGTTGTTCTCGCAGCTGACAAGCATCTGCTGCTCCATGATGATATCGGCGCGGTGCGCTGCCGTCTCCTCGTCTATCTGGTCGGGATAGTCATAGGCAGGCGTATTCTCCTCACGGGAATAGGCAAAGCAGCCGAGCCTGTCAAAGCGGACACGCTGCACGAACTCAGCAAGCTCTGTGAACTGCTCCTCGGTCTCGCCGGGGAAGCCTGTGATGAGCGTGGTGCGGAGTATCACTCCCGGTATCTTCTCGCGTATATGGGCAAAGAGAGCTTCAAGCTGCTCTGTATCGCCCCAGCGGTGCATACGGCTGAGTATATCTCCGTTGCAGTGCTGTATCGGTATCTCCAGGTACTTCACCAGCTTCTCCTCTGAAGCTATGGTCTCCAGCAGCTCGTCAGTTATCCTCTCGGGATAGCAGTAGAGAGTACGTATCCAGTGAAGTCCTTCTATCTTACAGAGTCTCCTGAGCAGCTCCGGCAGCTTTGACTCTCCGTAGAGGTCCTCACCGTAGCGGGATGTATCCTGTGCGATGACTACCAGCTCTGTAACGCCGTTATCCGCCATCCACTGAGCCTCCTTCACAGCGTCTTCTATGGGCACGCTGCGGAACTTTCCTCTTATAAGCGGTATAGCGCAGTAGGTGCAGCAGTTGGAGCAGCCCTCTGCGACCTTGAGGTAGGAGAAGAAGGGCAGTGTGGATATCACGCGCTCGCCCTCCAGCTCTGCATCGAGCTTTGAGTCGAAGCGGACATATCTCTCCCCTGCCATGACCTTTTCAAGCACCTCAACTATATCCTTGCCGTTGCCTATGCCTATCACAGCATCGGCCTCCGGGAACTGCTCAGCCAGCTCTTCCTTATAGCGCTCTGCGAGACAGCCCGTAACGACTATCTTCTTTATGGTTCCCTCCTCCTTGAGCTTTCCCAGTTCAAGGACGGTCTCGATAGCCTCCTCCTTGGCAGACTGTATGAATCCGCAGGTGTTGACAACTGCGATATCGGCAAGACCGGGCTCTGTTACAAGCTCATAGCCGTGTTTTCTCAGCTTATAGAGCATCCTCTCGGAATCCACAAGATTCTTTGAGCAGCCCAGTGATACCATTCCTACCTTTACAGGCATCTTAGTTTTCCTCCTCGTTATCTTCTGCGTTTTCATAGTATTCCCGCACAGCCCGGTCTATCTCTCCGAAGCTGTAGCCCCTGCGCACAAGGGCTGCCTTGACCTTTTCGGCGGACTTCCTGTCCTCCCGGTCTTCAAGCTGCCGGCTGTACTTCTCTTTCAGCAGCTCCGCAAGATTATCACCGAAGGCGGCTTCATAGGGCACAAGGGCATCCTCTGCGGTGAAGCTGTCTATCCCTTTCAGGGCAAGCTCACGCAGGATTCTCCTCCTGCCGTAGCGCTTTTCCTCTGTCAGGCGTCTTGCAAGATTGCCGGCATAGCGGGCATCGTCTATCAGTCTGTGCTCCTTCAGCCGGTCGACTACCGAACTGCAGAGAGCCTCGTTCTTATACGTACCTATGAGCTTCTCCCTCATCTCGGCGGAGGAGTAATCCCTGTAGTCCAGAAGATACAGGGCTCTCTGATACGCTCTCCGGAAGTTTGAAGCGTACACTATTGCCTTCAGCTTCTCACGGTCGAGCTCCATTCCGGCGCACACCCCGTGGTCGGCTGCCACATCAGCGTGGATGTAAAGCTTCCTTCCGTCGTCAAGCTCCGCTTCAAGAACGGAGCCCTTATATACCTTTACAGATACGAAGCGCATCACTCGTCAGCGGGAGTGAACTCCTCGAAATCCTCGTCTATGTTTGCGAGTATATCATCATCGGCCTCAGCTGCGCCTGCGGACGGCTTTGCAGCAGATGCGGCTGCAGCGGGAGCGCCGGCCTTCTTCTCAGCCTTTACGGCTGCATCTATCTCGTCACGGCGTGCGAGCACCTGTTCCTCGATCTCCTTCATAAGAGCGGGATCGTTCTTCAGGAGCTCCTTGACGTTGTCACGTCCCTGGCCGAGCTTCTGGTCATTGTAGCTGAACCAGGAGCCGCCCTTCTTGATGATATCCATCTCAACGGCCAGATCAAGCAGCTCTCCGGTGCGGGAGATGCCTGTGCCGTACATCAGGTCGAACTGCGCCTCCTTGAAGGGAGGTGCCACCTTGTTCTTCACTACCTTGCAGCGGGTAACGGAGCCGACGATGTTGCCGCCCTCCTTGATAGCCTCGCCCTTGCGGACATCGATACGCACTGAAGCATAGAACTTGAGGGCGCGTCCGCCGGGAGTTGTCTCCGGGTTGCCGTACATTACGCCGATCTTCTCACGGATCTGGTTGATGAAGATGGCAACACAGTTGGACTTGGAGATGGCTGCTGTGAGCTTTCTCATGGCCTGAGACATAAGTCTTGCAAGCTGTCCTACGTGGAGGTCGCCCATGTCACCGTCTATCTCGGCACGGGTGGTCATGGCTGCGATGGAGTCAAGTACGATAACATCTATAGCGCCGGAGCGGATAAGAGCTTCGGCTATCTCAAGAGCCTGCTCACCGCTGTCGGGCTGTGATACGAGAAGGTCATCGATGTTTACTCCGAGAGCCTGTGCGTATACAGGATCAAGTGCGTGCTCTACATCGATGAAGGCCACCTCGCCGCCCAGCTTCTGAGCCTCGGCGATAACGGAGAGAGCAACTGTTGTCTTACCGGAGCTCTCAGGTCCGTAGATCTCTACGATACGTCCTCTGGGCACACCGCCTATGCCGAGCGCCATATCAAGTGTGAGTGAGCCGGTGGGGATGGCTGCGACATTCAGTGTTGTGGTCTGTCCGAGGCGCATTACAGCACCCTCGCCGTACTTCTTGGTTATGACCTTGAGCGCACTGGCGAGTGCCTGCTTCTTGCCTTCCTCTGAATCTGCACGGACTACGTCCGCCTTCTTGTTGAGTTCCTTCTTAGCCATATTAGTCCTCCTGTTTCTGTGCCGAGGCCGTTCTCATTATGCCGGCAAGATCCCTGCACAGGGTTATATTTCCGTAGCTGTTTTCCAGCAGTATTTTCCTTACATCCTCATGCTGACCGTCACCGTATTCACAGCAGAGCCAGCCGCCTCTGCGGAGAGTCTTTCTCCAGATCGAGGCTATTATCCGGTAGAAATCAAGTCCGTCGCTGCCGCCTGCAAGAGCCTGCGCCGGCTCATGTCTGACCTCACGCTGGAGAGAGTCCATCTCATCCGGTGTAAGATAGGGCGGATTGGTGACTATGATATCGATATCCCTGAAACGTGCGGCGGTATCTGGGTCTGTGACACTGCACAGCTGTGCCTGCACCTGCACTCCGTTCAGGGCGATATTGCGTTCAAGGTAGCCGAATGCCGTCTCTGACAGCTCGATGGCTGTCACCTCAGCTCCGGGTATCTGCTTTTTCAGAGATACCGCTATACATCCGCTGCCGGAGCAGAGGTCTGTGATGCGTGGGCTGGTCATGCCCTCACGGCGGCATATCTCTATGACGTTCTCAACGAGGGTCTCCGTTGCGGGACGGGGTATTAGCACTCCCTCGCCCACACAGAAGGGGTATCCGAAGAATTCCCACTGACCGAGGAGATACTGGAGCGGTCTGCCGCTGCATCTCTCCGATACAAGGGAGAGTATTCGCTGCTCAGTCTCCGCCGGCACCTCCTCCTGAGGACGGAAGAGCGGGAACTTATCAGCGAGCATATCCTGGAATATGCAGAGGGCATCGAACTGGGCGTCCTCCACCTCTGCCTGCTCCAGCTGACTTACGCAGCTGTTGTACAGGTCAAGCCTTTTCACCACTTGTCCTCCGTCTTGTCCTCGGGGATACACGGGGTGAGAGCGGCTATAGCTATCTCTATCATGGAATCATCCGGCTCACGGGTCGTTATACGCTGCATGGCAAGTCCGGGAGCGGAGAGCACTCTTGTAAAGGTGTTGTCATTGTTTCCGGCAAGGCGTATGAACTCGTAGGATATGCCTACCACCAGCGGGAGCAGTATCAGGGAGCATACTATACGCTGCCAGGTCTCTGTAAAGGGTATGAAGCAGCTCACGAAGATGCCGACTATGAGCACGATGAAGATGAAGCTGGTTCCGCAGCGCTTGTGGAAGCGTGTCTGCCTGCGGACATTCTCTACTGTGAGGGGGAGCTCTGCCTCATGGCAGGCTATGGTCTTGTGTTCTGCGCCGTGATACATAAACTGGCGCCTTATGTCCTTCATAAGGCTCGTTGCGGCCATATAGCCGACGAAGAGAGCTATCTTGACAAGTCCCTCCAGCACGGAGCGGATTATCCTCTGCTCCTTGACAGCCGGGATAAGTCCCACAAGGATACGGGGAAGGAACATGAACAGTGCAATGGCGATTATAACGCCGACGATGGAGCCTATGGCCATGATGACATCCATAGCGGTCTCGCCCACCTCGTTCTTGTCCTCCTCGGTTATCTGCTTGTCAGCGGACTTCATCATATACTTATAGCCTCTGACAAGGGAGGACACGAAGCTCCAGCAGCCTCTTACGAGGGGAGTCTTCTTGTACCAGGGGGCATTCTTTCCGTTGTTCTCGTCCCAGGTCTCCAGATCGATGGTACCGTCCGGAAGCCTGCAGGCCATTGCGCCCTTGTTCGGGCCGAGCATCATGATGCCCTCTATCAGCGCCTGACCGCCGATCTTTGATTTGAACTTCTCGGCGGTCTGGGGTGTATTCTTATCTGACATACTTACTCCTTAGTGTGATGTATTACTTCGTTACGGGCTTTGCCGGCAGGGTTATGGTCACAGTAGTGCCCTTGCCCTCGCCCTCGCTGGTGATATCGAGCGTGCCGTCGTGCATACTCATGATCTCATCGGCAACGGCAAGTCCGATACCCGAGCCCCGGCGGGTATGGTTGGCCTTGTAGAACTTTGTCTTTACCTTGGAGAGATCGCTCTCCTTGATGCCGACTCCCGTATCCTTCACGGATACGATTATGCGGTTATCCTTCTCCTGGGCCTTGATGGTTATAGTATCGCCGTCGGAGGAGTACTTTATCGCATTGTCTATTACATTTATGAATACCTGACGGATGCGGTTCTTGTCGCCGAATACTATGGGCAGCATCTCAGGCTCGTCATAGATTATGGTCTTGTTCTCGCGCTTTGCCTTCTCGCTGTATATCAGTACCGCGTCGCCCAGCTCTGCAAGGATATCCATATTGGATTTCTGCATGGTAAAGCGGCCGTTCTGCATACGTGAGAAGTCAAGGAGCTCCTCTACCATCTGGGAGAGACGCTCGGTCTCGTTTACGATAACGCCGACGCCCTTGCGCATGGTCTCGGGGCTCTCGCCGCCGTCTACCATGAGAGTCTCCGCCCAGCCCTTTATAGCCGTCAGAGGAGTTCTCAGCTCATGGGATACTGAGGATATGAACTCGTTCTTCATAGCCTCCGCTGCGGAAAGCTCATCCGCCATATGGTTGATGGCTGTGCAGAGCTCGCCTATCTCATCATCACTGGAATTGGCTATGCGGACGGAGAAATCGCCCATTGCAAACTGGCTCGCAATACCGCTTATCTGCCGTATTGGCCGGACTATGGAGCCTGCGAACAGGAGTCCGGTGGATATGATAATAAGCATGATAAGGGAGCCTATCACTGTTGTCGCAAGTATATAGCCCTTGATGGCGTTGTCTATCTCGGTAAGGGAGGTCACCATGCGGACGGCGCTGTATTCGCTGTTGAAGGAGGAGATAGGCATGGATACCGCCAGTATCTTCTCCCCGCTGGAGAGCCTTCCCGTCCAGTCCCCCGAACCGGCTGACATGGCATCCTCGTAGTCCGGCATGGGGGAATCCTCGTCCGGAGAGAAGCCGGAGGAGGTAAGCACCACCCTGCCCTTGGAGTTTATGGCCATGAGCTCTATCTTGTCCTTTTCATTGAAGGTCTCGAGCAGACTGCGCATCTCTGTGGAAAAGCTGGAGGAGCTGTCCTGGGAATGTATGCTGAGCATACTGGTAACGGCATTGAGCTTTGATACGAGATACTGCTTTGCGGAGCTGTAAAAGTAGCTCTGCACGGCATATATGACTACCAGCTCTATCACCAGCAGCGCCAGCACCACAACTCCGAGGTTGTTGACCATCCAGCGCTTTGTGATACTCTTTTTAGCCATTACTGCGAATCATTCCATTTGTAGCCGTAGCCCCAGATAGTAATGATATACTTCGGGCTTGAGGGCTCTTCCTCTATCTTCATGCGGATACGGCGTATATTTACATCGACTATCTTATCGTCGCCGTAGTAGCTCTCGCCCCATATATGGTTGAGTATGCTCGCACGGTCAAGAGCGGTGTTCTTGTTGTTCATGAAGAATTCGAGTATCTGATACTCTACCTGTGTGAGCTCCACCGGCTCGCCGTTCTTGGTGACGGTGCGGCTCTTGAGGTTCAGCACGAAGGGGCCTGATTCTATCACGGACTGCTTCTCGTTCTTTATGAAGGACATACATACTCTGCGGTAGATGGCATCCACGCGCGCTGTAAGCTCTGAGGGTGAGAAGGGTTTCGTGATATAGTCGTCTGCGCCTATCATAAGGCCGCTTACCTTGTCCATCTCCTGTGTCCTTGCGGTGAGCATGATGATTCCGATGGTGGAGCTCTTCTCACGTATCTTCTTGCAGACCGTG
This sequence comes from uncultured Ruminococcus sp., assembly GCA_946413815.1. Lineage (GTDB taxonomy): Bacteria > Bacillota > Clostridia > Oscillospirales > Ruminococcaceae > Ruminococcus. The sequence continues at coordinate 22,477 of CAMKMD010000032.1, forward strand.
AAGCCGTCTATGCCGGGCATCATGATGTCGAGGAGGACTATATCAAAGTTGCCGTGCTCAGCCTCGAAGGTCTTGAGTGCAGCCTCGCCGCAGTCAACATCGACTACATCATAGCCTGCACGCTTGAGGTTGATGACAACGAATTCACGGATGGTGGCCTCGTCCTCGCAGATAAGTATGCGTTTCATATATATTCACTCCTTTGTTGAGCTGTCATACACTGATGAAATTTATCGCCGCATCTGCGGCTGTTATGGAAAGGTCGTCGTCATAGGGACCTGTATACTGCGGTATATAAGCAAGATAGGAGGTATCGCCCTTGGTCCGCAGGAGCATATACCCCATGGAGATACGGTCCTCACGGGAGGCTATATCCTCCGCGCAGTAGATGCGCATAAGCTCTCTGCCCCGCTCTCCGGTAGTGCCGTTGTAGGCACACAGCACCAGCTCGTCGTTGAGCGTATCACGCATAACGGTGACCTTGGTGCCCCATACATCCGGGAAGAGGAAGATATAACCATCCCCCGGGCTGTAGTAGGAGTTGTAGCAGGAGGTGAGCTTTCCGTCCGGAGATACTGTATGCCAGCGGGTGAGCAGCATCTGCTCGCCCTCGGTCACATTGTCATATCCGGGCGCAGGCACCTGCTTGGGTATCTCTATCATACCGTCACCGTCAACATCGAAGCTGCCCCAGTCCGAAAGACGCAGGGTGTAGGTGGATGCCTCCGGTGCGGAGAATATCTTTTTCAGGCTGTCATCCTTCATGCAGACGATATCCGTCTGGATATAGCCGCTGCCGGATGCCTCATCTATATAAAGGCCTGTGCTGCCGTCGGGGAGCTTCCCGTAGCTGAAGCTGCTGAACTCCGTAAAGGCTCCGCTGAGATCAGTGGAGGAGGGGGTATACTTGCCGTCCTTTCCGAGCTTATAGGCCTTCATCCTGGCATTCTCCTCGGAGGAGCCGCCGTCCACGAGGATGAACTCGTTCTCTCCGTCGCCGTCAAGGTCAGTGACGTCGAAGAAGGAATAGGAGCCGCATTTGGAGACCTCCAGTTCGCCGCCGCTGTAGTTGTAGATAGATACGTTCTTCTCGGAGCGGTTCAGCATACTTGTGCCGATGATGATGTTCATCCGGTCGCTGCTGCCCAGCCGGGAGATCATGACCTGCTCGATCTCCGCGCCGTCCGCAGCCTTGTCACCCTTCAGGTGCCAGTCACCGCCGTCCTTGTCGAATATCTTGATACGCAGGGTATTCTCCTCTACCGACAGACCGTTCTTCTCATAGAATACGATTGCCTCGTTTTCGCCGTCGCCGTCGATATCCTCCATGATGAAGGCGGAGAGATACTTGCCGGACTTCGGGTATTTAAGGCTTATGGAATCCCCTGTGGAGGCCGTCAGAGCCTTGTATATCTGCTCCTGTTCGGCGCTGAGCTTCGGCGGAGACATAAGGGTATCTATGCTCGAGCCGAAGGAGCAGCCTGTCAGCATCATGACTGCCGCCAGAGGTATGATCAGTTTTCGTTTCATTTCTTTTATAGCCTTTGCAGGGCAGTTATCAGTCCCTGTCCTCCAGCCTTACGTACTCCTTCTCCTTGGAGACAGCCTTGTAGGCGGGACGGATTATCCTTCTGCTGGTGATTATCTCCTCCATGCGGTGAGCCGACCAGCCGGCCATACGTGCAACTGCGAACAGAGGTGTGAAGAGTTCGTCCGGTATACCGAGCATACGGTATACAAGACCGGAATACATATCAACGTTTGCACACATGGTCTTGCTGCTGCCCTTGACCTCGAGGAATATCTCGGGAGTAAGGCGCTCTATGGTCTCAAGGAGACGGAACTCTGCCTCTATCTCCCTGCCCTTTGCCAGCTCGAAGGCCTTCTTCTTGAGTATGACTGCACGGGGGTCGGATATGGTATATACGGCATGGCCCATACCGTAGATGAGTCCTGAGCCGTCGTTAGCTTCCTTGCGGATGACCTTGCGCATATAGTCTGCAACTTCGCCCTCGTTCTCCCAGTGCTTTATGTTTGCCTTGAAGTTGTCGAGCATATTGATGACCTGGAGGTTCGCACCGCCGTGGCGGGGTCCCTTCAGTGAGCATATCGCAGAGGAGTATGCGGAATAGGGGTCCGTACCGGAGGATGTGAGCACACGGCAGGTAAAGGTGGAGTTGTTTCCGCCGCCGTGCTCAGCCTGGAGCATGAGCAGGACATCGAGCATCTGTGCCTCCTCCTTGGTGTACTGTCTGTCAGGACGGAGAAGGGAGAGGATGCACTGTGCGGTATTCTCCTCGTAGTTTATAGGGTGCATTATCATGCTCTGGTTGTCGAACACACGGCGCTTTACCTGATAGGCGTTTGCCATGATGACCGGCAGCTTGGAGATAAGGCTTACCGCTGTGCGCATCTCGTTCTCGATACCCTTGTTCTCGCACTCGTCATCGTAAGAGTAGAGAGCAAGCACGGAACGTGCAAGCTTGTTCATTATATTCTTTGAGGGAGCCTTGAGTATCATATCCTCAACAAAGCCGTTGGGCAGATCCCTCTTTACTGATATATATGTAGTGAAGTTCTGGAGCTCCTTGGCATTCGGGAGTCTTCCGAAAAGAAGCAGGAAAGCCACCTCCTCGTAGCCGAACCTGTCCTCAGCCTCAACGTTCTCTACAAGATCGCTGATGCTGTAGCCGCGGTAGATGAGCTGTCCGGGGATGGGCTCGACCTCGCCTTCATTAAGGATATAGCCGTGTACGTTGCAAATATTGGTGATGCCTGCAACTACGCCTGTACCGTCGCTGTTGCGAAGACCTCTCTTGACACGGTACTTCTCGTAAAGCTCGGGACGTATAAAGGATCTCTCCTCGAGCTCCCTGCATAAACCGGTGATATTGGCACCTGAAAGAAATGACGGCATTATGTGACCTCCTGATCTGATTCTTTGTATGATTATACATCATTAATTATACACCATATTCCCGCGCCTGTCAAGAAAATACCCCTCACATTTTGGCAGAGACAGCACAGCAAGCCCTCCGGCGCAGGCTCCGGAGTGAAGGGCAGAGTTTTTTTGAAAATAATTTGCAAAACCTATTGACAAACAGCTGAAACTGTGATAAGATTGTATTAGTCAAATGGCACATTAATACACTAACACACCATGACAACACTTATACAGGAGGTGCAGCTTATGTGGAGTTTCACCAATGATAAACCCGTATACATCCAGATCATCGACGAGATCATGAACCGGATAGCTCTCGGCATATACAAGCCCGGCGAGCGCATCCCCTCCGTGCGTGACCTTGCCGAGGAAGCAAGAGTAAACCCCAATACCATGCAGAAGGCGCTGGCTGAGATAGAGAGGAACGGCTACATTATTTCACTGCGTACCTCCGGAAAATTCGTCACGGACAATCAGGAGCTCATACTCAGCCTGAACCGGGACCGTTCTGAGGAGATCGTAAGGAACTTCCTGTCCGAGATAAAAAGACTCGGCCTTACTGTCGAGGATGCAGTAGAGCTGGTGAAGAAATACAGCACTGACGGCACCGGCGGAAAGGAGATGTGACTATGGACGATAAGACTATCGGCTCGAACCATTCAGGCGGAAATGATCAGAAGATACCGGCTATGGTAGAGCGCAGCTTCAGATCGCATATCAACTATACAGGCGGAGGACTTATCATCTACCTTGTCCTCTTCCTCGGCATACAGATAGCCGCCGAGATAATCGGGGCTGTCATTCTTGTGCTGAAGGATCCCGGGCTCGCAAACTGGGACAGATTCGATGAATATTACAATAGCATCATTGATCTGAGCATGAACGGATGGGTATATATCGGAAGCCTCATCATCGGTCTTCTGGTGCTCTTCATCTACTTCCGGAAGAAGCTCCCCGCAAAGGATATCTTCCGGAGCCCGAACAGGATGACGATGAAAAGCTTCCTGCCTATATTCTTCATCTTCTTTGCAGGGCAGCTGGTGGGTTCGGTCATAAATATAGTACTTGAGCTCATACTCAATATCTTCGGTCTCTCAAATGATGCCACAGCGGAGCTGATGAACGAGATATTCAATCATCCCTCCATGATAATCTACGCTGCCATAGGCGCTCCCATAGCTGAAGAGATAGTATTCCGAGGCTTCCTGATGCGCCGTTTCCAGGCCTGGGGCAAGGTATTCGCCATCGTGATGTCTTCCCTGCTCTTCGGTCTCTTCCATATGAACTTCGTGCAGCTGCCCTACGCCTTCATCGTGGGACTTGTGCTTGCTTATGCCGCTATGGAATACGGCATCAAGTGGTCCATACTTCTCCACTTCCTCAACAACGGCGTGCTTGCCTGCGGTTTAGGCCTGCTCTCCAAGAGGATAGGCGAGACCAAAGCAGCCTGCATTGAATATGTTATTCTTGGCGTCTTCTTTGCTGCCGGCCTTTACTTCTTCATTGCAAAGCACCGCACCATAGCGGATTATATCCGCCGCAACCGCACAGAAAAGCGAAGATACTTCTGGACATTCACAACAGCGACAATACTGATCCTTATAGCCATAACGCTCGGAGTTGCAGTACTCACACTTCTCTCCGCAGACATGACAGAAGACCTCACATCAATTATTGGAAAATAATGAAAGGACGATCCACAATGGACAGACCACCAATCGGCGTACCAGTATCAAACGAGCCCTCACCGGCTATGGCAAAACGCAGCTTCCAGACACACAACAACATCACAGGCGGAGGCCTGCTGTTATATCTGTTCCTGTTCCTCGGCATACAGACGTGTTATCAGGTAATTGAAATTTTCAAACTTACTATGAAAGATCCGGGTATCACCAGCCCTGACAGACGTGAAGAATACATGGAGACTGTAAACAAGCTGGCTATGAACGGCGTAGTCTTCATAATATCCATCGTTATCGGCATAGCAGCACTCTGTATCTATTTCCGCAAGAGGCTTCCTGTTCACGATCTCTTTGTCAGTGAGCAGAAAATGACAGGCAAAACGTTTATCAATATTTTCTTCATCTTCTTTGCGGGACAGGCTGTCGGACAGATCCTCGGCGTCGTTATCGAAAAGCTGCTGAATCTGATAGGTATGTCAAATGCAGAAACAGCTAAGGCTCTTGAAGGCATCTTCGGAAGCCCCGCTATGATACTCTATGCTACTATACTCGGGCCCATCGCTGAGGAACTCGTTTTCAGGGGTTTCCTGATGCGCCGCTTCCAGGCATGGGGCAAGCTTTTCGCCATCGTTATGACAGCGCTGCTGTTCGGACTTTTCCACATGAACCTTGTCCAGACCCCCTACTGTATTCTCATAGGCCTTGTATTTGGCTATATCGCTATGGAATACGGCATACAGTGGTCCATAATCATGCACATAATCAATAACGGTGCTCTTGCTTTCGGCATGGAAATGCTCAGCAAGGCGATAGGAGAAGAAAAGAGCAATTATATTTTCCTTGCCTTCCTGGGTGTATGCCTCATCGCCGGCATCATCATCCTTATCGCCAACCGCAGAAAGATGGCTGAGTATATAAGCAGCAACCGCACTGAAAGGCCAAGATACTTCTGGGCGATCCTGACACCTACAATTCTCATAGTCATACTGCTGACACTGGCCATGATATTATTAACACTTCTCTTAAGTATGGCAGCTAATCTCGGATAATAACGAAAGGAAGAACATTATGTCAGAACTGATACAGATCTCTGACCTTTCCAAAAGCTACGGTAAAAAGGAAGCCCTGAGCGGCATTAATCTTACACTCGAAAGCGGAAGGGTCGTCGGGCTCTTAGGTCCGAACGGAAGCGGAAAGACTACTCTTATCAAGATACTCTGCGGGCTTCTCACTCCCACAGCCGGCCATGTCACCATTGACGGCAAGGAGATAGGCACGGAAACAAAGGCAATAGTATCCTACCTGCCTGAGCGCAGCTACATCCCGATATGGATGAAGGTAAAGGACATCCTTGATTACTTTGAGGATTTCTACAAGGACTTCAGAAGATCCGTTGCTGAGGATATGCTCTCACGCCTCAGGATAGATACCAACGCCAAGATCAAGACTCTCTCAAAGGGCAACAAGGAAAAGGTGCAGCTGATACTTGTTATGAGCCGCAGCGCAAAGCTCTATCTCCTTGATGAGCCTATCGCAGGCGTCGATCCTGCTGCCCGCGACTATATTCTCGATACCATCGTTACAAACTACAACCCCGACGCAACTGTTGTCATCTCTACACACCTGATACAGGATATCGAACGCATACTCGATGATGTGGTCATGATACAGTACGGCCACCTCAAGGTGTTCGGAAGTGCAGATGCCCTCCGAAGCGAAAAGGGTATGTCTATTGATCAGCTCTTCAGGGAGGTATTCAGATGTTAGGAAAACTGCTCAAGCACGAGATGATATACCTTGTCAAAACATTCTCACCACTTTATATAGTATATCTTATCCTTGCGGGTGTTATCTGCGTTCTCAATCTCTTTAATGCAGATTCCAGTGATATGGACAATTTCTCATCCGGATTCATCACTCTGGTAGTATTCGCAGGCATAGTACGCATCGCCTACGGTATCCTCACCGGTATACTCGCCCTGCTGACCATGATAGACAATATCCGCCGTTTCAAGAACAATATGTTCACGGACGAAGGCTACCTAACAAACACACTCCCCGTAACAGCTACCGAGCATATCGTAGCAAAGCTGACTGCCGGCATCATCAACTATCTTGCGAGCATAGCAGTCATCCTGCTCGGTCTCTTCATCGTGAGCGGAGACAATGCATCGTATCTGGCAAAGGGTATCTGGGAAAAGATAGTATCAGATGATATCCCGCTTTCCGACAAGCTGACAGGTCTGCTCCTCGGCTTCATGATATATGTTTCCATACAGCTGCTCGGCTATCTTATCAGCGCACTCAGCAACATGGTAAACAGCTGCAAGGGACTCCTGAGCTTCGGTCTCGGATTCATCTCCGTAATCTTTGCCATGATAATGTCTGCAAGGATAACAGCCTTTACACTTGACAAGAATATGTCAGGAGTACAGACAGCCCTCTGCGTATGTGCTTTCCTGCTTATATGCTGTATCGGAATGTATCTGCTTATAGTCAACATCATAAAGAGGCATCTCAACCTCCAGTAAACAATACATATAAAGAAAAAGTCATAGTGCTTCAGGGCGCTATGACTTTTTTATTCCCATATATATTCTCCGAGCTCTTCCTCTATCGCTTCAAGCTCCCCGTAGGTCCTCAGCAGGGTGTATCCGCATTTGTACAGCACTGTATCCACGAACTCGTCACGCTCTATGCGGTCGGGACGGGCGTGGGTGGTATCGTCAAGCTCTATCAGAACGACTATATTTCCCTCACCGTCGGCAAGGGCAAAGTCGATGTGCTTGGCCTTGACCTTGTTGAAGCACTCCATCCAGTAGGGGTTCTCCGCTTTCGGGAGGGGTACCACAAGGTCGGCGAGCCTTACCTTGGTGAATATCTGCAGGCCGTGCTCCTCCGCTGTCTCACGCAGCCTTACATAGAACTCCCGCTCACGGTCGGTCATTACCGGCACAGGCTGGAAGAAATCGGTTATATCCGGCTTCTCTCTGCGCTTTATGAGCCATAATAAGAATAGTATCGCTGCTATGGCAAACAGAAGCAGTGTCAGTTCGTTATCGTTCAATACTTCCTCCAGTCAGCCGGTCCGGCTTCTGATAAATAAGAGGCGCAGCTACTGCGCCTCTGCTGTTTATTACTCAGTCAATGGAGACAGACGCCAGCATATGCTGCACGGTCTCCTTATCCGTTGAGCGTATCATCAGGCCGTATACCCTGTCATATCTGCCCTTGCGGCATAGGGATACGGAATAGGCTGTGCTCGCTGCGTTCTCGGATCTTACCTCATATACTATTCCTTCTATATCGTCCCGGTCGTAGCGGTAGACATGGGAATACATCTCACCAAGGCTGCCGCCGAGAAGCTCCCACTTTCCGGCTGTCAGAGACATAAGGCAGCGGCAGTCAGTGCGGTCGCGCCAGTGCAGATCGTTCCAGTCAAGGGTGAGGAGATCACGCTCAAGCTCGAATACCGAATCCGGAACTTCCCAGCCGAAGATATTGCAGCATTCCACAAGATCGCCGTACTGCATACGGTTTCCGCTGCCGTCAGGAGCGGCAAGGGTATCCTCGGGGTCATGGCGCTGTTCTGCTGAGGGTGTGAAGCGGATATTCGTCTTTCCGTCCTCGGTGGAGTAGCTCTCGGTATCGCTGTCGGGGTTGTTTCTCTTCATCTTGTCCGGCAGAGTAAGTGTGATACCGCAGGCGGAGAGCACAGGTCTCTTGTCACGGCTCTCCGGGTAGCACACATCATATGCCGGGTAATCCTCAATGACAGTATCGAGCGCTCCGGGATAGCTGTACTTCAGCCGGAAATATGCCGGCACTCCCGGCAGGAAATACAGGAAAGCAAATGCCCCTGCGGCAACAGCGGCAAGCCCCGCAGCCACAAGGAGGGGTTTTAGTCTCTTCAATTTCATCTTCCTTTTTCTGTTCACACAGATTATTTTTCTGTATCATTATTATATTACATAGGCTGTGTTTTGTCAATAGACAAAACAACTCATAAATGGCTGTTTTATGAGCATTTTTCTTATATCCGCGCTCGGCACGAAATGACAATAAAATAACAAACCTGTGTGATATGCCCTTACTCCGGCGAATTCAGTCTGCCGGCGTTCATCGAAGATCCATCGCCGGCAGACCATACCTTTGATACCGCATTTACAAGCTGACAGCTCTCAGATATTTCAGACCGCTTCTATAGTACAGCCCGGATAGTAGTGCTCCAGTATCTCATGCCACGAACTGCCGTCTCTGGCCATTGCGTCCGCGCCGTACTGACTGAGACCTACGCCGTGGCCGAAGCCTCTTGTGGTCACGGTGATGCCGTCCTCTGCTCCTGCCACGGTAAAACAGGCCGATCTCAGTCCCAGCGCCTCCCGCAGTTCATTCCCGGTAACGCATCTGTCTCCGGCAAGGGCGGTGAGTACAGTGCCGGACTCTGTTGTCTCTCCGACTGATATCCACTGCGCCGGATCGCTGCCGAGGTTTATCCCCGGAAAGGCCTCCGTCAGGCGCTTTCTGAGAACGGGCTCCGGAAAGCGTGCCTCCTCCATATATCTCGGCGCTGATATATCTGCTGTACTGTCAACGGGTACAAGGTATTCAACAGGCGTTCCCCATACATCTCCTGCACTCTCCGTCCTGCCCGGCGACATGGAATGGAAGGCTGCTATTATAGGCTCTCCCCCATAGGTCAGCACATAGGGCATGACCTCATCGACTGCGGCAGACAGCTTCGCTATACTCTCCTCGTAGGCGCTGCCGTAGCAGCTCTTCATCTGGCTTTCCGTAAAATAGCCCTGATATCTGGAGGTATCGTTGGAGAAATCAGCGCCGCGCAGCTCCGGCGTCGGTGAAGTCTCCTCACGCATACACTGCCTGACAGCGTAGGTATGAGCAGCCACTATCTGCGCCTTCAGAGCCTCCTCTCCGAAGGATACCGGCATCTCGGCGGCGGCAGCGCCTATGAGGTAGTCACGCAGGGGCACGTCAAGCACTTCGCCGGATGCTGTATCAAGTACACGGAAGCCCTTCCGTTCTGTTTTCTCCACTGCCTGTCCGGCTATAGGCGTGCTTTCCGGCGGAGTCCTGCGGCCGGCAAGGTATACCGGAACAGCGGGTATCACAGCCGTTCCCACGGCTACGGTAAGGAGTGCTGCTATATATCGGTTCATATGTTTTTCCTCCTGTTTTTTCCTACAACCACCTTATGCGGAGGACAGCGGTATTATTCCTGTGCAGGGCATACTCCCCTGTCTGTAATCTGCGCTCCGGAGAATGCAGAGTATGCAGAAGGTATTGCGCAGTGGCAGAAAAACAGGTATAATGATTACAGAAAGGAGGAGCAGTCATGAAGATAAAACTAATGGTAAGCGATCAGAGATACGACGAAATCGCCTCAGAACTCGTCCGGAAGGGTTTTGAGATAGATGATGACGCAGACCTGATCCTCTCAGAAAACAACTACTGTCCCACACATCTCATAGGCAGGAAGGGCGAGGAGATCTATCGCCTGAAAACTGCTGAAATAACACACATCGAAAGCTTTTCCCATGATGTTGTCGCACACTCCGGCGGAGAGACCTACAAGCTGAGCGAATGTCTCCGCAAGCTTGAGGAACTGCTTGATCCGAAGGAATTCATTCGTATCAGTAATTCCGTCATAGTCTCCGCCAACCACATCAAGAGCATAAAGCCAGCTCTTTCACAGAAATTCGTACTCACACTTACCGACGGCTCACGGGTGGACGTCACACGCTCCTACTACTATATATTCCGTGAGTTCTTCGGGATATAAAGGAGGTATCACTATGACATTCGCAATATTTATATTCCTTGTCGTTGCTTTAGCAATGTTCATCTATATTCTTATATACAAGCACAGCATAAACAAGCGGCTTGAAGAGAGCCGTGAAGGCATCGAACCGAGACACAGGGCCATGATGTCGCCGCTAAAATTCGCCTGCTTCCTGATCCTTTCCCTGCTTCTTGCCTATATCCTGCTCATAACCATAGCCTATGCCGCACTTTCATTCCGTAAAAGCACCGGAAGATCAGCGGGAGGAGAGAGCCCGAAGCTGAGCGTAAGAGCATATTCCAGCGACTATGAATCCGTCACAGAGCTCTTTGATCCCACGGGCGATATCCCCGGATATACAAGAGAGGTCATAGACGGCGCCGGATTCCGCTTCACAATCTACAACAGTAAAACTATGGGAGCCGACTTCCCGCGCATGATGATCTATGCCGAGTATGACGGCGAGACCGGAAGTGAGCAGACACCCTATCTCGTTGCCGACTACGGCTATCAAATGAATATGAGAGGTTCAAAAGGCACTTATTATCTTGATCTGAAAAAACAAGGACAGTGGCTCACAGTCAGCGGACATTCCGTTGAAGGACACCTTGATCTTAACTACTACCTCCTCTCCGGCATCACTGAAACAGATGGGCTGCCTCTTGACGATCTTGAATCACTCTCCGAAATATCAGGCAGTTACTCCATACCCATCTCCTTTGATATGGAAACAGAAGACCCGGTGGAATAAACAGGTGCAATGCGCGTATAGCGGCTTTTGCACGTCCTATTGAGGGAAACCCTTTTGAAAAAGGTTTTCCCTCAAACTCCTTTCCGAAAACTTCCGACTAATTTTGCCCCCATAGGTCTGAAGACCTATGGGGGCAAAATTCATTGGAAGTCTTTGGAAGGGGGTACGGGGGTGACTCCCCACAGTGTGGGGAGATGTCGCGCAGCGACAGAGGGGACCGCCTCCGTCAGAGGGACCTTTCCTCAGAAAGGTCTCCCCCGATATAACGTATAAACTGCTATACAGGCATCACCCCTGTATGCGCCGCCTGTTTTTAGTCCTTTTTCTTCTTGCTTTTCTTCTTGGAGGATTTTTCCTTCTCCTCCTGCTTCTTTTCACCCTCATAGTCACCGAGGGATTCCTTCAGTATCTTCGCACACTCATCCAGCTTTGCCTTTTCCTCGTCGGGAAGCTCAGGGTACTGAGGATCGCAGGATCTCAGTGCATCGAGCAGCAGCTCAGTGATAAGGTAGCGGGTATACCACCTCTGGTCGCCGGGAAGGACGTACCACGGGTTGGTCTTGGTGGAGGTCTTGTTTATTACATCATTGAAGCAGTTAAGGTAGGCATCAAACTTGTCCCTTACCTTGAGATCATCCGCGCGGAACTTCCAGTTCTTCTCCGGCAGTTCTATACGCTCCAGGAGCTGAGCGGTCTGCTCCTCCTTGGATACGTGGAGGAATATCTTTATGATACGGTAGCCGTTGTCATAGAGGTACTGCTCGAAGTTGTTGACCTGCTCGCAGCGCTCGCCGAAAAAGGTCTTGTCATCCTTGCCGATGATCCTGTCGTTCATATGGTAATGGGGCTTTATGCCTTCCACCTGTACCGTAACAAGATCCTCATAGTGGCTGCGGTTGAATATAGCTATCTCTCCTCTTCTCGGCACATCGCGGTGGATACGCCAGAGATAGTCATGAGCCAGCTCGTCAGATGTGGGAGCCTTGTAGGAATGGACCACTACGCCCTGCGGATTGATGCCGCTGAAAACGTTCTTGATAGCGGAATCCTTTCCGGAGGCATCAAGAGCCTGTATAACAACGATGATGCCCTCTCTGCCGTCTGCATAGAACTTATCCTGAAGCAGAGCAAGCTCCGCCTTGTTTGCCTCGTACTTTGCGATTATTTCTTCCTTGTCAACTCCGTCATCCTTGCTGTCGGTGGACAGCTTTCTGATATCTACTTTCTTGCCGCCCTTTATTGCATACTTGTCTGCTTTCATGGCACACCTTACCTTTCAGATAATGATTACAGGCCTCAGGCCTTAGGTCTATTATAACATATATTATCACGATAGTAAAGAGATTTTTGATATTTCTGACCAAGAATATGTATCATATTTCGTAGGCAATTGCGTTGGAGCATTCAGAAGCCTACTCTCGCAAAGCATGAGCAGTTCCTTTATACATGAATCTGGAGGCGGGGCGACGTAGGCATCGCCCCCCCACACAAGCCCGAAAGCCATTACTCAAACTAACAGCGCATATTATGTCACCCGTACGATAGCCGCCTTTAGCCTGCTGGTCTGAAAAAAGCAAAAGCTGACAGGAGGGGGTGGAGGGAAAGGAAGGGGGAGTCCAGAGGGGGAAAACTTGGGACGGGGGAGGATGTCAGCTTTTACTGCGGTTTTCTTTTCCTCACCCGGGTCCCATGGTTTCCCCCTCTGGCTTTGTGAGTATAAGTAAGATGTTACGATGAATTGAAGAAAAGAACGAAAAATTATATATTCTCTGTATCATCTTCAGTGATTTGCAAAATCTCACACAAAGCCAAAGAGGAACACCTCCCGGGGCAAGGAGGGAGGGAAAAAGAAAACCGCAGCAAAAACCGGCATTTCCCTCCCTCCTTTCCCCTCACGGTTTTCCTCTCTGGACTCTCTTTTCCCTCGCCCCTTTCTTCCCACCCATTGCCGGTTTTTGCTTTCATTTCAGACACGCAGACTAAAGTAGGCTATCGCACGGGTAACCTGATGTATGATGTTACTTTTAATTGCCGGTGGTTTAATGTGTAGGGGGCGATGCCGCTCACTCTTCCTTAATTCTGCATTCAGGGCATGAAAAAACCGCCCTCCCGAGGGAGAGCGGTGTATTACGTATAAGGCTTAGTCAACCAGCTTGATGATCGCCATCTCAGCAGCATCACCGCGGCGGGGTCCGATCTTTACGATCTGTGTGTAACCGCCGTTCTTGTCAGCGTACTTGGGTGAGATCTCATCGAAAAGCTTCTTGGCAACAGCTTCCTTTGTTACGTAAGCCATTACCTGACGCTTGGAGTGCAGATCATTTGTCTTACCGATGGTAATCATCTTCTCTGCAACAGCACGAACTTCCTTTGCTCTTGTAACGGTAGTCTCGATCTGACCGTTCTCAAGAAGGAAAGTAACCATGCCTCTGAGCATTGCCTTTCTGTGATCAGATGTTCTGCCCAGCTTTCTTGTACCCGGCATGTTATTCACTCCTTTTCTAATTCAGTGGTTTATTCCTCTTCGGAGGAGAGATCGAAGCCCAGTGACTGGAGCTTCTCCTTTACCTCATCGAAGGACTTCTTTCCGAGGTTTCTGACCTTCATCATTTCTTCCTCAGACTTGTTGATAAGGTCATCTACGGTATTGATTCCGGCACGCTTCAGACAGTTGAAGGAACGTACCGATAAGTCAAGATCCTCAATGGTCATCTCCAGGATCTTCTCCTTGCCCTTTTCGTCCTTTTCTACAAGGACCTCAGCCAGACCGGCCTCTTCAGAGAGGTCGATGAACAGCTTGAGATGCTCGTTGAGGAGATTGGCTGCCTGCGACAGTGCTTCCTTAGCGGAGATAGTACCATCGGTCCATACCTCCATGGTGAGCTTGTCGTAGTCTGTTACCTGTCCCAGACGGGTGTCCTCTACAGTGTAGTTGACCTTTAATACAGGTGTGTAGATACTGTCAACAGCGATAACATCAACAGGCATATTGATCTGCTTCTTGTTACGCTCAGCAGAGACATAGCCTCTGCCCTTGTCGATAGTGATCTCCATGTAAAGCTTTGAGTCCTTACCCAGTGTAGCTATGTGCATACCGGGATCGAGGATAGTCACCTCAGAATCAGCCTTGATGTCGCCGGCAGTGATCTCGCACTCGCCTTCTGCTTCAACATAGACTGTCTTCGGACTATCACCCGTGAGCTTAGCTGTAAGGCCCTTGATGCTGAGGATTATTTCCGTTACGTCCTCTTTTACGCCCGGAATTGTTGATAACTCATGGTGAATGGTTCCATCCTTGCCCTGAAGCTTAACGGATGTTACCGCTACACCAGGAAGTGAGGAGAGCAGCACACGCCTGAGACTGTTTCCGAGAGTAATTCCGTATCCCCGCTCCAGCGGTGCTAAAACGAACTTGCCGTATTTGCCGTCACTCTTAAGCTCGACAACGTCGATATCCGGCTTATTGATCTTTTCCAGCATAAAAACCCTCCTGTTTCGCAATAATGATTTGTATTATTGTAATTTGAGTTATAATTGACTCTGCAAGTAATCTGAGATAAGTCTCAGGATTACTTGGAGTACAGCTCGACGATGAGGTGAGTAGCTACCTCGTAGTCAAGATCCTCAGCTGAGGGGAGGCGGTTAACTGTTGCTGAGAAATCGTCCTTGTTAGCTGTGAGCCATGAAGGAACGAGTCTGTCCTTGGTCTCCTCAACGGTAGCCTTGAACTTCTCAGATGTTCTGTCCTTCTCCCTGAGAGCGATTACATCGCCGATCTTAACCCTGTAGGAGGGGATATTTACCTTCTTGCCGTTTACTGTGTAGTGGCTGTGCACTACCAGCTGTCTTGCCTCACGTCTTGTAAGTGCAAGACCCATTCTGTATACTACGCTGTCAAGTCTTGTCTCGAGGCAAGTGATGAGGTTGTCACCGGTCTTGCCTTCCATCTTTGAAGCGATCTCGAAGTAGTGCTCGAACTGCTTCTCGAGTACGCCATAGATGAACTTGAGCTTCTGCTTCTCCTTGAGCTGGAGACCGTACTCAGAAATCTTCTTTCTGTTGTTTGCGTTCTTGAAACGGATGGACTCCTTCTTGGAAACGCCCATTACAGCCGGGCTGATGCCCAGATATCTGCATCTCTTAAGAATAGGTTCTCTCTGAACTGCCATTTTAATGCACCTCCTGTGGGATTAGACACGACGTCTCTTGGGCGGACGGCAGCCATTGTGAGGAATGGGAGTAACGTCCTTGATCATGCGAACCTCAAGGCCTACGGTCTGGAGTGCTCTGATAGCAGCCTCACGACCTGCGCCGGGTCCCTTTACGTAAACCTCAACATACTTGAGGCCGTGCTCCATAGCAGCCTTTGCAGCTGTCTCAGCTGCAGTCTGTGCAGCGAAAGGAGTTGACTTCTTAGATCCTCTGAAGCCAAGCTCACCAGCGCTTGCCCATGAAATAGCGTTGCCTGCTGTGTCGGTGATAGTTACGATCGTGTTATTGAAAGTGGACTGAATGTGTACAGCACCGCTCTCGATATTCTTACGCTCTCTGCGTCTTCTGATTGTGGTAACCTTTTTACCCTTCTGCTGTGCCAAAGTTCATGACCTCCTTACTTCTTCTTGTTTGCGATGGTCTTTACAGGGCCCTTGCGGGTTCTTGCGTTGGTCTTGGTTCTCTGTCCTCTTACAGGGAGACCCTTTCTGTGACGAACGCCTCTGTAGCAGCCGATCTCAACAAGTCTCTTGATGTTGAGAGATACCTCACGACGGAGATCACCCTCAACAGTGTAGTTTGCATCAATGTAGTCACGGAGCTTAGCTACGTCTTCCTCGGCAAGGTCCTTAACTCTTATATCAGGGTCAACACCTGTAGCCTCGAGGATCTTAGTTGCAGTCGGACGGCCGATTCCGAAGATGTATGTGAGTCCGATCTCGACTCTCTTATTTCTCGGAAGGTCTACGCCAGCTATTCTTGCCATATGAATTTACCTCCATTGTTACGCCGGGGATCAGCCCTGACGCTGCTTATGCTTAGGATTTTCGCAGATAACCATGATTCTGCCCTTACGTTTGATAACCTTGCACTTTTCGCACATGGGTTTTACTGAAGGTCTTACTTTCATTGAAATTACCTCCTTTTACGGATAGCGGGATCTTATCCCTTGTTTACTTTACTCTCCAGGTGATCCTGCCCTTTGACAGGTCATAGGGTGACATTTCAAGCTTCACCTTATCACCGGGAACGATCCTGATATAGTTCATTCTGAGCTTGCCGGACACGTGGGAAAGAACCTCGTGGCCGTTCTCGAGCTGTACCTTGAACATTGCGTTGGGCAGCGCGTCAGTTACGACGCCCTCTACCTCGATTACATCTTCTTTAGACACTTGATGACCCTCCTTACTCTGCGCTTCCGGCTTCCCGGAGCAGCGTTCTGAGCTTCTTATCAGTTATATCGCTTAAATTGATCATACTGCCTGTGGCTCGGATATGCTTCATGTTCTTGCGCTTGGGCCTGGCGAGCTTTCTCGTCTTGCCGTCCGCTATCATGCAGTATCCTTCGCTGACCTCCGTTACCACGAAGAAACCGCCGTAGGGGTTCTCCATGTCACGGCCTGCGTCAGCTCTTACCACTGAGCCTGCCTGCACCTTGTTTAACACGATGTGACCTCCGTCAGGATTCTGTCAGAATAACGGGACCGTCAGGAGTTATTGCGATCATATGCTCGAAATGAGCTGACAGCGAACCGTTCTTTGTAACAACGGTCCAGTTGTCGTTAAGGGTTCTAACATCGTCGCCTCTTGCGTTTATCATCGGCTCGATGCAGATCGTCATGCCGGCGACCAGTCTCGGGCCCCTTCCGGGCTTGCCCCAGTTTGGTATCTCCGGCGATTCATGGACCTCTCTGCCGATGCCGTGGCCGCAGTAATTTCTTACGATTCCGTAGCCTCGTGAGGCACAGTACTCCTCAACAGCATGAGATATGTCTCCGATACGGTTTCCGACCTGAGCCTGAGCGATACCTTCGTAAAGGGATTTCTCAGTGACCTCAAGAAGTGCCTTTGCTTCATCAGTTATCTTGCCTACCGGGAAGGTCCAGCAGCTGTCGGCGTTGTAGCCGTTATAGGCGGCTCCCGTGTCGATGCTCACTATATCGCCTTCCTTCAGGCGGTGACTGGCCTTCGGGATACCGTGGATCACTTCCTCGTTTACCGAGATACAAGCGTGACCCGGGAACCCGTAAAGACCTTTGAATGCTGATTTACAGCCGTGTCTGGCGTAGTATTCACCCACCAGCTTATCTACATCAAGTGTAGTCATACCCGGCTTCAATCTTTCACCGGCATACCATATTGCGTCGTGGGTTATCCTACCCGCTTCACGCATTATGGCAAGCTCGGTCTTTGATTTGATGGTTATACTCATCAGTTTACTCCTACTGCTGCAAGAGTAAGTCTGGAAGTGTCTGCTACTTCCTCCTGGCCCTCTACTGTCACAAGCTTGCCCTGTGATTCGTAGTAGTCCTTGAGAGGAGCAGTCTTCTCGTGGTAGGTAGCCAGTCTGTCAAGCACTACCTCGGGCTGGTCGTCCTTGCGGATGATAGTTGCGTCGCCGCACTTATCGCATACGCCCTCGACCTTGGTGGGCTTGTACTGGATGTGATATGATGCGCCGCATCCCTGGCAGACACGTCTGCCTGAGACTCTCTGCTTGATCGTCTCATCGGGAACGAAGATCTCTATTACCTTGTCGATCTGGATACCCATGCTGTCAAGAGCCTCTGCCTGGGGAACAGTTCTGGGGAATCCATCGAGGATGAATCCGTTCTTGCAGTCGTCCTCAGCGATCCTCTCCTTGAGGATACCGATCACGATATCATCTGATACGAGAGCGCCTGCATCCATAGCAGCCTTAGCCTTAAGGCCGTACTCGGTGCCGTTCTTGGCTGCCTCACGAAGAATGTTGCCTGTTGAGATCTGCGGGATACCGAGAGCATCGGAAACGACCTCTGCCTGTGTACCCTTGCCCGCACCGGGAGCGCCTAAGAAAATAAGGTTCATACTGTTCCTCCTTTACTGTAAGAAGCCCTTATGATGTCTCATCATAAGCTGAGATTCCAGTGTACGTGTAGTTTCAAGGGCAACGCTTACTGCGATGAGTATTGTTGTACCGCCCATTGAAAGATACGCCAGATTCGGATCTGCCATTGAGAAGAAGATCGGAATTACGGCGATGATTCCAAGGAAGATAGCGCCTACGAGACTGATCTTGGAGAGAACTCTCTGGATGTAGTCTGATGTGGGCTTACCGGGTCTGATACCGGGGATACCGCCGTTTGACTGACGGAGATTGTTTGCTATCTCGATAGGATTGTACTGGAGTGAAACATAGAAATAGTTGAAAGCGATGATAAGCAGGAAGTAGATGATCGCATAACCCCATCCTCTTGTATTGAAGAATGCGAGGAAGTTGCTGTAGAAGCCGCCGTCCTTCGGATCAGCCTTGAAGAGCTCGATCGTTCTGGGGATCGACATGAAGGACATTGCAAAGATGATAGGCATAACGCCGCTCATGATGACCTTTATCGGGATATGTGTCTTCTGTCCGCCGTACTGCTTTCTTCCCACAACACGCTTAGCGTACTGTATCGGGATACGTCTCTCTGCCTCGTTCATGAATACGATGAATGCGAATTCAAGGATTATGAAGAGGATATAGCCTATTGTTACGAACAGGTACTTCTCAGGACGATCTTTTGTAAGAGCGATGAGACGACCTGCATCGACGGGGAATCTTGCTGCGATACCGGCAAAAAGGAGCATTGATACGCCGTTGCCGATACCCTTGTCACTGATCCTGTTGCCCATCCATACTACGAATGAAGCACCTGCCACGAAGCAGCCTACGATTACGAATCCTGCGAAAACGCCCTCTGCACCTGAAGTATACTTCAGTGCGATATTGCCGTTTCCGTCATCCATTCGTCTCAGGATCAGGTAGTAGCCGTATCCCATTACTATAGAAAGTACCAGGGATACTACTGCGGAGATCTTATCGATCTTCTTTCTTCCCTCTTCGCCCTCGTCTCTCATTCTCTCAAGCGGCGGCAGAGCATATGTCAGCAGCTGCATGATGATGGAGGCGTTGATGAAGGGGGTGATTGAGAGTGAGAACAGTGCAGCCTGTGAAAGCGCACCGCCGGTGATCGTGTTCAGGTACTCGAGGAAGTTGCCGCCCTGTGCATTCATGTCCATCCATGACCTTACTACCTCACTGTTGAGATAGGGTACTGTAACGGCATTACCGAATCTGAAGATCACGATCATGAGTAATGTGTATAATAGCTTCTTGCGGATCTCGGGTGTATTCCAAGCGGACTTCAGCGTCTTGAACACATTACATCACCTCAGCCTTTCCTCCGGCCTTTTCGATTTTCTCTGCAGCGCTCTGAGAGAACTTTGCAGCCTTAACTGTAAGCTGAGATGTGAGTTCACCGTTTCCGAGTACCTTGATTCCGTCGTACTCCTTCTTAACGAGACCTGAAGCCTTGAGGAGCTCAGTGTCTACTACTGTACCGTCCTTGAACTGGTTCAGGTCGGATACGTTTACTACTGCATACTTGGTAGCGAAGATGTTGTTGAAACCTCTCTTAGGGATTCTTCTTGCGAGAGGCATCTGACCGCCTTCAAAGCCGATCCTTACTCCGCCGCCGCTTCTTGCATTCTGACCCTTGTGGCCCTTACCGGCTGTCTTACCGTTTCCGGAACCGTGACCTCTGCCGATACGCTTTACAGCCTTGTTGGAGTCAGCTGCAGGAGTTAATTCGTGAATTTTCATGCTTGTTGCACCTCCTTGTTTACGCTTCTGTAACCTCGATGAGGTGTGAGATCTTGTTGATCTTGCCCTGTGTCTGTGCATTGTCGGGCTGAACGGTTACGTCACCGATCTTTCTGAGACCGAGTGACTCGGCAGTAGCGATCTGATCCTTC
The DNA here is from genome assembly GCA_946413815.1 of uncultured Ruminococcus sp. GTDB lineage: Bacteria > Bacillota > Clostridia > Oscillospirales > Ruminococcaceae > Ruminococcus. Next base: position 42,645 of record CAMKMD010000032.1, read on the forward strand.
TTTCTGCCGATGAGGCTCTTCACGAGCTTGATATTCTTTGCCATGGTGTTGTGCCTCCTTAACCAAATATTTCCTTAACGGACTTGCCTCTTCTCTCAGCAACTTCCTTTGCAGAAGTGCAGTTAACAAGGCCGTTGATAGTAGCTCTTACTACGTTGCAGGGGTTGTTGGAACGAAGGGACTTTGTTCTGATGTCCTTGATTCCTGCTACCTCGATTACTGCACGTACAGGGCCGCCTGCGATAACGCCGGTACCGGGTGCTGCGGGCTTCATAAGAACTCTGCCTGCGCCGAATGCGCCTACGATCTCGTGGGGGATTGTTGTTCCCTTGAGAGCAACCTTGACCAGGTTCTTCTTGGCGTCCTCGATGCCCTTGCGGATTGCATCCGGAACTTCTCCGGACTTTCCGAGACCGAAGCCTACTGTTCCGTTTCCGTCACCGACTACGACCAGAGCGGAGAACTTCATGATACGTCCGCCCTTTACTGTCTTGGAAACTCTGTTGATAGCAACGACCTTTTCCTGCAGCTCAGGTGCCTGTGTTTCAATATTAGCCATTGTGTTACCTCCCTCTTAGAACTGTAATCCGTTTTCACGAGCTCCTTCAGCGAGCTCCTGAACTCTGCCGTGGTAGAGGTAACCGCCTCTGTCGAATACGACCTCGGAGATGCCCTTCTCTGCAGCGTTCTTTGCGATCATCTCGCCGACCTTGCGAGCGCCCTCAGCATTGCTGCCATTGCCCTCGAAGCCCTTGTCCATGCTGGATGCGGAAGCAAGAGTAACGCCGTTCACGTCGTCGATGATCTGTGCGTAGATGTGCTTATTTGAGCGGAACACATTGAGACGGGGACGCTCAGGAGTACCGGAGATCTTCGCACGTACTCTGCGGTGTCTCTTTAATCTTGCCTTATTGCTGTCAAATTTCTTAATCATAGCAATTTGCTCCTTTTAATTACTTCTTGCCCTTACCGGCCTTACCTTCCTTGCGGATGATACGCTCGCCGGCATATCTGATGCCCTTGCCCTTGTACGGCTCAGGCGGACGCTTCTCACGGATCTCAGCTGCAAACTGACCTACAGCCTGCTTATCGATGCCGCTTACGATGATCCTGTTGGGCTGGGGAACTTCGAGCTTGATGCTGTCTGTCTCCTCGATCTCAACGGGATGAGAATATCCGAGGTTGAGTGTTACCTTGTTGCCGCTCTTTGCAGCACGGTAGCCGACACCCTCGATCTCAAGAGTCTTGGAGTAACCGTTTGTTACACCCTCAACCATGTTTGCGATAAGTGTTCTTGTAAGACCGTGAAGTGAACGGTGACGCTTGTCATCGCTGGGTCTTGTGATATTTATATTGCCGTCAGCCACTTCGATGCCGAGCTCTGCATTGAACTTTCTTGTGAGCTCGCCCTTGGGGCCCTTGACTGTTACGAGGTTGCCCTCGTTCTTTACCTCTACACCTGCGGGTATGCTGACAGGCATTCTGCCGATTCTTGACATAACAGCTCCTCCTTACCAGATGTATGCGAGAACTTCGCCGCCGACATTGAGCTCTCTTGCCTTCTTGTCAGTTACG
>CAMKMD010000033.1 GCA_946413815.1 uncultured Ruminococcus sp.
GCTTTCAGCCCTTGACCTGACCAAAGGGGCGTGCCCCTTTGGAATCCCAAACGTTAGGTTTTATCGCTGAAACCATCTTTTTTGACAAGCTGAGAGGGGAGCGAAAAGCTCCCCTTTTTACTCTTATTTCAGTCCCACGAAATCAAGGACCTGTTCCTTGTTCCTGTATCCGACAGTTGTCCTGTGAACAGCGCCGTCCTTGACAAGCACCAGCATAGGTATGGACTCCGCTCTGAATGCCATTGCAAGCTCAGGCTGCTCGTCCACGTTTATCTTGCCGACTTTCAGCTTTCCGTCATACTCGTCAGCTATCTCCTCAATGATGGGTGAAAGCATCATGCAGGGTCCGCACCAGCTTGCCCAGAGGTCAAGAAGTATGGGTTCGCCCTTGTAGTTTCTTACCTCTTCATCGAAATTTTCCTTTGTGATGATTATCTCAGCCATAACTCAGTCCTCCTTTGACTTGTAGTAAAGCATACAGTGGCAGAAGCCCTCGAAATCCGGATCTGCGATCTGATCTCTGAACTCCTTGCACATACATTTGTTCTCGGGTGTCTTTGCAAGTCTGCACGGACAATATCCGTCCTTCATCTTGAGTCCTTCCTTGATCCTTGCAACAACTTCCTTGTCGGGATTAAGTGTTATCTTCATAACTGCCTCCTTCCGGACGGAAGCACCGTCCTTACTTCATAAGCTCGTCCGCCATAGCCTCAAGCTGTGTTATGTTCTCAGCCTTCAGACCTGACTTGATGGAAACTGTTGTATCTGTGAATGTTATGTCCTTTGATTTCTCGAACATACCCCTTATCACCTTTGCAGCCATAGGTGCCCAGCTGCCGTTCTCGATGATACCGATGGTTCTCTTCTGATAGTTGCGCTCTGTGAGGTCGCTGATGAACTGCTTCATGAAGGGGAAGATATCAGCATTGTAAGTCGTGGTCGCAAGAACTATCTTGCCGTAGCGGAATGCGTCCTCCACTGACTCTGCCATATCCTCTCTTGCAAGGTCTGCTATAGCTACCTTCGGGCAGCCCTTTGCCTCCAGCAGCTCCTTCAGCTTCTCGGCAGCCTTCTTTGTGTTGCCGTATACAGATGTGTAAGCTATGAACACACCCTCGCTCTCCACGCCGTAGGATGACCAGGTATCATAGAGACCGAGATAGTAACCGAGGTTCTCACTGAGCACCGGTCCGTGCAGCGGGCAGATAGTCTGTATATCAAGTGCGCCTGCCTTCTTGAGAAGTGCCTGCACCTGAGCGCCGTACTTTCCTACTATACCAAAGTAGTATCTGCGTGCCTCGCAGGCCCAGTCCTCCTCAACGTCGAGAGCGCCGAACTTTCCGAAGCCGTCAGCGGAGAAGAATACCTTGTCCTTCCTGTCGTATGTCATCATTACCTCAGGCCAGTGAACCATGGGAGCGAATACGAACTGAAGCTCATGTGAACCAAGTGAGAGTACTTCACCGTCCTTGACTGTGAGAGTCCTGTCACCAAGGTCGAGGCCCTCAAAGAAGTTTGCCATCATGGGGAAGGTCTTTGCGTTGCCGACAACGACTGCCTCGGGATATTTATTTACGAATTTAACTATATTAGCTGAATGGTCAGGCTCCATGTGCTGTACAATAAGGTAGTCAGGCTTTCTGTCTCCGAGTACTTCTCCGAGGTTTGCCAGCCACTGCTCACCGAATTTTGCATCCACTGTATCAAATACAGCGATCTTATCATCTGCTATAACATAGGAATTATAAGCCATGCCATTCGGGACATCATACTGTCCCTCAAAGAGATCTATGTCATGATCGTTGACGCCGATGTAATAGATATCGTTTGTAACTTTGTTCATCTAAGGGTACCTCTTTCAATGTATTTTGTGACAGAAAGGCTTGTTCTATTTGTCTTTATCACAGTAACATTATACCATATATGCGTCTGTGTGAATAGTGACATTTGCAACACTTCAAGACTTTTTTATCGGAAAGCGCTGTATTCCTGAAGTCTTCCCGAAGATATGTTCTGCATTCCGCATGACTGATTCTGTCACCTTTATTAACGTTCACTAACAGGGTATTTGCCTGTTCTTCGGGCAGGGGAGTGGGGGAGAGAGTGCAGGATAGAGGGAGGGGAGGGGTCAGTGCAGGCAAGAATATGTCATTCATCGGAAAGGAGGAGTTCATAAGCCGGAGAAAACTGCCAGCCGGAATCCTCTGACAGTTACGGCTGACAGTGTGTTGCTGGAACTGATTCTGTCACATCATGACAGAACCGCAAGGCGAAGATACGCTGTTTTTATGACAGGAGAAAATTCTTTTGTTCCCCCCTTTCCTGCTCTCTGAAAGCGTGAAAATTCATGCTTAACACTGTATCATAAAGGGCATAATATATAAGGGAGGTGATAGGATGACAGGTTTCATCATCGGTACGCTGTTCGGCGGAACAGTCGGAGTCTTTGCTATGTGTCTCTGCACCGCTGCAAAGATCGCGGATATCAGAAGCGGTATAGAATAAGAAAAGCCGCAGCTTCCTGTGGGGAAAGCTGCGGCCGATTTCTTGTATAATGTTTTTACTTTTTCTCCGGTACCTTGATAATATCCTTGCGCATATAGTACTGGAGAGCCTTCGGGATACGGATGGAGCCGTCCTCGTTGAGGTTGTTCTCAACGAATGCTATAAGCATTCTCGGAGGTGCCACAACGGTATTGTTAAGGGTGTGGGGGAAGTACTTTGTGCCGTCCTCAGCCTTTACTCTGATGCCGAGACGTCTTGCCTGTGCATCGCCCAGGTTTGAACAGCTTCCAACCTCGAAGTACTTCTTCTGACGGGGTGACCATGCCTCAACATCGATGCTCTTTACCTTCAGGTCAGCAAGGTCGCCGGAGCAGCACTCCAGTGTACGTACAGGGATATCCAGTGAGCGGAAGAACTCAACTGTGTAGCTGTAAAGCTTGTGGAACCAGTCCATGGACTCCTCAGGCTTACATACAACTACCATTTCCTGCTTCTCGAACTGGTGGATACGGTATACTCCCCTCTCCTCGATACCCTTGGAGCCTACCTCCTTACGGAAGCAGGGTGAGTAGCTGGTGAGAGTCTGGGGAAGGTCGCTCTCGGGAAGGATGGTATCAATGAACTTTCCTATCATGGAGTGCTCGGATGTGCCGATGAGGTAGAGATCCTCGCCCTCGATCTTGTACATCATGTTTGCCATATCATCGAAGCTCATAACGCCTGTTACAACTGCGCTTCTTATCATGAAGGGCGGGATGTAGTAGGTGAAGCCCTTGTCTATCATGAAATCTCTTGCATAGGAGAGGATGCAGCTCTGGAGCTGTGCGATATCGCCCTTGAGGTAGTAGAAGCCGTTTCCGCTGGTGCTTCTTGCGCTGTCGATATCGATACCGTTTACTCTCTCCATGATATCTACATGGTAGGGAACCTCGAAATCAGGTACAGCAGGCTCGCCGAACTTCTCAACCTCTACGTTCTCGCTGTCGTCCTTGCCTACGGGAACGCTGTCGTCGATGATGTTGGGTATAACCATCATGATATCCTTTATCTCGCCCTCAAGCTTTGTCTCAAGCTCCTCCATAGCGGTGAGCTTTTCGCCCAGCTCTGTTACCTCAGCCTTGGCCTTCTCAGCCTCCTCCTTCATGCCCTTTGCCATGAAGCCGCCGATCTCCTTGCTGCGTACCTTACGCTCGTTGCGGAGGCCGTCACAGGCTGTCTTGGTCTCTCTGTACTTCTTATCGAGCTCTACTACCTTGTCCACGAGCTCCAGCTTTTCATCCTGGAACTTCTTCTTTATGTTCTCCTTGACGAGCTCCGGGTTTGTTCTTATAAGTTTAATGTCGATCATTTCCTGATATCTCCTTTATTCTTCTCCTGCAAGGATCTCTGCGAGCCCTGCAAGGTCTTCCTTATCATAAAATTCAAGGACGAGAACGCCCTTGTTCTTGCCGAAGTCTATCTTTACCTTGCGGCCGAGGCGCTCTTTAAGGGAGAGCTCCATCTCCACAAAGTAGTTGTCAATGCGCTTGTCGGAGGCTTCTGCGGGGGCAGAACCTTTGTTTTCCTCAAGCTGTGCCAGTTTCTCCACCTGACGGACTGTAAGACCGCCGCCGGCAGCCTTTTTCGCTGTATCCACCAGCAGCTTTTCATCGGAGAACGCCAGCAGAGCCTTTGCATGGCCGGCCGAGAGGTCTCCGTCCTCTATCAGCTTCTGCACCTTGTCGGGCAGCGAGAGCATACGTATGGAGTTTGCAATAGCCGAACGTGAGCGTCCGACCAGCTTTGCCACTTCATCCTGCGTCATATCGTACTTCTCAATAAGCTCGCTGTATCCGTTAGCTTCCTCTATCGGGTTGAGATTCTCTCTCTGGAGGTTCTCGATTATCGCGATCTGCATGGTCTGTGAGTCGCTGAGCTCACGTACAGTTACCGGTACCTCGTCAAGACCGAGCATACGTGCCGCACGCCAGCGCCTTTCGCCTGCAACTATCTGATAGCTGCCGGTACTGAGAGGTCTGACGAGTATGGGCTGAATCATGCCATGCTCCCGGATAGACTCAGCCAGCGCATTGATAGCATCCTCGCTGAAGGTCTTTCTCGGCTGGTCACGGTTCGGCTCTATCTCCGAGACTCTGAGAGTCTTCTTAACCTGTATATCGGTAGTGTTGTCCATAAACAGCGTGTCAAGACCTTTGCCTAATCCACCTTTTGCCATATGTTACACCCCGGAACACCGGACTTCCTTTCCTTATTATTCTTTATTCTTTATGAAATTGAATATGCCTCTGCGCTTCTTCTCCTTGAGGACAAGCGGCTCGCCTAAGAATTCATGGCCGAGAAGCTCATAAGCATCCGCACCCTTCGACGACTTGTCGTAGTACATTACAGGCTTTCCGTGGCTTGGCGACTCGGATATACGCACGTTTCTCGGTATCTTTGTCTCGAACACCTTGCCCGGGAAGTGGCTCTCCACCTCAGATACAACATCATTCGACAGATTGAGTCTCGCATCGAACATGGTGAAGAGTATACCTCTGATATCGATAGTCGGATTATAGTTATTGCGCACTATCTTTATAGTGTTCCTGAGCTGCGAGAGTCCCTCAAGTGCATAGAATTCAGCAAGCATGGGCACAATAACGCCGTCGCAGGCCACAAGAGCGTTGATAGTTATCTGTCCGAGAGAAGGCGGGCAGTCTATAAAGATATAATCATAGCTGTCCTTGACTGTCAGGAGCGCCATTTTCATCCTGTTCATACGGTTTTCCATATCAACAAGCTCCATTTCGGCGCCTGCAAGCTGCTCATTCGCCGGTATTACCGACACGTTTTCACACTCAGTCTCCCTGACTGCCTCTGCAACTCTTGCTCTGCCTGTCAGTATTTCATAGGTGGTATCTTCTACTCCCTTTTTTGAGATGCCGTAACCAGTAGTGGTATTACCCTGCGGGTCAGCGTCTACACAAAGCACCTTATAGCCCCGTGAACCGAGATAAGCTGCAAGGTTCACGACTGTTGTAGACTTTCCTACACCGCCCTTCTGATTTGCGACTGCAAATATTTTACCCATAGGATCTTCCTTTCATATTCCGCCATATTGCGGCGCTATACTTTTATTATAGCACTATGGGATGCTTTTGTAAATAGCAAAGAGCCTTTTTTTGTTCCACGTGGAACATTTTCATCAATTTGACCTACTTATTACCCGGCTGATACCCTGTTTTTCACCTGTATCAGTCTTGTTACCTCTGTCCAAATTGTTCCACGTGGAACAATTACATATCCGGCTGCAAAAAATGTTCCACGTGGAACATTTTATGAGAATTGTTTCACGTGGAACACTATCATTTTGCACTCTGTATCGGTATCCTTACCCGATATTCGATATAATCATCACTCTGTATCTTGCGGGAGTCAGCAGAGATGCCGGCAGCCTGCATAGTCTCCACGGCACGGTTTATAGTATTGATAAACACCCTGACATTCTGAAAGACCTTTGACCTTCGTTTATAGGAAGCCTTTTCCCGCTGCCTGCCGATGTAGTCGTCTATAAGCTTCTCCGTCCTGTCCACATTGAGATTGTTCTCTATGACGCGGTCAAGTATCTGCAGTCTCTCCTCAGGGCTTGCAAGCCGGAGAAGAGAGCGGGCATGGCGCTCAGTAAGATTGTGTTTCACAATGAACTCCTTTTCCGGCTGAGTAAGTCTGAGGAGTCGCAGCTTATTTGCTATGGTACTCTGAGCCTTACCAAGCTTTCCGGCAGCATCCTCCTGAGTCATGCCATAATGGGTAATAAGCTTCTCAATAGCTGCCGCCTCGTCGAAGAATGAAAGATCCTCCCTCTGTATGTTTTCTACAAGCGCAAGTATGGCAGAGTTTCTGTCACTTACTTCATGAACAATACAGGGTACTGCTTCAAGACCGCACAGCTTAGCAGCTCTCAGTCTTCTTTCACGGGCGATGAGCTCAAAGAACTCTCCTATCTTACGGACTGACAGAGGCTGGAGAATACCGTTCTGCCCGATGGACTCAGCAAGGGCTGAAAGCTCGGTATCCTGAAACCTCCTCCGTGGCTGGTGCGGATTCGGGATGATACGTCCAACCTCGACCTCTATCACCCTTCCGATCTGTTTTTCCTTGGTAAAACTCAAAAATCCTGACATTGTTGTTTCCTCCATTTCTTTACGGGCTTTTGCCCTCTGATATGATTTTAGCATATACGGGAAATGGATTCTACATGAAAAAACCGCCCGGATTCGTCCTCCGGGCGGGTAATATGACATTATTCAGCGGCATTACAGGGACTTCTTCCTGATCTGAGCGCTGTTGCGGGGGTATTTTGGCGGAGTCTGCGATATCTTTTTCACGTGGACGATCTTCCGCTTCTCTCCGTTGAGTTCATACTCAGTGATATCACCGATCTCACCGCCGAGCAGTCTGACTGCGCTCTCTCCGGCAGCTATATCCTCTGAGGGCCCTTTCAGAGCTATGAACTCTCCTCCTGTTTTCACGAAGGGCAGACAGAATTCAGAAAGCAGTGACATATTTGCGACTGCACGGGCAGTAGCAAAGTCAAACTTCTCTCTGTACTCCGGATTTCTTCCGAAATCCTCCGCTCTTCCGTGTATGAACTCAGCATCAGCACCTATCTTTCCGCAAAGCTGCTCAAGAAAGGTTATCCTCTTTGCAAGGCTGTCAAGGAGAGTTATCTTTATGTCCGGACGCATTATCTTCAAAGGCACAGAGGGAAAGCCTGCACCTGTTCCCACATCTATCAGTGATGCGCTCTCAGGTATCTCCGCATATTTCAGAAGCAGGCAGCTGTCAAGAAAGTGCTTTATCATGATCTCCTTGGGATCTGTTATAGCTGTAAGGTTCACTTTCTCATTGTATTCAACAAGGAATTCCCCATAGTGTTGAAAACTGTCATATTGTGACTCGGTAATTGCCAGTCCGCAGCCTTCAAAAGCAGAGCAATATTCTTCAAATGTAAGCTTCATTTCAGCTCTCCTTTCTCTTATGCAGCCATACTGCGATCATGGAAATATCAGCAGGTGATACACCTGATATACGTGAAGCCTGTCCGACTGAAAGTGGTTTGACCTTGTTGAGCTTCTCCACTGCTTCAAGCCTGAGGCCGTAAACTTCGGAATAGTCAAGGTCTGCAGACAGCTTCTGCGATTCAAGTCTTCGCATTTCTTCAACCTGTGCAAGCTGCTTTTCAATGTAGCTTTCGTACTTTATCTGGAGCTCAACCTGCTCGCATACATCATCAGGCAGCTCCGGAGTTTCGGGTATATACGGAGCAATATCGTTATAAAGTATCTGCGGACGTCTCAGCAGATCCGCAGCCTTGCAGCCTGTTGAAAGTGGTGCTGTTCCGTGTGAGACCAGCATATCGTTGAGGTCCTGGGTCGGTGACAGATTTACAGTCCTGATACGCTTTATCTCAGCAGCCGTCAGAGCCTCCTTTTCAAGCAGCCTGTCATACCTCTCCTGACTGATAAGGCCTATCCTGTAGCCTATAGGCGTCAGACGCTGATCCGCGTTGTCCTGACGGAGTATCAGACGGTATTCACTTCTTGAAGTCATCATCCTGTAGGGATCGGAGCAGCCCTTGGTTACAAGATCGTCAACAAGAGTGCCTGTGTATGAACTTGCACGGTCGAGTATCATAGGCTCACGGCCGAGTATTTTCAGCGCCGCGTTGATGCCTGCCACAAGACCCTGAGCACCTGCCTCTTCATAGCCGGAGCTGCCGTTGAACTGTCCTGCGCCGTAGAGTCCTTCCACATTCTTGAACTCAAGAGTTGGGAGGAGCTGCACAGGATCGCAGCAATCGTACTCGATAGCATAGGCCGGACGCATTATCTCCACGTTCTCAAGTCCCTTGATGGTACGCAGGAAAGTGAGCTGTACATCCTCGGGAAGTGAGGATGACATACCCTGCAGGTAGTACTCCTCTGTTGTAAGTCCCATGGGCTCGATGAAGAGCTGATGTCTCGGCTTGTCCGAGAATCTCACTATCTTGTCCTCGATGGAAGGACAGTATCTCGGACCCACACCCTCTATCCTGCCGGAGTAGAGCGGTGAGCGGTGGAGGTTAGCAAGTATGGCTTCATGGGTCTTTGCGTTGGTATAGGAGATATAGCAGCTTACCTGGTTTTCCAGACCCTCTGTGGGAGTCTCGAAGGAAAAGGGTACTATCTTGTCATCGCCGTCCTGCTTTTCAAGGACGCTGAAATCAATGCTTCTCTTGTTGACACGGCAGGGTGTACCCGTCTTGAAGCGGCGAAGCTCAACTCCTGCTGCACGAAGGCTTTCCGACAGCTTACGGGCAGGAAGTGCCGAATCAGGGCCGCTCTCAAAGGAGGTCTCGCCTATGTGTATCTTTCCTTTCAGATAAGTACCCGTAGCGATAATGACAGCCTTCACCTTGTATTCAGCCCCGAGGGATGTTCTCACTCCGGTTATACGCCCGTCTTCGGTGATGATCTCTGCTATCTCCGCCTGCTTGACATAAAGGTTTTCCTGCTTTTCGCAGACCTCCTTCATATACTCGTGGTACTTCATACGGTCAGCCTGCACTCTGAGACTGTGAACAGCAGGTCCCTTGCCCCTGTTGAGCATACGGCTCTGTATGAAGCACTTGTCCGCAGCCCTGCCCATTTCACCGCCGAGAGCATCTATCTCACGGACGAGATGCCCCTTGGCTGTACCGCCTATGGACGGATTACAGGGCATATTCGCTATCTGGTCAAGGGATATCGTAAACATAACTGTCCGGCAGCCCAGTCTTGCAGATGCAAGCGCCGCTTCTACTCCGGCGTGACCTGCGCCGACTACCGCAACATCAAATTCACCCATTAAATATGACATATCTATCCTCACAACTGTTCCACGTGGAACATTATTTTCCGACACAGAAACGTGAAAAGACTTCATCGACTACTGCGTCGGTTACTTTCTTTCCCGTCAGACAGAGCAGTGACTGCTCCGCCTCGTCAACAAGTACATTCACCGCATCGAGCAGCTCTCCGTTTTCGAGTGCTCCTATGGCCTGGTCTACGCTCAGAAGCGCCTTGTCGATACAGCTCTTCTGACGGTCATTTGCCGCAGTCACACTTCCAACGGTCTCAGTATTGAGACTGAAAAGCTCCTCAACTGCTGCCTGCAGACGGTCTATACCGTCATTCTCCTTTGCGGAGAGGAAAACGATATTGCTGACATATCTTCCAAGCCCGGCAGCATCCAGCAGCTGCTCCGTATCGGATTTATTTACAACTGCTATGCACTTTTTATTATTAATTCTTTTAATCAGGCTGATGTCATCCTCTGTCAGGGGAGAACTGCCGTCGAATACAGCTATTATAAGCTCCGCATTCTCTATCATCTTCTCCGCAAATCCGATACCTATACCCTCGATGCGGTCATCGGTCTCGTGGATGCCTGCGGTATCAGCAAGCCGGAGGGCAATATCCCCCAGCATGACGGTCTCCTCTATGACATCACGGGTAGTTCCGGCAATGTCGGTGACTATGCTCCTCTCGCAGCCGCTGAGGCAGTTGAAAAGGGTGGATTTACCCACGTTAGGCCTTCCGACGATAGCCGCCGCCACGCCTTCACGCATTATCCTGCCCGTATCATAGTTCTCAACGAGGGAGAAAAGCTCCCCCCTTACCTTCCTGAGGTCAGCGATAAGGGACTCCGGCTCTACCTCGGGTATATCCTCCTCAGGGTAGTCCGCCCATGCGGCCAGGTCGCCGAGTATCTTCATCAGCACCGCCGAGCACTTCTCCGCTCTCCGGAATGCCGCACCCTCACGGAGTGTCTCAGCCGCTCTCAGCTCTCTCTCTCCCTTGGCGGAGATTATATCCATGACGGCCTCCGCCTGGGTAAGGTCTATCTTTCCGTTGAGGAAGGCCTGACGTGTGAACTCTCCCGGGCCTGCGGGGACTGCACCGCAGCTGAGGGCCGCACGGAGTATCCTCCTTGATACGTAGATACCGCCGTGACATGATATCTCTGCGGTATCCTCCCCGGTATAGCTGTGTGGGGCACGGAATAGCGTGAGTATGCAGTCGTCAATGACTCCCCCCTCGTCGAAGGCTTCTCCGTAGGCGCAGGTATATCCCGGCATATCAGCGACAGCCCTGCTTCCCGCCGGACGGAATATCCTCCCTGCGATATCTATGGCGCCGCTGCCGGAGATGCGTATTACCGCAAGACCTCCGGGGGCATTGGGTGTTGAGATCGCTGCTGCTGCAGGCATATCCTTTCCTCCTTATAATGACAGGTAATACAACGCTGATGTTTAATAATGTCCTGCGGACCGCCGGAGGCGGTCCCTGCAGCACTATGCCCATTGTACGGAACAACTGAAAAATTCCGTATAAAGCAAAGCATGGAGGACTTTCGCCCCCCATGCCTGATTCTTAAAGCTCGATCTTTCCGTAGAGACCGCCGCCCATTGAGTCTTCCGGCTTGGGCTTCTTGTAGTCCTTCTCGAAGCTTGTGGAGAGATCTATCTCTCTGCGCTCGAAGTTCTCGCGGTTGTTGTTTCTTCTGCGGTTGTTGTTATGATCGTTTCTCCTTCCGCCCCTGTCGTTGCGGTCATTTCTGCCGCCGCCTCTTCTGCGGTTGTTGGGTCTGGGATTGTTGGAGGAGATTATGATCTTTCTGTAGGGCTCCTCTCCTACTGAGCGGGAGGATACACCCTCGATAGCTGAGATAGCAGAGTGGATAACTCTTCTCTCGTAGGGGTTCATGGGCTCGAGGGGCTGAGGTCTTCCGGTGCGGAGAACGCTCTTTGCCACCTTTGCTGCCAGCTGCTCGAGAGTTTCCTTTCTCTTGCTTCTGTAGCCGAGGCAGTCGATAGTGATGCGGAAATAGTCCTTGTCGCCCTTGTTTGCGATGATGGAGCAGAGGTACTGGAGAGCATCGAGTGTCTCGCCGCGTCTGCCGATTATTGTACCGTTGTTGTCGCTGTCGATGTTGATAACAGCGCCTGTCTCGTTCTGGTATACAGTATAAGTAACATCAACGTCCATTGCATTGAGAACGCTTGTGATGTAGTCCTTGGCGATCTTTACCTTGGGGTTGAGAAGTGACTCGTCCTCGATAAGTGTGAAGTTGTCGAGTGAGTACTCAGCCTCGTCGTCCTCGGGAGCTGTTGTATCAGCAAGCTCCTCTGATATCTTTGCCTTTACAGCCTCTGCCTTTTCATCAGCCTTCTCGATAACTGCATCAGCCTTTTCAGCTACTGCGCTCTTTACTGCTTCAGCCTTCTCCTCAGCCTTGTCAATAACAGCGTCAGCCTTTGCGGCAACTGCCTCCTGGAGAGCCTCTGTCTTCTCCTCAGCCTTATCGATGATCTCTTCACCCTTTTCGATGATAGCATCCCTGAGTGCCTCAGCCTTCTCCTCGGCCTTGTCGATGATAGAAGTCTTTGGTGCGGGTGCGGGTGCTGATACAGGTGCTGCAGGTGCTGCTGCTGCGGAAGAAACTGTAGCTCTTACTCTTGCATCCTTGCTGCCGAATCCTAAGAATCCTGACTTACCCTCTTCGAGGATCTCGAATCTGATCTCATCCTGTCTTCTTCCGAATTTCTTTGCGGCGAGTGCCATTGCCTCTTCGACTGTCTTAGCTGTGAATATCTCGGTCATTTTTTATACCTCCCACGGGGCCTTGCCCCAAAATTTTTTCTTTCTTTTCAATACCTTATTCGTTATCGCTGTCGGAATAGCTGTCACCATATTTCTCAGCCATTCTCCTGCGTGCTTCCTTGAGCTTGTCCTTGTCCTGTCTGTTCTGCTCGGATCTTGATATCTTTTCGCCGTTCTCGTTTACTCTGCCCTGTGCAGCCTGTTCTGCGGCGGCCTGATCCATAAGCTTCTGCATGAAGGTCTTCTTGCCGGGATGCTTTTCTGCGTAGATCCTTGCCTTCTCCTTGTCCTTCTCAGCGATCTCTGCGATCTTCGCATCTGTGAAGTAGTTGTTGAGGACGAATGTAATTATAAAGGAGAAGAGTGATGACCATATCCAGTAGAAACCGATACCTGCGGGGAAGGAGAATGCAAGCCATACAGACCAGATCGGAAGACCGATCATCATACCTGTCATGCATCCGCCGCCCACCATATTGGGATTGGTCTTCTTGCTGTACCACTGTGAATAGAGTGAAGAAGCAAGCTGTACCAGACCAGAAAGTATGGGGATAAGGAAGAGCACAAGTGCTTCCTTGTTCCACTCTGCGGGGTGCATTGAAGGAGTCTTTCCGAGGTTTGCTCCGAATATAGTGAAGTGCTCGTTGAAGTGGTATACCATATCACGGAAGTTCTCGGCAAGATCCCTGAACTTCTCGGGATGGAGGTTTACCTGTTCCATAGTCTTCAGCTCGCAGCGGAGATCCTTCATATCGAAGGCTCTTGCCTTTTCGTCTGATGCAACAAGGAGATCGGAAGCGATCTTGACAGCTACCGTTCTGACATCCTTGCTGATGTGGAGTATATGCCTGATGGGCTTATATACAACGTCGAGAACTCCGAAGAGGAGGAACATCTGTATGAACATAGGCAGACATGAACCCATGGGGTTAATGCCCTCCTTCTCATAGAGCTTGTTCTGCTCTTCCTGAAGCCTCTGCGGATTGCTTCCATAGCTTTTCTTGAGTTTTTCAAGCTTCGGGTTGAGAAGACGCATCCTCGCCGCATTCTTCTGTGTCTTGTAGTTCACAGGCAGCAGGAGTATCTTCGTTACAAGTGTGAAAATGATTATTGACACCGCATAATTGCCGCAGATGTCATAAATAAGCTTCATAAGGTAGCCGAACGGCGTACCGATAATATCGTACATTTTAATACCTCTCAGTTCTCTTATCCTTCTTCTTGTCCTGAGGTATCATCATGCGGGACGGGGATATCTGCAAAACGGGCATATTTTTTGACCCTGAAGGTAAATCTCTCCGGAACGGGCTCTATACCGCCCATTGACCACGGATTGCAGCGCAGTATGCGCCATACTGCAAGAAGAGAACCTCTTACCGCACCGAAGCGCTTCACAGCCGTGAGAGCATAGCAGCTGCACGTCGGCCAGTATTTGCATCTCGGCGGGCTGAGAGGAGAGATGAACTTCTGATAGAACTTTATCAGAGCAATGACGATATATCTCATTTCTTCATCATCTTCCTTGCGCACCGCTCTATTTCCGGCACGCCCTTTGAATCCATGTAAGCGCAGTATTCCGAAGAGCTTATCTCAGTGAGCCTGCTTCTTGCCACGATGACAAGATCGATGCCGATGGGGAGCGAGAGCTCCGCCTGACGGTAGGCAAGCCTGATAAGACGCTTGGCTCTGTTGCGGTGAACGGCGTTGCCTATCTTCTTGCCTGCGGTGATGCCGAGCCTGTTATAGGGCCTTCCGTTCGGTCTGACATATATGACGGAGTACTCCGAGGCTATATAGCGCCCGTTTCGGTACAGCGCCAGAAAGTCCTTGTTATCATTTAGAATTTCCGTATAAAGCATAATAATACCATATCCGGAGAGCAAAGATACTCCGGATTAACAAAAAAGACCACAAAAATTGAATTTTTGTGGTCAGCGTCGTCAGTGAGTTAATCTTGCTCTGCCCTTAGATCTTCTACGAGCTAAAACCTTTCTGCCGTTCTTTGTAGCCATGCGCTTCATGAAGCCATGCTCCTTCTTGCGGTGGATCTTCTTAGGCTGGTATGTTCTCTTCATATTCGAATCCTCCTCTCTTTTCTTTCAGATAAATACAGGGATCAGCCCTGACGAGGGGCGATTCTGATTTACATATATATAGTTAAATTGACTGACAGACATAGCTGTCCGCATTACACTATACGATTATACTTCAAAATTGCAATTCTGTCAAGACCTTTGGAGAAAAAAATTTCCACACGGGGGATTTTTATATAATTTACCCGATAAAGGCTGTATAACAAGGGGTATGCCTGTTAATCTGCCGGAAAATGCAGGACATCCCCACTTATGAATTCGGAATTCGGAATTAAGAATGCAGAATTATTATATCGCCTCCGGTGGTTATCTGTAGGGACCGCCTCTGGCGGTCCGCTCCTGCAAATCACCGTTAATCGAATGTAGGGGGCGATGCCCACATCGCCCCGCCCTTCCTAAAAAGCCACCCTTTGCTCCATGTTGCCCGTGCGATAGCCTGACAAACTGCCGGTTTCAGCTATATGGAGCAGCTTCGCCACCCTTTGCTCCATGTTGCCCGTGCGATAGCCGACTTTAGCCTGCGTGTCTTAAATAAAAGCAAAAGCTGACAGGTGGGGGACGGGTAAGGAAGGGGGAGTCCAGAGGGGGAAAACTTGGGAGGGGGGAGGATGTCAGCTTTTACTGCGGTTTTCTGTTCCTCCCCCCTCCCATGGTTTCCCCCTTTGGCCATCAAGCATACAAGTTGGAATCAATGAAACACAAGGGAGAGAAGAAATTGTGTAGGGACCGCCGGAAGCGATACACTAATTATGAATTCAAAAGAGTCTGCCGCACCGTAAGATTCAAGAACTGTCACCCGTTTCTCTTTAATTGGTTGATATCTCTGCCTCAGAACTCCACAGCCTGTCAGTATTCAGATTGTTGATATGTTGAAAACCCCTGTTCATAACTCCCCGGAAATGAGTTTTCAACACCGATTTTTCCCAGTTGTAACGCATTTGTAAACAGTTTTTCCTCTTTCGGTTGTTGATTCAACATAGTTTTCAACAATATGCCAGTTTCATGTGGAAAAACAAGCCCATTTTTCTAACTTCCCGGAAACATAAAAAACTTGCAATCCGGGCGCTTCTGTGATATAATTGTATTGTATATTATTATAGGAGAGTATCGTTATTTTTTGGTTACCCGGACTCTATCCATAAAAAATTCAAGCGGAGGTTAAAAATGAATTCTTTTGAAGAAGTATTTGAAAACGTCAAGAAGTATTGTCTTGAAAACAACAAGATCCCCGAGATAGGGCTCAAGACCTGGATCGAGCCGCTGAAACCCGTCAGCTTCAACGGTTCAGATGCAGTATTCAGCGTTCAGACTGCATTCCAGAAGAACATAGTTATGTCCACCTATGAAAATACCCTCAGCGACGCCTTCCTCAACGTTCTCGGACTGAACGTGAATATCATCATCAATGTGGAATCCGAGGAGAAGCCTGTCGCAGCAGCCCCCACCGACGCTGAGCTCGATATGAAGAACGAGGAGTTCGAGCAGAAGTATAAATTCGCAAACTACGACTACACCTTTGATACCTTCATCGAAGGCCCTTCAAACCAGTTTGCCCTCGCCTGCAGTAAATCCGTTGCCAAGAACTGCGGAAGAAACGAAGTATCGGGCTATAATCCCCTCTTCATCTACGGCCCCTCGGGAATGGGCAAGACCCACCTGATAACAGCCATCGCAAATGAAGTAAGGATGACACAGCCCTCCTTCAACATAATCTATGTTACCAGCGAGACCTTCGGCAATGACCTTATCAACGCCATAAAGAACAATACTATGCCCGATTTCCACGACAAGTACAGGAGCGCAGACCTCCTCCTTGTGGATGATATCCAGTTCCTTGCAGGAAAGGAAAGTATGCAGGAGGAATTCTTCCATACCTTCTATAAGCTGCATCAGGAGGGCAAGCAGATAGTTATCACCTCTGATAAGCCCCCAAAGGAGCTCATTACTCTTGAGGAAAGGCTCCGCACCCGTTTCGAGGGCGGCCTTATCGCTGATATTTCCGCTCCTGACTACGAGACAAGGCTTGCCATCATCAACCGCAAGAGCGAGCTTTTAGAGCTGAAGATGCCCGCCGAGGTATCAGAGTTCATGGCTAACCGCCTCAAATCCAATATCCGTCAGCTGGAGGGCGCAGTTGTAAGACTCAAGGCTCTCAACCATTTCGCAGGCAGCCCCATTACCATATCAATGGCTCAGTCAGTCATCAGGGATGTTCTTACAGACGAGCAGCCTATCCCGATCACTGTTGAGAAGATCATCTCCGAGGTATCCTCCGTATACGGCGTATCTCCCGAGGATCTCCGCTCAAACAAGCGCTCACAGCAGATATCCATCGCCCGTAAAGTGGCTATATACGTTGTACGTGAGATCACACAGATGCCTCTTGCCTCCATCGGTACAGAATTCGGCGGCAGAGACCACTCTACTATAGTATACTCCGTCAACAGCATCACAGAGGGCATCCAGAAGGATTCCAACCTCAACAACCTTGTAAACGATATCATCAAGAACATCAAGGACAGAGGCAAGGTCTGATACCAGGTTTTCTACCTTGAATAAACTGTTGAAAAGTTGATTGCACAGTTTTCAACCGAGTTTTCAACACTGTGTTAAAAACTCACCGTTCCACTCAGAAAACTCTCTCCGGCAATAATTACGGCCTCATGAGAAAACAGCAGGGTGCTCTGATGAGTATTTTCAACACTTCCCATTTTTCAACAATCGACACAGTGGGGAAAAAAATGAGAGCTGAAGTTAAAAGATCTTCAATTCCACAGAATCTTCCACTTTTCATCAACTTCAACTCCACAGCGGTCAACATTCCTGACACCGCCGGAGGGTCGCTCCGGGCAGATTCAACTTCTCAAAGATCTTTCAAGACCGCGGTGTTGATGACTTTTTAACGCTATATCTTCAATAGGGCGGGATACTGACTTTTCCACAGCCCCTATTACTACTACTATATTATCTTTAACATATCTTATTACTCATAATATCCTTTCACTTCACATCACACCTCAGACGCCTCCGGCGGACAGACAACAGCCCCTCCGGAAGGTATGGAGACATATAAGGAAGGATATATCAATGTGACAGAAGCAGTCACATCAGGAGGTACAATATAATGAAGTTCACTTGCAGCAGACAGGCTCTGAGCGAAGCTATCGGCAGCGTATCAAGGGCAGTCTCACAGAAATCCAGCATCACAGCCCTTGAAGGCATAAAGGTAAGTGTTGCTCCCGGTGCTGTTACTCTTACAGGCTATAACCTTGAAATAGGTATCACCACCACTATAGATGCCAATACTGAGGATACAGGAGATTTCGTGGTAAGCACGAGACTCTTCAGCGAGTTCACAAGAAGGATGACCAATGATGAGGTCAGCTTTGAGATAGACGACAGTCATATCATCAATCTTTCAAGCGGCGCAGCTGAGTGCAGCTTCTCCGCAATCAGTGCAGAGGAATACCCCGACCTTCCGGAGGTAGATGCACTGAGGAGCTTTACCGTAAAGGCGGCTCTCCTGAAATCCATGATAAATATGACCAGCTATGCAGCCTCCATGAACGAGAGCAAGCCCATACTCACCGGAGAGCTCTTCGATATCGAGGACGGAAAGTTCAACCTTGTAGCCATAGACGGCTTCAGGCTTGCTATCCGCTGCGAGCTTGCAGAGAGCAATGATTCCTTCCACTTCGTAGTGCCCAAGAAGGCACTGCAGGAGGTATCCACCCTCATCAAGGATGATGAGGATATGGAGTGCATGATATGCACCAATGACAGACACATCATCTTCCAGGTAGGAAGAGTATATGTTATATCAAGGCTTCTTGAAGGCCCCTTCCACAACTACAAGCTGAGCATACCCTCCGGCTACAAGACAGAGGCTATCGTCAGCAAGAAGGAGCTTGCAGCCTGCCTTGACCGCTGCTCCCTTATCATAGACGAGAAGAACAAGGCTCCCCTGCGCTGCGAGGTAGGAAACGGAGTCATCAAGATAGAGTGCAAGACCGGCATAGGCAAGGTAAATGATGCTATACCGGCAGATATCGCAGGCGAAGCTGTTACCATCGGCTTCAACAACAAGCTGATGTTCGAGGCTATAAGAGCAGCAGAGGGCGACCGTGTAAGGATAAGATTCAACGGCGCCATGAAGGTAATAGAGATACTCCCCCCCGAGGGTGAGAGCTATATCTTCCTCGTAATGCCCATACAACTGAAGAACTAAGATACGGCATAAGGCCGGAAAGGAAGTATCATGGCTTCTGAGATAAAGATAACCACTGAATTCATCAAGCTCGACGCCCTGCTGAAGTTCGCATCGCTTGTCAGCTCCGGCGGAGAGGCTAAGCAGCTCATACAGGACGGTCAGGTCCTCGTCAACGGCGAGGTATGCACTATGCGAGGCAAGAAGATCCGTCCCGGCGATACCGTCTCCATAAACGGCGAAGGCGAGGTAAAGGTGGTTTGAGGATAACCTATGCCGAGATAGACGGCTTCAAGAATCTTTCCGGCATATCCTTCGCTCCGGACCCGAAATACAACATCATTGCAGGCAGGAACGCCCAGGGAAAGACAAATATCCTTGAGGCCATGTGGATACTGTCCGGCTGCCGCAGCTTCCGGGGCTCGAAGGAAAAGGATTATATCACCATCGGGCGGGACCGTATGTCCTCAAAGATAAAGCTCTGGGACGGCCAGAGAGACCAGATGATAAGCTATCAGCTAACGAAGGGAGCTGCCCCGTCCAAGCTCATAACCCTCAACGGTGTGAAGCAGAACGGCACAAGGGCGCTCTTTGACGTCTTCCGCTGCGTGGCTTTCATACCCGACGACAAGGAGATAATCAAGGGTTCTCCGGAGCGCCGGAGGAATTTCATAGATATGGCCGCCTCACAGCTCAATCCCCTCTTCGTGGCAAGGCTCAACAGGCACGCCGCTATCATGAACCAGCGCAACGCCATGCTGAAGCAGCTCATGCAGAAGCGGGGCGACAGGAGCATACTCGAGGTATGGGACAGACAGGCTGCCCAGGAGGGCGCTGTAATATCATGGATGCGTCATGAGTATATCAGCCTTATAAACGGGATATGCAGCGAGCTTTACCGCACTATATCCGGAGGCGAGGAGGAGCTGACGCTGGAATACAGGTCGGCTGTCTACCGCAGCGAGGATTTTGAAAAGCCCTGCGGCCCGGAGATGTACGATATGTACTTCGATAAGCTCAGGGAGACTGAGGAATATGACATCCGCACAGGCACCACCCATTCCGGAGTGAACCGTGACGAGATAGTCATAAGGATAAACGGGCTCAGCGCCCGCGACTTCGGCTCACAGGGGCAGATAAAGAGCGCCGCTCTCGTCATGAAGCTGGCGCAGGCAGTTATATGTATGAAGCGCACAAAGGACGCCCCCGTGGTCTTCCTTGACGATGTCATGGGAGAGCTTGACGAGGAAAGACAGCGCTTCGTGCTGGGCATGATAGAGGATATGCAGGTATTCCTCACCACACCCAATGAGAGCGCCCTTCTTCCGGATATAAAGGGGAAGGTGCTGCATATCAGCGGAGGAAGGATAACGGAATGATAAGATATCTTCATATAGGGAATAACTGCTCGGTCTACCTGCCGGAGGTGGTGGGGATATTCGATATGGATAATACCACCGTTGACCCCTGCACCAAGACTCTGCTCGAGAGGGCGGAGCGTGAGCACAGGGTATACTATGCCAGCTATGAGCTGCCGAAGAGCTTCGTTATCACGGAGAAGGACGGGGTATGCAGGATATGGATATCCCAGCTTGCCGCATCTACTCTGAGAAAGAGACTCAGCGGCGGGGAGATCTGAGAAAATGGATGACAAAAAAGAAAAGTACAAGGGAACATTCAAATACATAACTGATCATAAAAACTGAAAGATTAAAAAATATGATAAGAGAAAGAACAAAGGGCGGTTGTCTGAAACCGCTCCTGATCATGGTTGCATTCATAGCACTGATGGGATTTATCTGCGTCAAGGTGTTTGCGCCGGTGGCATGGTTCCGCTTTGATGAAAAGCGCATAGCGAAGCTTGAAGAGAATTACGCTGTAAGTCTTGAAAACACAGTGCCTGTAATGTACTGGGTGCCGAGACTGGAAAGCGATACCTCTGACTGCTTTACATTCTTCACAGACGACTACAAGGCCTTCATGGATACCTTCCACGGGCTTGAGATAGTAAGGGCTACGGAATTCAAGTCCGGCAAAGCCGCACGCTATACCTGTCAGGTAAGGGATGGTTTCTATTTTACATTGAATTTCAAACTCACTGACAGCAAATACGGCAAATATAAGGGCTCGATAGAATCCTATACCGACCCGGACAGCCGTCAGGCAACTTCCGGGAGAAACGAGTAAGCTGACAGGCCGGAAGCTCACCGTCATGTCACAGACGATCAGGAAAAGGACATGATGTCCGCACAGGAAAAATGAAACCGGAGACATATCATGAGTCAGCAGGATAATTATGGAGAAAATATGGAAAGATCAAAAAGCGGCCTTCTGAAACTGCTTCTTATAGTAATTGCGGTCATAGCCGCATTTGTGATTCTGCTCTACAAGGCCATGTGCCCTGTGGACTGGCACCGCTTCAATGACAGCCGCCGGTCGGCGATAGAGCAGGAATTTGCCATAAGCCTTGACAATACAGTTCCGAAGAGATACTGGGTGCCGTCAATGGCGCAGGATACCGTATCATGCTTCACTTTCTATACCGATGACTATAAGGCTGTCATGGATTCATTCCGGGGCGAGGGTATCACCGGAGCAACTGATGAAAACTCAGGCAGTGCGGTATACAAATGCCATGTCAGCGGCAGGAACTACTATACAGCGGAATTCGTATATTCCGAAAGCAGCAAGGGCAGCTACAAAGGCAGAATAGTAAGCTATACACAGTAAAAAGCGAAAGACCTCCCTTTAAGGGATCTATACAGAAAAGGACATGATGTCCGCACAGGAAAACATGAAACTGGAGGTAGATCATGAGTCAGCAGAATAATTACGACGAAAATGATATACAGGTGCTTGAAGGACTGGAGGCAGTCCGGAAACGTCCGGGTATGTACATCGGCTCCACCGGTCCCGGCGGCCTTCATCACCTGGTATACGAAATAGTGGACAACTCGATAGATGAGGCTCTTGCAGGCTACTGCTCGGAGATAAATGTTGAGATACTCCCCGGCGATATCATAAGGGTATCGGATAACGGTAGAGGTATACCTGTCGGAATTCACCCGAAGGAGGGCATATCCGCTGCGACCGTAGTATATACCATACTCCATGCAGGCGGTAAGTTCGGCGGCGGCGGATACAAGGTATCCGGCGGTCTCCACGGCGTAGGCGCCTCCGTAGTCAACGCCCTTTCGGAATGGCTCGAGCTCACCGTTCAGGACGGAGAGAATATATGGTTCCAGCGCTTTGAGAGAGGACATTATGACGAGGAGCTGAAATCCGTCGGCAAGACCGACAAGACCGGTACCTCGGTAATGTTCAAGGCAGACGGAGAGATATTCGAGAGCACGGTATACGACTATGAGATCCTCCTCCGCAGGCTCCGTGAGCAGGCCTTCCTCAACGCAGGTCTCCGCATCGTATTCACGGACAGACGTGACGAGAACAATATACAGGGCGAGGTGCTCCACTACGAGGGCGGTATCCGTCAGTTCGTAGAGCATATCCACGCAACCCGCGATCTTACCTCACTTTCCGGCGACGTTATCTACGTTTCCGGCACACAGGGCGATTCCTATGCGGAGATCGCCATGCAGTACAACGACAGCTATAACGAGATAATACTCTCCTTTGCAAATAACATCCACACCAAGGACGGCGGCTACCACGAGACAGGCTTCAAGAACGCCCTCACCAAGGTAATAAACGAATACGGCAGGAAGATGGGCAAGCTCAAGGAGAAGGAGAGTCTCAAGGGCGAGGATGTCCGCGAGGGTCTTACAGCCATCATCTCCGTAAAGCTTACCGAATGCGAGTTCGAGGGACAGACCAAGGGACGTCTCGGAAATCCGGAGGTAAAGCCCTTCGTTGAGAAGCTCGTCACCGAGAAGCTGATGAACTTCCTTGAGGAAAACCCCGAGGCGGCAAACATCATCTTCGATAAGTGTATGTCAGCCCTCCGTGCAAGAGAAGCCGCAAAGAGAGCAAGAGAAGCAGAGCGCAAGAAGAACGCCTTCGGAAGCAACTCCATGCCTGAGAAGCTTGCGGACTGCTCCGAGCGTGACAGCAGATACACCGAGATATATATCGTCGAGGGAGATTCTGCGGGCGGCTCAGCAAAGCAGGGCAGAGACAGAAAGTATCAGGCGATACTCTCCCTCTGGGGCAAGATGCTCAATGTAGAGAAGGCACGTATCGACCGTATCTACGGCAACGACAAGCTTGAACCGGTGGTTGCGGCACTCGGCACAGGTATCGGAGAGGAATTCGATATCGAGAAGCTCCGCTACGGCAAGGTCATAATCATGGCCGATGCCGATGTTGACGGTATGCATATCCGTACCCTCCTCCTCACCTTCTTCTTCCGTTATATGCGTCCCCTCATCACCAACGGAAACGTATATATCGCACAGCCTCCGCTCTACCGTGTTGAGCGCAACAAGAAGGTGGAATACGCCTTCTCGGATGAGGAGAGAGACAGGTATATCGCCGAGCTCTCAGAGAACGGCAAGTACAAGGTGGAGACCCAGCGATACAAGGGTCTTGGTGAGATGGATCCCGAGCAGCTCTGGGAGACAACTATGGATCCCGAGCACAGAACTATCGTAAAGATAGGCATGGAGGACGCCCTCCGCGCAGACGAGACCTTCTCGATACTCATGGGCGACAAGGTCGAGCCGAGAAGGCTCTTCATAGAGAAGAATGCAAAATTCGCCCAGAATCTCGATATATAAGGATAACAGATGGAAGAAAGATATATATTAGAAAAGGAATACTCCCTTACGGCTGATGTTGTCAGAGAGGGCTACAAGGCATTCCAGAAGAAGTTCATCCTGAAGAAGAGCTATATCTTCACGGCGCTGTTCCTGATACTCGCAGCGGATTTCATCCATGCGGCATACAAGAACCCGGAGAACTACCTCTGCTATCTTCTGATAGCAATATGCCTGGCCTTTGCTTTCCGTGAGTGGTACAACCCCCGCAGGGCGCGCCGCGCGATAGTTGAATCCTTTGCGGGCACCGGTGCGGTATACCGCATCTCGGTGACTGACAACCATGCCGATATAGCTACTGTGAGCTCACCCGCCCCCGTTGAGGCCATAGACGCCGACGGAGAGACGGTGGAGGAGCCTCTGCCGGAGCCTACACGCATCCCCTTCGACAGCGAGTATTCACTCGATGAGACGGATACAGGCTTCTGCCTCTACTACGGAAAAACGGTGTTCTACATCGTTCCGAAGGACATTTTGTCCGGGGAGGAGACAGAAATAATGCGGGCAACCGTAAAGAGTTCCGCAGCAGCTGACAAAAACTGATCAGGAGGTAAAACATCTTGCTATATAACGACAATTCCAAGGTAATACATTCCGAGATAGTCGATGAGATGGAAAATTCCATGCTCCAGTATGCCATGTCGGTCATCGTATCACGTGCGCTGCCGGATGTCAGGGACGGTCTGAAGCCCGTACACAGGCGTATACTCTATACCCTGCACGAGAACGGCCTCACCCCTGAGAAGGCATACCGCAAGTGTGCGGATACCGTCGGTGCCGTACTGGGTAGATATCATCCGCACGGCGATGCTGCCGTTTACGATGCTCTCGTAAGACTGGCACAGGATTTCTCAATGCGCTATCCCCTCGTTGACGGCCACGGAAACTTCGGCTCCATCGACGGAGATATGGCTGCGGCCTACCGTTATACCGAGGCCAAGATGGCGAAGATAACCCTCGATATGCTTACCGATATCGGCAAGGATACCGTTGATTTCACGCCAAACTACGATGACAGACTCAAAGAGCCCGCAGTGCTCCCCTCACGATTCCCGAACCTGCTCGTAAACGGTTCGACGGGTATCGCTGTTGGTATGGCTACCAATATCCCGCCACATAACCTTGGTGAGGTAATTGACGCCCTGCAGCTCCTTATAGACGATCCGGACTGCACCCTTGAGCAGCTCATGGAGCATATCCAGGGACCGGACTTCCCCACAGGCGGCATAGTAATGGGCAAGGCAGGCATCCGTGCCGCATACGGCACAGGCAGAGGAAAGATAATCCTCCGCAGCCGCACCCACTTTGAGGAGATAAAGGGACGCAACTGCATCATAGTTGACGAGATCCCCTACATGATAAAGAAGACCCTTATCCTGAAGAACATCAACCAGCTCTGCAAGGATAAGAAGATAGAGGGTATATACGATCTGCGTGACGAGTCCGACAAGGACGGAATGCGTATCGTTATCGAGCTGAAGAAGGATGCTATACCCAATATCGTCCTGAATAAGCTCTTCTCCATGACGAAGCTGCAGGATACCGTAGGTATCATCATGCTCGCACTGGTAAACAACGAGCCGAAGGTACTGACCCTGAAGCAGATGCTCCAGAACTACCTTGACTTCCAGGTAGAGGTCATCCAGCGCAGGACACGCTTCGATCTCCGCAAGGCACTCGAAAGAGCGCATATCCTCCAGGGATTCATACTCGCCGCAGACCATATCGACGAGATAATCCAGATCATCCGCTCCAGCAGCAACATACCCGAGGCCAAGGCACGTCTTATCGACCGCTTCAAGGACGAGGATATGTCTGCCCTGCTTGAGCGCATAAACGAATTCAAGGGCATGAACGTCTTCAATATACTTGATACCGCAGAGTTCGATCTCTCCGGCAATCATCTTGTGAGCGCAAAGGGTCTCTCCGAGGAACAGGCAGAGGCTATCGTCCAGATGCGTCTCGGACAGCTCACCGGTCTCGAAAGACAGAAGATAGTTGACGAGATGTTCGGCCTTCTCACCAAGATCAAGGACTTCGAGGAGATACTTGCCGACGTGAACAGAGTATACCAGATCATCATGGAGGATCTCAATGTTATCCGCAAGAAGTTCTCCGATCCCCGCCGCACAGACATCGAGTCAGTCAGCGGTGAGGTGGATATCGAGGATCTCATTCCTGTTGAGGACTGCGTAGTTACCCTCACCAACAACGGCTATATCAAGCGTATGCCCGTATCCGAGTACAAGACCCAGAAGCGCGGCGGACGCGGCATCACAGGCATGAAGCAGCGCGAGGAGGATTTCGTGGAGGAGATGTTCATAGCCGGAAGCCATGACAATGTCCTCTTCATATCCAACAAGGGTATCATGTACAAGCTCAAATGCTATGAGATACCGGACGGCTCAAAGGCCTCCAGAGGCTTCAATCTGATAAATCTCCTTCCCCTCACAGAGGGCGAGAAGATAGCCGCTATGATAAAGACCACGGATTTCAGCGAGGAGCGCTATATCACCATGGTCACAAAGAAGGGCAAGATCAAGAGATCAAACCTTTCGCTCTACAAGAACGTCCGCAAGAACGGCCTTATCGCCATCGGTCTTGACGAGGGCGACGAGATCGCGGGAGTACGCATGACCGACGGCCATGCACAGATAATCGTAGCCACAAGAAACGGTATGGTCATCCGCATCGAGGAGGACAAGGGCAGGGCTCTGTCACGTTCCGCTCACGGTGTAAAGGCTATCAGGCTGCGTGAGGATGACTACGTTGTAGGCATAGCAAGAGTACGTGAGGGCGCATCCCTCCTTACCATAACCGAAAACGGCTACGGCAGAAGAAGCGAGCTTGAAAGCTACCGCATACAGAACCGCGGCGGCTACGGTATGAAGAACTACAAGGTCGATGATATCAAGGGCTGCGTATGCGGCATCAAGATAGTTGACGAGACAGATGATATAATCATCGTATCAAGCGACGGTATCATCATACGTATACTCGCAAGCGATGTACGCATCATGAGCCGCTATGCAAAGGGCGTCCGTGTCATGAAGGTGAACGAGGGCGCAAAGGTCGTTGCCTTCACCCGTGCTGAGCATGACGATTCAGCCGAGACCGCAAAGGTCGAGCAGCTCTCCGAGGAAGAGGCAAAGGCTGAGGAGGCACTTGCAGCCGAGGAGGAGAAGAACGAGGTCATCGTTGACAACGAGCCCGATGACTCCGAGGACGGCGAAGAGTGATTATAATTATACCGGCAGCAGTTCTGCTGCTGATATGGATATTGACCGAAAACCGGCTGCTGCTCCTTGTGCGGAGGGATAAGCTCTCCGACAGGGAGGACAGCATCCGTATAGTACAGATAAGCGACCTTCACAGACGACGCTTCGGGAAGGATCAGTGCAGGATAACCCGCCTTACAAAGGCACAGCAGCCGGATATCATATTTGTTACCGGCGATCTTGTCACAAGAGTGGAGAAGGAGTTCTCCGAAAAGCAGCGCTTTCTCAGGGAGCTCTGCAAAATAGCGCCGGTATATATGATATACGGCAACCATGAGCAGAGCCTGCCGGAGGAATACGGCGATATCTTTCTGAAAGCCGTAGAGGATACTGATGTTATGCTCCTGAGAAATTCCTCCCGCACAGTTGATATAAAGGGCAGGAAGCTCGGTATATACGGCTTCGAGCCGGATTATTCCGTCTACAAGAAGCCGGAGCAGAGGCATCCCTACCGCGGCCTTTCAACAGTCTCTGAAAAGGATGTTGAAAACTCCGCCGGAAAAGCTGATAAAAACTGTGAGGTGCTCCTCCTTGCACATAATCCCCTGTTCGCCCGTTCCTATGCGGAATGGGGAGCAGATATCACCTTCAGCGGCCATGTCCACGGCGGCGTGGTAAGGCTTTTCGGAAAGGGCTTTCTTTCGCCTGAAAGACGGTTTCTACCGGAGTATACAAAGGGCGTATACCATATCGGGGATATGAAGCTCTGTGTTTCGGCAGGTCTCGGAAAGCTGAGACTTTTCGATCCGCCGGAGATAAACGTCTACGATATCTGAACGGCCTGATATAAAGCAAACAGTATAAGGACAATTCCTCCCGCCCACGAGAGATCGCTGAAGCGGGAGGATATTTTTCTGCCCGTATAAGTGCCGAGGAATATGGCCGAGATACCTATGACAAGGGTACACAGTGAAGTTATCACCGGAGATACCTCTCCCCCGCAGCTCAGACCGGCGGCGGCGCAGTC
Organism: uncultured Ruminococcus sp.; assembly: GCA_946413815.1. Classification (GTDB taxonomy): domain Bacteria; phylum Bacillota; class Clostridia; order Oscillospirales; family Ruminococcaceae; genus Ruminococcus. Next base: position 27,491 of record CAMKMD010000033.1, read on the forward strand.
GAAAGAGCCCGCAAGGGCCATAGCAGCGGCCTCCGGTACGGAGAGCACCTTAGAGCTGTCCATATCCGCAGCGGTATCATCGAGCCAGAAGCGCATAGCTATGCCACAGCTGCCGAGATGCAGGGAGAGCTCCTCCCGTCCGGCAAGGCGGCGCAGAAAGCAGCGGGAAACGCTTTTTGTGATGTTCATGACGCCGAGGGCAGTAAGGACAGCGCAGCTGAGAGTTTCGCAGAGGCTGTCTGAGAGCACCCCTGAAACGAGACCGGAGACTGTGACTGCGGCAGCCATGACTGAAGCACATATAATACCTATGACAGCAGCAGAAAGGGGCGGGATGCGTATCCCGCCCGAGCAGCACGCCATCGAGGAAAGAAAGATATCGATGCTCACAACGGCAGCCGTAATTATCTCCTGATACATAGTATCACCTCCGGGACATTATATGCTTTACGGGGGGGAATGGTGAACGGAGGGAGGTTTGATCCGTAATCTGCGGTAATGCCTACGGCGATGGATTTAATGCCGCCATACAAAATAGGGATTGTAGGGACCGCCTTTGGCGGTCCGGCTGGCAACAAACGATGGTTGTATCTGCGGGCTGCCAAAGGCAGCCCCTACATAAGGGGGAACATTCAAAAGTGAGCGATGTTACAGTATGTAAAAAAGGACGCATGAAAATGCGTCCCTTTTATCGTCATTCAATTATGAATTATAAATTATGAATTGACCTCAGTACGGCAGCCTGAACTTTCCGGCCTTCCATACTCCGTCGCTGCCTATGACAGCGGAGAATTCCTCGTCCTGTTCGTAAGGACCGGGACCGCCGTAGGCTGAATTGTCATAGTAGTTTCTCACATTGAAGAATATCTCATCCTCAGTGCGTGAGGTAATCTCAGTTATCTGAGAGTACTGATAGTAGTTGTTTATCCCTCGTTCGCCGTTGAGGGAGTAGACATTGCTGCCGTCCTCCATGAATACCTCGCTGAGAGCTGTGGGATAGCGGTCGCTGAACACCTTGTAGTAGTCCTTCTCGATATCCGCTATGGAGTTCTTTCCGGGAGTTGTCACAAGATAGAACTTCCAGCCGAATTTATTCTCAAGATAACGGCTCATATCAAGCTCATAGGGAGAGCCCACCGTGAAGCTCCAGTCTGTCTCACAGGCGGAGCGGAAGAGCGCCTGTCCGGCTTCTATAAGGTCGCTGTCGGACTGCTCCTCTGCCGGTTCATTGAAGGATACAGCGCCGTCCTTGTTGTATTCAAACAGTGCCTGCTCTCCGCTGCTGTCTGCTGCGGTTGTGACAGTGCTGTCCTTTTCGTCCTTTGCCTTCTTCGTATCTGAGACAGCATCAGTATCACTGACCGCTTCCTTTGTGCCGGTTACAGGGGCAGCTGTTCCGGTCTCTGCTGCTTCCTCTGTGGTCTCTTCTGCGGCAGAAGACACCCCGGAAGTATCAGGCATAGCGGAGGTATCACTGCTGCCGCTGTCCTTTCCCTTGCAGCCTGTCATGCCGGAGAGCATGACTGCGGCAGCCGTCAGGGCCAGGACCCTTTTCATATCTTTTCCCTTCATACTCAGTCCTCCTCGTCAAGGACGAAATCTATGGTGCCCTCGCTGACATTTACTGCCGAGCAGAGGACATCCACCTCCATACCGAGGGTATAGGAGACACCTGAGAAGCGCTCTGTCAGAGCAACAGGCTCGTTGTAGTCGTATTCACCCTCAGGCAGGGAGCGGATATGCACAAGTCCTTCGACTGTATCGGGCAGCTCCACATAGAAGCCGTAATCGCATACTCCTGAGATACGGCCCCTGAAGACCTCTCCGATATGCTGCTTCATATACTCTGCCTTGTATATATCCTCGCACTCACGCTCTATGGCTACGGCTCTTGCTTCTGCATTGCTGGAAAGCTCTGAGGCCTTCGCTGCAAAGCCCTCATATCTCTTCGTCAGCCATTTCCTGTCATAGCCGGCGAGTATATCCGTGATTATGCGGTGTATCGCAAGGTCGGGATAGCGGCGTATGGGGGAGGTGAAATGTGCATAGTCATCGAGAGCAAGGCCGAAATGTCCGAGAGGTTCATCTGAATATTTTGCCTTTGCCATGGACCTGAGCACCATCATATTGACGGCCTGATACATATCCGTATCCCTTGCGCCTTCAAGTATCATTGAGGCGTGTGCAGGCTTGAATTCCTCGAAATGGGGGTATTCCACATTTGCCTTCCGGAGCATCTCGCAGAGCATGGCGGTCTTTTCCTCGGGGGGGGCTTCATGGACACGGTATACGAAGGGTATCTCCTTCTCTCCCGCAAGTCTTGCCGCAGCCTCGTTGGCTGTGAGCATGAACTCCTCGATTATGCGCTCTGCCTTGCCGCTTACACGGGGCATTACTCCGCAGCAGATGCCGTCCTCGCCAATTATCAGCTTGCTCTCAGAGGTCTCAAGCTCCGGTGCATGGCGGCGTCTGCGCTTTGCGATGAGCTTGTCCGCAAGCTCGTTGATAAGGGGTATCTCCTTTGATACACAGGCGTACTTTTCCGCCGTCTCCTGAGTTGCCGTGCCGTCGAGCATGGCGTTTATCTCGGAGTATACTCCCTTGACGCGTGAACGGATAACGCTCTTGCAGAAGCGGTAGCCCGTAAGCTCTCCGTCAGCGTCAAGGTCACAGAAGGCTGTGAGAGTGAGCCTGTCCTCGCCGGGATTGAGGGAGCATATACCGTTTGAAAGCTCCTTGGGGAGCATGGGGATGACCTGGTCTGCGTAGTAGATACTTGTACCGCGCCTGAGTGCCTCCTTGTCGAGCTCACTTCCGCCCCGGACATAGTGGGATACATCTGCGATATGGACGCCGAGGAGGTATCCGCTGTCCGTCCTCTCGACAGATATGGCATCGTCGAGGTCCTTGGATTCTGCGCCGTCTATGGTAAATATGGGAAGGCTGCGGAGGTCCTCACGGTTATTGAGGGCATACTCCTGCACTCCCGATGCCGAAAGCTTTCTTGCCTCCTTCAGCACCTCCTCCGGGAACTCCGTGGGAGCGCCGTGAACTGCGAGCACTGACTGTGCGCAGGAGGAAGCGAACTCCGAGCTGCCGAATACTGAGGTTATGCGCACCTTGTGCTCCGCATGGCGTCTGCCGCGGTACACTATCTCCGCCATAGCCTTGTCGTTCTCATGGAAGGCCACGCTTTCCTCACGCACGATGATAAGGTGGCTGCGTGAAGCTGTATCGGGAACGAGATAGGGCTTGCCGTCCTCAAATTCTATGCGTCCCGTGAGAGTCTGCGAGCCGAAGTCAAGTATATCCTCCACCTGTCCCTCCGGTTCGCCGGTGCGGGAGCGTATATCCGAAATAAGCACCTTGTCCCCCGGCATTGCGCCCATCATGCACTTGCCGGGAATGAAGTACTCAGTGCCGTCCTCTGTAGCTGCAAAACCGAAGGTGCGGCTGAGACGTGTAACTGTTGCCGTCTGCATACCGAGCCTTGAGCAGAGCGCTGCCTTCATGCCCTTGCGCACTGTGATAACGCCCTCATTGCGCAGCTGTGAGAAGGCCTCGGCGAAATCCGCCTGACCGCCCTTTCCGCCCTTCTTGGTGCGGCATTTCGTTTCGAGCTCGTTTATAGGCATGATGTCCTTCTTGTATGCTTTGAGGAAGGTCACTATCTTATGCTTGTAGCTTGTTACCATATCGGTCTTTTCTGTTGTCTTCTTTGTCAATATAGTTTCTCCTTTCAGGTACAGCCGGAGGCCGCCGTCAGAAATAAAAAAGCCCCATGACTTCTATCACGGGGCGTCCTGCTTACTTGTCGGTGAAGAGCGGTATCAGGTTTACTGCAAGAGTAATGATGAAAAGGATTATACCCAGTGCACGGGTGATCTTGTTAAGGATAGCTTCCTTAGATCTTCCTTCATTCTTGCCGTAGAAAGAATCGGTGCTTGCACCAGTGAGTGCTGCTGACAGGCTGTCCTGTGACTTCTGATCCTGTGCGAGACAGATACATACTATTGCAACGCAGATCACAAGGATCGCAATGCCGCCGATGATCTCAAGAACTGACATATTGTTACCTCCGGAATTATTATTTATTTATGCTGACTGTGCGTAAATTTCAATTAGCTTTACAATTATACCATAAAACCGCCATTATTTCAAGTACCTGCGGAGAAAAAACATGACAAATCTCATGGGATTTTTCGGCAATTATTCACAATGATGTGCAGGGGAGGTCTTTTTGTACAGTTAAAATAAAAAAATAATTCCGTAATGTCACAAAAAACACCTGAAATATGTTATATTATACAGGACGTCCGGAACGAGGTGATAGCATGGAAAAAAACGTATCTGACAAGATAAGACGGCTGTACGAGCTGTACGAACAGCCCATGTACAGGATAGCCTTTGCGGTGCTGAAAAGGACAGAGCCTGCAGAGGATGCTGTATCTGAGGCCTTCCTGCGGCTGATAAAGCATATCGGCAGGATAGGTGACCCTGAAAGCGAGCAGACTAAACGTTATGTTGTGAAGGTAATAAAGAGCACCTCCATAACACAGTACAGGAAGCAGAAGCGCTTCCTTGAAAGAGAACCCTACGCCGATGAAGAGCTGCTGAGGGTGTCCGATCCCTCCCAGAGCGTGGAGGAAATGGTGATCGGCGCAGGCAAGGAGCTGCTTGCAGGGCTGAGTGAGCCGGAAAGAGAGCTTGTGGAGATGCGCTGCGTGAGCGGGCTTTCATGGAAGGAGACTGCCGAAAGGCTCGATATCACTGAGACTGCCGCAAGGAAACGTTTTGAACGTGCAAAGAAACACCTCGGTAACCTGTTAAATAAGGAGTAAAGGAGAATGGCTATGAAAGATCTTCCCGATAAGAATGAATGGAAAAAGATAACAGAAGAAGCCTTCACTTCTTCAGAAAAGCATATATTCTCCGAAAGCTACAGAAAGCAGAGGGACGTTATGCTGAATAACAATGATATAAATAACGAGACAAGAAAAAGGATAAGGGTAAAGGAGGGCGGCCGCAGGAGAAAATGGGCTGCTCCCCTTGCAGGAGCTGCCGCCGCTGTGGTCATCATTCCCGGCGTGCTCTTCGGTACAGGTCTCCTCAGCCCGTCGACCGGTGTTCCGACTACCGATATCACAGAAACAGAGCCCGCCGCAGAGATAGCAACAGAGCAGGCAGCTGAGCCTCAGGCATATCCCGATACCGAAGGCTGTACCTACAGACTGGACTGGCTCCCCGAGGGAGTGTATTACGATGCAGCAGAGGATATGTTCTTCAGCGCAGACGGAACTCCCTATATGAAGGCAGAGATCATTTCAAGGGAAAGGGACACAGAAGCAGAGGACAACGGCTATCCATGGATCAGTGAGTACATCGGGGAATGTCTGAAAAAGGAAGAAGTAAAACAGGCGATGTATAAGGGTGCCCTTTCCTTGCAGGGAAACAGATACTTCTTCCTTGTACTTCAGTTCGTGACGGATGTTCCGCATGAAACTGCTGAACAGATAATCAACAATGCAAGTCTTGTCCCGCCTGATACGGCAGCAGATGCGACCGTAAGCAGGAATGTGACCTGCATAGCGAAATGGCTCCCCGACGGTGTGTACTATGACGCAGAAAAGGACGCATATTACGATGCGGAGGGCAGATGGTACGCGACCATACAGGTCGATGCTCTTGATGTAAATGCGCCTGCCGGTAGTTCGATCGGGCTCAGCGTAAGAGAGCCCGAGGTCATCGGTGAAGAATCCACAGAGAAGACATTAAGATACAAGTCAGTGATATATTCCGAAGACGGCGGGGCATACATCGTTTCAATGTTCTGCTGCAACAGCGTTGAGCAGGAGGATCTGGACAGGATAGCAGAGAGCATAGAGCTTGTGGATGCAGAGACAGGTCTCGCAATTCAGAGTGATGAGACTCAGGCTGCTGACGGAGAAGAGGCAACTGTCGTGTTCCCGGCAGGCTGTACGATCTATGACGCTGCGATCATGCTTGAGGAGTATAATTTCTGCAAGGGCGAGGACTTCACCGCAGAATTCAACAGCTGCCGCACAGATATGCCTGAGGGCGCTGTATCCGACGATGCACCGAATATGGAGGGCTTCATACTTTCCGGGGAATACACCCTTATACACGGCATGACTGCGGAGGGTATCGCAAAATATATCCGCGACAATACAGTGAACGACCTGGCGGCAAACGGATATATCGAAAGAGCCGCAGAAAAGGGAATGACGCTGGGCGAGCTCATGACGCTTGCATCCATAGTGGAGAAGGAATCCCCCACAACAGATACAATGTGTATGATAGCGGAAACGCTGGAGAACAGGCTTGCAGACAGGGAGAACTTCCCGCATCTCTGCGCTGACAGCACACGCGCCTATGCAGAGAACAGCCTTGTCCCCATGACCGGAGACAGCAGTCTCATAGAAAAATATGACACCTACACCATAGAAGGCCTTCCGCCTGCACCGATATGCAGCCCTTCAACTGAAGCCATAGAAGCAGTGCTCGGAGCCCGCATCTCTTCTTACTACTACTATTGCACCGATATGACGACCGGTAGGGTATACTTTGCAAAGACACCCGAGGAGCATGAGCAGAATATGGAGATCATCAGACAGATGGAAGCTGAGATCTCCGGCGGGTATACAGATGCAAGCGGCGAATGACATCATCGGCCGGATATACATGATATAGTTCAATAAAACACCCTGACAGAAAGCACAGCCCCGCACTGATCCGGAAAGATCGCTGCGGGGCTGTTTTTATCCCTCTATCTGTTTTGCAAGGAACTGGGCAGACGCCGTGATAAGGCTCTTCTGCAGCTCCGTTACAGTGTTTCCCTTCTCCGATGCGAGGAAGACCACCGCTCCCGATACATCACCGGCAGTGATTATGGGCACTGCCGCAGCCGCACGGCGGTCGGAGCCGTCTGCGGGCAGGAAAGGACGCTCCTGTCCGGTAAAGGCGAAGTACTGTCCCCTCTCGTCCATAAGCTCCTCAAGCTGACGAGATGCACGCCGGTCAAGGAGCTCCCGGCGGGGTATGCCGGATACCGCGACAGCATGGTCCTTGTCGAATACCGCCACCGGACAGCCGGCAGTCCTGTGCATGACCTCCGCTACATGAACGGCGTTCTCGTTCATTTCATCAAGAGCTGAGTACTTGCGGAAGATGACCTCGCCATCGCTGTTTGTGTAGATCTCAAGGGGGTCGCCCTCCCGGATCCGCATCGTCCGGCGAATCTCCTTGGGTATGACGACTCTGCCGAGGTCGTCGATTCTTCTTACTATGCCTGTTGCTTTCATAACATTACCTCCGTTGATTATGGATGCAGTAGTATTATCTGCGGGAATCGGGGGATTATTCCTTTTCGACTTACGACGCATATGTGACGCAGTATGTCATGTCTTGAAACAGCTTTGCATATTTTTCTTGTTGTATCATGGGGGCATTTCTGGGTTTGCCAATATAAGAAAAAGTTGTAAGAGCGCGGGGGCTCTTACAACTTTTTTGGGTTCATCGTAATAATATTACTTTCGAGGAGAAATTTTTATTGAGATGATTGTTCTTTAGGTTGATATTCAGGTACATATACAGGTTTAACATTCACATGTACGCGTCCATAGAGGGAATCATCAATATATCTTGAAAGATAAGCACCACTTGTTCCGGGTCGGTTGTGCCATGCATCAGCCCAAGAATCTGTATTTAAAGTATAAACAGGGGAGCCAATAATACCTCTAATATTATTCACATTTTTTACTGGAGCCATCATGTTAATCTTGTTATATATACAAATATTTAACTCTTCCTTGACCATTGCATTTGTAACTAACTGAGATTTAACTTTATAGTAATTTTTAAATCTTTCTATAGTAAAAGAAGCAGCCCAATCTAGTTTTGATAGTCTATCGATTACATTTCCTACTCCTTCTCCCATTACTCCAAGTAGCGATTTAAAAGTCTCACTATTATCTTTACCACCAGAAATCATGCCTAAAAACATACTATACTCATCATATCCGTCAATAATACCATCTAAATCGATACTAACAATATTCAATTCCTTATTTAAGAATTTGGTTACATCCTTGCTATCTAATTTAGATTTAATGAGTGCCGGGCGCGCTTTTTTTGAATAATCATCTGACAGATATGACAGTATATCTTTAACAGTTTCATCTTTTTTTTCACCTATTGATTCCATAGCAGCAGAAATGAGACTAAGGCTTGCATCTTTACAAAGGAAGTATTCAAACGGTGTGTATGTATAATCTAAAGGCTTGTCAGTTGTTATGCCTCTAATTCCGCCAGTAGGGGCATAAACCCAGTTATCCTGATAGATGGTAATATTCATATCACAACTGCTCATATAAAAATCGTTGTTATTAACAGGATTAATCACAAGCTTGCATGTCTTTCCGCCAGAGACTATAAAGTGATATTTAAGAATATTATCAGATAGTTCGGTTTCATTTTCAATCAGGTTGTTGATTGGTTTTTCTCTTTCATACAGTTTTATGAAGTTAGGATTATTGAATGCCTTCTTTGCGTCTGAAGCGACAGGGAAAGTGATTTCTATTCCGAAATCATTAGCAATATCAGAATTTATTGTGTATTGGATACTGTCAGTTCTGTTATAGGTTGCGTTTCTTTCATATGATATAGCGACCTGTGAAGCTCCATCAGGTAATTTTTTAATGAATGCTTTTCCTTTTCCAAGTTGATTAGCATTTATAACTCCGTTACTTATAGCAGGAAGTGGAGCGCCTTTATCGGAAATCGTATGACCATTATAAAGATCAGAGTCATCAATGACATTTGCATCTACTGGAGTAGGGTCAAAAGATTTTTTATGCAAGTCATAGTTTCCGGTAAGATAATCTCTATCAGAATCTGTAAGTATGGGATCATCTTCCCATTGTGTAAAGGCAGCTGTGATAGTAGCTGTATTCTCATTGTTTTTTGTGGGGTTCTTAGAAGAGATATTAAAAGTTTGATTAAGCAAATGGGTTATTTTTGATACGTTGAAGAGTTTTTCACTTGCACTCATGGATAACCAGTCAGCAATCTCTAATAAAGCTGCATCATTTCTATCGGTATTTTCGCCAAATAACTTTTTGAGCAGTTTGAAATTAAGACATTCATAGTCTGAAACGCCGTCTTTATTGGTATCAATATTGTTATCAGGTGAAAGAGGACCGTCAAGGTAACGTTTTCCTCTCAGAGAATTAATAACAGTCTTGCTGCTGTCTGCGGTTGCAGTTCCGAACATGTAGTCGCTCAGAGAATCCCATTCGCAGACATATAGAGGCGTGTGATTAAGTGCAGATCCTTCTATGTCTGTGTAAGCACCAAATTGTACAATACTGCTGTCAAAGTATTTTTGCATTTCTATATTACGGGATCCGAAACTAAAACCAATATAAATTTTATCTTTATACATCATTGAGTTAAAATTCCCGTTAATAGTCATTCCCCCAATAAGATATCCATAAGGCGAAATTGCGGGATCTGGTCTCCATTTTCCAAAACATCCCATTATGAAGAGTCCAGGGTCAACTTCTGAATTCTGGTCAGTCATATAATCATAATACTGTTCCATAATAAAATCATATTCACTTTCTGAATCGATAGTCATCACATGACCACCTTTTGCTTTGCAGAATTGAATAAAATCATCAGAAATTCCAGTAGTAGAATAATAATTAGGTGAATTAAGGAAAGCATACACATGCCCGAAATTAGAACACAAATGAACACTATCAGCATCATCAGATTCTGGCAGATACTCTTCTGCGGAAGACTTGTAACTCTTTATGATCATATCTGCTTTTTCCGGCGACCATGCTTCAATTGTCTTCGATTCAACCGTGCTGCTGTCAGCCCCGATCTGCACATCTTCTTCCTGTCTCATAAAACCATCTGCATCAGTAACGGTTTTTGATGCGGACGCAGATCCTGAAGATGCGTTGTCTTCGATTATTTCGTTCATCATTGCGCCCCAAACCTCAAGATCAACAAGAGAATAAGAACCAACATTGATACCATCTACTGCATCGCTCTGCTCAAAGGTATCGCTTTCCATGGTGAGATAAACTGTATTGTTATCAATATCGAATTCTGTATTGATCGGCATCTCCTCATCGATCTCTTCAAAGAACTTGAACAGATTGAATCTCCTGATGCCTTCGAATCCAGTTCTGTACTCTTCATTGAAGGTATCGTAGAAGTATTCGAAAACATTATCTCTGAGTTCTTCCTTTATCTCAAATTTCAGAGTAATAGAATCCAGAACAAAATCATCATCATATATGATCTCGGGCACTGCGCCTACAGCAGCGCCGTTCTTCATATAATCGGTATAGCGGCTGTTTCTGACAATGATATGATTCTTAGCACAGCCGGAAGCAGTAAGCTCGAGTGAGAGGTTGTAAGCGTTATCCTCAGTGTTTATCTCGCTGAGCACCGGATCATCAGCTGCAATGATCTGCTTGAATGTTCTCTGATTGTCGGGAGTTCCGTTAGTTGCCTTATTGTTCGGATCAAGCTTGAACTCCGCCATATCCCTGACTTCTTCCCAGTCGGTCAAACCGTCTTCATCGGTATCATCCTTGATCGGGCTTGTCTTTAATGTTTTTACCTCATATCCGTCCTCAAAGCCGTCTCCGTCAGTATCCTTGTTATTAGGATCTGATGCATTCTTTACCTCTTCGATGTTGGTAAGGCCATCATCGTCTGGATCAAGATCGCAGTCGGCGACACTCTCATTTTCAGAATACTTTTTCAGCGGGTCGGTACCGGTCATATAGAGTTCTTCCAGATCGGAAATGCCGTCGCCGTCAGTGTCGGCTGATAGTCTGTCTGTTTTAAGTTCCTCTACTTCTGCGTAATCGCTGAGTCCGTCTCCGTCAGTATCATATTTCTCATATACCGGGAACGAAGCTGTCTTCTCGTCGATAAAGTCCTGAAGCCACTCTACATCGTATTCATCCACAACACCGTCACCGTTAAGATCGGCCACCGGGTTATATTCTGCCTTGTTGGTGATAAGCTTGTTCATATTGGTAATATCACTGCTGTTCAGCCGCATGGTTTTGTTAATATCACCGTATATGAACAGATTTCCGTTGCTGTCTGTAACAAGGAGCGGATTTTCCTTCATTTTTTCCAGCTGTTCAGCGGTAGGCTTTGCGGGCTTGACCGGTGTTTCAGCGGGAGGTGTTGTGGTAGGTTGTGTAACGGGCTCTGTAGGATCCTGCTTTTTCGGCTTTGTGATCTCTATGTACTGCTCCTGAGTGATGGGAAGCTGATCCGGCTTGACCAGTCCGGCATCGACCATCTGGATAACAATGGCATCGGTACCGGTTATACCATCATTCGGACCAATAACATCCGCATTGAGCTTGCTCTGATCATCAAGAGCATACTTTGCCCTGTTTACGATGTACTGCAGTACTGCAACAGCATCTGCAACATTGATCTTTCCGTCAAGGTTTACGTCGCCGTAATGTGTTTGGGTTGATGCTGCGGTAGTGGTTTCAGCAGCTGAGATCGTTGTCGCACTTGCATTTCCTGCCGCAACGATGGCGGTCAGCAAGGCTATTAGTCGTTTGGCTTTCATTGGTAACCTCTTTTCCTTGAAATAATAATAAAGATTGATATTGCGTCAGTTTCAATAATGCCAATGGTAATTATAGCACACTATTCCTGGTTTGTCAACATGTGACAGATGTTTGATAGCTTTATTCTCATGTATTCATTATACATCACGGAAGATTAAAAAGTCTTTAAAAAATGTCATTTTTTTGGAAATGCTTTTAGCAGTCATTGTGTTCCTGCAATTATAAGGTGTCAGATGCGGAGGAAGAACAAAGTATTGAAATGATATAAAAGAAAATTGCTGGGATATCCCCGCATTGGTGTTATGTACCATTCCCCACTCTCTCCGCAACACTCCTAAGTGCAAGACTGAACCTGTATTCCACTGTCAATGATGTCAGTAAGGGGTCGCCCATTCTGATACGTAGTGTACGACGGATTTCTTTGGGTATCACGATGCGTCCAAGATCATCTATGCGTCTTACTATTCCTGTTGCTTTCATATTTTACCTCCGTTTGATATGATGAAACAGTAGTATCTGCGGGAAACGGGGGATTATTCCTTTTCGAACTCTGACGCATCTGTGCCTCAGCACAGCAGCAGATCCGGAACTGCAAATAATGAATCTGAAGTTTTGAAGCTTTTTTCACCGGAGGAAAAGAGGGGGAAACCATCTTGAAGATCACTCACAGAAGAAAATGAATCAGTTTTTTTCAGGGCTACATTTTTCATTTCCTGGCGGTGTATAATGTAGATAGTTCAGGAACAACGGCGCCGTTCACGAACGTGAGAAAAACAATATGATCATTATCAAGGAGGAATAATAATGAACATTATCAAGAAGATTATCAGTGCAGGTATGACGTTAATTGCAGCAGGCTGCATCATGACTGGCTCTCTCTCAACAGGATTTATGTCTGACGCTCCGGCGGCTTCTTTTACTGCTGAGGCGGCAACTAAGCTCAAAGACGCTGTATTTCCAGTAAACAACGGCTGCAAGGTGGCCTACATCTACGGTTACAGTTCGTCATACGGTAAGGAGTACCACAAGGGCATTGATATTCATGCCGTAAATGATACCACAGTATACTGTGCGGTCAGTGGAACTGTTGAGGAGACGCATAATGACTGCGGTCACCTTAATTCATATAAGGAGGGAGCGCCTGATTACCACAAGTGCAATCATGGCAATACCTTTGGTAACTCAGTATACATCAAGGGCGATGACGGTCTTTACTATAGGTATGGTCATCTCAAGAAGAACAGTATAATTGTCAAGCCTGGTCAGAGAGTTGAAGCCGGACAGGCTCTCGCTACTATCGGAAGCAGCGGATTTAGTAAAGGACCACATCTCCATTTTCAGGTAAACAAGACCGCATCTCTTTCTTCTGCGACCGTCAACGTTAACAAGGGCATAGTTTACAATTATAAGAATGGTCCTTACTTCAAGAAGGAAAACGTATATACAACAGCAACTATCGTTTCCGGCAAGACCTATATTATCTCACCTGCTGCAAACATGAACACATGCATCACCGTCAGCGGAACTGCCGACAAGGCTAATGCTGCACTTGCAAAGTACAACAAGACAGACAAGGCTCAGCAGTGGGTAGTTGAGAAGGATAAGAGCGGCTATTTCAGATTCAGAAATGTCAAGTCCGGAAAGTATCTCGACTGCGCAGTAAATTCAATAAGCTCTGCTGCCAATTCAAAGAATATCTGGACTTACTCAAAGCAGACCAATCAGCAGACGAGCCAGACACAGATGTTCAAGGCAGCTCTTAAGACGGCCGGAAAGTCAAGCTACTATACGATTACGCTATATAATACCAAGTTCAGTCTTGATGCTGCTACAAACTCCCCTGTTGCCGGCAGTAACGTACAGATCTATCAGCTCACGTCTGGAACTTCAAACCTCACTCAGCAGTGGGTATTTAGACAGATCTGATCAGCGAAGCCAAGGGAGGATATCACTTTCGGCAAAGGGAAGAACGAAATCCTCTGAGGCATAGGCTTCGATAAGCCCTCTGCCCTCTCCGGCATATTCGCTCCTGAGTATCACAGGGATGCTGTTCTCAACGATATCGTGGATATTCCTGTTGAAAACAGGATACATCTCATGGTTCCTGCCGATGATGAATGAAGGTCTGCAATCATCGGCGGGGGCTTCTGCCGGCAGACGGATATCACCGTTTTCGTCCTTTTCATAGCGGCTGAACATGGGAATATACATATCCACCTTCACGGAATCCATGCTCTCGTCCTCGAATTCTGTCTGGAAATAGGAGCAGGTCATGCTGAAGGGCGCGAAATATACATTGAGGTTGCTGCCCTCTATCTCCTTTTCCTCTATGCTCTCCATAATCCTTTTCAGACGTTTGTAGTTCGGAGTGAATGGGTACAGCTTATTTACACCAGCACTGCTTTTTCTTGGACGCAGCTGATAGTTGATGATATCTGACATATCTATGCGATCCGGCGGAGAAAGGACGAGGTCTATATGAACGCCTTTTTCCAGCAGACTTTTAAAGAGCCTGAATCCTTCGGAATCGTAAACCTCGTCCGATACAAGGTTGCCGCCGAGGAGCGATGTGGCTGTAAAAGCAACGACTCTGACGGTCTTTGCATTGGCGAGCCGGTTTCTGAGGGAATAAAATTCGTTCGATTCGATATTTCTTCTCTCTGTAAGATGTATGTTGTCTATAAACGAATGATTTGGAAGTACAGGTGCATTGCCGTTAACTGCGTAATATGCTGCAAAGAACAGCTTTCCGTACATACCGAAATATTCTGCAATGCCTGAATAGACTGCCTTTTCCGGGGCAGAGATCTTTCCGAGAAGGATGCTGTCTATCTTATCTGATATTTCCTCTTCGCTTTCGCACAGCTGTTTTGTCAAATTGCTGCGGAGAGTATCTACAGCCGATTTCATTTCAATGTAGGAGCTGAAAACAATATCAGGATAGTAGACAGCACGGCTGCAGCAGAACAGATCCTGACAGTTTTTCTGAGTAACACAATACAGGTCTCCGCTGTCCGAGTCTATCTTCTCAAATGTGCGGAGGCCACTTAGAAAGGCGCCTGCAAGAGTGGCGTTTATCATATGATCCGTTCTTACAGATCCGAATCTGCTTTTTGATGTTACCTTTCCCATGTAGTTGTCATAGAAATTTTCGGCTTTAACGATATCTCTGATGTCATTCCTGAGATCGGGGTGCCATGAATACATTCGTCTGACATAATCGCCATCGCTTTTCTTTTTGAAGCTTTTTGAAAGCGGATTATGGATGCTGTAGAACAGCTCTCCGCACCTGCTTTTTTTTCCGCTGTGATTTCCCATATCATTATCCTCCGTATCAGGTCTTTTTCTTCATTATAGCGGACAGAATATATGTTGTCAAGCGAGGCTGACAGGAAGGAGGTGACAGAATGTCTGTATGGGTAACAGGTGATACACACGGTATGTATGACAATCTTATTGAACGGATTTCGGAAAACAATGTAAAGGAGAACGACAGTATCATCGTCACTGGAGATTTCGGATTTGTATCCGACCGGCCTGAAAGAAGAGAGGCATTTCTTAGTCTGATGAGAGAGAATTACCGCTTCTGGTTCATAGACGGTAACGCCGAGGAGTATCCTTTTCTTGAGACCTTTCGCATTGAATTGTGGAGTTCCGGAAATGCAAGGATAATAACTCCGAATATAGTTCATCTGATGCGCGGGGAGGTATATGAGATAGAGTGCGGCGGCAGGAGAAAGACGATCTTCTGCATGGGCGGAGCATATTCCGTTGACAGACAGTACAGGTGTGAGAGCGTTGACTGGTTTCCGCAGGAGCTACCCTCTCTGGAGGCGTATGTAAGGGCTGACAGAGCACTTGAAGGATGCCAGTACAAAGTGGATCATATCATCACTCACACCGCACCGCCGTCAGTTGCGGAAGTTCTCGGCTTCAGTATTGCGGAGGAAGAATATGTCCTAAGCAGCTATCTTGAAGAGCTCAGAAGAAGGGTTGTATTCGACCAGTGGTTTTTCGGACATTTTCATACTGACAAGCGGCTGCCGAGCGGATTTACGGCGGTGCATGATAAGATGATAAGGATGCTGTGAAACACAGCTGTGTAGATGCACGACTGTGTTTTGATATATCCGTTTTGACAGTTTTCAATGTGTTTCCCTTTTCGTTATAATTCTGTCTGAGTGTATACCTGACGTGATTGAGGTAAAAGTATGCTGTATATGAATAACGAGTGAGATACAATGATCTGACAGGTGAGTATATTAGAGTCTGGAAGACAATATAGTATCATATTTTATTAATGGATGAAATGCTTGACAATTCTTTTTCATAATATTATAATGATAAACAGAACAAATTCGGATGCAAATGATAATTTGTTGCGGCTGATATACTGGAATTACGGTTACATTGATTAATTGAAAATATGTCTGGTGGTATATTTATCAATAATGATGTTGGTCATATTATAGTAATTTTTTACAAACGTGTCATTTCGGATACTAACTATTATAGAAGGAGCAATATAATGAAAAAAGTTGCAGCAATTTCCGTTTTAATGTCGTTTACA